>NZ_CP195106.1:6200904-6820994 GCF_051175385.1 Tundrisphaera lichenicola | reverse complement strand
GCTGGTCGACCTCCAGGGGCATGTCGTGGGGATCAACACCGCCGTCTCGGTGGTCTCTCCCGACCAGGGGAACCAGGGGATCGGCTTCGCCATCTCCTCGGCCCTGGCTCGCCGAGTGGTCGATCAACTGGTCAAATCGGGCAAGGTGATCCGAGGTTATCTGGGGGTCGTCGCCCAGCCGGTATCGCCGGACCGGGGGAAGCAGCTCAACCTCCCCGACGGCAAGGGGGTCGCGATCGGGCTACTCCTGCCCTCCAGCCCGGCCGACCGGGCCGGCCTCAAGGTCGGCGACGTGATCACCGCCATCGACGGCAAGCCCGTCACCGACCCTTCGGGGCTCCGGAACCGGACCTTCACCCTGGAGGCCGGTTCGGTGGTCCCGATCACCTACTTCCGGTCGGGGGTCGAGCAGACTGCCCAGGTCTCAATCGCCGAGATGCCGCAGGATCCGGTCCTCGCTTATTACGGATTCAGCGTCAAGGACGCCCCCGGGGGCGAGGACGAAGGGGGTGTCGAGGTCGCCGAGGTCGTCCCGGGGACCCCGGCCTCCGCGGTGGGACTGGTCCCCGGGCTCCGGATCCTGTCGATCGGGCCTCGCCGATTCGCCTCCAAGGCCGAGTTCGACAACCTCATCCTCCCGCTCGTCAACGCGCCGGAAATTCCGCTGGGAGTGCTCCGGGACGGAGGGATCGAAGTCCTTAAACTGGCGACTCCGGGGGGCGAGCAGCCCTGACCCCGTGCCGATCGTCCCCTTTCTACGCGAAATCGTCCCGGAATTCGAATCCTGGACACCTGGTTTGCGGGACACTGTCAAGGTGTCCCGGTTTGCTTCGCAATCGCCACAGTTCCTTCATCATCGGAGCGATTTCGGGCCGTGGAACGCGGTCGGCGTGGGAAGTCAAGCATCCAACGCCCGGAGCATGATCGAGGGGAGCCGTACGGGTCGGGCGGAAAACCCTAACTTGCCGCATATCCGTGGCTTAGAAGAGGTGGGGAGGTCGTTCCTGGCTCGTTGAAAAACTTGACCGAAGGTATCCCTGAGGTATAATTTTTCGTTGCGACCGAGAGACAGGGCACGGCGATCGGCTTCCCAGACAACACGTTTCCTCGAGCATCTGGCGCCGTAGCCACGGACCCGGGCCTGAGATCCCGCTCCAGGAGCCCCCGGTGCCCCGCCATACCGAAGCGACCCTAGCCGCCATCAAGCATGCGATCGACATCGTGACCTTGGTCGGCGAATACCTTCCCGTTCAGCGATCCGGATCGAAATTCAAGGCACTTTGCCCCTTCCATGACGACCACAACCCGTCGCTGGAGCTGAACCCCGACCGCCAGTCGTTCAAGTGCTGGAGTTGCGGGGCCGGCGGCGACATCTTCGATTTCGTGAAAGACTACGAACGAGTGGATTTCCCAGAGGCTTTAAGGATGTTGGCCGACCGAGCCGGAGTGCCGCTGGGCGAGCCCGAGGCCCCCGCGGCCCCGGGACTCTCCAAGGTCGAGCTGCTCGCGGTCACGTCCTGGGCCGAATCGACGTTCGTCGAGGCATTATCCGACGCCGAGGAAGCCAGGAGCTACCTTCAGAAGAGGGGCATTTCCGCCGAGTCGATCGCGAAGTTCCGCCTGGGATACGCCCCCGAGTCTCGCGATTGGCTGACGGCGAAGGCCCGGCGGGCCGGGATCTCGGCCGCGGCCCTGGAGAAAGTAGGCCTGATCGTCCGATCCGAGAAAAACCCAGTTCCGCACGAACGGTTCCGGGGCCGGTTGATCTTCCCGATTCACGACCCGAGAGGGCGGACGCTCGGATTTGGCGGGCGGATCATGCCCTCGATCGAACAGCGAAATCTCGCCTCGGGGATGAAAGCAGCCAAGTATTTGAACTCTCCCGAGACGCCATTGTTCCAGAAACGACGAATTCTCTATGGGGCCGACCTGGCCCGACCGGCCGCGCGGTCGGAGGGCTGGATCGCCGTGGTTGAAGGTTATACCGACGTGATCGCTGCACACCAGGTGGGGCTCTCCAACGCGGTCGGGACCCTGGGCACCGCCCTGGGGGACGACCACGTCACGACCCTCCGACGCCTGGCCGATCGTTCGGTCCTGGTCTTCGACGGCGACGAGGCCGGCCAGAAGGCGGCCGACCGCTCGCTGGAACTCTTCCTGGGCCACGAGGTCGACGTCCGGGTCCTGACCTTGCCCGATGGCCTCGACCCCTGCGACTTCCTGCTCCGGGAAGGGTCCGACGCCTTCCGGTCGATGGTCGATGATGCGGTCGATCCGCTGGCTTTCGCGATCGATCGGGCCTCGGGCCGATTCGACTTCGGTTCGGCCGAGGGGTCCCGGCAGGCGGCCGAGTGGGTCCTGTCGATCCTGGCCCGCATCCCCAGTCGGGGCGGCGCGGGTCTCGACCTGAAGGTGGCCAAGGCGCTCGACACCCTCTCCCGGAAGCTCTCGGTCCCGATCGGCAACCTCCGGAAGCGACTCGGCGAGCTTCGAAGGCCGAACCGGTCGCCGGCCCCGGCTGTCGAACTGAATGGGGACGAGCCGCCGGCGGCCCCGCCGATCCGGCCCTCGGACCTCGACCCGATCGACCGCGAGCTGGTCCAGATCGTCCTGAACGAGCCTTCGGTGGTAGCCCGGCTGATCACCCGGGTGACGGTCGCCTCGCTGGGCGATGCGCCGCTCCGTGCGATCCTCCAGGCCTGCTACGATCTTCATGGCGAGGGTTCCCCCCCGACGTTCGATCGGGTGACCTCGCGGTTGGACGACCCGGCCCTTCGGGCCTTGGCCGCCGGCCTGCTCTTGCCGATTGAGCCGGCCCCTCTCACCCGGGGGACCGTCCAGTCGCCGTTCGAGGTCCGGCTTGCCCGGGTCCTCGATCGTTACGACGAGCGCGACCGCCAGTCGCGCCTCAGGGACCTGGACGCGGCCCTGGCCGAGACCGACCCCGATTCCGACCCGGTGGGCTACCAGGCCCTCCGTCGCGAGAAATATCGACTCTTATCCCAGCGGCCGGACACGAAGAAGTAAACGCGTCCTGACCCATCGTCTCGAGGGAGATTCACGAATGGACAAGATGGACGAGGGCCTCAAGACGCTCCTCGATCTGGGCAAGCGTCGCGGATTTCTGACGTTTGATCAGGTCAACGACTTCCTCCCCGACGAAGCCAGCAACCCCGATAAGATCCAAGGCCTCCTGGAGTCGCTGGACGAGCTGGGCATCGAACTCATCAATGAGGATGAGGCCGAGGCCCGCCTGACCGCCTCGGGAGAGATCGACGACGAGCCCGAAGACACGATCGACGAGGAAGAGGACGACGACGGCGAGCTGACCCCCGAGGATCTCGACGAGATCTCCCGGCGGATCGACGACCCCGTCCGGATGTACCTGACGCAGATGGGCGAGATCCCCCTGCTGACCCGCGATCAGGAAATCGGCCTGGCCAAGAAGATCGAGATCACCCGCAAGCGGTTCCGCCGCAAGGTCCTGGAGTGCGACTACGCCCTCCGACTGGTGGTCGACGTCCTCAAGAAGGTCAACGACGGCGAGCTCCCGTTCGACCGGACCGTCAAGGTCTCGGTCACCGAGAACCTGGAGAAGGACCAGATCCTCGGCCGGATGTCGCACAACCTGGCCACGTTGGCCCACCTGATGGACCTGAATGACCGCGACTTCCGGTCGTATGTCCGGGCCCGGGGGGACAAGCCAACCCGGAGCGTCCTCCGCCAGTCGCTCAAGGTCCGCCGCCACAAGGCCGTCACCCTGGTCGAGGAACTCTCGATCCGGACCCAGAAGGTCCAGCCCCTGATGAAGCGGCTGGAGCAGGTCTCCGGCCGGATGGGCGAGCTGGGCGAGATGATCGCCGATCACCGCGCCGGCCGGGTCGGCAAGGAGGACCTCGCCAACCTCCACAAGGAGCTGAAGGACCTGATGGTCATGACCCTCGAGACCCCCGAGTCGCTCCGGCGACGGGTCGAGGCCATGAACAGCCGGTTCAAGGAGTACGAGCAGGCCAAGCGGGAACTCTCCGGCGGTAACCTCCGGCTGGTCGTCTCGATCGCCAAGAAGTACCGGAACCGGGGCCTCTCCTTCCTCGACCTGATCCAGGAGGGGAACACCGGCCTGATGAGGGCCGTGGACAAGTACGAGTATCGCCGAGGGTACAAGTTCAGCACCTATGCGACCTGGTGGATCCGCCAGGCGATCACCCGGGCCATCGCCGACCAGGCCCGGACGATCCGGATCCCGGTCCACATGATCGAGACGATGTCCAAGCTCCGGAACGTCTCCAAGAAACTCCTCCAGGAGAAGGGCCGCGAGCCGACCATCGAGGAGACCGCCAAGGCCGCCAACATCTCAATCGAAGAGACCCGCCGGGTCATGAAGATCAGCCGTCACCCGATCTCGCTCGACCGACCGGTCGGCGAGTCCGAGGACAGCTACTTCGGCGACTTCATCGAGGACGAGGCCGCCGAGAGCCCGATCAACGCCGCGACGCAGGAGATGCTCAAGGAGAAGATCGACAGCGTCCTGAAGACCTTGACCTATCGAGAACGCGAGATCATCAAGCTCCGCTACGGCCTGGGCGACGGGTATACCTATACCCTCGAAGAGGTGGGCCGGATCTTCAAGGTGACCCGCGAGCGAGTCCGGCAGATCGAGGCCAAGGCCGTCCGGAAGCTTCAACATCCGGTCCGAAGCCGACAACTCGAAGGGTTCCTAGAGAGTACCGGCTGATCCGGCGAATCAACCGCCGGCCGCCCACCACGGGCGGCCGGCGGTTTTTTTTTCGACCGGGCCGACCTTCCCGCTGGGAAACGGCCCCCCCGATGATTACGATCGGAATCCCATTTCTCGGCCACCGCTCCGAAGCATCAGCGAACGATCCCCGAATCGCGACTGATGCCTCACCGGCGACCATCCGGCCGCCCACCGTACCAGGGAGTTGGACGCCATGCCTTCGGCCGCCTCGACCCTCCGCGATCTTCATCAACTCCACCAGCGAGCCACGGCACTCCGCGATCGCTTGACCTCCGGCCCCAAGACCCTGGCCGCTCGCAAGGCGGCGCTGGCGGCCAAGCAGAAGGCGCTGGAAGAGGCTCGCAAGCTGCTCCAGGACGAGAAGGTCGCCGTCAAGAAGCACGAACACCACCTCCAGAGCCAGCAGGCCAAGTCCGACGACCTCCGGGTCAAGCTCAACCTCGTCAAGAAGAACGAGGAATACAAGGCGATCCAGAACCAGCTCGCCCTCGACAAGAGCCACATGGACAAGACCGAGGGGGAGATCCTCGAGGCCATGGAACGCGTCGACCAGCAGGCCATCGCGGTCCAGGCGGCCGAGGCCGAGGTCAAGAAGTTCAGCGACGAGGTCGACGCCCTCGCCAAGCAGATCGAGCAACACGCCGATTCCCAGAAGGCCCAGCTCGCCGAGCTGGACAAGGCCATCATCGAGGCCGAGACCCTCATCGACGAGGACCAGCGCGAGCGCTACCGGAGGACCGTCAAGCAACGCGGGGCCGATGCCCTCGCCGCCATCGACGGGAGCGCCTGCTCCGGCTGCTACGTCACGGTGACCCACCAGGTCATGAACGAGCTGATCAACGGCCACACGCTCCAGTTCTGCATGGCCTGCGGCCGGATGCTCTACCTGGCCGACGAGGAATATACCGGCACCGGGCGGTCTTGAAAGACTCGGGACTCAGATGGTTTTGTAGGGTGGTGTCGAGCGGAGCGAGGCCCACCAGACCGGCGTGGTGGGCCTCGCTCTGCTCGACACCACCCTACAAAACATTCCCGAGTCCTCCAGCACTACGGGGCCAGGGCCAACCTGGCAGCCGGTAGGTAGAAGAACGCCAGGCCCAGGATCGCGTAGACCATCAGGAGCATGGCCCCTTCGAGCCAGTTCGACTCTCCGTCCTCGGCGACCATCCGCGCGATCATCACGGCGAGGACGACCGAGACGACCTCCAGAGGCGTGAAGAGGAGGTCCATCGGCTCGTCCCGGAGGTAACTGGCGAAGACCAGGACCGGCGCGACGAACAACGCGACCTGCAAGGCCGACCCCAGGGCGATCCCCACGGCCAGGTCCATCTGATTCTTCAACGCCATCAGGATCGCCGTGGAATGCTCGGCCGCATTCCCCACGATCGCCACCACGACCACGCCCATGAACACGCCGTTCATCCCCAGCGTCTCGCTGGTCGACTCCACAGCGCCCACCAGGATCTCGCTCATCCAGGCCACGAAGACGGTGGCCGCCAGCAGGACCAGGGAGGCCCGACGAACGCCCCAGGTCGAGGCCTCAACCTTGCCTTCCTGCTCGACTCCGCTGAAGAGGTCGCGATGGGTCCCCAGGCTGAAGATGAGATTCAACCCATAGGTGATCATCAGCAGGACGCAGACGGACACGCTCAGCTTGTGCTCCAGCCCGATCGCCTGAGGATGGAGGTGATGGAACATGGCCGGGACGATCAGGCCCGTCGTCGCCAGCACCATGAGCGTCGATCCGATCCCTGCGGCGGTCCGGTTGAATTTCTGGATCGGGTACTTCAGGCCGCCCGCCAGCAGGCTGGCCCCCAGGACCAGCAGCAAGTTGCCGATGATGCTGCCGGTCAGCGAGGCCTTGACCACGTCGTCCAGCCCCTTCCGGAGGGCGAACAAGGCCAGGATCAACTCGGCGGCGTTGCCGAAGGTGGCGTTGAGGAGCCCCCCGATCCCCGAGCCGAGCCGATGCGCGAGCTGCTCGGTGGAGCGTCCCATCAGGCCCGCCAGCGGGATGATCGCCACCCCCGCCGCCAGGAACCGGACTACCGCCGGCGTCTCCAGGAAAGAGGCCACGATCGCTGCCGGGACCGCCGCCAGGAGGAAAGTCTCCCAGCCGAACCCTCGAGGGTCGTACCAGGCATGATCCTCCGAGACGGACCGGGGCTCGGCGCCCCGACCGGGCCCCGGGGCGGTCGATGCCGAAGGGCCTCGGGGGTTGGTTCGGTTGACTCTGTTTCGCGCCACTTATATCATCTCCATTAAGCAATGGCCCCGCCGGGGCCTCAATTTGTCGGGAGACCACGTCAGCGCTCGACGTTCGAGGCGACGTTTGTGAGGCTACCAAACATGGCCGGGAACGTGATGGAATTTACCGACGCCAACTGGGGGTCGGAAGTGATCGAGTCGGAAGTCCCCGTCATGGTCGACTTCTGGGCTCCCTGGTGTGGACCCTGCCGGATGCTGGCACCGACCATCGAAAAGCTGGCCGGCGAGCTCACCGGTAAGGTCAAGATTGGCAAAATGAATACCGACGAGAATCAGGACACCCCGGGTGGCCTGCGGATCTCGGCCATCCCCACCGTCCTGATCTTCCAAGGTGGCAAGGAGGTCGACCGTCTGGTCGGCGTCAATACCGAGGCCAAGTTCAAGACCGCCCTGTCCAAGCTCGGCGTTTCTTGATCCCAACTCGCGTCAAAGTCAAGGTCTGCGGCCTGACCGAAGTCCGGAACGCCCTGGCCTGCGTCGCGGCCGGGGCCGACTGGATCGGCCTGAATTTCCACCCGCCCTCGCCCCGATTCATCGGCCTGGACCGAGGGGCCGAGATCGCCTCGGCCCTCCATGGCAAGGCGGTCGCGGTCGGCCTCTTCGTCGATCGGCCGATCGACAAGTTGATCGACCTTCTCGGAGATCTTCCGGGGCTCGGGGTGGTCCAACTCCACGGCGACGAGGATGTGGGTTATCTCGAACGGCTCGCGAGAGCGCTCCCGTTGCTGAAGGTGGTCCGAGCCTTTCGGCTCCCGGACCCCGCCTCGATCGACCGGATGGCTGACTACATCCGCGAGGCCGAGGCCCGATCCTGCGCCCCCCATGCCATCCTGGTCGACGCCCATGTCGCCGGACGCCTGGGCGGGACGGGCCATTCCATCACCCCCGATCTCCTCGACCTGCTCCCCACTCATCCCCGCCTGATTCTCGCCGGTGGCCTGACCCCCGATAACGTGGCCGATCGCGTCCGGCGCGTCCGCCCCTGGATGGTGGATGTCGCCAGCGGCGTCGAATCGTCCCCGGGATACAAAGATCCGGACCAGGTGGCCGATTTCATCGGGGCCGCGCAGGATATTTCGAATAATCCGTATTAACACGCGCGTGCTCGCGTCGATACAGTCGCCCTGTCGGGGCGCGGCCCAGGTCGCGATCCCGAGACGATCGGGCGGATGAGAAGGCGGCGAGGTGGGGGGCGCAGGATGGCCGTCTGGCCCTCCGTGGTTTATTGATCGAGGAGATTCCCAACTTGACGACCATGGCTGCGGGTGATGTGAAGGATCCGGCACTGGCCTCCGTCGGCTATCAGCGAATCCTCTGGGCGGAACGGGACATGCCCGTCCTCCGCGCGATCCGAGATCGGTTCGAGGTTGAGAAACCGCTGGCCGGGCTCCGGATGTCCGCCTGCCTGCACGTGACGTCGGAGACCGCCAACCTCGCCCGGACCCTCCAGGCCGGGGGCGCCGACCTCGTCCTGGTCGCTTCCAATCCGCTGTCGACCCAGGATGACGTCGCGGCCAGCCTGGTCAACGACTTCAACATCCCGGTCTTCGCCATCAAGGGCGAGGACGAGTCGAGCTACTATCGGCACATCGCCGCGGCCCTGAAACATCGGCCGCACGTGACGATGGACGACGGGGCCGACCTCGTCAGCGCGATGACATTCATCGCCCTGGATCGGCTCACGGATCTCCACGAAGAGGTCCGCAACTGGGCTTCCACGCTCTCAGCCGAGGAGCGGGCCGACCTGGTCGGCAACGTCGTGGCCAGCATGGAAGAGACCACCACCGGGGTCATCCGGCTCCGCGCGATGGAGAAGGAAGGGGTCTTGAAGCTGCCGGTGATCGCCGTCAACGACGCGATGACCAAGCACTTCTTCGACAACCGCTACGGGACCGGCCAGAGCACCCTGGACGGCGTGATCCGCGCCACCGACATGCTGATCGCCGGCAAAAGGGTGGTCGTCGCCGGTTACGGCTGGTGTGGCAAAGGCGTCGCCATGCGGGCCAAGGGCCTGGGCGCGCATGTGATCGTCACCGAGGTCGCCCCGATCCGGGCCCTCGAAGCGGCGATGGACGGATTCGAGGTCATGGACATGGCCAAGGCCGCCCCGATTGGCGACCTCTTCATCACCGTGACAGGCAACATCCACGTCATCCGGGCCGAGCACTTCACCGCCATGAAAGATGGCGTGATGGTCTGCAACTCGGGCCACTTCAACGTCGAACTCGCCCTCGACCAGCTCGCCGAGGCCGCCTCGTCCTGCAACAAGGGCGTCCGCGAGTTTGTCGACGAGTACGTCCTGGGCGATGGCCATCGGGTTTATATCCTCGGCGAAGGCCGCCTGATCAACCTGGCCGCCGCCCATGGCCACCCGGCCAGCGTGATGGACATGAGCTTCGCCGCCCAGGCCATGGCCACCGAGTGGTCGCTCCATATGAAGGGCCAGCTCGCCCACAAGGTCTACAAAGTACCCAAGGAAGTCGACCAGTGGGTCTCCACGCTCAAGCTCCAGAGCATGGGGATCAACATCGATACGCTCACCAACGAGCAGGCGAAGTACCTCGAAAGCTGGGAAATGGGCACTTGATTGCCCGGTATTGGGCTCTTGCCTGATCGATCTCCCGGCCATGGGAGCGATCCCGCCCGAAGCCTCCGGCCCGTTCGCTGGTCGGGGGAACCTTGGGCCGCTCACGCTGCGGGATTGCCCAGACAAAGCTCGATCCGCTAAAATCCCCGCTGATTTGATCCTCGTTTGGGATTCCGCGTCCCCCCCCGCGGCCTGACGAACTTCTCGAGACAGGACGGACGGCCTCGCCCATGCCCGACATCCGCCCCTTCCGCGGCATCCGATACGATATGGCACAGGTCGGCGCGATGTCCGACGTCGTCGCTCCGCCGTACGACGTCGTCGATTCCTCGCTCCAGGACCGGCTTTACGACGCCTCCCCCTACAACATCATCCGCCTCGAATTGAATCGCGAGGAAGCGGGAGATACCCCCGAGTCGAACCGCTACACCCGCGCGGCTCGTTTCCTCAAGGAATGGCTCCGATCCGGAGTCCTCCGGGAAGACCCGCATCCCGCCTACTACGTCTATCACCAGACCTTCGAGGTCGAAGGGCAGACGTATACCCGCAAGGGGTTCCTGGCCCGGGTCCGGCTCGAGCCGTTCGGCGAGGGGAAGATTTATCCCCACGAGCAGACCCTTTCCGGCCCCAAGGCCGACCGTCTGGCCCTCTTCAACGCGACCAAATACAACCTCAGCCCGATCTTCGGCCTCTACCCCGACGACGATAACGAGGTCATCCGGCTCGCCGAGACCGGGATCATCGACAAGACCCCTCAGGAAGCGACCGATCACCTGGGCGTCGTCAATCGGCTCTGGGAAGTCCAGGACCCGAAGACGATCACCGCGTTGCAGGGCCTGATGGGCCCCCGCCCCGTCTTCATCGCCGACGGTCACCACCGATACGAGACCGGCGTCAAGTTCCGCGACGACCTGGCCGCCTCGGGCGAGCTTTCCGGCCCCGAGGACCCGGCCAACTTCTGCATGATGATGCTGGTCGGGATGAGCGACCCCGGGCTGATCATCCAGCCGACCCACCGGCTGGTCCGCGGTTTCGTCGGCCTGACCTCCGAGACCCTCGCCGCGAGGCTCGCGCCCGAGTTCATCATCAGCCCGGCCGGCGAGGGCGAGGAAGGTTGCCGGAACGCCTGGGATATCATCGAGATCGGCGGCGAGCAGGATACCCTGGGCTTCGGGACCCTCGAAGATGGCCGATGGTTCACGGCCAAGCTCCGGAACACCCAACGGATGGACGCCCTGACCCCCGACCGCAGCCCCGAATGGCGGTCGCTGGGCGTGAGCATCCTCCACGAACTCGTCCTCAAGGACCTGATCGGCAAGATCGGCTCGGCCGCTTGCACCTACGTCCACCGGATCGACGAAGTCCTCGCCAGCCTGGCCCAGGAGGGATGCGATCTGGCCTGCCTCGTCCCGCCCGCCGGGATGGAGCATGTCGAGGCGATCGCCTCGAATCTCGAGAAGATGCCGCCCAAGAGCACCTATTTCTATCCCAAACTCCTCAGCGGCCTGGTCCTCAACCCGATTCGCTGACATCGGGTAGGTTGGAGTCGAGCGGAGTGAGGCCCCCAGCGGAACATCTCGCTGGTGGGCCTCACTTCGCTCCAGGGTCACCCCATAAGCTCATAGCCGAGAAGGAACCATGTTCGACAACCGCTGGGACAACTGGGCGGGCGACTTCTCCGAATCGTTCGGCGTGGGACTTCTCGACCCATCCGTGCGCGATTTCGTTCCCGATATCCTGACCCACTTCGGCAACGCCGTCCGCAAGATCGACCGGGGGTTCCCCGATGAGGTCGCTTCGGGCACCTTCGCCACGGTCCTCTCCGAGGTGATGCCCCGGCTTTCCCTGCCCGACGACGCTCGGCCTCACGTGCCGGATGTCATCGCCCGATTCCTGGAATATCTCCAGGAGAGCGGACGGGTGGGCGAGGGTTCGGACTGGGCCGCGCAGGTTCGCGTGATCGCACGCTCTTATCGGGATCGGCTCAAGCCCGACGGGGGCGTCAAGGGCGTGACGATCCGCAAGCCGGCCGATGCCAGCCCGGTCGGCCGAAACGACCCTTGCCCGTGCGGCTCGGGCAAGAAATACAAGAAGTGCTGCCTCGCGGGGGCCTGACCGGAGGGCCGTGGATCGCTGTCTTCCTTCGAAATGGCCGAGGGCCTGGACTCCCGATCGGGTGCCCAGGTCCACGTTTGTTCGAAGGGTGGCGTCGCGGTCGCTAGATCGAAGGCCCGCCACCGATGGCCTTCCGGCCGAAGATGAGCGAGAGCACGAAGAGGACCAGGAACACCATGGCGAACAGGTAAGCGATGTTGGCCGAGGTGCCGGCCGCGCCGGAGAATCCGAGGATCGAGGCGATCACGGCGATAATCGCGAAGGTTACGGCCCAGCGAAGCATGGGAATACTCCTGAACGTCCGAAGACGGTGGAAAAGGGTGCAAAGTCACCGCGACGAGTCGCCTCGAAGCGGTCGGATTTAGCGGGAGCGGAGGGCCAGGCCGACAACCAGGCCGGCCACCAGGCCGACGCCGAAGGCCGCGGCGACGGACTGCGTGGGATTGTGCCGGACCACGTCCGAGGCGGCGTCGAGCCGCTCGCGGGCCTGATCGGACAGGTTTCCATACTGATCGCGGAAACGGTCCCCGGCCTGGGAGGCGAAGTTGCCGACGGCCCCGGCCGCGGCCGCGATCGCCGAGGATCCTTGCGAGGTCAGTTCGCCGAGATACTTCTCGATCGCCTCACGCCCCTCGCCGGTCTTCTGCTGGATCTTGCCGACGAGCTGGTCGATGTTACCGCCGTGGATCTGGAGGTCGTCATCGGTCAACTGACCCCACTTCTCCTTGACCTGGCCCCGGAGCTTGGTCCACTGGCCCTGCAGTTCCTGAGCGTTGATGGCCATCGTTTGCATCTCCCTGGTATCTTTCGTTCCACCGACCCCTCGGCCGGTCGCTGGGATATTCTCATCGCAATCGCAATGCCAAAGTCTCGAATCTTCTCGATATGAAAATTATGTGGAAGTGCAAAAAAAGACGCCCTCCGAATGACGGAGGGCGTCTTGAGGCGAAGAGTGTCGTCGTCTCGATTACTTGGGCTCGGCGGTGACGGGCGGGGGATTGTCGCCCGACTTCTCGACGGTGGTCTTGCTCTCGATCTTGGTCGATCCCTCGGGAGTCGTGATCTCTTCCGTCTTCTTGGCGGTGGACGTATCGTCGCAGCCGACCAGGCCGAAGAGAGCGAACGAGCTCAACACCAGGGCGGAGGCCAGGAAACGCTTCATGGGTGGGATCCTTGGGTCGTGCAAGTGTCCGACGATTCGCCTCAACGCTTGAGGTGGTCGTAATACTAACTTCGAGTGTTTGATGAAAGCAACCGACGTGCCGTTCGTCGGGAATTTCGGCCAATCTGTTTGGCCGCCGACCGGCCCACGCTACCTCGAACTCTTGGGAGACTCGGCACGACCATTGCACTGGGATTCGGGTCGTCGGGGCTCTCGGCGGTTTCGAGCGGCCCCATCTCCATCCGTCCAATTTCCCCGAAGCTCAGGAGCCGCTCCGATGGCGAACAACAGACGAGGCGATGGTCAGAATGCGGGCGGAGGTTCGGCCCAGGGTGCGCAGAACCAGGTCCGGAACGCCGCCCATCAGGTCCAGCAAGGGGCCGAGCAGCTCGGTCAACGGATTCACGAAGGCTATGACACGGCCCGAGAGTCGGCCGTTCATCAATATCGCCAGGCGGAGGGGACCGTCGCCCGCAACCCGGGGTCTTCGGTCCTGATCGGCCTGGGTGTTGGCTTCGGGCTCGGGCTGGTCCTCAGCTCGATGCTGACCCGACGCGAGGAAACCTGGGCCGAGAAGTATCTCCCGGAATCGCTCCAGGACGTGCCCGACCGCTACAGGAGCCTGGTCTCGTCGTTGAAGACGCTCCCCAGGTCGGTCCACGACCATTTGCCGGCTTCCATCGCCAGGCACCTGGGCTGATCCCGGGCGGCCCGAGGGCGAACGATCAGGCCGCGCCGATCCGATCGGTGCGGCCTTCTTCGTCGACCCCGGCCCCGATCAACCGCCGAGCTTCGGGAGCGGGGCGGTCCCGTCGCCGATCGCAGGCGTGGCCACCCCGACCCGTTCGAGCATCGACAGATAGAGGTTGTTCAAGGGCGTATTCGCGGGATAGACGAGATGTCGGCTCGGCCGGATCGTCCCACCGGCCTTGCCGGCCACGAGAATCGGCAGGTCGTCGTGGTTGTGGCGGTCGCCGTCGCTGAGCCCGCTCCCGTAGACGATCATCGAGTGATCCAGGACCGTCCCTTCCCCCTCTCGGATCGAGCGGAGTTTCTCCAGGAAATAGGCGAATTGCTCGATGTGGTAGGTGTTGATCTTCTTGATCTTCGCCAGCTTCTCCGGGTCCTTCCCGTGGTGCGAGAGGTCGTGGTGCCCCTCGGGCACGCCGATGAACTTGTAGCTCTTGCCGCTGGCCTCATTGGCGAAGGCGAAGGTCGCGATCCGGGTCGAGTCGGCCTGGAAGGCCAGCGCCAGCACGTCGAACATCAGCCGGATGTGCTCGCGGTTGTCCTCGGGGACGCCCGCCGGACGAGGCACCCCCTTCAGGTCGATCTCGACCGCCTGATCGACCCGGTTCATCCGGCCTTCCAGCTCACGGACCGAGGTGAGGTATTCGTCGACCTTCTGGCGGTCGGCCTGCCCGAGCTTGCCCTGGAGCCTTCGGGCATCCTCGGCCACGAAGTCGAGGACGCTCTTGCGGTACTTCTCCCGCCTGGCTCGGGCCTCGGCCGACTCGTGACTGAGCTGGTCGCCGAAGAGGCGTTCGAAGGCGGCCTTCGGGTTGACCTCCTTGGCCATCGGGGTCGAGGCCGATCGCCAGGAAATGTTCGAGGAATAGGCGCAGCTGTAGCCCGAGTCGCAATCGCCCGATTGTGCCCCCCGGTCGATCCCCAGCTCGATCGAGGGGAGCCGGGTCGCCCCGCCGATCCGCTGGGCCGCGAACTGGTCGACCGAGACCCCGGCCTGGATCCCCAGGCCGGATGTCTTCCTGGGGTGGACCCCGGTCAGGAAGCTGGCCATCGACCGGGCATGGTCGCCCGGCCCGTCGCCGTGGGACCGGCCCCCGTCCTGCGTCAGTCCGGTCAGGACCAGTAGGTCGTCCTTGAAGGGGTCGAGCGGTTGGAGGATCTCGGGCATCGCCCCGAGTGCGCCGGGGGCGGCGGGCGTCCAGTCGGGCATGTTGACGCCGTTCGGGACGTACAGGAACGCCATCCGCCGGGGGCTGGCGGCCGCCGAAGCCCCCCGGACAACCGGGGTCATCGCCTCCAGCCAGGGGAGGGCGACCGCGGTTCCCAGGCCCCTCAGGACGGTCCGTCGCGAGATCGGCTTCATGGCGATACGCTCCCTTCGACGCCCCGCTTCTGGAACGGGGCGCTGTGGACGATCCCCGAGATCAGCCTGGAGAACCGGCCGCCGTCGCGGATCGTCCGGTTGGCGATCTCCTCGACGACGCACTGGTCGGTCTCGGTCAGGCCTCGTCCCAGGGCGTAGGTCAGCATCTTCTCGGTCAGGCAGACGGTGAATGGCTTGAGCTTGGTAAGCAGGACCGCCTTGAGTTCGACCGGCCCGTTGAAGGTCTCGCCGTTGGGCAGCGTGCCCGAGGCGTCGACCGGGCGCTGGCCGTCCTGGTCACGCCAGGAGCCCACGGCGTCGAAGTTCTCCAGGGCGAAGCCCAGGGGGTCCATCTTGGCGTGACAGTTGGCGCAATTGGGGTCGGCCCGATGCCGTTCCAGGCGAGTTCGGATGGTCTCCTGCTCGGCCTCCGGCTTGTCGCCATCGTTGTCGGGGAGGTCGGCGATTCCCGGCGGGGGAGGCGGCGGGGGAGTCCCGAGGATCTCCTCCAGGATGTACTTCCCACGCTTCACGGGCGAGGTCCGGGTCGGGTTCGAGCTGACGGTCAGGACCGAGGCCATCGTCACGATCCCACCGCGCCGGGGGTCGCTCAGCGAGACCCGACGGAATTCATTCCCGGTCACGCCGGCAATCCCGTAGTGCTTGGCCAGTCGCTCATTCAGATAGGTGTAGTCGGCGTGTAGGAAGTCGGAGAGCGGGCGATCGTCGTGGACGACGGCGGCGAAGAAGCGTTCGACCTCGCGCTTCATGGCGTGGCGGAGGGGCTCGTCGAAGGTCTGGAACCGGCCCCGGTCGGGGTTGGCCAGCGCGAGCTTCCGGGTCTGGAGCCACTGGCCGGAGAAGTTCTCGACGAATTCCCGGGCCTTGGGGCTCTTGAGCATCCGGGCCACCTGGGCGTCGAGGTTCTTCCCTTCCCTGAGACGATTCTTGGAGGCCAGCTCGATGAGTTCATCGTCCGGCATGCTGCTCCAGAGGAAGTACGAGAGCCGGGAGGCCAGTTCCAGGTCGGTCAGGGCACGGGGGGCTCCGGGCCGGTTCTCCAGCTCGACCCGGAACAGGAAGTGGGGCGAGACCAGCACGGCCTGCACGGCGACCTGGATCCCCCGTTCGAATCGCTCGCCGTCCTTCATGACCAGCTCGACCAGGCCGACCAGGCGTTTAACCTCGTTGGGGGTGGCCGGTCGCCGGAAGGCCCGCGTGGCGAACTTCGCCATGATCTCGCGGGCAACCTCGTTCTCATTCCGGTGATTTGGCCGCCGGAAGATGATCTTCCGATGGGAGTCGGGGAGGTCGTTCGGCAGGCTGTAGAGAGGCCCGACGACTTCCAGCGACTCGACGGCCAGGTTCCGGTCCCGATGTGAGGGGTCGGGGAAGTCGGGGAACCAGGCGTCATTGGTGAAGGCGACCTCGAACCGATTCGCTTTCCCTTTGACCTTCACCTTCGCCTCGAAGATGGCCGGGGCATTCTCCTCGGCCTTGACCTCGAAGGCCTGGGCGGTCTTGCCGTCGATCCGGAATTCCATCCTGGGCAAATCTTTGCCCGCCTGCTGGCCGAAGGCGCGGGCCCGCAGGATATAAGTCCCGCCCCGGGGGAAGGCCCCATCAACCCCGACCTCGGCATTGGTGGCCATCAGCCAGAAGCCCGAGCCTCCGTGAACCCCGCCACTTCCTTCGGCGGCGATGGCCGGAGCCTGCCAACGGTGGGTGGCTCCGTGGGGATCGTTGTCGGCCAGGATGGCTTCCTGGGCGATGGCCTCGGCGGCCGTCAGGTACTTCTCCAATAAGAGCGGCGGCAGGGTCAGCACGTCGCCGATGTTGTCGAAGCCGTAACCCACGTCGTCGGAAGGGAAATCGTCGGCCGGTCGGAAGTCGATGCCGACCAGGTCGCGGATCGTGTTGTTGTATTCCTCGCGATTGAGCCGGCGGAGCGTGACCCGGCCGGGGTCCTGCGCGATCTCGCAGCTCGCCTTCGAGGTGACGCTCTGGAGATAGTGGACGACCACCTTCAATTCCGCCTCGGTCGGCTGCGGTTTCCCCTCGGGCGGCATGGCCCCGGCCTCGACGTTCTCCAGGACCTTCCGCCAGGTCTTGGGGTTGCGGACGAGCGATGCCTCGTCCGGGAACTTCGCCAGATTGAAGTTCCCCTTCTCCTTCACCGGGCCATGACACTCGGCGCAGTATTTCACCAGGATCGGGGCGACCTGGGCGGGGAAGGCCGATGACGAATCCTGGGCCGAGGCCGCAGGGCCGACCGTGATCAGGGCCGCGCAGAGCCAGGGCGTGAGTCGCATCATCGCGGTCATGGCGAGGTTGGCCTCGAAGGACGGCGGGTGGCGGGCGGGGAGCGAGCGGGTGAGGGCCGGGTTGTTTCTCTTTCCTTTAACTTATCTCAAACCGGACCGGATTGTTAGACAGATTCCCCGGAGTAGGATTAGCGGCCTCGTCCCCGGGCCGAGGCCCAGGCAAAGGCCCGTTCCACCAGGCGGTCGGCGATCGAGTCATCCGGGCCGAAGGTCTCGGTCGGTCGACCTACGCGGACGAGGTGGATGACGTGACGCCCCTCGCGGACGGTCCGGAGGTCGTTGGCTACGGTCAGGTCGGCCCGGTTGACCTGGCCGGCCTGCTCGGCCCGGCGGATCAATTCGGCCTCGGTTGCGTTCGAAAGGAGTTTGAAGCCAACGAGATACGTCGAGGGAGACCAGTCGCGGACCGACTCGATCACCTTGGGGAGCCT
This sequence comes from Tundrisphaera lichenicola, assembly GCF_051175385.1. Classification (GTDB taxonomy): domain Bacteria; phylum Planctomycetota; class Planctomycetia; order Isosphaerales; family Isosphaeraceae; genus Tundrisphaera; species Tundrisphaera lichenicola. The sequence continues at coordinate 6,803,235 of NZ_CP195106.1, read as the reverse complement.
CCGGCATCGGAGGTCCAGGGTCTCGGAGTCGGAGGAGACCTTGCCCGAGTGCGGGACCGGGGCGAAGTCGGAGGCGGCCATCGCCAGGAAAGCGACGTCGATCGAGTGTTCGCGGAGGAGCCGTTCCAGGGTCGCCGAATACTCGGCGACGGTCCCCTCGGCTAGGGGGACCGATTGGCAACGGTCGCGGACCTCGAGCCAGCAGTCGCGGAGTTCCTGGAGCCGCTTGAACTCGGCCGAGGGTTCGGGGGTTTCGAGGTCGAATTTCGCCAGGCGGTCGAAGGGCCGGAGGGCTCCCGGGGCGTGGAGGTGCCAGACCCGGGCCCCCCGGGCCAGCGCGGCCTCGGCGATCATGGCCCCGAATCGGCCGGTGGAGGCGTTCGCGATATGCCGAACGTCATCGATCGGCGCCATCGTCCCGCCGGCAGTCACCACCACGTTCATCGCCATGCCCTTGCATCCCTGGTCGGTCGCCGATAGCCTTCGAAGGACCCCCCGCAGGCCCGTCTCGATCGCCGTTCCCTCTCAACATCCACCCTCGCCGTCGAGTGGCCACCAAATCATGGCAACCACCCTCCCGATCGACCCGGCCGCCCGCGAACTCTTCGAGGAGATGGCGCGATGGCCGATCTTCGACCCGCACTCGCACATCGACGCCCACCGGCCCGCCGCCCGGAACCTCGATGAAGTCCTGGGCTACCACTACTATACCGAACTCGCTCACTCGGCGGGGATGCCGGCCGACCGGGTCGACCCCGCCCTCTCCCCCCGCGAACGGGCCCGGAACCTCTCGGTTTACCTCGACCGGATCGACAACACAGTCCAGTATTCCTGGCTCCTCGAGATCGCCCGGACCTTCCACGAATTTCCCCACGACCGGATCACGCCCGAGAACATCGACGACCTCTACGACCGGGCCGAGCGAGATCCCGAGAGTCATATCTGGGATCACGAGGTCTGGGACCGGACCCAACTGGAAGCCGTCTTCCTGACCAACGACTTCGACGACCCCCTCGAAGGCTGGGACACCCGGAAGTACGTCCCCTGCCTCCGGACCGATGACCTGGTCTTGAAGCTCCATCTGCCCTCGACCGTCGAGCGGCTCCGGGCCTCGACCGGCGTCGACGTCATCGATTACGACTCGCTCCGCCAGGCGATCGGAGTGATCTTCGAGCGGTTCGTGAAGAAGGGGGCCAGGGCCTGCGCGATCAGCCTGCCGCCCGACTTCGCCCCCCGGCTCTCGACCCCCAAGCGGGCCGTGACGCCAATCCGCAGGGCGTTGCACCAGATGGACTTCCGAGCGGACGAACACGACGAGGTCCGACAGGTCGTCTTCTGGACGATCGCCGAGTTCTGCGCCGAGTTCCAGCTGCCCTTCGACCTGATGATCGGTCCGGTTCGGAACGTCTACCCGGCCGGGGTGGCGGGGGGGCGCGACCTCTTCGACCGCCGGGTCAGCCTCTACGACTACCGAGAGCTGTTTAATCACTTCGCCGGGGTGACCTTCCCGGTCTCCACCCTCTCCCCCGACGCCGGGGCCGAGCTGGTGGCTTATTCCTGGATCTTCCCCAACGTCGTGCCCAACGGCCACTGGTGGTACTCGAACATTCCCGCCTTCATCGCCGAGGACCTGAAGGCGAGGCTCCAGGCGGTGCCCAAGGTCAAGCAGATCGGCTACTACTCCGACGCCTACAAGCTCGAATTCGTCCTGCCCAAGTTCAACATGTACCGGAAGATCCTGGCCGAGACCCTGGCCGAGGACGCCATCCGTCGCCGGAAGTGGTCGCCCGACCGGGCCCTGGAACTCGCCCGGCTGGTGCTGCTGGAGAACCCCCGGCGGATCTTCGGCCGGGATGTATAAGGATCAAAACTCCAATCTTGTCGGGTGGCGTCGAGCGCGGCGAGGCCCACCCGACCGGCGTGGTAGGCCTCGTTGCGCTTGACGCCGCCCGACCAACCCCGAGGTCTGGATCGTGAAGTCGACCACTGAATACCTGACCTTCAATCTCCCCGAGCGGATGGCGTTCCTGAACATCACCCCGAGACTGGAGCAAATCGTCCAGAAAAGCGGGGTCCAGGAAGGCCTACTCCTCTGCAACGCCATGCACATTACGGCGTCGGTGTTCATCAACGACGACGAACCCGGCCTGCACGAGGACTACAAGGCGTGGCTGGAAGGGCTCGCCCCCTTCGACCCATCGTCCCAGAGGTACAAGCACAACCGGACCGGCGAGGACAACGCCGACGCCCACATGAAACGCCAGGTCATGGGGCGGGAGGTCGTCATCGCCATCACCAAGGGGAAATTGGACTTCGGACCCTGGGAGCAGGTCTTCTACGGCGAGTTCGACGGGCGACGACCCAAGCGAGTGCTGGTCAAGGTGATTGGGGAATAGGTTCGGGTCCTGGAGCGATCGGCAAACCAAGGGGACGCCATGGCAAGCAAGAGACTCCGGCTTCGTGCCGATCAAATCAGGCCCCTCGTCGAGGGACTCGGAGGCTGCTTCGCTTCGGACATGATCCCTGTTCATGGTCACAAGGTCGGCATCATGTATAAGGAGGAGCCGGAGTTCGATGTCGATAGCGGGTGGCGATTCCTGGCGGGCATCGAGTCCCAGGAATATCTTGATGACCCGAAGAACCTGGTCATCTACGATGTAAACACCATCGCCAACTACGATCCGGAAATCATCCCGTACCTCCATGCCACGGTCGGATCAGTGTTTGAGAGGGATGCCAATTCCGGCCACTTTCTCGAAAGTTGATGAGGCGTGAGGACTCACTGGATCTGGTGGTCTCATGAACTATCGACGGGCGAGTTAATGGTGGTTTGCGTAATCTGTGAAGGCTAGCCCCTTCCCGGAGTCTGGCAAAGTTGAGCGCCGGGGGCAATCTCGACGATAACACTCCTTGTGGATTCGCGCAGGAATGGGGATGGATTCCCGGCCATCGCATGGAGGCGAGTGATGACTCGGTTGTTCGCAGTAGCGTTCGCGGGCTTGGTGATGGTCGGTGGTCTGCTGGGGGCCTCCCCGGCGAGCAACTGGCCGGATACCCTGTTCAGCGAGCGGTCTCACGACTTCGGGCCGGTTCCCCGGGGCGGGATCGTCCGGCATCCGTTCGTGTTGACGAACCGTTTGACCGTGCCGATCCAGATCCTCAACCTCCGGGTTTCTTGCGGCTGCACCAGCGGGACCGCGAGCGCCTCGGTGGTCGCTCCGGGCCAGACCGCGATCATCGAAGCCCAGATGGATACGCGGAACTTCGTGGGTCGGAAGTCGACCACCCTGTATGTCGCGGTGATGGCGGGGGGGCAGGAGTCGGAGATCAGCCTGGGTGTCTCGTCCTTGATCCTCAGCGACGTGGTCCTGAACCCTGGCGCGGTGGATTTCGGGACGGTCGCCCGGGGGCAGTCCCCTTCGCAGATCCTGACGATCGACCGGATCGGCAAGCCTGACTGGAAGGTGGTCAAGATGGTCTCGGCCAGCAAGGTGCTGAATGCCTCGCTCCAGGAGACCAAGCGGTACAACGGCGAGGTCGGCTATCGCCTGAACGTCTCGATCAAGCCTGATGTCTCGGCCGGGATCGTCCGCGACGAGATCCGCCTGATCACCAATGATCCAGAGACTCCCGGCATTCCCATCCTGGTCACGGGTCAGATCCAGGGGGACCTCTCGGCCACCCCGAGCCTCCTGGCGCTGGGGAACGTGACCTCGGCCGCCGGGGCCCAGGGTCGTTATCTGGTCCGGGGCTCGAAGCCGTTCGCGATCGCGAAGGTCGAAGGGCTCGGCGACGGCTTCGACCTGAAGGCCGCCGACTCGACCCGCAAGCCCTTGCACGTCCTGACCCTGACCTACAACCCGGCCCTCGGGACCACCCACGGCGACCTGGTCAAGAACTTCCGGATCGTCACTGACCTGCCCGGCGAAGCCCCGCTGGACGTGTCGGCCACGCTGCACATCGAGCCTTGATTCAAGTCCCTGAATCCGGGGGATCCTGCCTCCCTCTCCCTCCGGGAGAGGGTTGGGGAGAGGGTCCCCCGCCTGATCGGTGAGCCTGGAATCGGTTGATTGCGGACTCGATCTTGATGCCACGAACCCTCACCCCGGCCCTCTCCCGGAGGGAGAGGGAGGCAGAGGTAGCAACATTGACGTCAGGCTTCGACCCGCCTCGAAGTGACGAGTTGCTCTCTTCGGGCTACAATAGTTCTATAAGAGGAGAAGGAAAGACCTCGATACCCGGAAGGACGGCCATGATATGGACCGCGACGACCGGCGGAATCCGAAGGCGACCGACTCGACCGAGGGCGTGATCGAGGAGGTCGAGGTCCGGGGTCATATCGTCGACTCGCTCCTGCTGCCCAAGATCCTCGACCGGATCTTGCAGATGGGGGGGACCTTCGAGATCCGCGAATGCCAGATTGGCTCTCGGAGAGTGGACCCCAGCTTTGCCCGGATCGCGATCCGGGCGGGCACGGCCTCGCAGCTCGATGAGATCCTCGGCGACCTCGTCGAGCATGGGGCGTCGCCCGTCAATCCGGACGACGCGAAGGTCGAGCTTGCCGACATCGCCGGGGCCTTCCCCGACTCGTTCTACAGCACGACCAACCAGCGGACCCAGGTCCGGCTCGGCGGCCGGTGGATCGAGGTGGCCGACCAGGAGATGGACTGCGGGATCGTGGTCGACCCGTCGGCCCACACCGCCCGATGCGTGCCGATGATCGACGTGGAAGTCGGCATGCCGATCGTGGTCGGGCACGGCGGGATCCGGGTCATCCCCCTGGAGCGGCCTCGCGAGTCCAGCCTCTTCGGCTTCATGGGATCGGGGGTCTCCAGCGAGAAGCCCAAGGCGGTCAGCCTCCGAGGAGTGGCCGACTCGATCCGGGCGACTCGCGAGGCGGGCCGGAAGGTCCTGCTGGTGGGCGGCCCGGCGATCGTCCATACCGGTTCGGCCCCGCACGTCGCCCAACTGATCCGCGAAGGGTGGATCCAGAGCCTCTTCGCCGGCAATGCCCTCGCCACCCACGACATCGAACAGGCGATCTACGGGACCAGCCTGGGCGTCTCGATCGACCGGGGCGAGGCGATCGAACACGGCCATGAGCACCACCTCAGGACCATCAACACGATCCGCCGGAAGGGCGGGATCCGCCGGGCGGTGGAGTCGGGCCTGATCACGTCGGGGATCATGTACGAATGCATCAAGGCGAACGTGGATGTCGTACTGGCCGGATCGGTCCGGGACGACGGGCCGCTGTCCGAGGTGATCACCGACTCGGTGAAGGCCCAGGCCGCGATGCGGGCCTCGGTCCGCGAGGTCGGCTTCGCCTTGATGATCGCCACGGCCTTGCACTCGATCGCGACCGGGAACTTGCTCCCGGCGTGGGTCAAGGTGGTCTGCGTCGACATCAACCCGGCCACCGTGACCAAGCTGAGCGATCGCGGGACCTTCCAGACCGTCGGCCTGGTGACCGACGTCGAGCCGTTCCTCAGGAGTCTCGCGGCCGAACTGAGCCATCATTGAAGAAGGAGGCGAGGATCATGATCACGACGCCCCGAATCTTGATGTGCCCCCCCGACTTCTACGGGATCGAATACGAGATCAACCCCTGGATGGACCGCGCCATCGGCAGCGACCCGGCCGAGTCGGATCGCCAGTGGCGAGGCCTCCGCGACACTCTGGTCGACCTGGGCGCGACGGTCGAGCTGCTGGATCCCGAACCCGGCCTGCCCGACCTGGTTTTCACGGCCAACGCGGGCCTGGTCTTCGGCACGCTCTTCCTCAGCTCACGCTTCCGTCACGGGGTCCGCCAGGGTGAGACTCCGGTCTTCGACCGATGGGCCAGGGCCCACGGCTTCGAGGTCGAGACCCTGCCCCCGGGCCACAATTTCGAGGGGGCCGGCGACGCCCTCTTCTGCGGCGAGACCCTGTACGCCGGCTATCGGTTCCGGAGCGATGCCAGGAGCCATCAGTGGATCGGCGAGCGGCTGGGGGTGCCGGTGCTCCCGCTGGAACTGGTCGACCCCCGGTTCTATCACCTCGACACCTGCTTCTGCCCGATCGACGCGGACACCGCAATTTATTATCCTGGGGCCTTCGATGACTACGGCCGGTCGGTCCTGGCGGGCCAGATCCCCCGGCTGATCGAGGTCTCGTCCGAGGAGGCGGTCTCCTTCAGCTGCAACGCCGTGGTCGTCGGCCGGACCGTGATCCTCAACGACGGGGCGCCGAAGCTGGCCCGAAATCTGGAGGGAATGGGTTATCAGGTCCGACCGCTCCGCCTGACCGAGTTCATCAAGGCCGGCGGGAGCGCGAAGTGCCTGACGCTCCGCCTGGACGGCGAGGAAGCGGCCTCGTGGAAGCGGAGCCCGACCCTGATCCCCGGCCCGTCGGCCTTCGCGGCAACTGGCTGACCTCCCCTGCCGCCCTCGGTCGATTGCCCTCACTCAAGCCATCCCTGACCTGATCGAAAGCAAACATCGATGCAAGAACTGTACCTGCTCCGCCACGGCCTCGCGGTCCCTCACGGAACTCCGGGGTTCGAGGACGACGACCGGCCGCTGACGCCCGACGGCGAGCGGCGGATCCGACAGATCGGGCGGGGCCTGAAGCGGCTCAAGCTCAAGCTGGTCCGGATCGCCACCAGCCCCCTGCCCCGGGCCTTCCGGACGGCCGAGATCGTCGCCGAGTGCCTCGGCGGTGGCGACCTGCTGGAAGTGGTCGAGGAGCTTCGCCCCGGCTCCGACGCCGGATCGATCCGCGATTGGCTGAAGACCCGGGACGAGACCCGCTTGATGATCGTCGGCCACAACCCGGCCTTTTCAGACCTGGTCGGCCAGCTGGTCACCGGCCGGGAAGGAAGCCCGATCTGCGAGCTTCGCAAGGGCGGTATCGCCGCGCTGGTCGGTGAGCCGGGCGGTACGTATCAGCTCGATTGGATCTCCCGCCCCAAGCTCTTCCGCGCCTGAACCATACCGGTTCGCCCAGCATACCCCGATCATCGACCGAGGAAACCCCGAAGGGCCTCGCTCCCGTCCCCGGTCGGATACTTCGCCTGCAATCATCTCCTCTCGCAATCTCGCTACTGCGGTCGACCGGGCCTCTCCTCAAGGCTCGACGGGCGGGATTGTTGCCCAGAGTCATCATCCCGCCGACTTCATCCATAGAAGTTCCGCGCCAGGATTGCTTGTGATTTCCAGGGTGTTACCCTAGCTTCGACAGTTCGCTGGTTTATTAAACTATCCTCAGCAGGAGTTCTTCCCGAGCCTCGGGGAGAATTTCGCCCCGCAGTCCCTCGATCGATCCCGTTGAATCGGCCATCCGGTCGACCGGCCAGCCCGTCGTCAGGTGCACACCCCGTCGAGCGGCCTCATTCGCTCGCGGAAGGCCGCCGCCGGTCCTGGAGTTCTCTTGATCGGATCCTGCCCCCTCCGCCCTAGCTCCCTGCCGTTTCTGCCGGATCTAGCCCCGCCCGCGAGCGGCCGGGGCGGGGTTCCGCATTCTTGCGCCTGAGAGCTTGTTTATGTGATCGCGGTCATAGGTTTGTTGGCCTGGTCCGCCCGGCCGGCATCCCCGCGAGTCAGGGTGCCGGGACGCCCCTTCGAGTCGTGTCGATCCCGGGCGGCACGATCCCGAAAATATTGTTTCGTATACTTTTCAAATCATGTCCTAAAGTCAAATTGTTCGAGTTGATAAATCGAGACGGTGCGTCGAGGAGCGACCCTCCTCGATCGTGGAGCGCAGTTTGATGAGAGATCGAGGAACCTTCCAGGATTCCCGCGGACCCTTCGCCTGTCCCGGACGACTGAAGAGACCATCCCCCAAGCCTGCGGCCCTCGCGCCATCGAGCACGGCGGTCACGTCCCATTTCGCCCTCTCGCGTCCTTCGGCTCCCGACCGGAGATCCGGCGGGACATCGGCCCAGGATCGGCCGAGCCGAAGTGACCCCGATGGCCGGGGGACTGGTCCGAGACGTGCTCCCATCCTCGGTCAGGCCAGTTGATGTCGAACTGACGAGGCCGAGATTGCTCCGGCCTCGGGCCTCGTTCGATGATCCCGACTCCCCCCTCCGCCCGCGTCCCGCCGGATTCGATCATCCGGCCGCGATGCCCTTGCCCGTCCCCTCCCCTCGGAACTCGACCGGACCCGCCCCCTGGCGGCAGGGTCCATCCTCCATCGGCCATGAGGCCGCTCGACACAACTTCGAACCGACGACCCGGAGACCTGCCTTGAAGACGATCCGACGATTGACCGCAAGCCTGTTCGCCCTCGGCTTGATCGCGAACCCTTGTCTCGGCCAGGCGCATCTGGGTCGAGCTCCCGGGATCAATCTCGGGGCCGGCGTGCTGGCTTACGACAACTCGACCCTGATCTTCGCCGACCTCATCCGGGGAGCCGGCACCTTCAACGGATTCCGGGGAGTCGAACCGGTGCCCGCCTATGACGCGAAGGGCTGGCCGACGCGGGTCGACGCGTCGACCGGGCCGACTTCGCTGGTGGTGGCACTTTACGCCGACCTGCCGGTGGGGTGGTATACCCTGACCGCGAAGGGCGTGGGAAGGGTCCGGTTGAGCGGGGGATTCGACGGCCAGTTCTGGAGAGAGGTCACCTTCAACGGCGATGGCCTGCCGCGTCGGGTCTATCTGCCCACGGGGGGAGTCCCCAGGTTCTGGCAGATCGAATTCATGATGGTCGAGTCCCGGGCGAGCAATCCGATCCGCGACGTCTCGTTCGTCCTGCCCGGCCACGTGGGCCGCACGTTTTATCAGCGCTATCTCGACGACCTCAAGCCTTTCTCGACGCTCCGGATCATGGACTGGCAAGCGACCAACGGATCCAAGCAGGTCAATTGGAGCGATCGAACGGCATCCCAGAAATTCTCCTACCGCGGCCGGGGTCGGATCGAGGAGGAGACGGCCTGCGAGCTGGCCAATCTCCTCGGGAAGGACCTCTGGATCTGCATCCCGGCGCTGGCCTCGGACGACTACGTTCGCCGGCTGGCCCGCCTGGTCGATCAACATCTCGACCCTCGCCTGAGGCTCTACGTCGAGTTCAGCAACGAGGTCTGGAATACCGGGATGCCGCAGTGGTCGCAGCTCATGGCGCTTCGCGATCAGAATAACCAGGGCCTGGGAGCCTGGGAATGGATCGCTCGCCGGGATGGCCGGCTCGTGAACCTCTTCAAGTCGAGGGTCTCGCCGAGTCGAGCATGCATCCGGGTCCTCGCCCGACAGGCCGGCTATCAGGCCACGCTCACGGTTGCCCTCAAGCAATATCAGGCCGACGGATATCGCTTCGACGCGATCAGCTGCGCGGGTTACTTCGTCAGCAAGACCAATCTCAATACCGCGACGACCCAGTACAAGACCAATCCATCGGCGGCCGTGACGTCGGTGATCAATGGGCTTTACGGTTCGATCCCCGAGATCGCCGCCCAGGTCGCCTGGTACAAGGCCAAGGCCGACTGGTACGGCGTTCCCCTGGTCCTCTATGAGGGCGGCCAGCACGTCAACTACTGGCAGAATGATAACGCGACGCCGCTGCTGATCGCGGTCAATCGAGATCCGCGGATGGGGCTGGCCTATAGCCATTTCATCAACGCCCTGCCCTCCTCGATCGGCGGAGTCTGCTGGTATGCTGACAGCGGGACCTATTCCAAGTGGGGCTGCTGGGGCCTGAAGGAGCGTACCGGCCAATCCAGCGCGACGGCCCACAAGTACCGGGCCGTGACCCAGGGATACACCTCGGGCTTGACGGTGGCCGCTCCCCCGCCTTCGGGATCGCACGTGTCCAAGCGGGACACGATGTACTCGGGGATGTCGAGCGGCCTCGACCTGGGCGATTATGGCTGGGACGGGGCGTACCAGACTCCGGAGTGGACGGGGGATCAAGGCGAGATCGAGCCGATCGGCAGCAGGGAGGATCAGCCCTGAGCCTCGGCGAACGCGGGTCCGGTCGCCTCCGGACCCGGACGCCGATCGCGAGTTCGAGCCCTGCGGCCCCCTTGCACCGCCGGGCTCGCGCCAGGAGGGGTGGCCCGGGGACGGTCGGTCCTCGCGAACGGCTCAGCCTTCGTAGGCCCGGAACAGGTGGTTGGAGTCCGAGTTGACCCGGCTGGGCCGGATCGGATCGGCCACCGAGAGTTCGCGGGCCATGTTCTGGAATTCGATCTGCGACCGGATCGCGGGCTCGCCGGGGAGGGCCGGCTCGACCCTCAGGTAGCTCCCATCGGGCTGGAGTTCGCGAGCCTTGACATTGTCCATCAGGGAGATGCCGAGCAGGCCGTCGACGATCCGGCTCCGGAGCCGGGGGTCCTCGATCGGGAAGAGGATCTCGACCCTCCGGCGGAAGTTCCGGGGCATCCAGTCGGCCGAGGAGAGGAAGACCTGCGGGTCGTCGTCGTTCTGGAAGTAGCTGATCCGCGAGTGCTCCAGGAACTTGTCGATGATGCTGACGACCCGGATGTTCTCCGAGATCCCGGGCAGGCCCGGCCGGAGGCAGCAGATCCCGCGGACGATCAGGTCGATCCGGACTCCGGCCCGGCTCGCCGCGCTCAGGGCGACGATGGCCTGCGGGTCGACCAGCGAGTTCATCTTGGCGATGATCCGCGCGGGCCGGCCTGCCTCGGCGTTCATCCGCTCGCGGTCGATCAGGGAGATCAGGCGATCGGCCAGGTTCATCGGCGCGATCGTCAGCTTCTTCCAGCCATGCCCCTGCGAGTAGCCGGTCAGCAGGTTGAACAGGGCGCTGGCGTCCTCGCCGAAGTCGGGGCGGCAGGTGAAGAAGCTCAGATCGGTGTAGATCTTGGCGGTGGTCGGGTTGTAGTTACCGGTCCCGAGGTGGACGTATCGACGGATTCCGTCCTTGTCGCGGCGGACGACCAGGCAGGCCTTGCAGTGGGTCTTCAGGCCGACCATCCCGTAAACGACGTGGACCCCGGCCTTCTGGAGGGCCCGGGCCTTGACGATGTTGTTCTCCTCGTCGAGCCGGGCCTGGAGCTCGACCAGGGCCGTGACCTGCTTGCCATTCTCGGCGGCTCGGGCCAGCGCGGTGATGATCGGGTTGGCCTCGGCGGTCCGATAGAGCGTCTGCTTGATCGCCAGGACGTTCGGGTCCTCGGCCGCCTGCTCGATGAACTGGATGACCGACTCGAACGACTCGTAAGGGTGGTGGACCAGGAGGTCTTGCTCGCGGATTGCCGCGAAGATGTCGGCCCCGTTGGCCAGGGCGGCGGGCATCTGGGGCTCGTAGGTGGGCTCCTTCAGCTCGCGGAACCCCTCAATCTTCCAGAGGGCCGACAAAACGGTGAGGTCGACCGGGCCGGCCACCTTGTAGACGTCCCGGTCGTCGAGGTCCAGCGCTGAGGCCATCTGGAGCTGCGCGAGGAACCCCTCGTCGACCCTCTGGTCGATCTCCAGTCGGACCGCGGCTCCCCACTTCCTCATCCGGAGCGTCTCCTGGACCGTCGACAGGAGGCTGCTCTTGACCTCGGTCTCCTGGATCGTCAGGTCGCTGTTGCGGGTCACGCGGAACGGCACGCAGGCGGCCACCTGGAAGCCCCCGAAGAGGGCGTCGAGCCTCGGCGCGATCACCGATTCCAGGAGGACGAACCGATTCTTGGCCGGCCCGTCGCCCGCCTTGGGCAGGGGGACCAGGCGGTTCAGGACCGAGGGGACCTGGAGGACCGCGTAGAGCTGACGGGGGGGGTCCTGGCCCAGCGTCTCGATCCGGAGGATCAGGTTGAGGCTCTTGTTGTGCAGGTGCGGGAAGGGGTGCGCCGGGTCGATCGCCAGCGGGGTCAGGACCGGGTAGACCTGGCTGTCGAAGTAGCTATCGAGGTAGGAGATCTCCTCGGGGCTGAGTTCTTCGGGCTCGCAGACCAGGATCCCATACTTGGCGAGCTGGGGGCGGAGCAACTCGTGCCAGGTCTGGTACTGGCGATCGACGAAGTCGTGCGCCCTTTTCGAGATCTCGGAGACCTGGGCCAGCGGGCTCATCCCCTCGGGCGGGGTGTCCTGGGGCTCCAGGCTGTCGTAGAGCTGCGCCTGGAGCCCGGCCACGCGGACCTCGAAGAACTCGTCGAGGTTCGACGCCGAGATCGCCAGGAACCGGAGCTGTTCCAGGAGCGGGTTCGATTCGTCGCGGGCCTCTTCCAGGACCCGTTCGTCGAAGTCGAGCCAGCTCAGCTCGCGGTTGATGAAGAGGCTGGCTTCGTCGGCCGCCGAAGGGCTGGCCGTGGTCGAGCTTGTCTTGCTGTTCGTCGGGAACTCATCCATCCGAGACTACCCCTCCCGTCCCGCGCCGCTCGCATCAGAGGGGGTCAAGCGCTGACGGCCGACGCTGCTTCGAGCCCCCGGAGGAGTCGAAGGTTCACGGCGTCGAGGTCCTCACCCTCTTCTTCACCCTTGGGCGTCTCCAGGATCATCGGAAGATGCCGGAAACGCGGGTCGTTGACCAGTCGCCGGAATGGCTCGATGCCGATGTGTCCGCGGCCGATCCCGGCGTGTCGGTCGACCCGGCTCCCCTGTGGCTTCAGGCTGTCGTTGAGGTGCCAGACTCGGACCTGCTCGGTCCCGATTGCCCGGTCCAACTCCGCCATCGTATCATGGTACTCGGTGTCCGTCCCCAGGGGATACCCCGCCGCGAAAATATGGCAGGTATCCACGCAAACCCCGAGCCGCTCGGGCTCCTCGACCATCTCCAGGAGCCGCCCGATATGCTCGAACCGGTGCCCCAGGCAGGTCCCCTGCCCCGCGGTTGTCTCCAGCGCAATCTTGAGGGCCACCCCGCGGGTCCGCCGGTGGACCTCATCCAGCCCCCTGGCGATCCGGCCGAGCCCGGCCTCCTCCCCCTGCCCCACGTGGGCCCCGGGGTGCATCACCAGGTCGCCGATCCCCAGGGCCTCGCCTCGTTCGATCTCCAGGGCCGTCGAGGCGATCGACTTCTCCCAGAGGGCATCATCGGGGCTGGCCAGGTTGATCAGGTACGAGGCATGCGCGATCGGCTCGGAGACCCCCGTCTCGGCCAGGGCCGCGCGGAAGGCCGAGACGTGGGCGTCGGTCAACGCCGCGGCTCGCCACTGATTATTGCTCTTGGTGAACACCTGGACGGTCGAGAACCCGACCGCGTGCGCCGAGCGGACCGCGCGGTCGTGACCGCCGGCCATCGACATGTGGGAACCGAATTTCGCTCTCATCGGCCTCGATCCTTCGAGGTGGGGGAATCCCGGGCGGTCGACGGGGCGAAGGCCGATCGAGGATCCGGCCGGTTCGTCCCTCGCCCCTCCGGACGCCCGCTTGCTCGCCCGGGCTTCATCAATCTATAATACACGCGAACGCGGGAGGACGGAACGCGGATCATCGGAGGAACGGCCATGGGCTGGATCATCTGGGGCGTTGTCCTGCCAGCCTGCCTGGTCGCTTCCTGGCTGATCGTCCGCAAGCCGCTCCGTCAGGTCGTCGAGGAATTGCAGGTCGATCAGGCCCGACTCTCCTTCCGTCAGCAGCGCGAGTGGCTGGAGGCCCGGTTCCTCAAGGCGATGGGCCAGGTCGACCCGATCGAGCGACTTCGCTGGGAGGACGCCCACTGGCATGACGAGGTCCTCTGGGCCCGCGACAAGCAGACTCAGCGACTCCTCGCCCTGGTCGAGATCCACTTCGAGACCGAAGCCTTCGACGAATCCTCGACGCGCCACGCCACCGCGCTCTTCGAGTATCGCAAGGGGCGCTGGATCGCCGAGGGGAAGAGCCTCGACGCCACCCGGCCGGTCGACGCCCTGGTCCGACACGGCCGGTATCAGGCGGTGGTCCTCCCGCAGCGTCGGGCCTGATCACTCGCGAATCTTCGACTTCATGTCGGCCCGGAGCCGGATGTACTCCTCCAGGTCGAACAGATTCGACCGGCAATGTTCCAGGAGCGGCCGCTCCAGCCGTTCGACCTCGGCGCAGGCGTCGAGCAGCTTGGTGGCGCAATCGATCGGGATCAGGCAGACGCCGTGCTTGTCGGCGTGGATCAGCTCGCCGGGCATGACCTCGACCCCGGCCAGCTTGACCGGCTTGCCGAAGTCGACCAGCCGGACGTAGGCGTGGCTCACGCAGGGGTTGAGCCCGAAGAGCTGGAACCCCAGGGCGTGGACCTCGTCGAGGTCGCGGGGGCAGCCGTCGGTGATGTGGCCGACGCAGCCGAGCTTCTGGTGAATCGTGGCGTTGACCTCGCCGAACTGCGCCCCCAGGCCGGGGGGATTGTCGAGGTCCTGCCCCACCGCGATCTTGGGGCCGGGCTGGGCCGCGACATAGCGGAGGTAGTCGGCGTTCAGGTCGGGTCCCGTCTCGGTTGGGGGCGCGGCCTGGGTGACCGAGGTCACCGCGTAGCCGACGATCGGCCCGAGGTCCGGCAGCAGGCACCGGATCTGGTGGGGGAGGAATCCGAGGTGCCGTCCCCGGATATTGAACACCTCGATCGCGTTGGCGATCGTCGGCGTGTTGTATTTCTTGAGGGCTTCGAGCTGCTCGGCGGTCGGCAGAGAGGTCGGCATCGGCGGGCTCCGGTCCGTTCGAGGATTCCAGCCGGTAGCCTACCGCGACGGGACTCCCTCGACAATCGGGCCGACGCCCGTCGCGGTTCGTCGGGATCGTCCCCGACCGATCCGACGCGCCAGGGGCCAGGCCGCGAAGCAGGCCGGGGGAATCCAGCCGGGGATGCCGATCCACCGGCTGGCGATCGCCCCGGAATACCGGGTCGGCTCGTAGGGGTCCTCGGCGACGTCGCGGATCAGCCACCACCCCAGGCGATTCGCGAGGCTCCGGGGCATCGGGGTGATGGAGGGGGCCAGCAGCGTCCCGCCCGGGTCCCACCAATCGAGCGGATGATCGCCGGGTTCGTGAAATTGCTCGGCCGACCCCGCCCAGAAGCACCGGGCGTCCCACCGGACTCGGTCATAGCGGACGAGGACTCGACCTGCCCGAGCTTCCTCGAAATCGAACCCGGCCGTTGTGTACCACCGATCGCTGGAGATCCAGAGGAGCGTCAAGCCGATCGCGATCAACCCGGAGAGCCCGGAGAGCAGGCTGGCGAGGTGAGGCCAGGACCGCCTGAGGACGTCGGTCAGCAGTTTATTCCCCGAAGCAGAGCATGAGCGACGTTCCCCGGCCGCCCCGCATGGCCGGGATGCGCGGCATTCTAGCTGTCAATGTGGACTGCCGTCAATCATCGGAGCGTGAGTCCGGTCGGCCCTTGCTTCCCGGTCGCGATCTGGTCATTCTGTAAGCTATGATTGTCCGGTAGGTCTGTCGCGTAGGCCGATCCGGTGCCGAGATATCGCGCCTCTCCGGGGTCGGCGGTCTCGGTCGAACCGATTCACGAATTGCCCCAAGCCCGACCCAGTGATGAGGAGTCTGCCTCGATGTCGCAAGCCCCACGCCGTCATCTCCGCCTCGAGAACGTGGATGGGGTCACGGTCGTCAGCTTCGTGGACACGAAGATCGTGACCGACGAGAACATCCAGGAAGTAGGCGATCAGCTTTATGCTCTGGTGGAAGACGAGGGACACAAGGACCTCCTGCTGAACTTCGGCAATGTCCAGTATCTATCGTCGGCCGCTCTCGGCAAGCTGATCAACCTCAAGAAGAAGGTCGGTGCGGTCAAGGGCAAGCTCAAGCTCTGCTGCATCCACCCCGATCTCCTCGAAGTCTTCCGGATCACCCGTCTCGACCAGGTCTTCGAGATCCACTCCGAAGAACAGGCCGCGCTCGACAAGTTCTGAGCCGATCATCCGTATGAACATTCCTCCGCAGGGCTTGCCCTGCCCTGCTCCGTTCGTTTCGAACGCCGGGGCGGCGCGTCCCGACTCCTCGCCCGGCTCCGCCGCCCTCAATGAGCAGTGACCTCCCCGCGACCCCGATGATGCAGCAGTATCGCGAGCTCAAGGCTCGCGATCCCGA
The DNA here is from genome assembly GCF_051175385.1 of Tundrisphaera lichenicola. Taxonomy (GTDB): domain Bacteria; phylum Planctomycetota; class Planctomycetia; order Isosphaerales; family Isosphaeraceae; genus Tundrisphaera; species Tundrisphaera lichenicola. Next base: position 6,787,297 of record NZ_CP195106.1, on the reverse strand, counting down.
GGCGCTGTTGCTCTTCCGGATGGGCGACTTCTACGAGATGTTCGGCGACGACGCCGAACGGGCCAGCGAACTCCTCGGCCTGGCCGTCGCCACCCGCGACAAGGATAAGGGGCCCAACGCCACCAAGATGGCGGGCTTCCCCCACCCCGCGCTCGAATCGTACCTGGCCCGGCTGGTCAAGGCCGGCGTCCGGGCCGCGGTCTGCGAACAGGTGGAAGACCCCCGGTTCGCCAAGGGGGTCGTCAAGCGGGACATCGTCCGGGTCGTCACGCCGGGAACCCTGACCGAGGACGCCTTCCTCGATCCCCGGGTCGCGAACTACTTGGCGGCGGTGGTGGAGGTCCGGGGCAAGCTCGGCCTGGCCTGGGTGGAACTCTCGACCGGCCGGTTCTCACTGACCTGCGTCTCGCGGACCGAATTAGTCGACGAGATGGCCCGGCTCAACCCGCCGGAAGTCCTGATCTCCGAGACGGCGCTCGAAGCCCCCTGGGTCCGGACCCTCCGCTTCGACTCGAAGCTGGTGGTCACCCCCCGGCCCTCCTGGGATTTCGTCCTCGAACAGGCGCAGAAGGTCCTCAACGAGCAGTTCGCCACGACCACCCTGGCCGGGTTCGGGATCGAGGACGATTGCCCCGAGGTCCAGGCCGCCGGGGCCTTGATCGCGTACCTCCGAGACACCCAGAAGACCGCGATCGGCCATATCGCCCGCCTGACGCCCTACCACCGTAAGGACGTCCTGGCGCTCGACGAGATGACTCGGAGGAGCCTGGAACTGACCCGGACCCTCCGCGACGCCCGCCGCGAAGGCTCGCTCCTCCAGGCGATCGACCGGACCTGCACGCCGATGGGGGCCCGGCTCCTGAGCGACTGGTTGACCTCCCCCCTGACCAACCTGGTCGCGATCGTCGAGCGTCACGAGGCCGTCGCCGAGCTGGTCCGCGATACCGGCCTCCGCTCCGACCTCCGGGCCGTGCTCGGCGGGGCCAGCGACCTGGAACGGCTGGCCGCCCGGATCGGGACCGGGCGGGCCTCGCCCCGGGACCTCGTCGCGCTCGCCCGGACGCTCGCGGTCCTGCCCAAGGTCAAGGCTCGCCTCACGGCCCGGCCCTCGAAGCGACTGGCCGAGCTGGAAGCAGGGATCGAACTCTGCCCCGAGGTCCGAGCCGCGATCGAGTCGGCCCTGGTCGACGACCCCCCGCTCGCGATCAAGGAAGGCGGACTGATCCGCGACGGCTACCATGCCGACCTCGACGAGCAGCGCGACCTGGCCCGGGGCGGCAAGACCTGGATCGCCCGCTATCAGTCCGACCAGGTCCGCCGGACCGGGATCAACGGCCTGAAGGTCGGCTTCAACAAGGTCTTCGGCTACTACATCGAGGTCACCCACGCCCAGAGCGGCAACGGGGCCAAGATCCCCGGCGACTACATCCGCAAGCAGACCGTCAAGAACGCCGAGCGCTACATCACCCCCGAGCTGAAGGAATACGAGGACAAGGTCCGGAACGCCGAGGATCGCGCCAACGCCCTCGAATATGAACTTTTCACGACCCTCCGGGATCGCGTGGCCGCCGACGCCCCCCGGCTGGTCCAGGCGGGGGCCGTCCTGGCGCAGATCGACGTCCTCTGCGGCCTGGCCGAACTCGCCGCCAAGCAGGGCTATTGCCGCCCCGAGATGTTCGAGGAGCCCATCCTCGAAATCGAGGCCGGTCGGCATCCCGTGCTCGACGTCCTGATGCCCCCCGGCGCGTTCGTGCCCAACGACCTGAAGCTCGAACCCCACCAGAGCCAGGTCCTCCTGATCACCGGGCCGAACATGGCCGGCAAGAGCACCTATATCCGGCAAGTGGCCCTCACCGCGATCCTCGCCCAGATGGGGGGATTCGTCCCCGCCCGGAGCGCCCGCGTCGGGATCGTCGATCGGCTGTTCGCCAGGGTCGGCGCGACCGACGAATTAGGCCGAGGGCAGAGCACGTTCATGGTCGAGATGACCGAGACGGCCAACATCCTCAACAATGCCACCCCCCGGAGCCTGGTGATCCTCGACGAGATCGGCCGGGGGACCAGCACCTTCGACGGCGTCTCGCTCGCCTGGGCGATCGCCGAGCACATCCACGACCAGGTTGGGGCCCGGACCCTCTTCGCCACCCACTACCACGAGCTGGTCGAACTCGAGAAGACCAAGCCCCGGCTCCGGAACGCCAACGTCGCGGTCCGCGAGCACGACGGGGAGATCGTCTTCCTCCACCGGATCGTCCCCGGGGGGGCCGACCAGAGTTACGGAATCCACGTCGCCCGCCTCGCCGGAGTCCCTAGCCCCGTCCTGACCAGAGCCCGGGAGATCCTCGCCTTCCTCGAAAAGCAGCACGTCCCCGAGTCCACCGCCGGCCCCGTCCCCAGGGTCAAGACCGGCCGGGCCCTGCAAAACAGCCTCTTCGCCGCCCTGCCCGACCCGATCCTGGAAGAGCTCCGGAACATCGACATCGTGGGCCTCGCGCCCGAACAGGCGCTCGACCTGGTCCGCAGGCTCCGCGAACTGGCCGGATGATCGATCACGATCTCATACCATATAAAATCGGGACGGCTGGCGGCCGCACCTGCCTTCTTCGAATCGGGGCGATCGAGGTCGGGAGCCTGGCGGAGGCGATCATCGGTGGAATGGCTTGACCCCTGGTGGTCAACGGCCGAGTGGGGACAGGAAGTCGCCGTCACACTCGAACGTGAACTCGTCCGAGAGGTTGGCCCCGGCCACCCGCTTCACGGGATCCCATCGAAGGCGATCGGCAAGCATGCGAGCTGCGATGAGGTGCTGTTTCAGCTGCTCGACGGCACGGGCCGGGTGGCGGTCGTCCACCTGACCTGGTCCCGGTACCTGCCCGAGGAACCGCCCTGGCCCGCGACCGAGATCTATTCCAGCCTGGAGGAGTGGGCCGAGCTGGGCATGCGCCCCGACTCGGAGGAATGCCGAGGAACCCCCGGCCAAGCTTCGCTGCTGGGCCCGTCGGAAGATCGCTGGTTCGAGGTCTGGGCGGACGACCGGGGCCTTGATCTTCCCTATCTCCTGATCGTCCGACCGGCCCCGGACGGGAAGCGGCGCCTCCGGGTGTTCGACCCGAACCAGGGGAACCGCGTCGTCTTCGAGAGCGAGGATTACGAGGTCGTGAAAATATGGCTGCTCGAAGGAGAGTTCGAGCTGGTGAGGGGGAGATCGAGATGATTCTAGCAAGCTCCCGAAGACCCCCGCCGTCACCTCGCCTTCGCCTCGTCCGGCTCGCGGATCTCGATCTCCTCCAGCGTCGTGGCGCAGAGGATGTCATCGAAGTAGATGGTGTCTTCCGACTTGCTGTGCGGGGTGCGATGGATGCCCGGCTGGGAGAAATAGACGGCCTCCGGCCCCTTGGTCTGGACCTTCTTGTCCAGGACCTCCACGCCGTCCCACCAGAGCCTGACGTTCCCCTTGGTCGGATCCTCGGACCAGTGGATGTGCATGCCGAGCTGGTGCCACTTGCCGGTGGCGAAGTCGGCCTCCCAGTGGACGCCCTTCCGGCCCAGGTTCCCCGTGCCGTACTTGATGAGCGTGCCCGACCCGTCCGCCTTCGGCTCCACCCACCAGGTCATCACGTTGTTGTAGCGCGGGGGCGGGCTCCCCTCCCAGTAGAAGAAATTGTCGCGATCTTTGGGTGCGTCCTTCATGAACAGGTAGAACGACACGAAGGTGTCGGAGCCCTCCTCGACCGTGACCTTGGGCCCGTTGGCCTGGACCCGGAGTTGTCGGGCGTTGAAGACGTTCTCCTCGTGGATCGTGAACCGGCCCGAGTACTTGCCCGAGTGGACGACGTCGGTGTCGACCTCGATGTGCCCCGGCTTGATGTTCCTGCTCCGGCCGGTGAACTGGCTGAAGTCGCCGGTCTCGAAGTCGGCCTTGAAGAGGATCTCGGCCGACGCCGGGTCGGGCCGGCAGGTCGCGATCGAGAAGTAGACGAGTGACGCCAGGAAGGCCGGTCGGATCATCGAAGTCATGGGGCACCTCGTGGGCTGGTCGATCAGGCCGGTTGGGTATCGGGGGCGATCGAAACCGCTTCAATGCGGTCTCGGGCCTCGCGCCTCGCCCACATCCAGCGGGAGAGGAACGCCCCGAACCACCCAGCCAGCAGGGCGAACAGGCTGTGCCCGACGTTGGTGAAAGCGGCCCGGTTCGGCACGAGCGGCCAGAGGCCGTTGTAAAATTGGGCATTTAATCCTGTGGAGCTACCGACGGTGACCGGATTCCTGATGGCGACCGTGTTGGCCGAGATCGTCGTGCTCGTCGCGGAGTTCCCCGATGGGACTGTGGAGACCACGAAGTTGCTGGTGCCTGGCCCTCCCGGAGTCGTCGTGGTTGTCGCGAGACTAATCGTGAAGAAACTCGCCCCGAACCACCGGTCCTGGAAGATCTGCAGGGCTTGCGAGGTCGGCAGCCAGCTTGCTTCGGGATCGGGCAGCGTCCTGATCGCGAAGAAATATCCCCCCGCAAACACGAGGAAGCCCAGCCAGGCGGCACGACTCCTCCCCCGACCATGCCAGGCGGCCAGGATCCCATATCCGAGCAGACCGAGCGTGGCCAGCACCAGGCCGCCCGCCCACCAATCGTTCGCCCCCCGGAGCGCGGCGAACGAAATCGCCACGGCCAGCACCAGGCCCATCAGACTCAGGATCGAGAAGCGTCGCATGCGGTGTCTCCTTCGGGGAGATCATACCGACCGGGCCGGGAGGAGGCACGCCGAAATCCTTCGGTTATCTGACTGGAGGATCGAGGGAACACGGCCTCCGGTTAGCTCGGTTCCTGAGCCGCTCGCCTGGTCCACATCCAGCGGGAGAGCAAGGCCCCGATCCATCCGACGAGCAGGGCGAACAGACTTTGCCCGACGTTCGTGAACGCAGCCTGGTTCGGCACGAGCGGCCACATGGGAGTAGGGACAAAGCCCCCCGACGAAGTTGTACCACTGACACCGACCTGAGTCGTATATGCGATCGTGTTGGCGGAGATCGTGGTGTTCGTTGCTGGGTTACCGGAAGGAACCGGGGAGACTACAAAGTTGCCCAAGCTCAACGACGACGGAGTCGTCCCCGTTGCCGCAAAGATGACTGTGATCGCGCTCCCGCCGAACCACCGGTCCTGGAAGATCTGCAGGGCTTGCGAGGTCGGCAGCCAGCTTGCTTCGGGATCGGGCAGCGTCCTGATCGCGAAGAAATATCCCCCCGCAAACACGAGGAAACCCAGCCAGGCGGCACGACTCCTCCCCCGACCATGCCAGGCGGCCAGGATCCCATATCCGAGCAGACCGAGCGTGGCCAGCACCAGGCCGCCCGCCCACCAATCGTTCGCCCCCCGGAGCGCGGCGAACGAGACGGCCATCGCCAGCACCAGGCCCATCAGACTCAGGATCGAGAAGCGTCGCATGCGGTGTCTCCTTCGGGGAGATCATACCGAGTGGGCCGGACACAGGCACGCCGAAATCCTTCGTTCGGGGAGTTTGCAATTCCCTGGCTCACACGACCGAGCCCAGCACCGAAGATTGCCCGGGGCGTCTCGACCGATTATCCTGCGATCTGGCCCGATCCATCCCGCCGAACCGACCCACCCCCGGGGACGACTCGAACTCATGACCATCCGCCTCCTCGCACTCGCCTTGCTCGCGATCCTGACCTCGGAGTCGAGGGCCGAAGGCCCGCCTTATGACCTGGTGATCCTGGGGGGTCGGGTGGTGGACGGGACCGGGAACGCCTGGTTCGTCGGCGACCTGGCCGTGTCGGGAAACACCATCGAGCGGATCACCCCGGGCGGGCAGCTCCGCGAGGTCCCGGCGAAGGTCCGGGTGGATGCCTCGGGGATGGTCGTCGCCCCCGGGTTCATCGACATCCAGAGCCACTCGCGCGAGGCCTTGCTGGGGGGGGACGGGAGGCTCGTCGGCAAGGTGACCCAGGGGGTGACGACCGAGATCCTGGGCGAAGGGGAGAGCGACGCCCCCTCGAAGCGGTTCGATGGCCCTCGAGGGTTCGACGCCTGGCTCAAGGCGATGAAGAAGCACGGGGGATCGGCCAACTTCGGCTCGTTCGTCGGCTCGCAGACGATTCGATCTTATGTGAAGGGGATGAAGCCCGGGGCGCCGACCTCGTCCGAGCTATCCACGATGAAGCGGCTGGTCCGCGAGGCGATGAAGGACGGGGCGTTCGGCCTGGCCTCGGCCCTGATCTATCCGCCCGACACGTTCGTCTCGACCGAAGACCTGATCGCGCTCTCGCGTGAGATGGCCCCGTTCGGAGGGCTCTACATCACCCACATGAGGTCCGAGGCCGACCAGCTCCTGGAAGCGATCGACGAGGCGATCCGGATCGGTCGCGAGGGGGGTGTCCCGGTCGAGATCTACCACCTCAAGGCCGCCGGGCGGCGGAACTGGGACAAGGCGAAGCTCGCCGTCGAGAAGATCAACCGGGCCCGCGCCGGGGGGCTGGACGTCTCGGCCGACATGTACCCTTACGTCGCCGCCGGGACCGGCCTGACCGCCTGCCTCCCCCCCTGGGCCTCGGCCAACGGCAAGCTTCTGGACAACCTGGCCGACCCCCAGACCCGGGCCAGGATCCGCGAGGAGGTCCTGCACCCGACCGAGCCCTGGGAAAATCTGGTCGAGCTATCCACGCCCGAAGAGGTCTTGATCCTCGGCCTGGAAAAGCCATCGACGAAGAAGTACGCCGGGATGCGGCTCGCCGAGATCGCGCGACTCGAAGGGAAGCCGTGGGTCGACACGGCGATCGACCTGCTCCTGGCCGAACGCCAGCGGATCGGAACGATTTACTTCATGATGAGCGAGGAGAACCTCCGGCTCCAGCTCCGCCAGCCCTGGATCAAGTTCGGGACCGACGCCGGGGGCCACGACCCCGAGAAGGCCAAGGGGCTGGTCCACCCCCGATCCTACGGGACGTTCGCGAGGGTCCTCGGCAAGTACGTCCGAGAGGAGAAGGTCCTGACCCTCGAAGACGCGATCCGCAAGATGACCTCGGCCACCGCCGCCCGCCTGTCGATCCGCGATCGAGGGCTGATCCGCGAAGGGTTCCGCGCCGATCTGGTGATCTTCGACCCGCTCACCGTCGGCGACCGCGCGACTTACGAGGCGCCTCACCAGACCTCGGTCGGGATCCGCGACGTGTTCGTCAATGGCGTGGCCGTCGTCCGTGGAGGGAGGCATACCGGGGCCTTGCCGGGCGAAATCGTCCGGGGGCCGGGATACTCCGGGCCGGGCGGGAGTGCCGGGGGCAATCGCCCCTGAACGATCCAAGGCAGGATTGCGAATGTTTGTCTCCCTCTCCCCCCGGGAGAGGGTTGGGGTGAGGGGCCTTTCGCCACACCTTCGAGCCCCGAATCGGATCGTCGGAGGTCACTGGTCGCGAGGGAAGACCCTCACCCCGGCCCTCTCCCAAAGGGAGAGGGAGGCATTCCATTCAAGCCAAGATCGACTTGATGACGTGGCCATGAACGTTGGTCAGCCGACGTTGAATGCCGTTGTGATAATAGGTCAGGCGTTCGTGGTCGATCCCCAGGAGGTGCAGGACGGTGGCGTGGAAGTCGGGCCAGGTCACGGGGTCGTCGGCGGCCCTCCATCCGACCTCGTCGGTCGATCCGTGGGCGTGGCCGTGCTTGAGGCCTGCCCCGGCGAGCCAGACGCTGAAGCCTTCGGCGTTGTGATCCCGGCCCAGGCCCACGACGTCGGCGGCCGACTGGGTGAACGGGGTCCGGCCGAATTCGGTGGTGAACAGGACCAGGGTGTCGTCGAGCATCCCCCGGCGGCGGAGGTCGCGGAGGAGCCCGGCGACGGGCCGGTCGATCCGGAGGGCCTCCTGTCCGTGGTTCTCCTTCATGTTTTCATGCCCGTCCCAGTTCCTCCGGGGGCTGCCGAACGTCCCGCCCGAGAGGAGCTGGACGAAACGGACGCCCCGTTCCAGGAGCCGCCGGGCGATCAGGCAGGAGCGGCCGAAATCGGCCGTCTCGGGCTGGTCGACCCCGTAGAGCGCGAGGGACTCCGCCGATTCCCCCTTCAGGTCGGCCACCTTGGGGACCGACGTCTGCATTCGCGCGGCCAGCTCGTAGCCCTTGATCCGGGCGATCAGTGCATCCTCCCCGGAGTGGGCCTCCAGGTGCCGCCGGTTCATCTCGGCGACCAGCTCCCGGGCGGCGGACTCGGCCCCGGGGGGGATCGACCGGCTCGGGAAGAGGTCGTCGATCGGCTCCCCTTTGGGCTGGATGACGACGCCCTGGTGACGGGCGGGGAGGAACCCGTTGGACCAGTTGATCGCCCCGCCGGCGGGCAGCTCGCGGGCGTCGGGAATCACGACGAACGCCGGGAGGTCCTCCGACTCGCTCCCCAGGCCGTAGCTCAGCCAGGAGCCCATCGCGGGGAAGCCGTTGAGCCGGAACCCGCTGTTTTCCTGGAAGGTGGCCGGGGTGTGGTTGGCGGTCTCGGCGACCATCGAGCGGATCACGGTCAACTCGTCGGCCACCTCGCCGAGGTGGGGGAAGAGGTCGGAGACCCAGAGGCCGGACTCGCCCTTCTGGCGGAAATCCCAGTCGGGCTTGCGGAGTCGGCCGACCCTCCCGAAGAAGACGTCGGGCTTGGTATCGGACTTGAGCGACTGGCCATGCGAGGCGATCAGGTCGGGCTTGTAGTCGAACGAGTCGACGTGGCTCATCGCACCGCAGAGGCAGATGTGGATGGCTCGCCTGGCCCTGGGGGCGAAGTGAGGTCCGGGGGGGTCGGACTCGGGGGGCACCCCAGCTCGGGCGGTCCCGTCTCGGACCATCAAGGAGGCGGCCGCCGCGCCGGCCAGTCCGCCCCGGACCCAGGAGAAAAACTCGCGACGGTCCATCGAGCAACTCCCTCGGCGAATTCGATCAATCGAGATAGAAGAACTCGCCGCTATTGAACAAGGCACGGGCCAGCGTGGCCGCGCCGAACTGCTCGACGATCGGGATGGCCCTCGCCCGCTCGTCGGGGGCGGGGTCCCGGCCGAAGGCCAGGCGATAGGCCCGGTCGACCTGCCGAGCCGGGTCGGGCCCGGCCTCCCGGGCCAGGCGTCCGGCCAGGGCGTCGGACAGATAAAGGACCAGGGCATTGTTCATCATCGCCAGGGCCTGGAGCGGCGTGGTGGTGACGGGCCTCCGGGGCGAGGTGGCCGAGGGGTCGGGGCAGTCGAACGCGTCAAGCAGGTCGCTCCGTCCCCCTCGCGACCAGGCCCGGTAGAGCGTCCTTCGGTCGTGCGCGGGGGCTCCCGGCTCGACCGGGACGTACAGGAGCGAGGACGAGCCCTTGGTCAGGATCATCTCGTGATCCTGGAAGCTCGGGCCGCCGAGGGTCGGGTCGAGCTTGCCCGAGACGCTCAGCATCGCGTCGCGGACCATCTCGGCCTCCAGCCGGGTCGGGGCCTTCCGCCAGAGGAGGCGGTCGCCCGCGTCCTTCGCCATCGCCGCCGGGTCGGGCCGGGACGACTGGCGATAGGTTGCCGACGTGACGATCAGCCGATGGATCGCCTTGAGGCTCCACCCCCACGAGCGGGCCTCCGACGCGAGCCAGTCCAGCAGCTCGGGATGCGAAGGCCTCCCGCCGTTGAAGCCGAGGTCGCTGGGCGTCTCGATCAGGCCCGAGCCGAAGTGGGCCTGCCAGAGCCGGTTGGCCACCGTCCGGGCGAAGAGCGGATTGGCCGGGTCGGTGATCCAGCGGGCCAGGGCCTTCCGGCGCTCGGCCTCGGGGGCATCGGGCGCGAGCCCGAAGTCGGCGGAGGGGCCGGCCACCGCCGCGACGCCGCCGGCCGAGACCACCTCGCCGGGCTGGCCGGGGTTGCCCCGGATCTGGATGTGGGCCACCTCCGACTCTCGGGGGGTTACCGCGTAAGCCTTGTGAACCCGGCCCGCGCTCGAGGTCCGGAGCGACTCGATCTCGCCGACGAGCCTCGCGCGCTCCTCGCGAAGTTCGGGGGCGAGTGCCCGGGCGATCTCCTCGATCGAGACGAAATCGCCCGAACTCTTCGCGGATGCGGCGACCTCGGAGGGGGCCAGGGCCCGGTCGTGGAGTCGGGCGCGGAGGATCGTCCCGGCGAGCATCCGATTGCCGCCGACCGGGGCGTGGCGGAGCCCGAAGACCACCCGAGCCTCTCCGGCGGCGAACTCGACCGGCCCTTTCGAGTCATAGGATTGGCCATAGGGCTGGCCCTCGCGATAGATCCGGATCGTGCCATCGTCGGCATAGGTGATCGCGACGTGGACCGCGCGTCGGGCCGCCTCGGTCTCGGCCTCGCCGCCCACCCCCTTCGTGCGGGCGAACCCCTCGCTGCCGGCCATCCAGCGGCCGGGCTCCTGCTCGCCGAAGACGAGGGCGTCGAATTGCCGACCGTCCTCCAACTGGAGGCCGATCACGCCGCCGCCTCGCTGTTCCAGGTTGTCCAGTTGGACCCACGCTTCGATGGTTTTCGCCTTGAGCGACTTCGCCAGCGGGGCCGAGGACGCGTACCCGGTCTTGCCGTCGAGCCGGAGCCCTTCGGGCGTGAGGGTCGCCCCTCCTTCGAGGGTGAGCTTGAGCGATCCCACCCCATCGTCCAGCCCCTTCGCGAAATCCCAGGAGGCCATCGGGGTCGGGCCGGTCTCGGCGGGAGCCCCTCGTTCGGCCCGGATTCGCTCTCGGGCCGGACGCTCGATCGCCTCGATCCGGGCGGCCAACGCCTCGATCTTCCGGCGGTTCGCGATCAGGTCCGGGTCGATCGTCGAGAGGTCGCGTTCGCCGTGTCGGACCCCTCCGAAGGCGGAGGCCATCCGGTAGTATTCGGCCTGTCGGATCGGGTCGAACTTGTGGTCGTGGCAGCGGGCGCAATGGACGGTCAGGCCGAGGAAGGCCTGGCCCACGGTCCCCACGTAATCCTCGATCTCGTCGGCCCGGACGACGGCCTTCATCACCTGGCTGATCTGGTTCTGACCGACGGTGTCGTAGGCCCCGGCGACGAGGAAGCCGGTCGCCTCGACGCTCGATGGATCGTCGGGGGCCAGGAGGTCCCCGGCGAGCTGGAGCCGGGCGAATTCGTCGTAAGGGAGATCTCGGTTCAAGGCCCCGACGACCCAGTCTCGATAGCGCCAGGCGTTCGGGCGGAACTCGTCGTACTCGAACCCGTGGCTCTCGCCGAACCGGGCGAGGTCCAGCCACCAGCGGGCCCAGCGGACCCCGTACTGGGGGGACTCGAGCAGGCGGTCGACCAGATTCTCGTAAGCGAACGGCGAGTCATCGGCCAGGAAGGCGTCGACCTCCTCGGGCGTCGGCGGGAGACCGGTCAGGTCGAAGCTGACCCGGCGGATCAGCGATCGACGGTCGGCCTCGGGGGCGGGCGTCAGGCCATTGGCTTCCAGCTTCGCCAGGATGAAGGCGTCGATGGGCGACCGCGCCCATTTCGAATCGCGAGTCGCCGGGATCTCGGGCCGGGCCACCGGCTGGAGCGACCACCAGTCGCGACCGGCCCGGCGCGAGGTCGAGATCCGGAACGAGTCGATCGGGTCGGTCCCCCATCGGGCCCCACCGGCGATCCAGTCGCGGAGTGCGGCCTTCTCCGACTCGGGGAGTCCGGCCTTGGGTGGCATCTCGTCCGCCTCGACGCGCTCCCAGAAGACGCTCTCCTCGGGGCGTCCCGGCACGACGGACGGGCCGGATTCGCCGCCTTGCATCACCGAAGATCGGCGGGAGAGGTCCAGCTTCCCCTTCGGCTCCGGCCCCGAGTGGCAATCGAGGCAGCGCCGGGCGAGGATCGTCGCCACCCCGTCATCGAAGCTCGCGACCTCGTCGGCCCGCCCGGGGGGACCCGCCCCGATCGCCGAAAGTCCGAGCAAGGCGAAGGCGATCGGCATTTTCAAGCGTGGAATCCGCATCGAGGAAGGACCCTCCTCCCCGTCGACGGAATCGGCCCGATCGCGCCCGGGGAATCCCTCCTTCGTACCACGATCGAGGGCCCGGAGGTAGCCCCTAGCCCGGGCGCGGTGGGATGACCCGTACATGGGGTGTACCCGGGGATTCTTGGAGCTGCTTTGCCGACTCTGGCGGTGATCGGCACCCGGAGCAAGCTCCGGGGCGGAAAGCGGCAGCAAGCTGCCGCACTCCAAGGCGGCTCCGCCGCATCAGAGACCGCCGGAGGCCTTGGAGTGCGAGAGCTTGCTCTCGCTTTGCTGGGCGGAGCTTGCTCCGCCGAGACAGACCCCCAGAAAATCTGGTTACACCCCGTTCATGCAGGAGGCCCTGGAGTTCGCGAGGAACCTCGCCAACTCCAGGGCCTTCGGTCGTGGGATCGTCGCGATCAACGATACGGGATCAGGTAGCGGGTCTGGATCACCGGCTCGGGCTGGTAGACCCGATTCTGGATGATCGGGGCCGGCTGAATGTAGCGGCGTTCGTAGACCGGCGAGGGCTGGACCAGGACGTCCTCGGCGATCGGCGCGGGCTGGACGACCACGTTCTCGACCACCGGCGCGGCCTGGACATACCGGGTCTCGCGGACGACCGGCGGCGTCCGGGTCACGTAAGCCACCGGCTTCTGCTTGATGACCGTCTTGAACAGGCCGCGACGGACCTTGGTCTGCTCGCCGTAAGTCACCGTCTTGTAACCAGGTGAGACGGTCTCATACACCGTCGTGCCGGGAATCTGGGCCTCGGCCCGATTTGCCCCGCCGATCGCCAACGCCGCGATCCCGAATCCCAGTAGCCATCGTCTCATGGTTCATTCTCCTCCGGACATCGAGATGTTCCTGGACCCCATGCTAGAGGGCAAACCTCGCGCCGACTACCTCGCGTACCCTCGATCGAGCCGGGCCAGGTCGCTCTTCGATTCCGCAAGCCGTTGCTCGGTGAGTCATTCCGACCCGCCCTCGCGATTTGAAGTCCGGTTCGCCGAACGGGCCGGATTGTAAGGACGACACCCGGAACCTGCCAATCTGGCCGATGCGATTCTTCCGGACATCTCTTCCATTTGGCGGTATCATCGGATCGCGGAAGGTTGGACGGTTGTCCGAAGTGAGACGGTCCCGATGAATATAGCCTTTGTTTGCCCGTCGTGCGGAATCTCGGGACAGGTGGACGAAACCTTCGCCGGTCGGCAGGTCCGCTGCAAGCAGTGCCAGTACAGGTTCGCCATCCCGGTGCCCGGCGAGTTCGCGCCCGACGGCTACGCGCTGGAAGAACCGGAAGCCCAGCCGGATCGGGCCGAGGCCATCGCGGTGGCGCGCCCGGATTCCGGATCGGTCTACGCCCCGACCCGGAGGGACCAGCCCGCCGCGAAGCCCCGGAAACGGCCCGCATCGGCCCCCTCGAAGAAACGCGAACGTCCCGAGGGGCCGGACATCGCCTGGGGGGCCTGGCTGATCCGGATCGGGGTGGTCGGATCGGTGGCCCTGGCCCTGATCGCGATGTTCGCCCCCCGAGGGATGATGATCGTCGGGGGGACGCTCCTGATCGTCGGGTCGCTGATGATCCTGGCGGGCTACTTCGCCGGGGCTTACGGGGCGTTCTCCGAGGATTTCCTTTATGGGTTCCTCTACCTGGTGATCCCGTTCTACGCGGGCTATTATCTCGTCACCCGCTGGGATGACCTCTGGCGGTGGTTCGCCTGCGCGACGGGCGGGATCGTGCTGATCTCGGCGGGGGGGGCGATCCTCCGGGCGGCGGGCCTGGACGTCTGAGGCCCGTCGAACCGGGAGTAGGGAACCGCGGGACGCGTCCCGTCGTCCAATGTTCGGAATCGATCAGACTTCCGGTTCGTTCACCCTTGGTCGGTCCTCGGCCCGAGGAGATTGGTCGACCGGTCGGTCGCTCCAGGAATCGGGCCGCTGAAGTGCCGGGCATCTCGCGGCGTGGAGGGGGATGATTTCATGTTGAAATCGAGGCGGGCGAGGCGAATGTGGCGACTGATCGCGTCGCTGGTCGCGTGCTTACTCCTGGCGGCGAGCCTGAGATTCCTCGCCGAGCGGGGCGCGACGGGGGCCCCCAGGCCCGCGAATGCCCCGAAGGACACCGGCCGGGTCGTCATCGATGGCGTGGAATATCGGGCGACGCGGAAGGTCTCCCCCGAGGGACAGGGCTTCGGGTGGGTCTATGGGGTCGAGGCGAGAGATCCGAAGACCGGCTCGCGGCTCTGGGATGTCGTCGTCCGCGAAAGCCCCCGGCCGGGAGTCGTTGAAGGGGCCCGAACGGGGGAGATGGGCGGGATGCCCAGCATGCTCGCCCGATCGATGATGTTCGACGAATCGTCCTCCCTACGATCGGAACTGTCGCTCCAGGCCCGAGGTCGGGCAATCCTCGCCACGTCCCCCGATGGAGGGGCCTATCTCGTCGATCTCGCGTCGAGGCGCTCGAGGCAGCTCAAGGCTCCCGCCCCGCCTCCGAAGCCCCCCCTGATGGACGCGCGGGCCCGGGGCAAGGTCCGATGCGAGGTCCACGACCGGGCCTTGCGGGAGGGCGTGGTCCCGATCCGATACGGCCTCGGCTTCCCCCAGGTCGGCGAGTACGAGGCCCGCTTGGCGAGGTTCCCCAACGCGAACTCCTCCGTCGGGGGCGGCTGCGTGGTCGGGCCATCGAGCGAGGCTCGGGTGCTCTTCTGTCCCGATTGCCGGGATTCGGAGCGTGAGCACGCCGAGTCGCCCGCCATCCCGACGAAGGTGGCGGACTGATCGCGAGGCTGGGCTTCGAGGGCACCTCGCGGGTCGTGCCCGCGCACTCGGCAATGGCCGGCTCCAGGGCCGATCGACGCTCGCGGTCCGCTCGAGCAGGCCACCCGGCCATCTCGATCGGCACGCGAGGGTTTCGCATGCACATCAAAGCGGGGCTTCCCCGATCGCGGGACCGGGCTTGCGATCCCGCCCCTTGGGCCCTCTCCCAACCAATTTCCACCGGAGGGAGATTTTTTGATTGACCGACTTCAATTCGATTGGTGTATTCTCACTTCTTGTCAAATTCCAACATCCATTGGTTTCGATTTAGGAGGATGCCATGCCTTCGAAGTCGTTCCTCGCGCCGGCCCTGGCGCTGGTCGTCACGACGTTCGCCCTCCCGACGCGGGCCTCGGCCGGGTTCATCGACCCCAAGGATGCGAACCTGTTCGTCCAGCAGGAGGCGGTGGCCCAGGATCTCGCCCTGTTCTCGTCGCTGGTGGGGGTCGATTCGGGGCGGATCATGAACTGGTCGGGATCGATCTCCGACACCGGCTGGGCGTACAACCTGTCCTCGGACTACCTCGACGGCCACCTGAACCTCAGCTACAACGGGATCTTCAACGCCTTGACGGATGTCATCTCCTGGACCGGGAATCTCTCCTACACCGGAGCCCTGGGAGACTTCACGATCATGACGAATGGGACCTATTCCGACGCGACGGTGGATGGCTTCTGGGACACCCTGGCCCAGGTCGGGGTCGGGCTCATCGGAGTCGTCGGTGTCGTCGGGACGGTGGGGATCCAGGCATTGTCCACAGGGGGCAGCTTCGGCACGCTCGGGGCTCCGGCGGCCGGGGTCAGCACGGCCGCGATCACCGGCATCACGACGATCACCGTCGCGGTGATCACCAACATGAATAAGAAGGAGGATGGGAAGGTCGACACGAAGCTCCAGCAGCAATCCTACAATCCCCCCTTCGTGCCCCCGTTCCCCCTCCCCGGCCCGTTCCCGCCGCCTCCAACCAAGCCGATCGACGTGGTTTCCACGGGCCAGCTCGCGGGCAACTACTCGGACCCGTCCGTCTCGATCAGCGGGACGATCCTGATCAGGCCGGTCCCCGAGCCCGGCTCGATGGTCTTGCTGGGCGTCGGCATGCTGGGCCTGATCGGCGGGAGTTGGTATCGGAGTACGCGCCGCTGACGAGCGTCGAAGGCCCATGAGTTGCAATGGGAGCAGAAAACTGGAATACGATCGGTGTAGGGCGTTTTTCCGGGGCTATGAGGCCGAAATCAGGCCGTCGCACCCCGATCTTCGCCGGGCTCGACGCATGGACGGACTTGTAGCCCCAGTGTCCGCAGGCGGCAGGAGAAACGCTGGCCGATCGCATGCCAGTGACGAGCCGCGAGTTCCTTCGACGCTTCGCGGTTTTGCTTGTCATGGCTTATCCGGTTTGCGTCGCGGCGATGGCTGCTCTCAAACCGGAAAGGTCTCCTTGGGCCGAGGTGTTCTATGGGCCAGCGATTACAATCGCCTCTAGCTACCTGCTCGCGGTCTTCGGGGCCTGGCTGGCGTGCCGAGTGAGGCAATAGGTATAGCCATCGCTGCCTATTCCAGTATTCTGTTCCATTGCTACTCACGGGCCAGAACGAGCTCCCCCCCCCTTCGAGGCGGTCTCATGACGGAGCAGGAAGGACCACTCCATCAACTCCAACCGTTGGACGGGTCGCCCGGCGAGTTTATGGATCAGGAGTAGTACCATTGACGAGTCAGCATCAATTTCCCTCAGTGGCTCGAAATACCTATTTATTGTCCACTGAGGGCTAATGGAAAACGAGACCCCAGCAAGCGAATTGCTCCCGCTTTACACGGTGAACAGCGGCACGCCGACGGCCTTGGCCGCCGCCTTGAGCTCGTCGTCGAGCGATGCGAGCGGAAGACCTCGCCGCATCGCGAGTTCGAGGTATGCGGCATCGTAGGCCGAGAGCGTGTGAGCCCGAGCGAGGCGAATGGTCTCGCTCCAAGCCCGAACGTCCGTCTCGTCGTCGATGACGATGGGGAGCACTTGAAGGCGGGCGATGAAGGCAGCCGCTTGAGCTTCCGTGCTCCGCTTCCGCCGCTCCACAACGACCAGCGTATTGGCGATTTCGAGTCGCCAGAGCGAAGGCACGACGGCTTGCCGAGTCGCGAGCCCCAGGGCGACCGCATCGGCGTAGGGGTCGGTTTCGTCCGAGAAGTACCAGGCCAGAGTGAGCGAGCCGTCGAGGACGAGTCTTTCCGTGACTCCTGACATCGGATTCCTTTCCCTGGCTTACCGCCGACCTTCGTTGATGAGGTCTCGGATCCTGAGGCCCTTGAGCTTCGGCCCTTGCTTGTCCCGAAACGCGAGCATGTCCGCGACCGCTTGAGCCACGTCGGGCCGGGCCTTCTCGGTCGTGGCGGGAACGAGCTTCGCGACCGGCTTCCCATGCCGAGTAATGACGATCGTCTCCCCGTGCTCGACTCTGTCGAGGAGCTGAGGGAGATGCGTCTTCGCCTCGTAAGACCCGACCAAGCTCTCTTCGGACATAGAGCCTCCCTGAATCCGACTGGTCTGGACCAGTCTAAAACATTCGGAGGAAATGAACAAGCTCCGAACGTGCCCTCACAGCCCTTACGGGCCGGGGCGAGTTTGGCGATGAGGTCGTCCGGCACGAACGGGCTCATCACCAAGAATCGCCC
This sequence comes from Tundrisphaera lichenicola, assembly GCF_051175385.1. Taxonomy (GTDB): domain Bacteria; phylum Planctomycetota; class Planctomycetia; order Isosphaerales; family Isosphaeraceae; genus Tundrisphaera; species Tundrisphaera lichenicola. The sequence continues at coordinate 6,769,880 of NZ_CP195106.1, read as the reverse complement.
CGCCTCGCCCCCGAATTCCGGGGAGGACGACGGGACCTCGGATCTCTCCGGTCGGCGGTCAGGCCCCGATCGTGCCACCACCTCGACCCGGCATGCGTACCTTTTCCGGCCCGGAGGATCACTTCCCGGTGAGCCTCCGGACGAATCGACGACGGACGCGCGATTCGGCCTCGGGGGGGTAGTGCTCGACCTCGGCTTGCGAGGCGAGTCGGTTCGGCCCGGTGCCGAAGACGTATCGGTCTCTCACCCCTTCCGCGTTCATCAGCGGGCCCGACTCCCAGATGATCCGCCCCGTCTTCGCGTCGTAGCCGAAGAACGCGGCCTTCACGACCGCGTCCTGCTGGTTCGACTGGTAGGCATTCAGCGAAGAGGTGGAGGTGGAAGCCGTCGCCAACGACGGGAAACCCAGCATGGTGGGCAGGGCGGCGATGTTCGGCAGGCCGACCTTGCACGACCGTTCGTCGGTCCCATAAGCCCCGACCGAGGGCTCGACCACGACTTCCGCCTTCGCCCGGTCGTCTTCCAACAGGGCCCCTTGCCGGGCCAAGGTCCGGCGGATGCTGGAGATCACCCAGTCCTTGTCGACGACCGTGACGTACCTGGGATCGAGGAAGACGCGACGATCGGCCAGCGGCCGGAAGTCGACCCGGCAGAGCGCGGCATCCCAGGCCCCGGTCAGCAGCAGTTGCTCGGTCCCGGAGCGAGCCGTGCCCGTGGACTTGATCGTGCTGCATCCCGCCGATCCCGCCGCCATCAGCCCGCCGAGCAGCACGATCGCTCGGATTGTCCGCCGGCTCGACGCCTGCCGTCCCATGATCGTCCCGCCCATCATCCTGAATCCCGATCCGACCGCCTTCGGCCTGGCCCGGTCTCGAAAGTCTCGACGTTGATCTTGGCTATTGTCGGGGATCGGCCGATTGGGCCGATTGCGCGAGCCAATTCTCGGCCGGCCGGGTACCTCACGGATGGGTTGTCGCGATTCTTGAGGATAGTCAATTTGGGTGAACTTTGAGGTTTGGTGTCGCGAGGGTAACCGTGGGAGACCCGGCAAGTCCCCGTCACTCCTCCGGAAGATCCGGGATTGTTCGTGGGCCCGGTTCGCCTTGACCGATCTCGATCATTGGGCTATAGCCAGGATCCCGGGCGGTGCGCCCGGCTCGGGAGCGGTGCGGGACGGGACGGGGGCAAGCTCGGATGGTCGCCTGGCGGCTCGCGGCGCTCTGGCTCGGCCTGATCGCGGCGGCGAGCGTGCCCGAGGCGCGCGGGGCCGGTGGCGTGGTGATCGTCGACCGCCTCGAAGTGATGGACGAGCCCGACCCGGCGAGCTATGCCTCGGACACGCTCCGGGAGGGGGAGCGGGTCGTCTTGCTGGGCGATGGGCCCCCGGGCTGGCTGGCGATCCGGCCCCCCCGCGATGCCTTCGACTGGGTGGACGCCTCGGCGGTCCGGGTCGGCCCCGATGGCGGGGGCGAGGTCGTCGAGGCCCGCGCGGCGGTCCGGACGGGGTGCGCCGAGGCCAAGCTTCCCGGCCCTCCCCGCCCCTCGCTGCCCCAGGGGACGGCGCTCCGGATGGTCGACCGTCCGCCGCTGGCGCTGGGCCGCAGGAAGTCGTCGAGCACCTGGCTGGCGATCGTCCCCCCGGTCGGCGAGATCCGCTTTGTCCGGGCCGAGGGCGTCCGGCTCGACCCCGCCCCGATCTCCGAGCCGGCCCCTCCCCCGGAGACCGACGGCCATGTCCGTCCCGCCCAGTATGGGGGCACCGACGACGACCCCGTCCGCCGGTTCGAAGAGGCGATCCGTCGGAGCCGGAGTCGCGATCAGGACGTCGCGCTGGCCCGACGGACCCTGGCCGATGCCCGGACGGCCACCGAGCGAGCCTACGACGCCCGGGGGCTCCTGCAAGCCTCGTCGCGCAAGGTCGACGGCCAGAAGGTCCACGCCCTGATCGGCCCCGAGGGCGTGCCGGTCGCCTACCTGAGCATCCCGCCGGGCCTGCCCGCCTTCCGGCTCCTGGCCCGGAAGGTCGGGGTCCGGGGCGATGTCCGCTATAATGAGTCGCTCGGGGCCCGCCTGATCACGGTCCGCGACATGGACGCCCTCGACCAGCCTCGTTGAAGCCCCCGCCCCCCTGCGGCTTTACTTCGCCGGGATCCCTTGATAGGCTCGCCCATGCGAGCAGGCCGTCCGACGCGGGACGCCCGTCGAGGAAGGACGATTCCCTTGAGCAGCCAGGCCGACGTCCGATCGATCGAGGCCTTGAAGGAATTCCGGGCCGCGCTGGCGCTCTATGCCGAGGAGACGCTGGGGGCCCTGGGGGCGGTCAAGATGGAGGCCCGCCGGACCGTCCAGTGGGTCCAGCAGGATCGGAAAGCCTACTGGATCGATCAGATCAAGCGTCGACGCGAGCGGGTCGCCTCGGCCCGATCCGAGGTCGCGCGGCGACGGCTGGCCAAGACCCCCGAGCACAACCCGGCCATGAGCGAGCAGAAGGAGTTGCTCCGGGTCGCCGAGGCCAGCCTCCGCGAGGCCGAGGCCAAGGCGATCCTGGTCAAGAAGTGGGAGCCGATGCTCCAGCAGGCCGTCCTGGAATTCCAGGCCAGCATCCGGCGGATCTCCGACCTCGCCGCCGGGGACATCCCCCGGGCCATGCACCTCCTGGGGCGGCTGGTCGACGCCCTGGAAGCCTATACGCGGACCGCCCCCCCGACGGCCAACCTGCTCGGCCCCGAGTCGGGGTTCGGGCCGATCGCCGGGGCGATCTTCGAAGAGTCGATCGCCGAATCGGCCCCGGTCATCGTAGATTCGGGAGGGGAAGGCGTGGCCGACGCCCCTTCCGAGGAGCCCGATCCACCGGCCTGATCCCGGCCGGACGCCCTGGGGGGAGGACCTTCCGATGCCCAACGCCAACGTGATGGCGGGTTCGAACCGGCTCCAGCACGCGATCCGGGCCCTCCGCGAGCACTGGCTGGCGACCGAGCCGACCTGGAACGACGCGGTCCGGCAGCGGTTCGAGGACCGATACCTCAAGCCGCTCGACCCGGCCACCGACGCCGCCCAGATCGGCATGCAGAAATTCGCCGAAATCCTCGACCGGGTCCGCCGCGACCTGTCCGACCGGAGTCCGTCGCCGTGAGCCATGTCCGGACCCTCTCCTCGAACCCATCCCACGAGTCATCGGAGTCCGAGCCCGACCCGATCGCCCGCCGGGGGTCGAGCCTCCGCGAGATCCTCCGTCTGGTCGCCGAGCGGGCCGCCGCCGAGGCCGAGGTCGAGCGGGTCCGCGAGGCCAGCGACTCGTGGGCCGACCGCGAATACCGCGAGAAGAAGCAGGCGCTCGCCGATCGATTCGCGGGGATGATGGAGGCCGCCCGGCAGGAGGACGAGGCGAGGCGTCGGGGGATCGCCGACGCCGCGATCGCGGGGGACGCCGCGGCCAAGGCCGAGTTCGCCAAGGGGAGCCGCAAGATCGCCTCCGACTTCGACGCCTCCCGCGAGCAGATCCGCGCCGATCACCAGAAGGCCAAGGCCCGAGCCTCGGGCGACTTCGACGCCGGAGACCGCGAGGCAATCGCCCGTCACGCCGAGGCCCGCAAGCCGGTCGACGAAGCCCTGAAACTCATCGAGTCGCGCAAGGCCCGGCTCGACGCCATCTTCGAAGCCTATCGACGCCTCGGTCTCCCCGAGGCCCCCACCGCCGCCTCTCGGATGTCCGACCGGTCCGACGACTCGATCGACAAGGTCTTCGACCGGCTCCACAAGGCCGAGCCGAACCTGGTGATGCTGGAAGGGCTGGTCATCCCCAAGCTGATGAAAGGGCGGGGCTATCTCTGGATCATCGCCGGGCTCTTCGCCCTGCTGGTCGCCCCGCTGATCTGGCTCCAGGGGGTCGCGATCGGGCTCCCGGTGGCCCTGGCGATCGCGGCGGTCGGGGGGTTCTTCCTCAAGATGCAGCTCCAGAAGCTGGCGAGGACCCAGGTCGGCCGGTTCTATTACCCGCTGGTCCAGACGATGATCGACGCCGAGGCCCTGGCCCTCGCCGCGCGGAAGGTGGTCGATCAGCAGCTCAAGGAGGATCGGCTGAAGGTGGCCGCGGCCCGCGACCAGGCGATCCAGGCCGCCCGGCAGAAGCAAACCAAGGCCCTGGCCGACGCCGAGGCCGACCGCGACGAACGGCTCAGGCTCATCAACGAGGTCTTCGCCCGGCAGACCGTCGAGATCCAGACCAAGCTAGCCCGAGAGATGCGCGAGGCGGTCGACCTCCACGAGAAGGCCGCCGCCGAACTCCCCGCGAAGAACGAGGCCACCTCGAAGAAGCTCGAAGACAAGTATCGAGCGGCCAAGGACGAGATCAGGAATCGGCATGAATCGGCCTGGAACAAGATGGCCGACGCCTGGCGAGCTGGGATGACCCGCCAGCAGGCCGAGGTCGGGGAGATCCGCCGATTCGTCGAGTCGTTCGCCCCCCCCTGGGACGACCCGACCTGGTCCGACCGGCCCCCGTCGAAGCTCGCACCGCCCGCCCTCCGGATCGGCGAGACCCGGCTCGACCTGGCCGAGATCCCCGGCGGGGTTTCGTCTGACCCTCGACTGAGGGAGGGCATCGAAACCCGCTTTGCTTTCCCGACCCTGGCCCCGTTCCCCGACCACGCCAACCTCCTCATCGAGGTGCCGGGCGAGGGCCGATCTTCGGCCGTGGCCGTGCTCCAGTCGGCGATGTTCCGGCTCCTGACGGGCCTGCCGGCCGGGCAGGTCAAGTTCACGATCGTCGACCCGGTCGGGATCGGCCGGAACTTCGGCGCGTTCATGCACCTGGCCGACTTCGACGAGTCGCTGGTCAACGGCCAGGTCTGGACCGACCCCCGCCAGATCGAGGAACGCCTGGCCGAACTCTCGGCGCACATGGAACGCGTGACCCAGAAGTACCTCCGCGACGAATACGCCACCATCGACGAATACAACGCCGTGGCCGGCGAGGTGGCCGAGCCCTACCGGGTCCTGGTCGTGGCCGACTTCCCCGCCGGCTTCGACGAGAAGTCGGCCGCCAGGCTCGCCGCCATCACCGCCGCCGGGACCCCCTGCGGCGTCCTCACGATGGTCGTCCGCGACCTCGACAAACCGCTCCCCCTGGGGATCACGGGCGAGGACCTCCGGGCCAACGCCTCGCTCCTGACCTGGGACGGGTCGACCCTGACCCGCGCCGACCCCGACTTCGATCGATTTCCCCTGATCCTGGACGCCCCCCCCTCGGGCGAGCTGGCGGGGCGCCTGGTCCAGCGGGCCGGGGCCGCGGCGAGGGACGCGAAGCGGGTCGAGGTCCCGTTCGAGTTCATCGCCCCCCCGGCCAATGCCTGGTGGACCCGGGACAGCCGATCGGGGATCGACATCCCGCTGGGCAAGTCGGGGGCGACCAAGCGTCAGCACCTGGCGCTCGGCAAGGGGACCGCTCAGCATGTCCTGGTCGCCGGGCGGACGGGCTCGGGCAAGTCGACGCTCCTGCATGCCTTGATCGTCAATATCGCCCTGAATTACAGCCCCGACGAGGTCGAGCTCTACCTGATCGACTTCAAGAAGGGGGTCGAGTTCAAGGTCTATGCCACGCAGGGGCTCCCGCACGCCTCGGTCGTGGCGATCGAGAGCGAGCGCGAGTTCGGCATCAGCGTCCTCCAGCGCCTCGACGCCGAGATGCGCGACCGGGCCGACCGGTTCCGCGACGCCGGGGCGCAAGACGTGAACAGTTACCGGAATGTCCCTGGCACATCTCCCTTGCCGCGGATCCTCCTGATCGTCGACGAGTTCCAGGAGTTCTTCGTCGAGGAGGACAAGCTCGCCCAGGAGGCCGCGCTGCTGCTCGACCGGCTGGTCCGCCAGGGTCGGGCCTTCGGGGTCCACGTCCATCTCGGATCTCAGTCGCTGGGCGGGGCGTATGCGCTGGCGCGGACGACCCTGGGCCAGATGGCCGTCAGGATCGCCCTCCAGTGCAGCGAGGCCGACGCCCACCTGATCCTCAGCGAGCAGAACCCCGCCGCGAAGCTCCTCTCCCGGCCCGGCGAGGCGATCTACAACGACGCCAACGGCTCGCCCGAGGGGAACCACTTCTTCCAGGTCGTCTGGCTCTCCGATGCCCGCCGCGAGGAGTACCTCAAGCAACTCCACGCCCTGGCCATCGAGCGACCGCCCATCACGAAGCGCAACCCGATCGTCTTCGAGGGGGACGCCGAGGCCGACCTCGCCCGGAACCCCCTCCTGGCCCCCTTGCTGGAAGCCCCCGCCTGGCCCCGATCGCCGCGATCCTCGACCGCCTGGCTGGGCGATCCCGTCGCGATCAAGGACCCCACCGCCGCCCTGTTCCGTCGACAGGGGGGGAACCATCTCCTGATCGTCGGCCAGAACGCCGAGGCCGCGCTCGGGATCATGGCCGCGACCCTGATCGGCCTCGCCGCGCAATACCCCTTGCCCACCTCCGACCGGGTCCGATCCGGCGCCCGGTTCGTCGTCCTGGACGGGACGCCCGAGGACGACCCGCAGGTCGAGGCCCTCGCGAAGGTCGCCGCCATCCTGCCCCATCCCATCGAGGTCGGCACCTGGCGAGAGGCCCCCCGGATCGTGGCCGAGCTCGCCGAGGAAGTCGCCCGGAGGCAGCAGCCCGACGCCGACGACGGCCCCGAGATCTTCCTCCTGATCCACGACCTGGGCCGGTTCCGCGACCTCCGCCGCCGCGAGAACGACTTCGGCTTCGGCGATCCCGGCGGAGATCCCATCCCCTCCGACCACCTCGCGACGATCCTCAAGGAAGGCCCGCCCCTGGGCGTCCACCTGGTCGTCTGGTCCGACAACCTGAACAACCTCAACCGAGGCTTCGACTCGCAAGGGATCCGCGAGTTCGAGACCCGCGTCCTCTTCCAGATGAGCTCGACCGACTCGGCCCACCTCCTCGACGCCCCCCACGCCAGCAAGCTCGGCCCCAATCGCGCCCTCTTCTCCAGCGAGGAACAGGCCCGCCTGGAGAAGTTCCGACCCTACGGCCTGCCCGACGAGGGGTGGCTGGCGAAGGTCGCCGATCGGTTCCGGCGTAGGTCCGTCGAAGAATGATCGAACCACGAAGCTCGGTTGATCGAGCAGAGGATGCAGGACCGATGACCCAGGACGCCCGGACGGGTCGTCCGACTCCCCCTCGGAGGAACTTCGGCCTGGCCGATGCCATGATCCTGGTCGCTGCCTCGGCGATCGGGCTGGCCGCGACGGGATGGCTCACCGACGGCGAGCCCTTGAAAGAGGCATGGGAGATCTTCTCGACACCGCCGCAGGACGGGTGGACGATCGGCAACATTCTGATGATGGTCGGCCTGCTCGGGATCACTTTCGTGGTGCCGAGTCTCGCGGCCTGGACCTTGGCTTGCCTTCTGATGCGTTTTCGCGACCCGCGCCCGGCCCGTCGCCGACTCGTCCGCCAACCGGGTGCGATGGCTTGCCTGATCGCCACGATCGTGATCGGGCTGTCCGTGGTCGGAGGATTGGCGGTCTGGGCGACGACGGAGCCGGACGATTTCATCCGATCCCCGCGACTCTCCGGGGCCATGTTCGGTTCGACACAGGTCGGGGCGGCCGTGCTCTGGTGCTGGGCGACGATGGCGATCTCCGGGAGGTGGCGTCCCGAGCCGACCTGGCTCGACCGGCTGGGCCGACTCCTCGGACTGGCTTGGATCGCGTTAGCAATCGCCGTCGGATACGTGACTGTCAATTTCTGGAATCTTTAGCGATGACCCGGCTACCGACTCGGCGTCGAGGCGGCCGGCAATGATACAAAATCGCCCGAATGAGTGACCCTTGTAGGGTCCGCTGTGCGGACCGTATCTCCGGTATCAAACCGAGGATGCGGTCCGCAAAGCGGACCCTACCATCGTCAATTGATCCGGGGGATTCGGTATGAGACCCGGAAAATCCGCGAGAAAGACCGATCCGTGCACAGATTCAGAATTCTGCTTGCGAAGCCCCAGGCGGGTCGATAATCTCGCGAACGCCGCCGCGATGCACGATCCTCGAAGTTTTCGACCCCATCCCCGGACCCTCCCAACCACCATGGCCGACTACCAGAAGCCCGAAGATCTGGCGTATGCCGAGAGCCTCATCAAGTACGCCCCGAAAGAGTCGGCCGCGTTCTTCAACCTCAAGTATACGGCCGAGCGCGAGGACGGCGTGATCCCCGCGAAGTACCGGGAACTGATGTCCGTCGCCGTGGCCCTGACGACCCAGTGTGCCTATTGCATCGACTCGCACGTCAATAACGCGGTGAAGGCGGGGGCCACTCGCGAGGAGATCGCGGAGACGGTCTTCATCGCCGCGGCCCTTCGCGCGGGCGGAGCCGTCGGGAATGGCCTGCTCGCGATGCGCCTCTTCGACGAGGCCGAGGCGAAGGCCTGACGTCGGCCGACAAACTCGATCGATCACCGCTCAATCGCTCGTACGCCTTCGAGAGGAGATCCGGGGAGCGGAAGCGGAGCCCGGGATTGGGGCCGGGCTCTTGAGCGTGGCGGAGGTGCCCAACCCCATCCCTCGACCGTCCCGGGCGTTCGACGCATCCTCAAGCCACCTCGGGGTTGTGGAGGGACCTCGCGCGAATTGTGTGTTAATGGGCCGATCTCGAAAAAGAAAGTATCGGGGAGATCCCCCGGACCGTCGCCCCTCGCGAGCACCGCCATGATCGTCTCCGAAGCCCGGATCGCCGCCAATCGCCGGAACGCCCTCAAGAGCACGGGGCCGAAGACCGAGGAGGGCAAGGCCAGGTCGCGCGCCAATGCGTTGAAGCATGGCCTCTGCTCGGCCATCGTCGTGCCCGAGGACATCGCCACCCTCCAGGCCCGCTCCGATGCTTACTTCTACACGCTCAAGCCCCAGAATCATTTCCATTCCTGGATCGTCGACCAGGTCGCCCTGCTCAGCCTGCGGATCGACCGCTGCGAGCGGATCGAGCGCCGGGTCCGGGACAAGGTCTCCTTGCGCGCGGAACTGACCTGGGACGACGACCGTCGGCTGGAGATGGCCCAGCTCGGCGGGATGATCGGCAAGCGCCCCGACGAGGTGGTCGAGGCGTTGCGCCGGACCCCTCAGGGGTGCGAATGGTTGATGACCCGCTGGGCGATGCTGGCCCATGCCGCCGACATGAAGGGGTCGTGGACCCCCGAACAAACGGCCCTGGCGTTCGACCTGCTGGCCACCCCGACCGAGTTCCGCGAGGGGCACCGCCCGGGGGCCTCGCTCGACCTGGAAGGGAAGCTGATCGGGCCGGCCGACGACCCGGCGGTCGTGGCCCGTCGCGAGATCGCCGCCCTCAAGGAGCGTCTCGATCTGGTGAGCGACCTCGACGAGGTCGAGCGGGCGTTGGCCTGCTCGGATCTGACCAACGACTCGGACCCGGAGTTGCGGAGGCTCCGGCGTTACGAGTCGGGCCTGCATCGGCGGCTCCGGTGGTGCCTCTCGCAGCTCAAGTATGAGTCGCCGCACCGGGGCTCGCATCCGGATATGTTCCCGCAATGGAATGGCGTGCCCGAGGCCGAAGCCAGGCCCGAGCCGAAGCCCGATCCGGCCCCCGAGAAGCCCCTGGAGTCCTGGCAGATGTCGGCGCCGTTCCCGCCGTTCGACCTCCTGCCGGAGGAGTACCCCGCCCCGGGCGAGGAGGTGGACCTGCCGAGGATCATCGCCTCGCGTGCCGAGAAGCGGCTGAAGCGGGCCGAGGACCGTCGAGAGGCCCGACGCTGCAAGGTCGAACGCCTCCGCGCCTGAGGTTTGCGCCGTGACATCCCGACGCGATCCCTCTTCCGCCTGCCAGGACAGGTCGGAGCCGCCCCCGCACGCCCACTGCCCGACCCATGGGACGTTGCTCGGTGAAAATTCCGGTCTCGACCGACCGTTACGGCCCGCGATCCCTCGGAAATGGAGAAAAGAACGACTTCGGAGGCCGGGTGGAGTCGATCGAGGATGGCCTCCGCGGAACAAACCCAATCTGGCGACGGAACGAACCCACCGAGGGACCGAGGATGGCCGGGGAACCTGGCCGTCAACCTCGCCCCGGGCAGGTTTGGGCGTCTCGCGTCCGCCGGGATTGCTCGACGCGACCGATCCCCGGCGGATAAACTGAGTGGGCTGGTCCGACCGCGAAACCCGATCCGAGATGTGACCGATGTCGTTCGAAGCCGCCCGATTCCCGATCCAACGCCCCCGGCGGCTCCGGTCGCACCCCAGGCTCCGCGACCTCGTCCGAGAGCAGCGGCTGACCGTCGACGACCTCATCTATCCCCTGTTCGTCTATCACGGCCAGAATCTCCGGCGCGAAATCTCCTCGATGCCCGGGCAGTTCCAACTCTCGCTCGACCGCCTGGGCGAGATGGTGGCCGAGGTGGTCGACCTGAAGATCCCCGGCGTCCTCCTCTTCGGGATCCCCGAGCACAAGGACGCCACCGGGTCGGGGGCTTCGAGCGATTCCGGGATCGTCCAGGAGGCCATCCGCCTGATCAAGCGCCAGGCCCCCGAACTCCTGGTCATCACCGACGTCTGCTTCTGCGAATACACCGACCACGGCCATTGCGGCCCCCTGACGGAAGGCCCCGGGGGCCGGTTCGACGTCAACAACGATGCCACGCTCCCCCTGCTGGCCCGGCAGGCCGTCAGCCACGCACGGGCCGGGGCCGACGTGGTGGCCCCCTCGGGGATGATGGACGGGATGGTCGGCGCGATCCGGGCCGGGCTCGACGAGGCGGGCTTCTCGGGGCTCCCGGTGCTTTCCTATGCCGCCAAGTTCGCCAGCGCCTATTATGGACCCTTCCGCGAGGCTGCCGAGAGCACCCCGGCCTTCGGAGATCGTCGGACCTACCAGATGGACCCCGCCAACGGGGACGAGGCGATCCGAGAGGTCGCCATCGACCTGGCCGAAGGGGCCGACCTGGTGATGGTCAAGCCCGCCCTGGCCTATCTCGACATCGTCCGGAGGGTCAAGGAGCGATTCGGGGTCCCCGTCGCCGCCTACAACGTCTCGGGAGAATACGCCATGATCAAGGCCGCCGCCGCCAACGGCTGGGTCGACGAGAGGCGGATCGTCCTGGAGACCCTCACCAGCTTCAAGCGAGCCGGGGTCGACATGATCCTGACCTATCACGCGCTCGACGCCGCCCGATGGTTGAAAGAAGGCTGATCGATTCGGCCTCCCCCGCGAAACCCTGGGATCCAGCCTTCCATGCCCGCCATGCCCAAGACCTCCGTTCCCGGTTACAAGCTCGACCGCAGCCACGAGGCGTTCGCCCGCGCCAACAAGGTCATCCCGGGCGGGGTCAACAGCCCGGCCCGGGCCTTCGGGGCGGTCGGGGGCGAGCCCCCTTTCATGGCCCGGGCCGAAGGGGCTTATCTTTATGATATCGACGGAAACCAGTACGTCGATTACATCGGCTCGTGGGGGCCGATGATCCTGGGGCATGCCCAGGCCCAGGTCCGCGCGGCGGTGACCGAGGCGATGGCCCTGGGGACGAGCTTCGGGGCCCCCACCGTCCGCGAGGTCGAGATTGCGGAGCTGGTCGCGGCCTCGGTCCCGTCGATCGAGAAGGTCCGATTCGTCTCCTCGGGGACGGAAGCGGCGATGTCGGCGGTCCGGGTGGCCCGTGGGGTGACGGGCCGCGACAAGGTCGTGAAGATGGCCGGGCATTATCACGGTCATATCGATGCGTTGCTGGTCCAGGCGGGGTCGGCGGCGACCACGCTGGGCACGCCCAATAGCCCGGGGGTCACGAAAGGGGCGACGGCCGACACCGTGATCTGCCCGTTCAATGACGCGGCGGCCGTGGCCGAGGTCTTCGAGCGGTATCCCGGCCAGGTGGCGGCGGTCCTGATGGAGCCGGTCGCCGGGAACATGGGGCTGGTCCCGCCGAGGCCCGGCTACCTGGAGGCGATCCGCGAGCTGACCGAGAAGCATGGCACGATCCTGATGTTCGACGAGGTGATGACCGGCTTCCGCCTGGCCCTGGGGGGTGCCCAGGAGCGGTTCGGGATCACTCCCGATCTGACCGCGCTGGGCAAGATCATCGGCGGCGGCCTGCCGGCGGCGGCCTACGGGGCCTCGGCCGAGGTGATGAATCACGTCTCGCCCGCCGGGCCGATCTACCAGGCGGGGACACTCTCGGGGAATCCGCTGGCCGTCGCCGCCGGCTTGACGACGCTCCGATTGCTCCGCGACGACCCGCCCTATGATCGGCTCGAGGCGATCTCCGCCCGGCTGGCCGAGGGGCTCGATCGCGCGGCGACCGACGCGGGCGTTCCTCACGTGGTTCAGCGCGTGGGGAGCATGCTCACCCTCTTCTTCCACCCCGGGCCGGTCTGGGATTACGAGGACGCCAAGCGGTCCGACACGGCCCTCTTCGGCCGGTTCTTCTGGGAGATGCTGGCCCGGGGGGTCTACCTGCCGTGCAGCCAGTTCGAGGCCGCCTTCGTCTCTTCGGCTCATACCGATGCCGAGATCGACCACACCATCGAGGCGGCCGGCCAGGCCCTGAAGGCCGCGAAGGAATGAACACGTGATCGGATGGTTCAAGCCCAAGACGTTGATCGCCACCGCCGGCGCGGTTCTCTTGCCGCTGGGCGCGCTGGCGTATCTGGCCTCGGTCCCCGGCCCGAAGTCGACCGCGGTGGTCCTGCTCCAGGTCGGGATCGTGATCGGCGGGGTCGTCTTGTTCGGCCTCATGCTCGCCAAGTTCCTCGAGCAGATGAACGCCGCGCGGGTGGGCCGATGGCTGGAGACCCCGGAAGGTCGGGAGTGGATCGAGGCGCTGCCGGACGAGGAACGCGAGGCGTTCCTGGCCCGATTCGAAGACTTTAAGGATCGCCGATTCGATAACTTCCCGAAGTCATGATTCGCTCGGGACCGCCCTGTAGTTCCACTTCGGCAGGATCTCGTCGAACACGATCTTCATGTCCTCCTTGAACCCTGCCGCATACTTCCGCCCCGTCTGGTACACCTTCTCCAGGATGTCCACCGTCACCCGCAGCCCCGTGCTCGTGCTCGCCTTCTCCATCAACTCCTTCACCAAACCCACGCTCTCGAAGATCACGCCCTGGCAGGCTCGGGTCAGGTGCGGGAACAGCCGATGCTCGATCGGGTTGTATTTCGAGCAGTACGGCGGGTAGTGCGCCACACGGATCTCGATGCCGAGCCGATCGACCAGACCCTGGAGGTCCTCCTTGAACAGGTACTGGCTCGCACTGTTGCTGCCGCCGCCGTCGCACAGCAGCAAGATCGAGGTCGCACGGGGATAGCGGGCTCGGCCCTGGCCCTCCCACCACCGCTCGATGCTGTCGCAGGCGAACTCGCCCGTGTCGTGGCTGGTCCCCAGGTTCACATGGCCGTCGTTCTCCTTCACGTCGTACAGCCCGTGGGGGATGACCACACCCTCGGCGAAGCTGGGGAAGTCATGGTCGAACGTCCCAATGACCCCTTGGGTCAGGAGGTGCCCGGCCCGGTAGAAATTGCCGATCAACTCCTTCTTCTTGGTGTCGATGCTCACGATCGGGTTGTCGGTCCCGAGATACTCCCCCTTCAGCCGGGCGATGTTCTCGAACTGCTGGTTGCGGTCGGGATGCCCGCCCATCGCCCTGGCCTTCTGGGCCTTGCGGGTGACGTAGCCGTGCTTCTTGAGCAGTTGCTTGACCACCGGCACGCTGACTGGGGTGCCCGCCTCGGCCAGGTGGCCGGCGATCTGCTCATAGTTCAGGTCGGTCCAGCGGACCCCCTGCCGCATCGGGTCACCGGCCGTGCGATCCCGGAGCACCCGGAGGAAGTTCTCCTCCAGGAGCGGGATGGAGCCTATGCACGGCTTCGGGCCGCCCCTTTTTTACGAACCCGATCGCCGAGCCCGTCAGGGAGTCGATCCAGGTCCTGTTGGCCCTGGCGGATCGTCTTGGGATCGCAGCCCAGAAGCGTGGCGATATATTCGGTGCCCCCATGGCCGAGCTTGGCGGCCTCGATGGCCGCATATCGCCTGCGGTCCTTCTCCGAGAGCGAGTCGTGGAACATCCGCATCGAATGCTCGATCTCGGGGCTGTACGTCATGGCTGGGCGTCCGTTGCGAGGTCGTGATCGTCCTGGCTACGGTTATACGATGCCGAAGGCGTATCGGGAAGTTATCGAATCGGTGGTCCTAAATGACGCGAAGCGGGCCTCGATCTCGACTCATCGGCTTTTCCCGGATTGACGAGACCGGCGGTCCCGGCTAAAGTCCCGCCGCACGTCGCGACTCGGGCGACGGGACGGCGGATCGGACCTGAACCACACCTTGATTCCCCAGTCATCCCGACGTCGACGAGGTCGAGGCGCGTGCTCGGGCGGCCCCAAGGATGGGGGCGCATGCCGGCACGCGGGAATTGACGGGCGAGGGTGTTCATGGACGATTATCCCGCCGGTCCGGCGAGCCCGGGGCCTCGGAGGCCGCGGCTCTCGGTGGTGATCCCCGTGAACAACGGAGGTCGCGACCTGGAGCGCAGCCTCCGAGGGCTCCGAGATTCGACCTGGACCGATTACGAGCTTGTCGTCGTCGACGACGGGTCGACCGACGGGTCGCCGGTCTGTGCCGAATGGTATGGGGCCCGAGTGATCCGGAATCCGACCCGGATGGGTCCGGCGGCGGCGAGGAATGTCGGGGCCCTGGAAGCGACCGCCCCCTGGATCTTCTTCCTCGATGCCGACGTCGCGGTCCACCCCGACGCGATGGCCCGCGCGATGGCCCGCATCGAGGCCGATCCGGGACTGGCCGGACTCTTCGGCTCCTACGACGACAACCCCACCGCGCCTGGGCTGGTCAGCCGATTCCGGAACCTCCTCCATCACTACGTCCACCACGCCGGACCCTTCGTCGACGATGCCCGACCGGCCCACACCTTCTGGACCGGCTGCGGCCTGATCCGTCGCGATGTCTTCGTGGAGGCCGGCGGCTTCGACCCCCTGCTCTACCGCCGACCGGCGATCGAGGATATCGAGCTGGGCTACCGGATCACCCGGGCCGGGCACCGGATCCTCCTGGCTCGCGACGTGAAGGCGACCCACCTCAAGCGGTGGACCCTCCCCGACGTGATCCGGACCGACATCTTCCGGCGGGGCGTCCCGTGGATGCTCCTGATGAAGCGGCTCAAGGTCGTCGAGACCGACCTGAACGTCTCGAAGTCGCAGCGGGCCTGCGTGGCGGCGACCGGCCTGGGGTTGCTCGGCGCGGCGGCGTCTGTCCGATGGCCCGGGGCCTTCGTCCTCCTGCCGGCGAGCCTGGCGGCGATCGTCGGGCTGAACCTGGAGTTCTACCGGTTCCTCGCCCGTCGGAGGGGACTGCTGTTCGCCCTCGGATCGACGGTCATGCACCTGATCTATTACTGCTGCTGCGGGGCCTCGGTCGTGATCGCGCTGGCGATCTGGCACCTCTCGCGACGACCGGCCGGCGAGCCGACCCCGGGGATTCGCCGCGACCTGGCCGAGACCGTGGCCCTGACCTCGCCCCATCCCGCCCGGAGTCGTCGGAGGAGCCCCGCCCGATGAACCGCCAATCGACCGTGGCCGTGGTCCGATCCGACAATCGCCGAGGCGCGGTGGCCCAGGCCCTCGCGCTGATCGCCGGGGACCTCCGCGAACGGGTCACGCCCGAGGTCCTCATCAAGACCAACGGGGTGAGCCACCTCCGCCAGCTCCCCTCGACCCACGCCAACACCCTCTCGGCCTCGCTCGATGCCATGTTCGCCGCGGGGGCCTCGCGCGCAATCGTTGCCGAAGGGGCGACCGACGCCTCGGCGGGATTCGATCGGTTCGGATTTCGCCGGGAAGCATGCGGACGGCCGGTCGAATTCTTCGATATTAACCACGACGAGTCGAGCTGGGGCGACCTGGGGCTGTCCGCCGTCGATGGCGCCCGCCTGACCGCCCGGGTCTCCAGGACGGTGACCTCGGCCGCGTGTCGCGTCTCGCTCGCCTTGATGAAGACCCATGTGACGTCCATGGTCACGTTCAGCCTCAAGAACATGTTGTCGAGCATACATCCCGACGACCGGGTCATGATGCACGGGCACGCCGGGGGGAGCAACGGCTATCGAGGGTGGAAGCGGCTGGTGGTCGAGTTCCTCAAGGGGGATAGCTTCCTGGTCAACGCGCTGACCCGATCGATGGGCCGGGTTCGCAACCTGAAGTTCGCGCTCTCGGCGAAGAACGGCCCCGAGGGCTGGTCTCGCCTCTCTCCCGCCGAGGTAGGCTACCTCCGGTCGGTCGAGGCGATGAACCGGAATCTGGTCGCGCTTTCACGAGTGGCGAAGCCTCATGTCAGCATCGTCGATGGTTTCGTCGCGATGCACCGCGAGGGGCCCAGGCACGGCACGCCGATCCGGCTCGGAACGGTGGTCGCGGGCGTCGACGCCGTCGCGGTCGACGCCGTCTCGGCCGCCATCATGGGCTTCGACCCTTCGCGGATCGGCTATCTCCGCTATGCCCACGAGGCCGGCCTGGGAGTCGCCGACCTCGGATCGATCGCGATCGTCGGGGACACGCTGACCTCGGTCTCTCGCCGATGCGTCCCCCACTCGAACCACGCGATCCAGCGCCACTGGGATCGGCTCCCCGGGCTGGCGAAGGCCCCGCAAGGTGGCCCGGCCATCCCGGCCCCCCATTCGTCGATCTCGAAGGCGGCCCGTCGATGAGTCATCCCCGAGAGCCCGTCGCCGTGGTCCTCGCCCGGACCCACCCCACGCCCGACCTTGAGGCGAGCCTGGCCCGGTTCGCCGAGGAAGTCGGGCCGATGGGCGAAATCCTCCTGGTCGACTCCTCGGGCGGCGACCTGCCCGAGCTCGCCCCGAACGTCCGGTTGATCCGGGGGATTCGAGGTCGGCTCGCCCCCGAACTCTGGCGCGACGGGCTGCTGGCGAGCAAGGCCCCGCTCGTCGCGTTCTCGACGGTTCAAATGATCCCGCGTCGAGGCTGGCTCGCCTCGTTGATGGAGCGGCTGGTCTCGACCGGCGCGGCCGGGGTGGGCGGGCCGATCGAGCCCGGACCGGACCTCTCCGCGACCGATCGCGCGGTGGCCCTCCTCCGGTACTCGGGCTACTTCCCCCCCCTGCCCGACCCGTCGACGATCGAGCCCCCCGGCGAGAATGCCCTCTATCGACGCGATCGGCTGGAACAGGTCGGATCGTCCTGGCTCGATGGGTTCTGGGAGGCCGAAGTCCACCGGTCCTTGCGGGATCGGGGCGAGACCCTCGCGATGGCCGACGGGGCGATCGCCCATTTCTTCGGGGGCGTCGGGCCGGGATCGATGGCTCGCCAGCGATGGTCGCATGCTCGTCGATATGGGGCTGACCGATCGAAATCAATGGATGGATTGAGTCGCCTGCTTCGCATCGCGGCCTGTCCGATGGTGCCACCAGTGCTCACCGCCCGCTCGATCTCGCGTCTCCGGATTCGCGGGATGAGGTTGGTACCCTGGATCTCCTCGATCCCGATCCTGGCGGCCCTTTCGACGGCCTGGGCGATGGGCGAGGCGGTCGGGATCTGCCGGTTCGGGACGGGAGAAACCCCGGCGAATCCGGGCCATGCACCGGCCGGACCGCTCGCCGAGGTCGGGTCGGACGGATCCGCAATCCAGCACACTCGGAGGGCCGGCTGATGGACGCCGAAGACAGGGAACTGGGCGTACTGGTGGTGGGGACGGGGTTCCTCGGGGCCCAGCGTGCGGCCGCGACGGTGCGAACGAAAGGGCTCCGGCTGGTCGCGGTGACCGACCTCGACGAGGCGCTGGCCGAGCGGGTCGCGGCCCGGTTCGGCGTGGTCGCGGTCCCCAGCCTGGAGGTCGGGCTCGAATCGGGCGGGGTCCACGTCGTCGTCATCGCCACCCCTCACGGCGATCACGCCGGTGCGGTCCGTCGGTCGCTCGAAGCGGGCAAGCATGTCCTCTGCGAGAAGCCCCTGGCCATCCGCGCGGAGGATGCCCGAGGCCTGGCGATCCTGGCCGACGAGCGACGCCTGAAGCTGGCCACCGGGCTCAACCACCGATTCTATCCGCCGATCCAGGATGCGATGGACCTGGTGGGCCGTTGGTCGATCGGTCGGGTCGAGGGGGTCCGGGCGCAGATCGGCCATTCGGCCTCGCCCGAGTTCCTCAAGTCGTGGCATACCGAGGTCGCCCTCTCGGGCGGCGGGACCCTGATGGATAACGGGCCTCATGCCTGCGACCTGATCCGCCGGTTCCTCGGCGAGGTGGTCCTGGCCAAGGGGTTCGTCCGCCAGGACGTCCACCTCCCCAGCGGCTGCGAGACCGAGGCCCACGGGCTCTACCGGAACCACGACGGGGCGGTGGCCGAGATTCATTCGAGTTGGGCCTTGCGCGCCGGATATCTGACGGTCGAGGTCCGGGGGACCGAGGGGCATCTCCGGATCGAGACCGCGCCCTGGCGGCTCTCGGGACAGCTGGCCGATGGCCGTCGGGTCGACCGTCGCTACCTGGCCGATCGCGTGGCCGAGCGGGTCTACCAGGCCCGCTTCGGCTGCGAGCGCTCGATCGTCCGGGAGATGGAAGCCTTCGTGTCGAATCCATCGACCTCGATGCGACCCAACGCCACCGGCTGGGATGGCTGCCGGGTCACCGAGATGATCCAGGCCGTCTACCAGTCCGACCGGATCGGCGACGAGGTCCACCTGAAGCCCTTGCTCGTCCACCTACCCTCGGGCGCGCGTCGAAGGGCGATCCGCGATCGGGAGCATCGTCGATGAACCCCGGCGGCCTGCCCATCCTGACCTACCACTCGATCGACGCCGGCGATGCGCCGACCTCGACCTCGCCTGTCCGGTTCGCCGAGACCCTGGACGCGCTCCGCGAGGCGGGCTTCCGGGCGGTCGACCTGCTCGACTGGATCGACCGGGGACGCCCCGAGGTCGAGAAGTCGTTCGCCCTGGCCTTCGACGATGGCCTCCTGTCGATCCTCGGGGTTGCCGACCGGATCGCACGCGACGCGATCCCCGCGACGGTCTTCCTGCTCGCCGGTCGGATCGGCCTGGATAATGCCTGGCCCGGCCAGCCCGACGGGATCCCCAGGGCCCGGCTCCTGGGATGGTCCGACCTGGAGGCCCTGGCCCGGCTCGGGTTCCGGTTCGGGTCGCACGGGGTCTCCCACGCCCGGCTCGACCGGCTCGCCCCCGATCGGGCGGAATCCGAGCTGATCCGCTCTCGCGAATCGATTGAACAAAAGATTGCGCGTCCTTGTCGGCTCTTCGCCTACCCCTACGGGGCGAGCAACGCCACCGTCCGATCCCTGGCCGCCCGGAATTATGATGCCGCCTTCGGGACGAGGCTGGCCTATGCGTGCTCGGCCGACGATCGATTCGACATCGCGCGGATCGATGGCTACTACCTCCGCCCTCGACGGGCCGTCGAACTCCTGATCTCCGGGCGATGGCATCGACGGCTGGCCGTCCGCCGGGTGGCCCGGATGGTCCGGGCGTCGGTCGGATCGCGACTGGCTTGATGATTTTTCGACATTGGGGTTCTTGCCGATGGCCGAGCGAATCACCCTCACCCGGCCTTCGGCCACCCTCTCCCGGGGGGAGAGGGAACAGTCCACAAGATCGACATCTGAACAATCAAATCGAGGATCACTGAAATTCCCTCTCCCCCCGGGAGAGGGTGGCCGAAGGCCGGGTGAGGGTGTCCGGCATGAATAACATCTCAATCACCGATGCGACACCCGTGTTACGCCCCAGCCGGATCGACCGACAGATCTGCCCCGCCTGCCGCGAGCCCCTGGAGGGTCGCGAGTGCCGGCGCTGCGGGCGATCGTTCCCGGAGGTGGCGGGCTTGCCGGATCTCCGGATCTCGTCCGACCGATACCTCGACCTGGAGGGGGAGCGGGCCAAGGCCGGGCGGCTGGCCGCGATCGCGCCGCGGGTCGACCTGGCGGGCCTGTCCGAAGCCTATTACGCGATGACCCACGACGTCGAGCCGAGGCGTCGGCGGTTCTACCTGGCCCACATTCTCGGGGCCGAATCCCGAGGGTCGGCGCTGGCGGAACTCCTCCCGAGCACGGGCCGGATCCTCGAAGTCGGCTGCGGGACCGGGGGCCTCCTGGCGGCGGCGGCCCGTCGAGGTTTGACGATCGAGGGGACCGATATCGCGCTCCGATGGCTGGTCGTGGCCCGTCGGCGGCTCGACGATCTCGGGCTCTCGGCCCCCTTGATGGCGGCCTCGGCCGAGCAACTGCCCTATCCCGATCGGAGCTTCGACGCGGTGGTGGCGGACAGCCTGGTGGAGCATCTGGGCGACCCCGCCGCCGCGTTCCGCGAGTGGGCCCGGGTCCTCCGGCCGGGCGGTTCGATCCTGATCTGGTCGCCCAACCGCTATGCCCTCACCGTCGATCCTCACGTCCGGCTCTGGGGGCTGGGCTGGCTCCCTCGCGACTGGATGCCCGCCTATGTCCGGTGGCGGCGGGGCGGGGCCTGGCCCCCCCCTTGCCTCTCGGTCGGCGAGGTCCGCCGGATGGCCCTCGACGCGGGGTTCGAGTCGGTCGCGGTCGACCCTCCGAGGATCTCCCCGGACTGGGCCAGGAGTCGATCGAAGTTTCAGCGTTCCTTGATCTCCGCTTATGATGCCGCCGTTCGGACCCCCGGCCTTCGCTCGCTGCTCCGGGCCTTCGGTCCGCTCTGGCAACTCCGGGCGATCCGGGGGGGGGCGGCATGACGCTCTGGCGGTCGGACAGGGTGATGCCGGTCGGCGGCCTCCCGCTCCTGTTGGGGTCCGAGGCGATCGCCAGCATCGTCGGTTTCGGCGTGATGGTCCACCTGGCCCGTCGACTGGGGCCTTCGGAGTTTGCCGACTTCGAGTCAGCCTCGGCGGTCGCCGCCTGGTGGCTGGTCGTGGTCCGGGGCGGCTTCGACACGATCGCCACGCGCGAGGCGGCCCGGCACCCCGCGCTGGTCCGGCCGTTGACGGACGTCCTGATCGGGATGAGGCTGGCCTCGGCCGCTTTCGGGCTGCTGGTGGTCCTGGCCTGGGCCTGGGCTTCGGGGCCGGGTCGAGGCGGGGTCGTATTGGTGGCGGGGCTGATCCTGATCCCTTCGGCCTTCGCCAGCGACGTGGGATTCCGGGCTTCGGGACGGTTTGGGATCCTCGCGGTGGCCCAGGTCGCGCGCGTCCTCGGGCTGGCCGCCGGGGCCTGGTGGCTGGTCGCGAGGCCCGGCGACGCCATCCTCGGCGCGGCTTGCGTCGCCGGGGCCGAGTGCTTCTCGACCCTGGTCCTGTTGGCCCATCACGGCCCGATCCGCCCACGCTTCCGGCCTCGGGCCTGGGCCGCGATCGCCCGCCGAGGTGCGGTGGCGGGGGCGACCCGGTTCGGGCGAGTGAGCCTTTATGCCCTCGACATCCTGGCCCTGGGCTGGTGGGTCGGGCCTGGCCTGGGGCCTTACGCGGCCGCCCGCCGTGTGGCGTTCGCCCTGCTGGCCCTAGGCCTGGTCGTCCCGACGGCCGTGGCCCCGAGGCTCGCGAGGGCCTGGGCCGCGAGCCCGCCCGAGGCCCGCGAGATGATCTCTCGGACGATCTGGGGCCTCCTGGCGATCGCCTTGCCGGCCACGGTCGGGCTGATGGGGACGGCCGACCGCTGGATGCCTCGTCTCTTCGGCGAAAGCTACCGCGAGGGCGGTCCCTGGCTCGCCCTGATCGCCGCGCGGCTGCCGTTCGTCCTGGTTTCGAACGTCCAGCAGGCCGGGCTGATCGCCGCCCGTCGCGAGGACCTGGCGTTCCGCCTGATCCTGGGGATGGTCGGCCTGGGAGTCGTCGCGGTCCCGCTGCTGGCCGTGCTGGATGGTCCCTGGGGGGCCGGGGCCGCCGCGCTCGGGGTCGAGGTGGCGGGAGCGGTCGCGGGGTGGTTGGTCCTGGAAGGGGCACTCTTCGGGATTTCATCCGGCTTCACGTCTTCCTTCCTCTCCCTCCGGGAGAGGGCCGGGGTGAGGGTCTCCGCATTGGTGACAATGCTCGACGACCCGTCTGCGAACCTCGGGGATGCTTCGAATGCCCCTCACCCCGGCCCTCTCCCAGGGGGAGAGGGAGGAATTCTCCAGACGGGTTCCGGGACACTTCGAACATCCCTCCCGATCCTCGCGGGGACGGCCGGGGTTGCCGGGATTTGCCGGATCGGGTCGGCCTGGCCCCTGGGGATGGTGGTTGTCGTGAGTTTGTGCGTTTATGGGTTGACCTGGGCCGGTGCTCATCGCCCGCGGCTCGATCGGGGGCTGGTGCCATGACCATCGACGAGCCCGGATATTTCGAACGGCTGGCCCGCGTCGAGTCGCGTCACTGGTGGTCGCGCGCGATGTGGCGGCTGGCCTCGGGCTGGCTGGCCGGGGCGATCGCGGGCCGTTCCGGGCTGGTCGCGCTGGATGTCGGCTGCGGGGCGGGCCTCTCGCTGGTCCGGCTGATGGGGCATCGCGAGATGGGCCGGATCGTGGGGCTGGAGCCCGACCCGGGCGCGCTCCGGCTGGCCCGTCGGCATCGGGGGTTCCGGGTGGTCGAGGCCTCGGCCCTGGCCTTGCCGTTCGAATCGGCGAGTTTTGATGTGGTGACTTGCTTCGACGTCCTCCAGCATCTCCCCGAGGGGGGGGATCGACGGGCGGCCTCGGAGATCGCCCGGGTCCTTCGCCCCGGTGGCGTGGCGGTGATCCGGTCGAACTCGGCCGGGTTCGGGCCGGGTCGGTCCTCGGGCGGGTCGGCGTATCGGCTGCGCGAGCTGGTTGAGGTTGTCGAAGGGGCGGGATTGGGTATCCTCCGGGCGTCGTACGTCAACGGGCTCCCGGCGATGGCGCAGGAGGTCCGGGGGCGGCTCGGGTTCTTGGCGGGCCGTCGGGGCCGGTCGTGGCGGCCCCACCCTTCGGGCGGCGGGCTCCGGATCGACCTCCCTTCGCGGAGAGTCAACCGCCTGATGGCGGGCGTGGCCGAGTTCGAGCGGCGTGCGATGGACGGGCTGGGCGTGGGCTTGCCGTTCGGGCACAGCACGATGGCCCTCGCCGAGAAGGGGGGCCGAACATGAGACGCAACCTTCATTCGTGGATGGGAGGAAGGTCCATGCGGATCGGCATCGACGGCGGCTGCCTGGCGAATCGCCGGGGGTTCGGCCGGTTCGCCCGGCAGATGGTCGAGGCCCTGGCCGTCGCGGGCTCGCCGCACGAGTTCACGGTCTTCGTCGATCGCCCTTCGCTGGAATCGGTGACGATCCCCGAGGGGATGGAGACGGTGGCCGTCGAGGTGAGCCAGGCCCCGAGCCGGGCGGCTTCGGCTTCGGGTCGTCGGCGAGTCGGCGACTTGCTGGCCATGGGCCGGGCGGTCGCTCGGGCGAATCTGGATCTGATCTATTTCCCGGCCAGCTACAGCTTCTTCCCGGTCTGGAATGCCGGCCGGGTGGTCGTGACGATGCACGACACGCTGGCCCTGGCCCACCCCGAATGGGTCTTCCCGACCTGGCAGGGCAAGATGGCCTGGAGGGCCAAGGAGCAGGCCGCGGCGCTCTGGTCCGACAGGATCGTGACCGTCTCCGAGTCCGCCCGCCGCGACCTCGTCGACTGGTTCGGGCTGCCCGAGGAGAAGGTCCGGGTCGTCACCGAAGGCCCCGACGCGGCGTTCTGCCCGGGAGGGCCCGGCCCGGAATCCGACGAGGTCCTGAGGCGATACGGGATCGAGCCGGGCACCCGCTACCTGCTCTATGTCGGGGGCCTGAGCCCGCACAAGAACCTCCCCCGCCTGATCGAGGCGTTCGCCCTGGCGGGCGCGGTCGAGACCCGCCTGATCCTGGTCGGCGACCTCGGCGACGTCTTCCATACCCACGTCCCGGAGCTTCGCGAGACGATCGAGCGATTCGGCCTGGGGGATCGGGTCCACTTCACCGGGTTCGTCCCCGACCTCGAGCTCGCCCACCTCTACCGGAGGGCCTACGCCCTGGCGCAACCCTCGCTGATGGAAGGATTCGGCCTCCCGCCCGTCGAGGCGATGGCCTGCGGGACGCCCGTCCTCTGCAGCACGGCGGGCTCGCTGCCCGAGGTCGTCGGCGAGGCGGGGGTCTACTTCGACCCGACCGACATCGAAGCGATGACCGACGCGATCCAGGCCCTGATCGCGGACCCGGCCGAGCGGGATCGGCTGGCCCGGGTGGCCCTGGAGCGGTCCGGGAAGTTCACCTGGGAATCGGCGGCCCGTTCGCTCCTGGATTGCTTCGAAGAACTAGACCCGGGTCAGACAATTCAGAAGCGGATATCCGCCTAATGGAAATTTAATATACTCGGTTCTTGGAAGTTCCCTAATCCGAAACTAATAGGGGGAGATCGTGGCGAAATCTGTTGCTCGACACTCCGCCAATCAGGTCGTGCAGAAAAGACTGGATCCCGTCCCGTACAATGCACAGCTATGGCGTTATATGGATTTTTCAAAGTTTGTCGCATTGTTGGATTCGGGGACCCTTTACTTTCCGAGATTGGGCTCGATGGTCGATGAGTTTGAAGGGACATATCCAGTCGGCAACCTCGAATATTTCAGGAACAGGTGGAAAGCTGGCCTCGAAGAATCAGACATAAATGAATCGTATTTCAATAGAAGCGTTAAGAATCATTTGGAGACAGCGACGCTGATTGCGAGGCATTTTTCATACTTGAGCTGTTGGCATGAGAATGCCGGTGAATCTGCTGCTATGTGGAAGCTGTATCTGAAAAGCAATGAGGGAATCGCAATCAAGACAACACATTCGAGGCTTTGCGGTTGTCTGAGTTATTCTCGGCCGATTTCGGTTAGTAGGGTTTCCTATGTCGATTACCGGGATGTGGTTGTTGGCGATCTTAGTGTTGACTCGCTGATCCTCCTCAAGCGACTAAGTTTCAAGCACGAGCAGGAAGTGCGGGCGTATTTTGTAGATCATCCAAGCTATGGCGGGTCAGTTCGGGAACTCCGAAAGTTGAGCAAAGATAACGAGATTGATGGGATTCAGGTTAAAGTGTGTTTGAGGTCGCTGATAGAGAAAATTTACGTCGCACCTGGGGTGCCCTGGCTTTATGGATTGGTTGAGTCTCTGGTAAGAAACCGATTCAAGCTGGATGTGCCAGTCTTACCATCGGATATTCTAAATGTGTGAAAATGTGGGTTTAGCTTGGTGGTTTCATCGAGGATTCGGTCTATGAAGTTCGCCATGATCACGACCTTCTTCGGCCCGCACAGCTTCGGGGGGGATGCGGCCTTCGTGGACAGGCTTTCGCGGGCCCTGGCGCGTCATGGGCACGAGGTCCACGTGATCTACTGCCGGGACGCCTTCGAGATGGTCCGGGGCGATCAGACCCCCCGGCCCTACGAGCCCCCTCCGGGCGTCACGATCCACGCGTTGAGCAGCCGGGTCGGTCCCCTCTCTCCCCTGGCGACCCACCAGACGGGCCAACCCGCCTTCAAGGCGAATGCCATCCGGTCGCTCCTGAAGTCGATCCGTCCCGACGTGGTTCACTTCCACAACCTCTCGCTGATCGGCGGCCCTGGGCTACTCTCGATCCCCACCCCGGGGGCGGTCAAGCTGATGACCGCGCACGAACACTGGCTGGTCTGCCCGCTGCACGTCCTCTGGAAGTTTGGCGAAGGCGTCTGCGAGGCGCCGTCGTGCGTCCGGTGTAGCGTCCAGGCGGGACGTCCACCCCAGCTCTGGCGGGGGTCGGACCTGCTGGAACGGTCCCTCCGCCACCTCGACGCCCTGATCGCCCCGAGCCAATCCACGCTCCGAGAGCACGCCCGGCGCGGGATCAAGGTGCCGATGACCCACCTGCCCTACTTCCTCCCCGCCGATTACACCGGCCTGCCCGCGGCCCCGACCCCGATCCATGATCGGCCTTACGTCGCCGTCGCCGGTCGGCTGGAGAAGATCAAAGGGTTCCAGGACGTGATCGAGGCGGCCCGACGGCTACCCCACATCGACCTCCGGATCGCCGGCTCGGGGCCGTTCGAGGCCGATCTCCGAGGGCAGGCCGAGGGGTTGCCGAACGTCCATTTCGAGGGGCGGCTCGACTCGGCCGAGGTCGCCGCGCTCTTCCGCGGAGCCCTGGCCGTCGCGGTACCCTCGCTGGTCTACGAGACCTTCGGCTACGTCGTCCTGGAGGCCTTCGCCGAGAAGACGCCGGTGATCGTTCGCGACCTGGGGGCGCTCCCCGAGCTCGTCGCCGAGAGCGGCGGCGGGCTGGTCTTCCGGACGAATGACGAGCTGGTGGAGGCCCTCGACCGCCTGGCCGGGGACGCCGACCTTCGCATCAAGCTGGGGTGCGACGGCTACCTGGCCCGGCTCGGGATCTGGTCGGAGGTCGAGCATCTGCACCGCTACCTCGGCCTGATCGAGCAGGAGCGCCGGGGGAGGCGGGTCCGGATCGATCAGGCCCATCGATCAGGCCCGAGGGGGCATCGCTCGACCGGCTCAGTTCGGGGTCCGCACCCCGCGCTTGAGCGAGGAAGGGAGGCCGGCGCGGAGTCTTGACGACGGCCCCTTGAGGGCGGGCCGGAAGCCCGCGACATCCCGGATCTCGGCCTTGACCTCGTCGGCAAATCGAGCGGGCTGGAAGCGGTCGGCCTGCTGGAACCCCCGGGCCATCCGCGAGGCTCGAGTCCCCTGGTCGTTGGCCAGGATGTACATCGCGTGGGCCAGCTCGTCGGCCGAGGCGTTATCCAGATACCAGGCGGCGTCTCCCGCCGCTTCCTGCATCGCCCCCCGACGGAGCGTCACCACTGGGCAGCCGGAGGCCATCGCCTCGACGATCGGCAGGCCGAACCCTTCGTACTCGGTCGGGTAGAGCAGTGCCAGGGCATCGGCCAGGAGCCCCCGGAGGACCGGCTCGGCCACGTGACCGGCGCGGAGGACCGAGCCGTCGTCCCCTTCGCGGCCCGTTCGATGAGAATCGGGGCCGACGAAGACCAGACGGTGATCCGGGTGTCGCCGGTGGTGGTCGGAGAAGGCCTCCAGGATCGCCGGGACGTTGCGGCGGGCCGACGTCTTGCCGACGTAGAGGAAGAACGGGGCCGGGCCGACCCCCACCCGGGCGCGGGCCTCGGTCACCTCTTCCGACTCCGGCCCCTGGGGGCGGAAGGAAGGGTCGGCCGCGGGGTAGATCACCCGGATCCGGCCCTCGGGCACGCCGTGGTATCGGGCCACGTCGCGGCGGGTTGACTCCGAGGGGGTCAGGACCCGGTCCGCCATCCGGGCGGCTCTCCGGTAGCGTCGGCCGAACCGCCAGCGGACATGCCAGGGAAACTGGTCCGGCATGGCCTCCTGGAGGACGTCGTGCATCACCAGGACCGTCGGCCCTCGCCAACCCCGAGGGATCAAGTTAGCCGGAGCGAAGAGGAGATCGTCGGGGCCGAGCCGTCGCCGAAGGGCGAGTTGTTCCCAGACGAGGCCCGGCCAGCGCTCGCCGACGACCTCGGCCCGGATCCCGGATCCCGAGGGGACCCGCGAGAGACCGGCCCGATCGCGGACCACGACCAGGGTCTCGGGCAGCGGCGGTCCCGTGATCGCCCAATCCTGGAGGAGGACTTCGAGGTAACGCCCCACCCCGGTCCGTTCCGCCGTCAGCCGACGGCCGTCGATGACCAGACGCATGTCACCCCCAGGACGATTGCTGGCCCGCACCGGTGGCGGTCGGGCCGGATGGAATCCTTATCTGGACGACCACGCCCTCCTGTATTATCTAACATCCTCGATCGAGATCGGCTCCTTCCTGGCACTCTCGCCAGCAATTCGTTAACTTTGAGGGCTGAACGAGGCCCGCCGGCCCGGACCGCCCCGATTTGGACTCAGGAATTCCGATGGCGACCACGCAATTCGTCAAGGCCGAACGGCTCCAGAAGCTCCCCCCCTACCTGTTCGCCGAGATCGACCGGAAGAAGAAGGCGGCCCTGGCGGCGGGGCGCGACGTGATCAACCTGGGCGTGGGCGACCCCGACCGGCCGACCCCGGAGCCGATCATCCGGAGCCTCCAGAAGCACGTCGAGAATCCGGCCTTCCATCAATACGCGCTGGACCAGGGGGCCCCCGAGCTTCGCCAGAGCATCGCCGCGTTCTGCAAGAAGCGGTACGGGCTGGACCTCGACCCGAATTCCGAGATCCTCCCGCTGATCGGGTCGAAGGAAGGGATCGCCCACTTCCCGCTGGCCGTCCTGAATCCCGGCGACATCAGCCTGGTGCCCGACCCCTGCTATCCGGTCTACCGGAGCAGCAGCATGTTCGCCGGGGCCGACGTCTACACGATGCCCCTGGAGCCCTCCCACGGGTTCCGCCCCGACCTCGACGCCATCCCGTCGGACGTCTACGCGCGGGCCAGGCTCATGTTCCTGAATTATCCCAACAACCCCACCGGGGGGACCGCCGATCTCCCGTTCTTCGAGAAGGTGGTCGGCCTGGCCCGGTCGCACAACCTGGTGATCGCCCAGGACGCCGCCTACAACGAGATGTACTTCGACCAGCCCGCCCCCAGCATCCTCCAGGTCCCCGGGGCCAAGGACCATGTGGTCGAGTTCCACAGCCTCTCGAAGACCTTCAACATGACCGGTTGGCGGGTCGGATTCGCGATCGGTGGGGCCCCGCTGATCGCCGCGCTGGGGCAGGTGAAGGCCAACTCCGACTCCGGGATCTTCACCGCGATCCAGTTCGCCGCCAAGACCGCGCTCGACGAGTACGAGACCCTCACCCCCCCGATTCGCGCCCTCTACAAGGAGCGTCGAGACGCCTTCGTCTCCGGGATGCAGAGGATCGGCTGGGACGTACCCAAGGCCGACGCGACCTTCTACGTCTGGATGCCCTGCCCCGCCGGGACCACCTCGACCGACCTCTGCGCCCGGCTCCTCGACGAGGCCGACGTGGTGACGACCCCCGGCCTCGGCTTCGGCCGGACCGCCGACGGTTACATCCGGGCTGCCCTGACCGTCGAGACGCCTCGGCTCCTCGAAGCGGTCGAGCGGATCGGCAAGCTCAAGTTCTGAGAGCAAGATGACCACGCCCGTCTGGATCGGCCTGGGCAGCAACCTCGGCGACCGCAAGGGAATCCTTGATGCCGCGATTGCCGCCCTGGCCGAGACGCCGGGCGTGACCGTCGAGGCCGTCAGCTGCTATCACGAGACGATCCCCGTGGGGGGGCCCCCGGGACAGGGCCCCTTCCTGAACGCGGCGGCTAGGCTGTCAACGAGCCTCGATCCGCATCAACTCCTGAGTGCCTTGCAGGAGATCGAGAACCAGGCAGGCCGGGTCCGGACGGTCCGCTGGGGCGAGCGGACGCTCGACCTGGACATCCTGATTTTCGGGACCAGGTTCCTGGATGAAAAACAACTGAAGCTGCCGCATCCGAGGCTCGCCCTCCGCCGGTTCGTCATCGAACCGCTGGCCGAGATCGCGCCGCGGATCGTGGATACGATCACCAAGAGGACGATCGCCGACCTCCTGGCCAACCTCGATCGAGAACCAAGGTTCGTGGCCCTCCATGGTCCGGATGATTCGCGGAAAGCGGCGGTGTTCCATCAGTTGGAGGAGAGGTTGCCAGGGATCGGCATCCTCGCCGCGGATCTGGGTCGGTCGGAAGTTCGAGCGGACGACTTCTATTCCGAGGACTTCCATGCCTCGGTCCGAAAATTCGAGGCACTCCGGGCTGACCGGTGGGAAGCCGAGTCCCGCGGGTTGTCCTGGATCGTTACCGACTTCTTCCTCAGGCTCAATCTTATGAAAACATCTCCGAGGGCTTTGCTGAGCGCAAGCACTGAATTCCGCACGCGAGAAGGACTGAGAGCTTACCATCAAGGGGTTGAACTATTACGTGATGCCGAGGAGGCCGCACTGACGCCGACACTCGCCGTGATGCTGCCCGGATGCCAGGAAATCAGTCGAAGGCCCGGGCTTACCAACGTCCCTCGACTCTGGCCGGAATCCGAAAAGCCTGACGCGATCGTTGCCGAGGTCCTGGCGACCTGCCGGGCCATACAAGGTGTTTGACGATTCGGTGATGCCGAACATTGTTCCCGGCCCTCGTGTCTCCCTATAATGCCCTTCCGGTCTGCGGCGGGGATGGGGGTCAGCGAGCGATGGCGAAGTCGAGCAAGGAAAAATCCAAGGGCAAGAAGGCCGACGACGAGTCGTTCAAGATCGTCGCGCGCAACCGGAGGGCCCGCTTCGAGTACGACCTGATGGAGTCGTTCGAGGCCGGGATCGTGCTGACCGGGACCGAGGTCAAGAGCCTCCGGACCGGGAAGGCCAGCCTGGAGGAGTCATACGCGGGGCTTGACCGAGCCGAGGAGGTCTGGCTCTACGGTTGCGACATCCCGGAGTACCTCCAGGCCAATCGGATGAACCACAAGGCCAAAAGGCCCAGGAAGTTGCTCCTCCACCGGAAGGAAATCGACCGGCTCGCCACCAAGGCTTCCGAGCGGGGCCTGACCATCGTCCCCCTGAGGATTTATTTCAAGGAAGGAATGGCCAAGGTCGAGATCTGCATCGCCAAGGGCCGCAAGCTCTACGACAAGCGGCAGGCCCTGAAGTCGCAGGACGCCAAACGAGACATCGACCGAGCGGCGCGGGGGCGGGATTGACTTTCAAGCTGCGGTCCCGATAATGAGTTTTGAGAGAATAAGCGTCCTGGGTTTGGCTGGCGAGCAAACCCCGGACGAACTCTTTGACAATCTGGGGGCGAACCAGGATCGACCGGATTGCTGAAGTGTATGGTGGCGTGCCGAGGTTGGTCAGCAGGCCTCGTAAAAAGCGGACCAAATTTTATCTGCCGAGAGGACTCCCTCTCTCCGTATGGCTGCCTAAGAGCAGAAACGGCTTCGTGGCGGGTCTTCTCCCGCTAGCCTCGCCCGAAGACGCCAATGCGGGATCGTCCGGGCCTAACCGCCTGTTGCGGCCAGGACTAAACACATGACAGGATAAGCCAAAGCCCACCTCGCCGAACCGGGGGGCCAGGCCGACAATTAAATGTTCGGATACGCACGTAGATGCCTACATCAATGGGTCTCGGGACGCGGGTGCAATTCCCGCCGCCTCCACTACTTACGCCAAATGCCAGCTCCTGACTGGTGGCGTCAGAAGACGACGAAACCCCTTCTTCGGAAGGGGTTTTTTCGTTTCCCGCCTCAGAGTCCGCGGTCGCATCCGTGCCATCCGCTGACTCGCCCTGACACAAGACGCCATCCCGATTGCAGTCAATGTGCAGTCCATCGGCGTATGCTTTTGCGTTCGTGCGCGGAAGGCCGGCGAGTGCATCGGCCCGGTCTTCCATCCCGATGTGGGTGTACTTGGCCGTCTGCCGGATGTCGGCGTGCCGCGCCAGCTCCTTCGCCTCCATGATCGACGCCCCCGAGCGGACCAGCCCCGTGATGTGGCTGTGCCGACCGGCGGCATGGAAATCGGCCAGCCCCTCGTGGGTCTCGTAGGGGATGCCCGCCCGCTCCAGATCCTTCTGGACCATGGTGTAGGTTTTCCGCCACGCCAGATTCGGGAAGAGCGGTTCGTCCGGGCCGATGCCAACCATCCAGTCACGCACCAGCTCAAGCAATTCCGGGTGGACCGGCAGCGTGTCCTTCCGGCGATGCTTGGAGGACTTGGCCTCGACCGTGAGCGTCGGCTGCGGGGCATCCAGCTTGAAGGAATTCGGGGTCAGGCTGGCCAGCTCCCCGCGTCGGAGCCCGGTCAGGTAGCTGATCTGGTAGATCCTCGCCCGCATCTCCCCGTCATAGCCCTGCACCAGTACACCGGACTCTCGGGCCGCCGAGACGAGGCGGCGAATCTCGTCATTGGAAAGTGCCCGCCGCTTGTGCCGCACGTCCGTTTCCGCGTTCAGTCGGTCCATCCCGGCCAGCGGATTTGACGGCAGCCGCTTGGTGGCGACCAGCCATTTGCCGAAGGCGTCCGCCGCCTGCAGGTAATGGTTGTATGTCCGAGCCCCCAGGTCGTCTTCTTCACTGGCCTCATTCAGCCATTCGACGACCTTCTCCCCGTCGAGGTCGGAGAGGGTTTTGAAGCCGCCGCCTTCGATCACCCGCCGGACGCGGGCCATGGTGAGCTTGCGATGCTTCGGGGTGGTGTTGGCCATCGAGCGGTCGAAGGCGTCCAGGTGCTCGGAGATCGGCGCCTGCTTGATCGCGAGTAGCCGCTCTTGCGCCGGGTCGATCATCCCCCGTTTGCGGAGCATGACCTCGCTTTCGAGCTTCGCCGCCAGTTGCTCGGTGAGCCCCTTATCGGTGAATCCCTTGACTGTGACACGATTCCCTTCGTGATCGACGTACTGGATGTAGTAGGGCTTGTTCTTCTTGCCCTTGTCGCGGCTCTGCTTGCGGATCGAAGCCATCGGGATGCCTCCCTGCGGGGAAACCGGGGTCGATGAGGTGATTGTACGTCCAGAGGGGCGAGCGCGCCATGTGGGTTAGCGGCTGCGAGGCTTGCCCCGCGTCTGTTCCGCACGCTCCGCATGGCTCACATCGCGGAACGGCGGCTGGAGTTCGCAGACGGGGATTTCGACGAAACCGGAGCGGACGGTTTGCCCGGTTGGCTTGACTACGCCCGCCTCGGTCAGGGCTTCGAGAAGACCTTCGTTTTCGGCGTAGGACTTGATCAGCACCTGGTTCTTGCCGAGCGGAACGTCCGGCAGGTTGACAGTCGCCTTGGCGATGGGCGAGCCATCCTCGGCGTCGACGAGTTGAAGCGCCGGGCGGCCGTTGTCGTACTGGCGTTTCTGGACGGTGCAGTCCCAGTCACGGAAGCGGAGGCGGGTCATGCGGCTTCGCGAAGCAAATGGTTCAGCGATTCAGCCATGCTGCTATCTTGGGGCGATCAGCCCAGAAAGGGTTGTGGTCAAAATCAAGTTCCATGGCGAACTGGTTGCAGCCGGATTCCATTGTCCACAGGTGAAACGGGCCAAAGTAGATATGCAGCTTCTTTTTCTTCTTACGCTCCCAATTCAGGGGATGTGGTGCGTATGAAAACAAGGGGCGATTCCATGCAAACGGCATTGTGCTTAAGGTGACGCGGAAACCGAATAGCACCACGGCTGCATTAATTTCTAGTCCGCGCCATTTCTGTTTTCTGATGCTCGTATTCATTGCCCTGTTTCCTCTGTGAACATTGCCAGGAGGCCATTTTTGTAAGGCTCCAGATGGTCGTAACGGCCACGGGCACCCATCAGCTTGCCGATGGCCCGCAGTATGAAGCCGCCAGCGTCGTCCTCAACTTGCCCGCGCCGCAGTTCCCGGTGGAAGGCGTTGATCTGCTCCCATCCCATCTCGGCAATGAGAGCGGTCACGATCCCGTCCACCACGCCCTTGGAGACCCCGCACTCCCTGCCTACGCGAGCACAGAGCGTCTGGTCGTGGTGCTGGTGGCAATAGTTGCCTTGCTCCGGCTCTCGGGTGCATTGGCGGCCACGGATTATCTGCTTGCAGCGGATTCCGGACTTTGTGTCGGGTGATTTGGGGCTTGCGCCTTCTTTAGATTCAGTCATAATTGCATCTCCTATTCCAAGTAGGACGGAGCATAGCGGCTTATGCAGTGATGCGCAAGCCCTATGCTCCATAGCTTCATTTGCCAGTCGGGCACCCCCTTTCCACCCATTCCCTGACCTCCGCCGCCCGCCACCTCGTGTTGCGGCCGATCCGAACCGGCTGCGGCAGCTTGCCCGCCGAGAGCAGCCGCCAGAGCGTGCGTTCGGACACCTGCATCATCTTGGCAAGCTCCTCGGCGTTCAGGAGCATCGGCGCCGTGTCGGTGCTCATCGCTCCGGCCCTCCCCGGTCCCGTTCCCTGGGTTGGCTCGACTTGCCCGCCTCTTCGAGCATTCGCTTGAAATCGCTCCTCGTGTCCGGCGGGCTCGAACGCGCAGCCGGCAGGATGTCGAAGAATGCCTCCTTGCCGCCAGGCTTTTCCTGAACGGGAGGTTCCTCGGGCTCGGGCAATATCAAGTCCCACGACGTGCTGAAAGTCACATCCCGATACGGATTCTCTCCGCGTTGAGCGATCTCGGTCAGCTTCGCGCCGCTGCCCATTGCCGAGTCGAGTTCCTGCGGCGTGACCAGTCCCTGCCGGATGGCGAACTGGAGAGCGCCGAGATGGCTGCTGGAATCGATGCCGAAATCAACGACGGTGGCCACACCGGGCCAGACGTCGAGCTGACAACACTCGATCAGTTCCTTGGTAAGCGGCCTGATGGGGTGGTCCCGCAGTTCCGTCTCCAGAGACCATCCCCGCTCGACCTCCTGCAGTACGGCCTCGGTGAGCGGCGACGACGGAGGCTGCTCCGGCCCGTGCTCCTCGCCACGCAGCCGGTAGGCCTCCGCCAACCTCTCGTGATACGTCGCAGCGTCAGCCTCTCCAAAGTCGCGGGCACGTGCCGCGTGCTCGTCGGCCCGGACCTCGGCGCCGAGGGCTTTCATATGGGCTGCGGACAGCGGCTTCTCCCCGGCCACGGGATCCTCGCGAGCCGCCGCCTCGATGAGCCGGTTTCGCTGAGGGTCGGTGAGCTTCCCCGGGTCGATCTCACACAGCAGGAGGTGAGCGCGATCCCGGTTCGTGACCCCCGACCAGTCGACCGAGTCCTGAAGGATCGCCAGCTTGCTGGGCTCGGGCATGTCCTTCCATGGCCGCTCCACGATCTTGTAGCCCTTGTCGCCTCCGACGACGACCGGGTACTCGGTGGCCTTGATCTGGCCGATACGGCTCTGGACCTGCCGGAGCCGCTCCTGGTCGCTTGGCATGGTCAGACCTCCTCCCCGCGCCCGGGCGGCTTGTCCAGTTCCTCCCTGCAGACGCGGTAGAACTCGTTGACGGCAACGGCCCGCTCCTCCTCGCGAAGACAGGCCTGGATGACCCAGGCGCAACGCTGGGCGATCTTGATGCAGAGGGCATGGATGGCCGGGTTGACGGATTGGCTCTCGATAATCATCGCGCCTCCTTGCGTTTCAGGTGGTGGTCAACCGTGCGGAAGACGAGCCACAGGAGCATGGCACCCAGCGTCGCGAGCCCACCGGTGTCGATTGCGGCGAACATCATGACCCCTCCTCTCAACGCAGGAAACGACCGATCATGTTGGAAACGCCCTTTGCGGCGGCCTTCTGTGCCGCGCCCTTGATTGCCCCGTTGCTGTCGAACTTTGCCGCGACCATGCCGAGCCTGCGCGTGATGAGCCACAGAATGAAGGCCCAGAACAGCAGGAACTTCATGAACCCGATGGCGAGCCAGTCTGGCCACATGGGAACTCCTTTTCGGTTGAACGAAGGGAAAAAATGTGATTGCCTGATGAAGCTGCGGCGGCCCCCACCCCAGAGCAAGGCCGACGGTAGATGTGCTCCGCGACTCAACCGAGAGCCCCTCCCGCGTGGGCAAGCCTGCCGCAGCCTCGATGATGCGGGGTAGAGCACTGGTAGCTCGCGTGGCTCATAACCACGAGGTAGAGGGTTCGATTCCTTCCTCCGCTACCATCGCCCCGACCATCACCGCTCGAAGTCGAGCTCGCCTCCCTTCAGTTCCTGCGTCACCATCTGCTGCGTCGGGTTGAGTGGCGTCCCCGGCTCTGACTGGTGCTCCGGCTTGCCGAAGAACACCTCCATGATCGTGCCGCGCACGTCCTTCATCGCCTCGCGCCCGATGGCCTTGACCTCGCCGGGGAATTCCACCCGGTTCTTCTTGTGGTTTTCCTTGACCTGTTCGACCAGCTTCTTCAGCGCTCCCATGATTCACCTCATCTGCCAGTAATCCGCCGTGAAGGGATGTGCCGAACCGCTCGGCTGTCCCCCGCCATTCGATTCACTCACCTCGCGGGCGGCCTTCGTCAGCATGAAGGCGACGAACGCAGCCGCCACCAGCAACAACACCGCGTCCAACCGTGCCCTGACCGATGGCCAGAAGCGTGACGGCCTCCTTCCGAGATTGGGTTCCTCGTAGTACCGCACCAACGTGGTGCAGATGGGCGGGCAGCCGGGGTGGAACGTGATGGCCGTGCGCTCGTCGAGCTGCTCGACCTCCTCCGGCTTGAGCAACTTGCGGGCAACCTGTTGCCACCCGCTGTTCCAGTTTTCCGAGTACGTCCTCTCCCCGGGCTGGTGGGAAACCCCGCCACCGCTCCCGCCGCTGTTGACGATGGTTGTTCTCTCGCCCAGCCGCTTGGAGACGAATTCGGCCGTGTCGGGATCGTTGACGGCGAAGACCATCTCGGTGCAGTTGCTATGGAGCGTCTGGTCGCGGCCGTCGGGCCAGCACTGCTTCAACTGACCGATGCTCTGGTAGTAAAGCTGGAGCCGCACTCCGTAGCCGCGGAGCTTGTCGAGCGCGTCGTCAATCGGCTCCAGGTGCCCGAGGCTGCCCGCCTCGTCGAGCACGAAATGCACCAGCCGCCGCTCTTGCGTACCGCACCGCACGACGGCGCGGAGCATCGACGTAATCCACATCCTGAGTAGGCCCGCGTGCGAGCGGAGGTATTGCGTAGGCAGCACCAAGAACACGGTCATCTTGCCGTTCACCAGCTCCGCCGGGTCAAAGCTGCTGGATTTCGTGTTCTCCGCCACGAGAGGCGTGTTGAGGAATTTCAGATGTCGGGAGACCGTCGAGAGGATGCCCGCCAGTTCTTTGTCCTGGGGCTGCTTGAGCTCCTGCCCCATGTGCGCCAGGATTCCGTCCCAAGCGTTCGATCCGATCATCGTTTGGATGGCGCCTTCAGCTTGTTGCGGGTTGGAACTCACCTCGGCGATGTCGCGCAGGCAGCAGCCGCGGGTTATGTGAGTGAGGCAGGCGGCAAGGGCTCCCACCCTTTGCACGGCCTTTTCGTTCCAGTGCGGGTCATGATCGTTCGGGTTCCTGATGACCAGCGACTCAGCCAGCGCGTCGCAGTCGTCGATGGCCGTCTCCGAATCCGCGTGGATGAAATCGAGCGCGTTGAATCCGTCCGGCGTCTGCGTGACGACGCGGAACGGGTCGAGGCATACGACCTTGTTTCCCATCCGCCGACGCGCATTGGCGGTTTTCTGGAAGTTCTCGCCCTTGGGGTCGAGCACGACGCAGGAATCGGGATTGGTCAGCAGGTGCGGGATGACGCAGGAGACGCCCTTGCCGGAGCCGGTGGGGGCGAAGATGGCCGCGTGGATGGCCGGAACCCTGACCAGCTCCTTCCGCCCCCGGCGCAGGGCCGAAAGGAACGCCTCGCAGGCCACCGCCGATGGAATCCGCGGATAGAACAAGGCGGCGATGCCCAGCCATATCGAAGGCCGCGCCTCCATGCGGCCGATGAGAAAACCTTCATTGCGCGGCAAATCGCGGGACGTTGCAAATCGGGCGGTGCCATGAACCCAGAGCGCCTGCCCCTTCCTCGCCGCTGCGTAGGCCGCTCCGATGCCGAAGGCGGCCCACGCCCACGGGAACAGGTACACGAGCAGAGCCGTGCTGTAGGCGGCCAGCAGGACGCTACTCAGAAGCAGGAGGCGAATCAGGCGCATGCGCTCCCCCTTTCGCTGTTTCCTTCTCCAGTTCCAGCTTCGCCCAGATGAGGCTGGCTTCCGCCTTCATCTGCTCCGCTTCCGCGTGGAGCTTGATGGCGTTGGGCATGACCACCGCCACCCGCATGAACAAGGCGAGGATTGCGACGAGCTCCCATCCGATGATCTCAACAGGCATGCTCCCTCCTCTCGTAAGCTTCCTTCGCCGCGTCGAGATGAACCTTGATATAGGCCATCTGATCGCGGGTAATATCCATGCGACCGCCGAACGCTTCGATGAACTCGCTGGGGTTGAACAGCAGCGTGAACGCCATCGAGCCGTTGAGGATCGCGACGTACCAAGCCGCTGCATTGAAGATGCACTCGAACATTTGAGTTGACGATTGCCTCCGTGGTGGTAGGGTTGGCGGATGATGTTGCGGCGTTATCACGCAGGTTGAAAGCCCTGATTATCCCTCTACCGGAGAGGGAGGCGTGCTAAGGGAGAAAGCGCTCTAGTATCCCGACGCCGAAAAACAGGGTAGGCTTGCAAGGTATCCCTGACCGCAGCATCACTTCTCCCGCAGCTCGCGCCGCAATTTCCCAATCTCGAACCGCACCTGCATCAGCCGCCTCTCCGCCGTCGCCCG
The DNA here is from genome assembly GCF_051175385.1 of Tundrisphaera lichenicola. Taxonomy (GTDB): domain Bacteria; phylum Planctomycetota; class Planctomycetia; order Isosphaerales; family Isosphaeraceae; genus Tundrisphaera; species Tundrisphaera lichenicola. The sequence continues at coordinate 6,731,756 of NZ_CP195106.1, read as the reverse complement.
CGTGGCAGCCGCCTCGTGGAGTTGCACTGCGACCAGGAGCAGGCAGGTGATGACGGCGAGCACGACCAGCACGGCAATCAAAATCAGCATGGCTTCGGTCATGAACGAACCTCCGTGTTGAGCGCGCACCTTTCACGCCACCGCCCGACGTCGAGCGGCAGACTGATACAAACCCCGGCTCATCACCGGGGCGAATTGATACAAACCTGTGTCAGCCCGCCTTCGCCACGTCGCGCCAGACAGCCTGTGCGGTCTTCGCGTCGAGCCCGGTATCCCGGGCTTTGGCGAACGCTTTCACCGCCTCCTTGAGGGCTTCCATCGCGTCGTCGAGGCTGATCTCATCGCCCGCCACAGTGACGACGGCGCCACCCACCAGCGGACACTTGATCTTGCTGGCCCGCACAACGGGCGCACCTGCCGACCGCTTCTTGCGGCCCGTGGTCTCCAGGGCGTCGCGGCTCGCTCCCCCCAGCTTCAGCGCCAGCAGGCCCGGCTGATCCTCCGGCGGGAGCTTCGCCGCCGCGTAGCAGTCGGAGATGCCGACCTTGCCCTCGCGGAGAGCCTCCTGCCATTCGCGGACGCACTTCGACGGAGAGAGCAGCCGCGTCACCGTCGACGGGTCGAGGTGAAGGTGGGCGGCAAGATCCTTCCCCTGCCACCCGGGGTTGAGCTCGAGCAGTTCGCGGCATGCCAGCCACTTCTCGTAGCCGGTGAGGTCTGCCCGGTGGATGTTCTCGGTGAGCTGGATCGCCCTGATCTCGGCTTCGGACAAGGACTCCTCGGTCGCGATGACCAGCAGCTCCTTCAGTCCAACCAGCAGAGCGGCGCGGTATCGGCGCTCACCCGCGATGATCGTGCCGTCGGAGCGAGCGAGAACGGGCTGGAGCTGCCGCTTGCGGAGCGATTCGCCGAGCAGGCGCAGCTCGGCCTCGTCGAACGTCTTGCGAGGCTGGTTCGCGTCGGGTTTCAGCCACGAAACCGGCCGCGTCTCCATGCGGGGCATAGGGAAGTCCTTTCTCAAAGAGTCACCGGTCAGTCAGTGCGCGCCATCTCCCAGTGCCCACACGAGGCGAGCACATCAGGCATCGGGTTCTTGCCGGGGACGGCGAATTGTGGCGGGCTGTAGACAGATGGCGCTACCTGGCACGCGTGCGCACCGTCAGGCGGATTCTGGCAGCTCGAATCCCTGCGCCCGTAGCTCGTCACGGACGATTTGCCGAGCCCGGGTGAGGCGGTGGTTCGCGGCGCCGAAGGCCACGCCCAGATCCCCCGCGATCCCCCTGATCGTACGCCCCCCGATCGTGTGCATCAGCAGGACGGTGCGAAGCTCTTCGGGTAGCCGCCCGAGGGCAGCATGGATGGCGTTGAGCCGTTGCCGGTCCTCCTCCTCCTGATCCAAGGCTGGGAACGGGATGATCGCCGGCTCCGCCCCCAGATCGAGGGCTCGCTCCCTCCGACGTCGTCGCATTTCGGCCTGTGCCGCCCGGATGGCGACGGTCCGAATCCATGCCGGCCGGTTCTTTATCACCGAGGCCCGCCCGTCGGCGAGCCATTCCTGATCCTTGAGCATGGCCGCCTGAACCGCGTCCTGGGCGACGGCGAAGGGGAAGCCCATGCGGATGAGCATGGCGAGCAGATCGGAAAGGCGGCGTTCGAGGTCGTCGGGGGGTGGGTCCAGGTCGAGCATGGCGAGCCTCCTGTCGGTTCGGTATGTTCATGGCGGGAAGTCCGTCGGGCGCGAGAAGAGGCACCCGTTTGCCGACAAGTCGAGGGCTCGAGCATCCATATAGGGGGATGCCCGCGAACGGGGGGGGAAGATAGCCGCCCTTCGAGTCATCCATCGCACGTTCCTTGTCGGCAGCAGGAGAATCGTAAGTCCTGACGATGCAAGAAGAAAGGAAACCTAGGCGCGAGTTCGGCGCGAGTTAAACGCAAGATTTTCGGGGTGAGAGAGCATGAGGCGGAAGGGTGCCAGATCGGTTCTGCCGGATGGGGCCAAGATCGACAGCCTGCGCAAAGAACGCGGCTGGACGATCGAGGAATTCGCCGAGGAGGGGGCGGAGTTCAGCTCAAGGACCGCTCAGACGGCTATCGCTGGGAAGGGTGTTGATGTCACCACGTTATCTGCAATAGCCAAGCGGCTGGGCGTCCCCTATGACTCGCTGCTGCTCAAGCCGACCGGGTCGCCCGCAGATACAGTCTCAGGCTCTGCGAGCAGCACCGAAGCGGGTTACCTGATACTCAAAGTCCCTTGCGCCATCAGCGGTGCTGGAAATGCGTTTAGCCAGATCCCGGATATCCTCAAAAAAATCAGCGAGGGGCTCCCCGAGGGCATAGACATCACTTTCCTTGGGACGACAGGTATGTCCGTCTTGGTAGCTATTGCTTTTACGCCTTCAAACGCCCTGGCTCTCAGCGAGATATCGGACGAGCTCGGGATCGAAGAGGTCAGGGCCACCGACCGCCGAACCGTGGAAAACAGCCCCTTCGTCCGTGGGACGGTCGGGCGAATTGCCCAGTGGATTCGGTCGGGAATGCGAGGCGAGAACCCGATCGCATACTCGCCGATCGGCGGATACGCGCTGGACAGGGTTGTTCGCGGAAGAGGGAGGTTTCTACTCGACGTCGAGTCCGACACCGAGGGAGGCGAGATCCCAGTTGAATCCGTAGCGCGATTCCTGGAATTGGTCCTGCCGGACAACCAAAGCGTATCGGCGGTAGGAGAACGAAATAACGACGAGTTCCGATTCGCCGTCCCGATGACGTCCAGAAATGAACTGCTCCTGGCCGTTATGGGATTTGCCATGAAGAAGCGGGTGATGGCGAAGCCTAGAATCCTGCACTACGAATACGACAGCAATCATCGCAATCCCAACATCTACAACCTCGACGACAGGACGATCAGCTACGTGGCCGATGGCGGTGTAGCCCAGCGGATGAGGGATGACGGAAGCTTTGATTGGCTCTGGCTATGCCTAATGCTCGGCCTGCGCGATGATGACGGCGATGCCCTGTTAGAGGCTCTGCGGACGATCACCGAAGCCATCCTGGAATACGTCGACGAGGCTAACGCCGCGCAGGGCTGAGGCAGAGGCGGTCACGGTTTTCTTTCTCCAGCCGCCCTTCTCCCGTGCCCGGCCTCCGACCCCGGCCTGTCTGTTGGCACTTTTGAAGCAGCCGACGGTCCGGTCAACGGAGCGAACGGTCTGCGACGGGTTGACCTCGACCATCGAGGGTAGCGACTCGCCCTTTCGGGCGATATTTCCGGCTGCACGCACGGCCCACTGGCCCACGTTAGGCAGCCACGGGCGACGCTACCGCCCGTTGCAAAACGACGATCGCGGCGGCATGGTCTCGGTCCATGACGCAGCCGCAATCGCAGCGATGCACTCTCTCAGCCAGCGACTTCGCCTTGACCTGCCCGCATTCGGGACAGGTTTGCGAAGTTCCAGCCGCTTTCACTTCGACGAATCGCCTACCAGCTTTCTCAGATTTGTAGGCGATCATTTCCTTGAGCTTCGACCAGGCCGCGTCGTGGACGCCCTTGGCGAGCATGCCGGCGGCGAGGCCCTTCATATTCAATTTCTCCACCGCGATCAGGTCGTGTTCGCGAACTAGACGGGCGGAGAGTTGGTGAAGATAAGTTTGGCGGGCATTCGCGATCTCCGCATGTAGCCGCGTGACCCGGGCCCTAATCTTGCGGCGGCGGTTCGAGCCACGTTTGCAGCGGGCCAGCGCCCTCTGGCGACGGCGAAACTCTCTCTCCGCACGCTTGGCTGTCCAAGGGTTGGGGAAGGCCTCACCCGTCGAAAGCATGGCGAGCGTCGTCAGGCCCACGTCGATTCCGGCTTGGTTTCCGGTTGCGGGCAGATTAACGACAGGGACGCTGTACTGCAGGCAGACAGACCATCCCTTGTGATCGCGGGTGAAGGTGCAACCGAGCGGCCTGCCTTCTGGAAGGGGGCGATGCAGATGGATGCGGAGAGAACTGGGTAGGCTCTTGAAGCGGAGGCGATTGCCATTGAGTCGAATGCCGGAGAACTCTGAGAATCCGAATGATCGCCAACGTCCTTTGCCTCGAAAACGAGGGAATCCCGGGTTATTTCCGGAATCGAGGCGACAGAAGAAGGCTTGGTAGGCGACGTCCAGCTTCTTGAGCGTCCATCGCTGGAGTTTGACCGGAACGGAGCGATAATCCGACTCCGCCCGCAGTTCGGTCAGCCCCTTACACTGATCGATAAAACTGCGTCCCTTGCCGGTTTTTCGATAGCAGTCTATCCTCTCCTCCAGGGCGGCGTTGTAAAGGATTCTCTGGGATTCGAGGATATCGGCCAGCGCCGCGTGTTGCCGCTTCGTGGGTAGCAATCGATACTTGTACGTCAAGACGACTGTGTTATCTTCGGCGTCAGCCATGCGAGGTCACGTCTCGTTATTGGTTAGGAGCCTCGGGGCATTGCAAGTGCCTTCGGGGCTTCGTTGTTTCTGGCACGATTCTCTCCTTCCGTCAACAAACTCCTCTCCATAAGACGCCAAGCGTCCTTCAGGGAAACTGAAGCAGCAGCCTACGCCTGCAAGCTGCCAAGCCGGCTCCCCCTAAAGGTCGCCCCCGGCTTTCGCTTTCCGGCGCAAGCAACCAGCCGCTTCGGGCGTTTCTTTACGGACGCAATGAAGCGTCTCGATATTACGGAGAACTTTATGAACAATACTCAGCAAGCAACCAACAACGAACTGCCCACCGTTGGCATCATCCAGACCAGCTATACCGTGTCCGTCACGTTCACGGACAAGCCCACCGCAGAGCAGCGTGCCAAGCTGAAGTCGGCCGGTTATCTCTTCGACAAGGGTCGCTGGTTCCGCAATCAGTCCTCGAGCGATCTTGCTACGCAGGCGAGCGTTGACCAGTTGATGGCGGCGTAACGAGATTGGGGCGGTCGAGAGGCTGCCCCACCTCAAATTATCGCTTTACATGCTGAATCGATGGTTTAAAACAAAAACACAAACAACAGCAAGGAGGCTGAAATGAAGAACCAATTTGTAGACGCTCAAGAAATGAACCGCAAGCACCCAACGACGTTTGAAGTGCCGTCAGACGCAGAACTCGCAGCGATCAAAGCCGGAGATTCGGTCAAGGTCTGCACGTGCGATGAAAGGTTTTGGGTGACGGTTACCGAGGTGTCCGAGCACCGGATTGCTGGCACCGTGGATAATGATCTGATCTTCACCGACGAGCACGGACTTGATTACGGCGATGTGGTCCGCTTCACGCGGGAAAATGTCTATTCCATCATCGCCAAAGCCACCGGCAAGGAGGCAGCATGAGCGCGCAAACGCCGGGGCCTTATCGTTACCATGAATTATGGGACAAGGGACATTTATGCTTTATCGAAGTTCTAGCCGCTAATCCCAGTGGCGGCATTTCAACAACAATCCATAGCGTAGATGTTCGCTGCGCCTCTGACAGCTATATTGAGCAGGCCAAATCCAACGCCCGCCTGATCGCCGCCGCGCCTGAATTGCTGGAGGCGCTGAAGCGTAGCCATGCCGAGTTGCAGTCTCAGGCAGAACTGCATATTGGGAATCGCGCAATATCCAATCGCATTGACCCGCAGCTTATAGCGAACGCTCGCGCTATCGCCAAAGCAACCGGCAAGGAGGCAGCATGAGGTATTTCTACACCGACCCGCTGGCCGCCGCTTGGATGGCGAAGCATTTCGGGATGAAGCTGCTCGTCGATAAAGACGATGAGGGCGGCTTGGTTGACGCGGGCGCTCGTTTCATCGACTGCGACGATACCTTCCGCGAACTCTGGCAGCACGATTTCTCCTACCTCGGAAAGCTTTACGTGCATCCCGATAGCGTCGGGCTGCTGGAACCGCATGTGGGGGATTTGTGCCGCATGCAATGGCTCGACGGCAGCATCTCGGTGAGGGAGTGGGAAGCCAGCGATGACCTCACAGACGCCGCACTTGAAAGAGACGTTCGAGTAAAGCCCGAGATCATCCAGCGCAACGGTAAGCCCTTCCACTGGCCGGAGGTGGAGGCATGACCGCGAAACCCGGCCGCCCCAAATCCCCCTGCAAGAAGTGCGGCGGGATGGAACGAGATGCAAGCGGGCATTGCGTCCCATGCAACCGCGAGTATCACCGTAAATACCGGCCCGAGTGGGTCAGAAAGAGGAAGGAGGCCGAGCACCGAGCAAACCAGCTTACCAAATAGAAAAGGCCGGGAATGGCTCCCGGCCCATCACTCACAAGCAAATGGAGTAACATAATGTCTAATACGATTAACATCGAAGTCAAGAAGCTAGAGAAATCCCCGCTGAACGCCAGGAAGACCGTGTCCAAAGCGGCCTGCGAAGAGATGAAGGCGAGCCTGCTGGCGCACGGCCTGCTGGAAAACCTCATTGTCGTAAAGGGCAAGAGCGGCAAGTACGAAGTCGTGGCCGGCGCGCGACGCATGACCGCCTTGAAAGCCCTGCAGGACGAAGGGAAGCTGCCCGCAGACCACGAGGTGCTTTGCCAGATCGTGGACGAGGAGGACGCCTACGAAATCAGCTTGGCTGAAAACACGGTGCGCCACGCCATGCACCCTGCCGACGAGCACGCGGCCTTCAAGGTGCTGATCGACGGCGGGAAGACGGTCGAGGACGTTTCGCAGCGGTTTGGCAAGACCACGAAATACGTGGAACAGCGCCTGAAACTCGGTCGGGCCGCACCTGAGCTGATTCAGGAATACAGGGACGGCAAGATCACGCTCGAAACGCTGGAAGCCTTCACGATCACCGATGACCGCAAGCGTCAGATGAGGGTTTATAACTCCGTCAAGAGTGGCTGGCAGCGGAACAACCCGCGCGAAATCCGAGGGCTGCTGACCGAAACGATGGTGGATGCCAGCAATAAGCTCGCTAAATTCGTCGGGCTGAAAGCCTACGAGAAGGCGAGCGGCACTGTGAAGCGCGACCTGTTCGGCGAGGATGTCTATCTCGAAAACCCGGAGCTGCTGAACTCGCTGGCGGAAGCAAAGCTAGCCAAAGCCGCTGAGGAACTGAAGGCAGAAGGCTGGTCTTGGGTCCAGACTGCCCTTGACCGGGATTATTCCTTCACCGGAGGTTTCAAGAGAATCGAGCCGGAACCTGTCGATGCGCCGCAGGAGCTTGTCGATCAGAAAGTCAAGCGCGAGGCTGAATCCGAAGCCGCGTCGAACGCCTATTACGACTATGAGGGCGAGGATGAGGAGCAGGAGGAAAGGCTGCTGAAGCGCCACGAGGAGATGGAATCCCAACTCGACGAACTCAACGAGAAACTGGAATCTTACGTGCGTTTCACGCCGGAGCAGATGAGCGCGGCGGGCTGCTACGTCTACATCGGCCATAGCGGCAAGCTCGAAATCGAACATGGGCTTGTGAACAGGGCGGATGCGAAGAAGCTGCCGAAGGCCAGCGGCGAGGCCGAGGAAGATGCGACCGACGAGAAGCCGAAGGGCATGTCGGAATCGCTGAAACGCGACCTCGAAGCCTACCGCCTCGGCGCGGCACAGGCCGAGATCGCCAAGCATCCGGCCATCGCGTTCGACATGCTGGTCTTCAAGCTCACGCTCGATGCGATCGAAGACGCTTTCGGCCCGGAGGACGGCATGGCAATTTCCGCTCGCCGTGAATATCGCGGCGGGGTTGCCAGCGAAGAGGCAAGGAACTTCGCCGAAGCCCATCTCGAAGCGGCCAAGGCGGCGCTCCCGCTCAACTGGATGAAATTGGAATCCGAGGTGGGGCAGTTCCTCGCCTTCCAGCAGCTTTCGGATTACCAGAAACATGCCCTGCTAGCCTACTGCGTGGCGGCAAGCCTGAAACCGAAGCTCGCACCGACTGAGGACGAGGACAAGACCGCCTATGACATCGCCCTGTCCCAGACCGGCGCGAACGTGGCCGATTACTGGCGTCCAACGAAGGAGAACTTCCTGAGCCGGATCACCAAGGACCAGCTACTCGAGATCGGCAAGGAACTCGTCGGTGGCGAGCGTGGCGAGACGTGGGCTGGGAAGAACGCCAACGAGAAGAAGGGCGACATCGCCTCTGAGCTGCAAAAGGCGTTTTCGGACCCGGATCGCTACGGCGGGTCGCCGGAGCAGGTCGAGCGGGTGAAGAGCTGGCTCCCAACGGGGATGGCGTTCCTGGCCGTACCCGAGCCCAAGCCCGCCAAGGCCAAGAAGGGCAAGAAAGCCGCATAGCGAAACCGGGGCGGGCCCCGGCTCGCCCCACATTTCACGGAGGATTTATGACCGAATTGAATACGAAGCCGCTCGATGTCCGGCGCATTCTCGAAGATTGCATCGATAGTCTGGAATACGTAAATAAGGCGCATCCCGAAGTGACCGGCTCAGGAGTAAGGAGAGAGCGAGTTGCGAAAGCGAGAGAATTTCTCGCTGCCCTCGAAAAGCATCCTGCGGGTGGTGGTTCTACCTTGAAACGCAGATCCGAAAGGCGCTGTAAGGGTTGCCAGTGCTCGATCTCTCACAAGCATGTCAATGCTCGATTTTGTACGGCCCAGTGTAAGGATGCATATTGGAATGCCATCAACCCGCGTGGCTATGGACTCGACCCCGCGTTCAGAAACGAGGACGAGTTCGGCAATCCGACCTTCATTGGTGTGACCGATTTTGACAACACATCTTGTCAGAATGAGGAATAGCACCATGACCAAATCAACTCAGGAAGCCCTTGTCGCAGCCGCTTTCAGAAACGTTAGCTACGACGAGTCCCCTCGACCAGTACCCGCCGCCGCCATCGAACCCGCCGTATCGGCTCCGCCTCCAGTTCCAACACGACCCCTGCAAGCCGATCCCAATGGGATCGTGCTGGGCAAGCTCGACCTCAACCAGTCCATCGACGTCACCCTGAACATCGAGAAGCTGCTGGAGGGCCGACTGCTCATCCAGGGGGCTTCCGGGGCGGGCAAGTCATGGACGCTCCGCCGTCTGCTCGAACAGAGTGCCGGACGCATCCAGCAGCTCGTGATCGACCCGGAAGGCGAGTTCAAGAGCCTCGCCGACGAGCTCGGCTACCTCTACATCGAAGGCCACAAGCTCAAGGGAGCGGCGCTCGCCGAGATGGCGAGGCGGGCCCGCGCGAACCGCATCTCCATGGTCGTCGACCTGTCGGACGCCCGACGCGAGGAGCAGATGATGGCGGTGGCGGCCATCTTCCACGCTCTGGTCGAATGTCCGCAGGAGATGTGGCACCCGGCGCTGGTCGCCGTGGACGAGGCCCACCTGTTCGCCCCGTGGGGGACGCAGGGGCAGGAATCCTCGGCCGTACGGAAAGCCTCCATCGCCGCTGTGGTCGATCTGATGAGCCGAGGACGTAAACGCGGCCTCGCTGGCGTCCTCGCCACGCAGCGTCTCGCGCGCCTGAGTAAGTCGGTCGTCTCGGAGATCCACAACTTCCTAATCGGTATCAACACGCTCGACCTCGACGTGAAGCGGGCCGCGGAGACCATCGGCTGGGAGATGCGCAAGGCCTACGACCGGCTGCCGATGCTTACGCCCGGCGAGTTCGTCGCCACCGGCCCCGCCTTCTCGCTGAGCGCGGTTGAGGTCAGGATTGGCGCCGTGAAGAGCCGCCACGTCGGGGCATCCCCCCAGCTAGCGGAAGTTCAGCAGTTTGACGCCGATGCCGCCCGCTCCATGCTCGACCTCGACGAACTGGTCCAGATGAGCCAGTCGGATGAGCACGAGGCGGCCCTGCAGCCGGGATTCAAGGCCGTGCGGACGTTCATCCGGGACGAGTCGTTCCCGCTCGCAGGAAGAGTGTTCGAGGCCTTGAAGGGTCTCATGCCGGACGGAACCACCGTCCGGAGCCTCGCAGGTCACCTGAAGGTGGACGAGGACGACCTGATCGCCGCACTGGCCCTGCTGGAGTCCTACGGGGCCGTTGAAATCAACGACGAGGGCGTGCTGGTCGCGCCTAAGTTCTTCTGGGAGAAACGCCAATGAGCTTGGAGCGCGTTTCATTCAAGAAAGGCCGGGAACATAAGCCCCGCCTCTCCAAGCCCTATGTGCCAGGAGTTCGTGACGAGCGGTACTGGACGGAGGAGGAAGACCAGATCCTCCGCGATCACTACCCCGACAAGGGCTTCGCCTATTGTGCGGCCAAACTGCCGAACCGCTCCAAGACCGCGATCTACGGACGAGTACAGAAGCTCGGCGTGAAATATGGCGACGGGAAGCTTAGAAAGATCCGCACGCACGAGGAATACGCCGAGCTCGACGCGAAGATCTCCGAAATCTGGCCGACGCTCGACCTGCCCGCCGGAAGCGTCAGCGGCGTCAAGGAAGTCGCCCGTCGGTTGAATGAGCCGCACTGGCTGATCACCCAGCGCTGCCGTCGGCTCGGGCTGACGCGACCACGCAAGAAGGAGCCGCCCTGGTCGGCCGCCGAGGATGAGCTGATGAAGCGGGTTCCGCTCCACGATCCGGACAACTGCTCGGAGATCTTCAAGGCCCACGGGTTCAGCCGAACGGCGACCGCGATCATGGTGCGAGCAAAACGGATCAACCTGTCGCGGCGTACTCACGCAGGGTTCTCAGCAGGTGCGGCGGCGAAGATACTCGGGCTCGATGGAAAGACCGTAGCCATTTACTGCCTCAAGGGCATCATCAAGAGCAGCCGCCGTGGGACAAAGCGACTGCCCCAGCAAGGCGGAGACGCCCACAGCATCGAACGGGCGGACCTTCGGCAGTTCGTGATCGACAACCTCGAGCTGATCGACTTCCGGAAGGTCGACAAGTTTGCGATTGTAGAATTGCTGGTTTCGGAGAAGGTGGCCTAGCGCCCTGGACTGGTCATGCGTACAATAGAAGCAAAGGAGGCTCCCATGACCGAAGCCAAGGCCAAGTCCCTCGCCGAAGCCGTCGGCGGTCATGTCGTCCAGACCATGCCCCAGAGCCGGATGCATGGCGTTTCACTGACCCGCGCTGACGGCAAGTTTGCCCTGATCGAGGAAGACGCCGGGGCGGTCTATTTCGACGAGCATGCGTGCTGGATCGGCTATCACACGCTGGGCGATGATGCCCGGGGCGTGGTCGATGCCGAGGAGTGGATCGACTGGGGCATCACCGAGCTATGGGCCTCGGGCCTCGCCACGCTGATCGGCGGCACTCCCTACCAGAGCGGCGGGAACGTCTGGGTGGTCCTGTTCGAACGGCAGGACGGACGGCTCGCCGTCATCGGCGACACGGGAGCCGAGATCTACCAGAGCCGCGATCATTACGAGCGGTACTACGAGGCTGACCAGCCGGAGCCGGAGCGGGTCGAGTGGGAATGAGTTAACGAGAACTGACAAACGCATGGAGGCGTATGTATTGGAAGCTTTCCTACCGGGCCGACAACGCGGCCCTGCCGCTAGCGAACCGGCACTACAGCCGCCAGAAGCCCGATACCAGCCAGTTCGTCGCCCCGGGCCGCTGCGTTGTCCTGACGGGCCTGAACGCGGATGCCCTGTGGGTCAGCCTCTGGCAGCGTCCCGAGTTCGTCGATCACGCGTGGAAAGACGCCTGGGTCTGCTCGCTCTTCCGCAACGAGTCAGCCGGGCTTTCGTCCGAGCTGGTCCGACAGGCGGTCGCCGCCACCCGCTTCGACTGGCCTCGCGTCCCCTCGCAGGGGATGGTCACCTTCGTAGACCCAAACAGGGTTCGCCGGAAGCGCGATCCAGGCCGGTGTTTCGTCCGTGCCGGGTTCCAGCCATGCGGTGTCACCAAGGGCGGACTGCTCGTCTTCAAGTTGCCGCCAGATGCGATGCCGGAGGCCGAGACACCAATCGGAGGGCAATTCGCGTTGCTATGATCTCGCCCCCGGTGAGGAGTGGACGCTGCCGGCAGGCTCCTACAAGTGTTGCGGCGGGCCGAGCTGATCGCGCGGTGTTCAGCTCTGGTCATATTCGCGTTCTTCATGCGAGGCCGACACCGCGTAGGGAGGCAACGGAAATAGAGAAGCGACGGCTTCCAAGTCCGCCTGCGGGAAGTCCTTGAACGACATCAGATCGAACGTCGCCTGGCCCATGACCGTCAAGCCGACCGGATTCGTCTTCAGGAACCCAAATTGCCCGCCAAAGAGGTCATTGACCTCGCCCAGCAAGACCGTCTGGGCCTTCGACATCTCCGCTGGTGGATGCGTCATCCACCTGGCGTGAATGCCGAGCTCCTCATGCCTCCCCGCCAGGGCGGTCAGGCAGAATTGACGCCAGGTCAGCCGATCGGCAAGGACGATCGCCCGGTTCACCACCTCGGGCGGGACGTCGGTGAACGCCGCGTTGACGTAGATATTCGCGATCCAGGGGATCTTTTTCTCCTCCCACTGGAGCCTGCTCTCCATCAGGACGCCCTCGAGCACCGTCTCGGCCGGAGACCGTTGATCGTTCAAGGATTCGAAGAAGCCGTCCTGTCGCGGTCGGTCTCCCGCGACCCATCGTTCGTAAATCCGATTCAAGGCGTGGGCTGCCGCGGTGCCGACCTTGGATCGCTCCCGATCGGACAGTTGGCGGTCGGCCACGTCGCCGAGCACCTTCTTGATCGATGCTTCCGCGAGAGGCGCCAAGGCCCCAGCCGCCAACACTCCGGCGGTCGTCGGAAAAATGAGCCCGAAGCCCGCGCCCACGACTGCGCTGACGACTTCCGAGCCGGTGTGCAGCAGCGTCATGATCTTTTCGTCGGCCACGATCCCCTCCTTGTAACGACATGGCGGCCAGGGGTATTCGCCCGCCAAGTCTCGGTATTCAAGGCCCCGTGTTCGCGCGAAATTCCCCAGGGTCCCTATCTATCCGATCTTCTCGCATTCGGGTGCCAGTGCAGCCAACCGAGCGTCCCTCTCCTCGGCTACCGGGCCGCCACTATGGCCTTTTGACGGGAAAGCTGAATCAGCCGTCGGAAAAGTCAATCTTGCAGCGGGACCCTACCCCCTTCGATTGACTTCCCCGCCTGTGGCCGATTCGGGCACTCCCTACAAGGCCCGAAGGGCGGGCCGGAAACCAAGAGAAGGAGAAAGACCATGCTAAATATCGTTATCGCCGCAAAGACGCGCTTTCCGCTCGGGCAGATATGCATGACCCCCGGTGCGAGGGACACCTTCACGCCGGAGCAGATCGCCGAGGCGATCCAGCGCCACTCGGGTGGCGACTGGGGCGATATCTGCAAGACCGACGCACGGGAGAACGAAACCTCGCTGAAGGAGGGCTTCCGCCTGATGTCGGTCTACACTTTCGGAGACGACAAGCTCTGGGTGATCACCGAGGCGGACAGGTCGGCGACAACCGCGTTGTTGCCGGACGAGTATTGACGATGTAGGGGGCGGCTCTCGCGGGTCGCCCCTTTCTTTTTGACATCGCCGAATTGCTGCGCTAGCCTCCGGCTGCATTAACCGCAGCATGGAGGCACTATGAATTTCGGACAAGCTATCGAGGCGCTGAAAGAGGGCAAGCGAGTTGCCCGAGCCGGCTGGAACGGCAAGGGTATGTGGCTCGCATATTCGCCGGGCAGCAATGCACTTCCGGCGGAACGATTCTGGGCTGGCCCAAATCGCGAATACGCTCAGGCGAACGGGGGCACCGCAGACGTACTGCCCTGCATCACCATGAAAACCGCCACCGGGGAAATCCTGATGGGCTGGCTGGCGTCGCAGAGCGACATGCTCGCCGAAGATTGGCAGACGGTCGAGTAGCTGCGATGCCGCGCAAGAAGAAGAACGCCGCCGCTCTCGAGGCCCACGAACCCGCAACCGAACCGACGCCCATCGCGGAATCCCTCGATCGCTCCCCGGCGGTCGCCGCCATTCTGGACGCCCGGGAAGCCAAGGCCCAGGTCGACCCCGAACGAACCCTTCCTGAGCCCGACGAAGCCGTCGCGGCATTTACGCGGCAGCGCGAGCGCGAGCAGGCCGTCGGCACGACCCGCTACAAGAAGACGCCGGATTTCCTCGGCGGGGTCGCCACCGACGTCAAGGTGATCGACGAGCCGCAGGCCGCCAAGCCCCGGAGGCACGTCGAATTCGGCAGCCTCCCGCCCACCGTGAAGACGATATTCCGCTCGGAGGAGAAGGGCTTCCGCCTGATGGAGGACTTCGCGAACCGCAAGCGGCTGATCCAGTTCCTCGAGAAGCCACAGCAGCCGGTCATCGACGAGCTGATGGCCAATGGCCTGCAATACGACGGCGGGAAGCAGCAATGGGGTATCAGCCTGGTGCCGCCGAAGCCGCCCGAAGGCGAACCGCCGCTCACTCGTGACCAGATTGCCGGGTATGCCGCTGAGATCCGCGACATGACCGACAGGCTCGCCCTCGGTTTGAGCGGGAAGGCCGAGCGCCTCGGCTACGAAGTCGGCGGCAGGGGCGTATGAAGCCGCTGGACGCCCCGCAGGCCACCCCGAGTTTCAGCTGCCGAGTACCACGGAACCGATCATCCATGAAAATCAGGACGGGCAAGCCAGCCAACTTGCTGCCGGCGTTCGTCCTACTCCAGCGAGTCCAGTAGGCCCTTGACAGAAGACCGGTGGCGCGCGATCGTTGCACGCCGACGAAGGGCCCCATATTGCCCAATCTACCTTTCCAGACAAGTGTAGAAATATGCAAACCGCTATTCTTTTGATGCTACTCCTTGTTGCCGCCGCCGGCGCCTTGGGCGGCATGGTTAACGCACTCACTACTGACAACGGTTTCCTACTGCCGCGAAAGGAGGCGGCCAGCGGCGGTACAATGATTTGGAGGCCAGGGTATCTGGGAAATACTCTGATTGGCGCCATCGCCGCCATTATCTCATGGGGTTTGTATGGCCCGCTAAGTGCCTTATTTATCGCAGGGACCAAGGAGGCAATGGAAAAAAATGCGCAGTCAGCGAGTATTGGCCTTTCGCTGGCGTCCTTGGTCGGCGCTGTACTGGTTGGAGTCGGAGGTGCACGCTGGCTTTCGAATGAAGTCGACAAGAACCTACTTCGGGCGGCAGCCGCGCAGGCTGCTAGCAAACAACCGTCTTCTGAGCTGGCACAACAGATTTCACTGGCATCTCCTGCTCAGGCACTCAATCTTGCTCGTGATATGAAATGACTTTGCCTTTCGCCCTATGAACGTGCAACTCCGTGACGCTGACCACTCGACGCGGATTTAACGCTGCCTGGCAACGGAAGACCTCGACTCCAAAGACTCGAAGCAGCCCGACAAGAAGCGGAGAAACCAACCGATGCCCACGAGGTCGCTGTTTACGAGGAGCGGGCAAGCGTTTCAATTCAACCCCATGCAGCCGGATCGTTACGCGTGGGATTACAGCTCGCTAATCACTCCGAGAGAGGCTCACACCGAAGCCTTCTTCCTCGCATTGACAGGCGAGTACGACGCTCAAGGGTACTTCGCTAATGACCTGCATGTCTATTTGAATTGTCTTCTCGACGACCAGCGAATAGTCACCACCGACTTGACCAGCCTCATTGCACGTCACTATGCGACCGAATTGAGTGTCTACGATCAGGACCAGTTTCGCGCTCACTTGGTGCCCCGCATCGTTCCACACGTCGCCTATTATAACCCGGAAATGGCTGATCCTCTGGCTCATGCACAGGAGCTGGTCGACGCACTGTATGAGAACCTTCCGGCAGCAGATACACCCGCTCCTCTCGGGACCGGAAACGCTTCAGACACGTTAACATCTCTACACTGGTTCTGGGTAGTACATCGCCTTTTGCCCGTTAGGCCTTTTGACCTCACGCTGGCCATGAACTCCGCGAATGTGCCGGAGAGGATCAATTTAAACGAACTGTTTCACCCTGTGACTATCACATTTTCGTCAGGTCCTACTACTACGCCGCGATCCGCACGGCGCGATGTTGGGGCTACCCTGACGCGCGGCGGCCTCGTCTTTGACATGACGATCGTCTACAAGAACCCAATCTCCGACGAAATCGACGACATTCTAGCTGCGATCCAGCGACTTCGAGAAGACGTCGACCAACTTCAGACCGACGTCGGCCAGTTGCAGTCAGATGTGGAGGAACTGCAAGGAGAGGTGGAATCTATTTGGGATAAACTCGCCGAGTGGGACACGACGGTTACAAATGCATTGCGTGATATCGACAATTTGAAACTGGTGACACTGGGCATTGAAACCAGGATTAAGCAGGTCCAAATTGACCTCGGGAACAACACTGGAATTCTTAACAATATTCGCAATCGCATCAGCACTCTTTGAGGAAAACGACGATGGCTGATGGCTTTGAAACGCTCGCGCAAATCACCGCGTACTTCCCAACCGAGGACAACTACGTGCTGTCGCGCGACGCAGCCCAAGCAGGTTTGGCCTATCTCAATGAGGCACGCGCTACAGCAGATGCTATGGATGCTTTTCTCAAGCGTCGACTGGGGGGACGGAAGAGTGGAGAAGTCCACATTTCCCCAAGTTTAATTCGACGCCTAATCGAGATTCCGCCCCCGCCAGAGGATAGGTTGCCTCCTGGTGCCACACTTGCCTTCCACTCGTTCGATCTTCCGCACGATGGCCCGTTTGCAACGGTTGTTTATCGCGGACAGCTCCCGGTCACTGGCAGCACCCCACTTTCAATTGAATTGAGCGTTCAGATAGGCGCAAATCGTGTGCCACGGGGATCTACTGTCGATTACAGCGTCAGGGCAATTACGGCAACCATAACTGTCGATCCTGCTTTTGAGAATCCACAATCGTCCCGTCCTACTGATCCATTTTATTATACCAAGATTCAGCCATTCCTGAATGCTTACCTTGATGTGTTGGCGTCCGTGTTCAGGCAGTCGCTCTACACCTTCTCTATCGATAGCCCAGAAAAGATGCCACCCCCTGACCTCTTCGCGTTCATCGACGGTGTGTCGATTTTCCTTTGGGATAGCCGGTTGCCCACACTCACGGTGACTCCCCGAGATAATACGCATGAATTGGCGATCGTTGCAGGCCTCAAAGAGGTCGAGGATGAGATCGTTACGCGAGTAACGCAGGGTGAGGAAAGGGATGACGAAGATGATTACACATTTGTGACCGCCCGCGATTTTCAAGTATTGGCTAGCCCGCAACGGTTGCACTTTAACGTTTTCTACCACTGGCATGAATTCATTGCGGGAGACAAGGGATGCAACTGGCTTTATTGTTGGGACACTCGCATGTGGGTCGGCGCACGAGACAACGTACCGATCGACCTCAGGTTCGCAATGGAGTGGCTGGCGGATGGAACGAGCTTAAAACTTGTTATTCATCCACAATACCCGAATTACGATGTGCCGGGCGGAGCGATCTATAAAAAAAACCTACGATTGGTGCCGGACTGGGTCTTTGCGCCGATCAACGCGATTATCAACAACACCGTCAACGGACAGCTTCACCAACTCGAAGACGAGAAGATTGACTTCCCCCTCTTCGACGACGACCTCCGAGTTCAGTTCGCAGAGGCCACCGTGTTCGATGGCGGCCCCGGACACTTCTTGCGCGTCAACATTGATTTCCGCCCCTAGACTCACCAGGAGTGCTTCCGTGCCGGACCCCATCATCGTCAAGGGCAGGCCGTATTTCCCGATGGCCCGGGCGTTCTTCATGCTGATTGCAGACGTTGCAAAGCCAAGCAGTCGCCCGTTGCCCGTCAGTCAGCTCCTGAGGTCGCTGCCCATACAGTACAAGACTTCAGCAGATAGAACACGGCTCGAAAGACGAGGCGACATCTCGAAGGCCGAAGATCGGAATGTTCTCTATAATGAGCGGCGAGTTTCGACTCGCGTCACCCTCGTTCAAGAGAACTTCCCGCGCGGTTCTGCCGGCCCAGGCGACCAAGACATCCTGATCGAGATTCCTGCTCGCGTCGAGTGCCAGTTCGCCATCGACGGTGCGCAACTTACGCTTAGCTTCACTGGCGGTTCGCGTCCTCGCGTTAGCTTCCCGGGTCATCCGACCCTTCCCGCGCTCTACCTCAACGGGGTGTTTTATAATCAGAGCCTCTGCCGGATCACCCTCGAGAGCCAGGAGATTGTGGTCGATTACACGCAGGATCCCGATAGCCACTTGAAGGCGGTCTCCGACAAAATGGCTTTGAAGGCGAGCACGCTGAAGGATTGGAACCATGACCATGTAGTGGCGATGCTGGTCGTGATGGACATGCTCACCAAGTCTACTCGACGGACCATCAATGGCTACTACAAGATCCAGAAGGCCAAGGTCGTCGAAACCAACTGCGATCCGGAGGACCAGTTCTGTGAGTCCTCGCGGTGCATGGTCGAAACAGAGTACGAAGAGGAGCGCCTCGAGGTGGCCGACAACGCAACTGACGAACAGGTGCAACAGGCCATCGATGAGGCGTGTCGTATTCGCCGTGGGCAAATTGTCGATGGGGATTTTGACGAGGTCGCCGTTACCTGGTCGTCTTCCGGCGGCACGGATATGACCACTGTCACTGCTGGAAGCGGTAACTGCCTCGCTTATGCGACACCCGACACTACCGTTGCGACGTGCTTCGTCGTCACCGCCGTGTACGGACAGTCGGATGTATTGGATACTTATTATGCCTTCCGCGACCAAGTTCTATTGAAGAGCGCTGTAGGTCGGTGGCTCGTTCGCCGGTACTACCAAGTCGGGCCGTGCCTGGCAGGGTTCTGCCGCCGCTACGGGGTGGTGAAAGCCGCTGCCAGGTTCCTTTTGGGGGGATTCCATTGCTTGCTTCGGGCAGCCGGAATTCAGCCCACCAATTCGGCTAGCCGGTCCTGATCCACCTGATGAGATTCATCCTTGAACCGCGATCAGCGGACCGGGACGTAAAGCTCGATTCGTTCCCGGAGTGCCGTGGGCACCGTGTCGTAATTCTCGAACAGATCTCCGGCGGCACGCGCGATCTTGTCAGATGAGTCTTTCAGTGTCTTTCTGAGTAGATCGCGCCTTCGCGACAACTCTTCATCGATACCTGGCGATACGGCGGTCGCCTGGATTCGCGAAATCAACTGGTCATATCGTACTAGGAGGGAATCGTCAGCGGACAGTAGACGGACGAGGTCTGTGTAGGCTCTGACCTCCGTGACCGTTGCGTTCGTGAGCAGGGCGAATTGATCGATGCTCAGGCTGTCGGAGTTGTAATCCAGCAGTGTGAGGGCGGCCATATTGAGGGCATGTTGGTGCAAGTAGTGGGTGTAAGCACCTTTCTTTGCCAGCGCGGCCGTATCACGCAAGGCAGCCACAGTATTTCGGGCTTTCACGCGGTAAGCCCTTTCTGTCATCTCGCAAATGCACTCTCCGAGCAGATAGTTGAGCTGCCTGCCTCCGAGTTGATACCGCGTAGCCAGAACCTGTTCCGTCAGGTGCTTCGAGTGGGTGGCGATTCCTGCACCGGTGCTCGGGGCGACCGGCGTGCTAGGACATGTGGCGAGCGACAGCCACGGCACTACGAACAGCGAGTTGTGGCCGGGATCTGCTGACCCCGCCTGGTCGCAGAGCTCCGCTGCCAAAATCACGGCACGCTTCCACACACCAGCGTCGGGTGTATCTCCATCGCATGGCGTGGAAAGGAATACCGCCGCCCGTAAGAGCACGACCTGATCGTCTGACAGTCTAGGGTGGTAGTTTCTTGCGGCGTACACATGGGTCAAGGCGCGAGCGATCGCCTGACCGGTCGTCGAGCACTGCAGGATGGACAGATAATCGGCCCCCCCAGCTCCGTTTCTCGTTGACGGCTTCGCCGGGAACGACGGATCAGCCTGAAGCAGATCAAGTGTCAGATACGCGATCTGTCGTGGAGCGTCTGGTTCGCAGCTGAAGAGTGCCTGGTGAAGTTTTGCAAGTGCTGTATCTCGGTCGGTCGTTTCGAGGATTGGGAGCACGGGTGCCGGGCATACCGGGACCGGGACGACAGGTACAGTGGGGATTGGTTGGGAATGCTTATGTCTGTGAAAGAGCTGTGCCTCGGCCGTCGTGGTGAAGCAGCTAACACCTAAAGATGTGAGAAGCACCAATACGCCAGTTCTTGAAGCCACGGGAGTGCCTCCGTCGTGCTGCCGGAAATGCCAACTGTCGCGAGTATACAAGCCATGGAGCTTTTCTGCTCCCAAAGCGTCTGGGAAAGATGAGGGGCCGATCCCGATTTTGACGATTGTGGCCGATTTGGCGTTTAGGGAGGTTGGTCGGCTTGCCGATCCCATGTAAGTGCTTCCTTTTGGTGTCTCACAACCGGATTCTGCGGGGCCCTGTCGCTTTCGCGACCGCTTCCTGACGCTCAGTAGATT
The DNA here is from genome assembly GCF_051175385.1 of Tundrisphaera lichenicola. Lineage (GTDB taxonomy): Bacteria > Planctomycetota > Planctomycetia > Isosphaerales > Isosphaeraceae > Tundrisphaera > Tundrisphaera lichenicola. Next base: position 6,711,508 of record NZ_CP195106.1, on the reverse strand, counting down.
CTCCAGAATCCCGGGGTGATCAGCTCGGCAAGGTTATCGTCCGGATCTCGGAAGAAGATGCTCTTGGCCCCCTGAGCCTGGTCGCGACGCTTTCGACGGGCACGCCCTCGGATTCGAGGCGACCCTGCCATGCCCCGACATCGTCCGAGGCGATCGAGAGGGCGAAGTGGTATCTGCCTCGCGTGCCGCCGTGGGGCGGCATCACGCCGACCCCGCCCGGGACGGGGAATGGCTCGGTCGTGCCGCCCTCGGGGAACAGCAACAGTACGCTCTCCCCGGCCACGTCGAGGGCGATCAGCCGCTCGCTCTCTAGGAGCGTGGGGAAGCCGAACAGCCTGCAGTAGAACTCCGCCGACCGCTTCACGTCGGCCACATAGAGGGCCGTCTCGAGGATGCCACCAACCTGCATGATGCGTTCCTTACGGGCGGATGACCTTCTCCTGCCGATCTTTATTCACCAACTCCAGTCGGGCCTCTGCCCCGTCCCCCGCCAACCGGGCCATGGTCGGGTCCTCGGCACCCCCGAGGTAGAGCCCGCCGCCGCGCACGTCCGTCGCCAGCTTCACCGACGGCCGCCCGTTCGGGTCGATCAGTCGGAAGAGCACGGTCTCGGGGTAGGGATCGCCGTTTGGCAGCTTGTGCTTCGGGTCTGCCGGGAAGACGCTCAGCTGCGCGCGGACCTTGCCCCGCTCGTCGACGATCTCCAGGGCACGCCCACGGAGCACAGGCGGGTTCTCCTGTGCGTAGGCGAGCCTCGGCCGGACCACCTGGTAGGCCAGGAGCACGAGGTTCAAGACGGTGAGCGCGACGAGAAGCCGTTGGTTCTTCATGGCCCAGCCTCCATATGTCGGGGTAAGCCGTATTCGACCTGCCATTGTCTCGCGTCCCAGCCCCCTGTAGCCAGCGGGGTCCTCCGGGCGTTCCGGCTCCGCCGTCGCCACTTCCCGGGGTGCCGTCGCAAGCGACCGCTACGCGCCCTCCCAGCGGCTAACGCGCTCGCTCCGTCAAGGTCGTGGCGCGCGAGCTTCCGCGCTCGTGCCTCGCTTGTGCAGCCCGCACTTCTCCCTGTGACTTCCGCTCCAATTCTATCGGGAATCAAGGCTTTCGCCCCTGTTCCGCTTTCGAGTGGCGCGCGTCCGCTTCACTCAGCAGAACAGAGCATTCATAAACAGGAGCCTTCCCGATGGTCAGCCAAATCCTTTCCCGCGATAGCCTCCGCACCCTCACCCCCTCCGTCTTCGCTTCGACCCCGTGGCAGGGCATGAGCGATTCCTACCGCTTCATCCCGACGTCCGAGGTCCTCGACATGATGTCCGAGCAGGGCTTCAGGGTCACTTCCGCCCGCCAGTCCCGCAGCCGCATCGAGGGCAAGGCCCCGTTCACCCGACACATGCTCCGCCTCCGCCATGACTCCTTCCTCGACGCCCCAGACGAGGTGCCCGAGGTGGTGCTGGTCAACAGCCATGACCGCTCCTCCGCCTACCGCGTCTTCAGCGGCGTGTTCAGGCTGGTCTGCGAAAACGGGATGATCGTTCAGTCCGCCGACTTCGGCAGCTTCTCCATCCGGCACAGCGGGAGCCGCGACCTGTTCGCCCAGGTCCGCGAGGCGACGGCCCGGATCATGGACGGGGTTCCGGCCATCATGAACCGGATCGCCGACTGGAAGGAGGTCATCCTGCCCCGCAAGGCCCAGCTCATCATGGCGGCCGAGGCCTTCGCCCTGAAGCCGATCGAGTGCATCAAGCCCTCGTTCCTGCTCACCGCACGGAGGGAGGCCGACTACACGGACTCGGAGGGACGTCGGGACCTCTGGAAAACGACGAACGTGATTCAGGAAAGCCTGATGCGGGGCGGCCTGTCCGGGATCAACGCCCGTGGCCGGAAGGTGACGACCCGTGCGGTTAAGGCCGTGGACGCCGACCTGAAGATCAATCGGAGGCTGTGGGAGCTGGCCGAGACCTTCTCCCTGAACTGACCGGCCCGAGGGGCGGGGACCGCCGACCCGCCCTTTTCCTGCCACCTTTCGAACTTGCGCTGAATCGCAAACTGACCATTCATGCTTGACCGAAGGGAGCCGCCATGAGCTTCAGATTCCTCTACCCCGCGACCGATACCGGGGTCTTCCACCTCGCCATCGATGCCACGACACTTCAAGCCGCGTTCGAAGAGTTCCGCGACCTCCATTGGGATGACAACGCGGGACATGTCGCCGTGTTCCACTTCGGGGAACTCGTGGCCCGCGTCGTGCCGCGAGCGAACGAGGAGACCGGCAGGAACGAGCCGGTCCTGCAGATGTTCCCGGGCAGCACCACGGAGAGCAACCGCTTCGCATGCGGGGATTGACCCCGCCGAAAAGCCGGGAAAAGCGACCCGCCGAGTACGGCGGGTTTTTTGTTTGTCGTCGCATAAGAAACCGCTTGACCGAAGTAACGGGTCGCGCTAGAACCGTTACACAACAACCAGCATGGAGGCTGCATATGAAAGTAATGGGAGCGACGAAGGATGGCTTTTTGGTCGAGTGTTCGGAGAAAGAATTCTGCCACCTGCTCGGCATAGACCCAGATGCCTATGGCGTTGAGGGCGAGAGAACACGGGAGACGTTGAGGCATAAAAACAAGAGCGAGCCGCCTCGGAAAAAGATTGATTGGGTCGGGCTTAACCTCCCTGTCTCCGACCTCTACAAATCCGCTCGGAAGATAGCTGAGGGGTGGAACGAGAAATACGAATTCAAGACCGCCGTCGGCTTCCTACGACAATTCGCCGAACAGCTCGAAATGCTGGCGGGAACGTATCGCCCGGTCAAATCGGACGACGCCCCATGACCATCTGGGAGCGCCGCCCGGTCACGAAGAAGCGGAAGTGTCCGGGCTGCGGGACTCGATTCGTCGCAAACCGCCGCAATCAGAAATACTGCTCGCCGGACTCGCGCTGCCGGGTGAGGGCACACAGGAAACGCAACAGGAAGAAAGGATAGCTATGGTCACGGAAGAACAACTAGCTGAGATGGAGCGGCAGGCCGACATTTACCCGCACATCGGCGTGATGCAGTACATCACGGACATGCGGACAGCCAACGCCAGAATCGCAGAACTCAGCAGCCAGCCGACAGACGACCGTGCCGAAAGCGGGATGGTGAAGGAGCTGGTGGAGGCTCTGGAAGGCACGGTTCGATACATGGAGGCATTGAGACAGGCAGTTCACCGCCCCACGCTTAACGCCGCTCGCTCTGTCCTCGCCCGCTACAAAGCCACCGGCCAGCTCGTCGAGCAGCTACAGGGAGCGATTGACCCAAAGAATGATCGCATCTGCCATTACGAACGTATTCTAAATGCTTTCGTCAGCGTGGATGGCCGCTGCAATACAAGAGGGGCCGCAGAAAGGATTGTAGAACTTGAGTCCGCCCCCAAGCCCCCGGCAGCCAAGCAGGAGGCGGTATGACCGGCACGAGCAGGGGTACACAAAAGCGATTCGACGCCACTCGACTTGTCAAAATCAGCTTCGACCCGAAGGAGGAAGGTGGTGACCTTCAGAAGGTTTTTGAAGACAACGAAGCTCGTAAATTTTGGCTCCTTTACCGCCCTAATCATTTGGTGAATCAGCATTTCGCGAGTGATTGCCTGATCTTTGCTGAGAGATACAGAGAGCTTCAGCCCAAGAACCTTGATGAATTCCGAGCGTGCTTCTACGGGACGGAGCTTGATAGTAATTGGCACTGGAGCGACTTCATGGAAACGACCAAGGAGCTTTTCCCGCTGATGCAGGGCGATCAGCCATCGTGGGTTATCGAAAGGAAAACGCCATGACCGCCGCTCCGAGCAGCCCGCTGGTAGAACGGGTGGCGAAGGCGATAGCCGACGCTCGTGGCCACGGCATGCGCGAAAAGGAAGTGGTCGCCGCCCAAGCCGCCATCGCCGCATGCGAGTTCGAGGCGATCTGTGGCATCCTGAAACGACTGATCGGCCCCTATTGTGGGCCGGATAGCGAGCCGCTGGAGGACATCCTGCGTGACACAGACGCCCTCCTCGCCCGACTGGAGGCCAAGCCGTGAGCGCTCCATTCCGCGTCCAACGCAAGCGAACAAAAGGGTGGCGAATGCCCCCGAACACGATCGACGTGACTCGCTCAAGCCGCTGGGGGAACCCCTTCGTGGTGAGGCCAGGGGTAAAGGCAGGCTCGAAGCACGGAGCCTGCTACATCGCCGTCCCTACGCTTGAAGACGCAATCGAGTGCTTCCGGCTCATGCTGACCCAGAAGCCGGAATTCGTGGCCGAGGTTCGCGAGCATCTACGCGGCAAGAACCTTGCCTGCTACTGCCCGCTCGATCAGCCTTGCCACGCCAACGTTTTGCTCGAACTCGCGAACGCGCCATGACCCACATCCTCACCGAATCGGCCTCGTGGCTCTTCTTGGCGATTGCGCTCGGCCCGTTTTGGTTCAGCCTCTCCTGTTTCCTCTTCTGCCTCTGGGCGTTCGAGCATTGGCGATTCTGGCTATGACCCCGCCCGCCCCGCGTCCCGCTCATCCCGCCGACGCGGCATCCCTCGGGAGAGCCTGGCGGGTGGTTGCGGCAGCGTGTCCCTTCCAACTTACCGGTCGCTTCAAGACGGCCTTGATGACGGAAGCTGCATCAGCCGCGGAGCAGGTAAACCAGAATGACGGTTTCCCTTCGGGACCCTCCGTAATTCAGGTTGACCCGTGCGCTGCGCCTCCGCTGAGGCCGATGCGGGCGCATCCTACAAGGACGCAATGAAGCGTTCTGAGAGAAGAAAGGAACACGATATGTCTAACGCACCAGCCCACAAACTCCGCGATGGTTGCCTCCAGGTCTGCATCTGGCGAAACACGAGCACCGAGGGGAAGACCTACTACACCTTCAATCCGACCCGAAGCTACAAGGCCGGCGACGATACCTGGAAAGAAGTAGACAGCCTCAACCAAGACGATCTGCTCGCCATGGCCGAACTGCTCCGCGAAGCCTACGCGTGGGTCAAGATGCAGAAGCGGGCCGACGCCAAGGCCGCGAAGGAACGCGACAACGTTACGGCGAAGTAATTCAACCGGGCGGGGCCTTCGGGCCTCGCCCAACCTGAAAGGATTCATCTTATGACAAACATCATTCAAACCCCCTGGGGAGCCGCCCAAACGTCCCACGAGTTAGCCCCCGGCATCGTCCGGCACGATACCGCCTCCCACGGCGGCTACTACGTCTCACCCGAACGCGTGGCGGAGATGCCCAAGCCGCTTCGAGACTTCAAGCCGTTCGCTGGCCCGAACTGGTACGAAGAGGATTGCGACTGGTGCATCGTCGTCTTGGCGTTCCCCAAACTTTTTCCGCCTGACTATATTCCCGATGCTCACGAAACCTTGAAGCGATATCAGCCAGAGATTTACAAGCAATTCTCGGCACGGAGGGCGGCATGAGCCAGAACGCGAAACACACACCGGGCCCTTGGCAAGCATCTAAAGGCGGTTCAGCCATTCTCGACAGCACTGGGCACCAGATAGCTTACACGCTAGCGCATGACGGCGATCGGCCCTATGAAGCCAACGCCCGCCTCATCGCTGCCTCTCCGGGCCTTCTCGCCTACGCCGAGTGCGAAGCCGCCATCGCCTGCGGCAGGGCTGACCCTCGATATGACCCGAAGCCCGTACTCAGCTCGCATGGCTGGAACGAGCAAACCGAGAGCGCGGGCCTGTTCCTGGCTCGGATTCGCCGGAAAGCCTTCGAGGAGGCCACTGGCGGCTATCTCGGGAGGGCGGCATGACCGGCGACTCGAACCACGTCTCCGGCGATGACTACGCCGGGCTGGTCGCCTTGCTCGACAAGCGGCGCCGTATGTCAGCAACGCACCTGCGATCGAAGCGCTTGCCCGGCCGGTCGCGTCTTACGCTTGCGGAGAAAGTCGAGATCGACCGGAAGCACCGGGCCGAGATGATCGAGCTGAACCGGCAGATCGACGCGTTGATGGAAAGAACGAAAGGAACCGTATGACCCGCTTTTTCTACACCGACCCGCTGGCCGCCGCATGGATGGCAAAGCATTTTGGGATGCAGCTTCAATACATCGAGCATTATTCCGATGACTCGTGGTATGCGAAAATCTGCCATGAGAAGATCGTCGATATCGCAGCAAAATACGGCTTCGACAGCTATGAGCTTAAAGAAATCCACATCCACCCCGACAGCCTGCACCTGCTTGAGCCGCAGGAGGGCGATTATGTGGACCTCCACCCGAACGGCTTGCTGATTCATAATGGAGCCGAGTTCAATGACGCTTTCTTGAAGCGCGAAAGCAATTGGCGCATCATCCAGCGCAACGGCATCGCCTTCCACTGGCCGGAGAGCGAGGCCGCATGATCGACGAGCATCTCCGGGACGGCGGCCGCGCGGCTTCGCAGGAAGCGTTCTCACCCTGATCAGCGGCCGGGTTCGTCGCCACGGGGGTCGGGTACGAGCCTTGCCTCGCGGAGTTGGGCAGCGAGGTGGGCCACTTGAAATTCCACCCGCTTGATCTCGCGGAGGATCGAGTGCCGGTGGATCTCCATCCAGAACCAGAGCTTCAGTGCCGTGACGGAGAGCAGGCAGAAGCCGAAGCCCAAGCCCCATCGGAGCATTGTGGGCGGGTGCTCGGTGCCGAGGAGTCCGACCAGGCAAACGATGCCCAATCCGAAGAGGACGATGGTGAAGACGTAGCCCAGGATGTTCAGCCATCGCATCGAGCCACGGAAGGTATCGGTGACGAGGTCGAAGACGGATGGCTTGCCCAAACGCTGGAAGAGCTCGGCCTCCTCGCGAGAGAGGGCCTGGCCGAGCAGTTCGTCAAAGTCGCGGTCGTTGGTTTTCATGAGCGGGCCTCGAAGGATTCCCGGAGCCGTTTCCGGGCATGGAAGAGACGGGATTTGACGGTGCCCTCCGGCAGTGCGAGAGCTTCGGCGATCTCGATCACCGAGAGTCCGTCGACATAGAACATGGTCAGCAGGATGCGGGATTCGTCCGGCAGCCGCCGGAGGGCCGAGCGCAGGTGCTCGATCGGCTCCTCGCGGTTCTCGGACTCGCGCCGTCGGGCCTCGACGCCAGGGTCACACCCGGGGCCGTGCAGGGATGGGTCATCAGCCAGCCGGTTCACCAGCTCACGCCCCCGGCGGCGTTGCCGAATCCAATCGAATGCCTTGCGGTCGACGATTCGGTAGACCCAGACGCGAAAGCGTGCGGGGTCCTCAAGCCCCCGTAGTCCCCCGATAATAGCGATCCAGGCTTCCTGGACGATTTCGGCGGCTGCCTCTGGCTGCCCGGTCCTACGATACGCGTGGCCGACGAGCCGGGGGTGCCAGCGGTGGGCCAGTGCCTGCAGAGCGGCGGGGCGGCCGCTCTGGGCCTCGATAACCAGCCACTCCTCCAGGATTTCGTCTGGACCGCGTGACACCGCCTTTCCCCCTGCTGATCCGATCTGTTTGGACGACGTGAAGAGTAGTCGCTCCAATTCCGGCGGGGTTCAATGAAATCGCGGATTGGCTGATCCGCCCGAGCGGTCACCCCGCCTACGCCTCCCGCTCGATCTCCTTGATCTGGATCACCTGAATCAGGGCGTCGCCGTCCTTGCCCGCCGCGAAGCCCCGGTCACTCTGCCGAATCCACGGCATCCGGTGCTGCCCAAGAAGGTCATAGAGCCGCCAGAGGTTCAGGCCGCCAATCGTGAGTTCCCAGATCTTCGTGCCCGCGAACCGCAGGCGGATGAGCTGGCCCTGCTCGACGGCTCGGAACTCGCTGCTGGAATCTTTGTGGACGTACTCGAACGACCGAACCCCTTCAGCACCCAAGAGGCAATGGAGGGCGTAGACCGGCTTGTTCGCCGCCCGGGCGTGGGCGAGGTACGACGAGCCAGGGGCGGGCAGCTCTGAATCCTCGGCGTCGGCCTCGCCCTGTTGCTTCGAGGTGGGCTTGAGCAGGTCGTCCAAAAAACTGTTACCGTGACCTTGCATAATCGCGCTCCTTCTCGCGCACGTTCCCCATAACATCCACGGCCTTCTCGCGCAATTGCTTAAACGCGGTTTTCACGCGCTCTGTCAGCGTCCGCAGGCGGTCCCGCTTCCGTGGCTTCGGCTTCGGCTTGCCCATCAGCTCCGTGGCGCTCTTCCTCGGGTCCGACCGCTGGATGTCGGCCCGCAGCTCCTCGCGTGGCGCGTCGCTGTAGATGGTCGCCCGCTCGCGGCCGCGCGAGACCGAGACGTAGAACTGCTCGGCGTTGATCGCCGGGCGCGACTCGCGGCCCATCGCGATCAGGACTCGGTCAACAGTACGACCCTGTGATGCGTGTGACGTGGCAGTGTAACCCCAAGCCAGATGCCCGTAATCCTTTGCCACGGTCCAGCCGTTACCGAGCAGAATGTCGCCCTTGTCAGTGAAGCCGTCGACAGAATAGACGCTCCCGTTGTTGAGCTTGTGCTTGCCGTCGGCGGTTTTTCCGTTGGCGGTGATCCGGATAATGTCTCCCACCGCGAGGCCGCAGCTTCCTTCCTGATAGACAGAGAAGTGCGCAGGGCTTTTGTACGAGTCGCCACGCTTGAAGTCGGCGACGCGGATCCGGTCCCCGGCCTTGAAGGTGCCGGAGTTGCGGTGGAACTGCATGGTCTCGGTGCCGTCGAACCGGCCGACGTCGCCCTTCTCGGCGTCCGTCCAATGGAGCGGAACCAGCGTCTTAAAAGCCCTCTCATCCTCACCCACTATCCCCCGTTCCTTGAGCTTCGCCCTGATGTCCGCCGTGATCTCGTTCCCCTCGGCATGGGTCGGCGCCACGACGAGGACCGAGCGGCCCGAATCGAGCGCCGCCATGTAGTCCTCGACCAAAGGCTTGTTGTCGGATACCTCCCGGACCCAGCCCATCTCGGCGAGGGTATCATAGCCAGCCAGGATGTCACCCTTGGCGAGCGAGGCCACGGCCTCCTTGTACCGGCCCCGCTGGCGACGGATGTCTTTCAGCTCGGCCACGGGGAGCCCGGCGAACTGCTCGAGCACCCGGAGCGTCGCCCCGCGCTCGACCGAGCCGTGCTGTCGCCGGTCGCCCTGGAGGACGACGCGGGCGTTGAGCTCGTGGGCGGCATCGAAGACGGCCCGGACCTGCCGGATGCCGAGCAGCCCGGCCTCGTCCACCCAGATGACGCCGCCCCGGGCCTTCTCCCGGAACTTCTCGTCGATTAGGAAGCGTGCGACGGTGTCGGCCTCCTCGAAGCCCTCCTTGCGGAGAACGCCCCGGCTGGCGTCCGCCGAAGGGGCCAGCACGACCACCGGGCGGTCGAGGCCCGCGATGGTCTCCTTCATCGTGTGCGTCTTGCCCGTGCCCGCCGCCCCGCGGATCAGGATGACCCGGTCGGGGGAGGTCCAGACGTGGCGGGCGATGGCGGCTTGTTCGGGGGAGAGGCTATCGGTGGCGCGCACCTCGCCGTTTTTCGCGCGTGCTTCGTCCGAAACCGAGGCTGAGAGCCGCTGTTGCGCTGGCGCGGAACCGTGCGCGCGGGGTGCGCGGATTTCGCCCTGTTTTTCGTGGCGAAGCGAGGAAATCTGCGGCTCTGACCGTGCGCATCCCATCGGCCTGCACGTCCCCCGGCCTTCCCGAGCAAACGCCACGACCCGATCCTCCTCCGCGAGAACGTCGCGCGTGGTCGCCTCACCCGCTTTCACCAGCAGCCCCTGTCGCTTCGCTTCCTCCCGCACGCCCTCCGGCGTCACCGAGCCGACGCCCTGCCGGATCGCCGTCTCGTAGAGCCGCTTCTCATCCACCACGCTCTTCCGCTCGAACAGGTGGCCGATCGCGTACCGGACGGCCTCCTGCACGCCGCACTGGTACGAGGGCCGCCCATCCAGCCCCGCAAGCTCCTGACGCTCCTTGCCAGTGAGTCGGCTGACATAGTAGCCGTTGAGGTCGTCGGCCAGCTCCTTGGCCTTGCCCAGCCGCGTGGTCGCCCCGAGCTTGTCCATCCCCTCCGGCGTCGTGATGCCGAGCTTTTCAGCCACGCCCTTGATGTACTCCCGGCGGCGGCTGAACTTCTTCACCAGGTCGTCCGAGATGCCCTCGGTCTCGAAGGCCTTGTCTTTCCTGCGGATGCCGTAGCCCAGCTCGCGGAGATTCGCGGCCAGCCGGTTGTGGTAGATCGCCTCGTAGTAAGGGGCGTCGTGCTTGATCTGCCCCATCTGGGCGGCCTTCCACTTGCCCTCGACGGCGTCGTAGGTCGTATTCAGGACAAAGACGTGGTCGTGAAGGCTCATATCGGGCATCTGGTCTTCGGCCGAGATCCTTGTATCGCGGTGCGTGAAGCGGCAGGCGACCATGTTGCCGGTCGTTCGGTCCTCGCTCTTGCCGCCGATCCTGACCCGGCCCTGCATGTCGGCCTCGACGAAGAACATGGCGTAGCGGACCGCGTCCCGGTGGGCCTCCTCGATCCGGGGGTCACCAGCGTTGCCCGGTCCTGCCATCTCGCGCGCGATGCCGACGCTCTTGGTGCTGTTGAACGTCAGGTCCATCCCGACCCGGCCGTCCTCGCGTGCCAGAGGCCTGAGTAGCTCGCCGGTGCGGGGATCGATGTTATCGCAGAGCTTGTCGAAGTCGTCGGCATGGGCAGGGCCTTGTAGCCCGAGCATCTCGGCACCGCGTCCGAGCCACTCGCCCGGGGACGTGGCGTAGTAATCGGATTGGCGGTAATAGGCCTTCGCAGCTGAGGCGCTGGTCAGCCAGTGTGTGCGGAGCAATGGCACCTCCGTGTGGGATGGCGGATCCTACCGAGTCCTTCGCGCAGGTCAATAAATTATATAAGGGCGATCCGGCGAAGCCGTCGGGCTCTCGTGAACCGAGCCGCGGGCGTCTCGGCCCTGCCGGGCTTCGATCCCTATCGCTATAGATGCGGGGACGGGAGAAGCGATCGGCCACAGCCCGGCCTTCTGCGGTCAAGCCCCGGCCTGGCGGCCGCCTGACGGTAAAGGGCGTGGACCGCAGTCCGGTCCGTGGCAAGGTGCATTCATTCGGTAGTAAGGCGAGGCACCGAGCAAGCTCTGGCCTCTCCTTACCACCAATCTATTCACAGAAAGGAAAAAACCCCAATGAGCAAGAAGAAGCACCCGAAATTCAACGAGGTCAAGAAAGTCGCAAAACTACTGGCCGAGCGATTCAAGTGCCTTGAGTCGGCGATGTATTTCACAACGCTATCGACGAAGGCCAGCCGGATACGTGAGATTAGCACGACACTAGAGGTGATCGCGAATACTCCGAACGCTACCATTAACCGCGACGCCCTCGAGGCTTGGCAGGCCGATATCCGGGACGCCCATAAGGACCTGAAGTCATGGTGCAAGGGGATTCTCAAGTTCGGAGACGCGACCAAGGAGGAGGACGATGGCGATTGGGGCGGAATCCCGTTCTGAGCAAGGCAAGGGGCCGGGGTGAAACCCGGTCCCATTCCCGAGCGGTCCAGTCAGGGGCCGAACTCAGGGGCCGCAGAAAAGCGGTCGCCGGAATTTTTTGGTAGGGCATCACACATCTCCCCTCGTCCGTGCCCGAACGGAATGGAACGGGGCAAGCGGCTGAATCGCCTCAGGAAACCAGCCAATTCCGCAGTTTTCCTCACTTCCCGCCCGTTCTAATCGCGGCTCGCTCCACCTCTGTGTCGCTTCGCTCGCCGCTCAAACCTGGTTCAGGTAGAGCAACTCGTCCTGACCCACGGGCAAGGCGGGCGGGTGGAAGTCCCAGGGCTGGGAAGGGTGCGTCCGGGCGTAGGCGAAGAGGAGCACGAGGAAGGCCGGGGCGACGAGCCAGAGGTGTTTCATCATATCGCGTGGTCGTTGTCGCCGTAGCTGTCCAGCGGCTCAATGGCGGGCTGGGCAGGTTGCTCGCCCTTGGATTCGGTTTTGTCGTCTACTCGGATGTGGAACGAAACGGCGCTGCCGTTCAAAGCCCACCGATAGGCAAGCTCTAGCTCGTCGGGATTGCGCAGCGACACAACAAGGCCGTTTTCGGTGAGGACAGCCACGGCTTGGATGTTGGATGCGTCTGTCATAACTGACCTTCTACTACGTTGCGCTCCATACGTTCGATTTGCGCCTTGATGTGCGGTAGGGTGTCGTTAAACCAATCGCTTGCGCCGCCATCTTCCTTATTCGGCTCCCTTGCCATCAGAAACGCCGTGTAGCAAAGGTCTATGATTCGTGCCCTATAGGGATTTTGCCAATTCTCTGTTTCAAAGATATGTCCAAGCGCACTCGATTCCCGCACGGGTGGTTCAGAATTCCGCAAGGCTTCGTATGCGTCCTCTGTTGCTGACAGCCTTGTTTCCAGATCGATGCATTTGTCGGCATAATGCTTCGCGTTATGTGAAGCGGTTTCAGCCTTGAGATTCCAGTCGATTGCTGGTTGCTCATCCGGCTGTTCCTTGGCATCCGGCGCTTTGGGCTTCATCGCGGGGAGGGCTGCGAGGGCTTCTTTGCCACGTTTGCCGCAGTCGTTATAGAACTGCTCGTGAACAAAATTCGGTCGATGTTCGATAATGCCAACTTGCGCGTTAAGCCGCTCCATCGAACCAGATAGATTGGCATGGTGGTAGCCCAGGCCGTCAGCATTCCTGCACCACCAGTTTTGGGGGTTGGCGTAGAAAGCCAACGCCTCCTCCACCTGCCTGTAGGCTTCGCTGGCGGGAGCGGCGGGGTTGCCGCCGGGCGGAATGGTCCCCAGGTTTCCCAAGGGATTGTCAGACACACCCTGAGCATCGGGTGCGCTTCCCGTGCCCGCTCCCATAACTGTGATAGCCGCCCGCGCCTGATCGCGGTACGCCTCTTGAACGGATGGCTTCAGCCGCTCCCATGGCTCGTCGGTCTTCTGATCCCACCGCCATGCGCTGATGGCCTTCGCCACCCGCTCCACCAACTCCAGCGGCTGCTCGGCCTCATGCTGGCGGACGATTGATATGGATTTCGTAACTCCAGCGTTGTAGCCCTGCTCGTAATCCCTGCGTTGCAGCCTGTACATGCAGGAGCACAGCTTCTCAATCAGCGTCCTGCTCATACTTCGTCCCTGATATGTTTTGGCCCCGTGTAGCTCTGGACCGCTTGTTCGTACAGGCGCACCATCCTGGCGACTTCGCCGTTGGCCTTGGTGATCCTGTGTTCTTCCACCGCGGAGAGCCTGTCTTTCAGGTCGCGAGTCTCCTCTGGCTGGATGTCGAAAATGGAGCCGGAGCGGTTGAAGTACCTGCCGACGATGCGGCCGTACACAGGCTTCGTCCTGCTGTCAACGATGACCAAATCGCCGATTTCGTAGTTCTGGCGAATGGTCATTTCAAGACCCTCAATGCTTCGCTGTTATCCACGTCGCCCGGTTTCAATCCCCAGCCTTCAGCCAGCATCGCCGCCCTCTTGTCGCGCCAGATGTAGACCATTCTGGACGGGCTGGGCGGCAGGTGAAGGGCGACGAAATCGGACATGGACCGTGATTGAGCCTTGGAGTAGCCGCCGTCCTGATCCCATGCTGGGCCGTATTTGCCGTGTGAGTACGAAGCCAGCACCGAGAACAGGCCAAGGGTTATCAGGAAAACGAACTTCATTTGTCCCTCCCTGCACAAAGGGTTTCGTTGGCATTCGGGCTGAGGCAGTAGCCATCTTTCAAGCCACGGATGTAGCCCTCGGTATCAGCCACAGACCAGATTTCTAAGCAGAGCAGGGAAAGCCCGGCGATGGAAAGAGCGACAAACAGCTTCATTCGTCGCTCCTCAAAATGCGTTCCAGCTCTTCGCGCGTCGGCGGTTTCAACGCTCCAAAGAGAGCATCCGACAAGCTCGGCGTCCTGAAGTTCAACTCGACCAGTTCGCCATTCTCGAAGCAGACGCGCTTGTTGTTCAGCCACAAGGCGGGGAAACCGTATGCACTCTGCTCGCCGAGCCACTCCGTTGCCTTTTCCAATGAATCGAATTCCGCTTCGATCTCGTCATCCGGGTCGTAGCGTTTTGCCTCTGCTGTGTAATTGGCCATTCCGTCCTCCATAAAGCGTTTGACTTGATGACACGAACCATGCCATACCTAAAAACACAAGTCAACAATAATGTGTTAGGTTGTGTTATGCCGGAGTCGAAAACGTTTTCTGTGAGATTGCCCAAGCCCTTATTGGCAAAGATCGAGCAGCGGGCTGCTGGAGACCGGCGTTCTGTTAACAATTTGATAACCAAGATTCTGGCAGAATGGCTCGAAGCTAAAGACCAAACTGAGTAACCAACAGGAAGGACCCACTATGAAATTTGAGATCGAGAAGACTGCGAACGGCGAATGGTATTTCCGTATCGTGGCGAAGAACGGCAAGACGCTATGCCATAGCGAATCCTACAAGCGGAAGAGAAACGCTCGCGAAACCGCCAATCTGCTTAATACTACTCCGTTATCTGATACGAACGGAACGCCTGGCCGGTTCGTATGCAGGGTATGAATCGCACCTATACCCCCGAACTCGCACCCGAAGTCCTCGAACGGCTCGACGCCTACGCCGCCCGTTTCCGCGACGACTTCAACCGGCCCCGACAGGCCCAATACTCCGGCGTCTACCTCCAGGGACTGATCCTCGACGGCGACCGCAAGAGCATCGAGCCGCTCTCGCGCAAGGTCACCCTCCCGACCGGCCTGGTCGTCGCCGACCTCGACCAGGCCCTCCAGCAGTTCATCGGCCAGAGCACCTGGGACGAGATGGCCGTCTGGAAGCGTTATCGCTCCGTCATGGCCGAGTCTTTCGCTTCTCCGGCCGGCATCTTCGTCATTGACGATACGAGCTTCCCCAAGCAGGGCAAGCTCTCCGTCGGTGTGCAGCGTCAGTACTGCGGGGCTCAAGGCAAGAAGGCTAACTGCCAGGTCGCACCCTCGGTTCATTACGTCGCCCCGAAGGGCCATTACCCGCTGGCGATGCGGCTCTACCTGCCCGAGGCCTGGCTCGATGACTCCAAGCGGCTCGACAAGGCGGGCGTGCCCCGGGAGCAACGACGAGCACTGACGAAGGGCCAGATCGCCCTGGAGCTTCTCGATCTGGTTCGGGCCGAGGGGTTGCCCGGCCGGCTCGTGGTGGCCGATGCCGGCTACGGCGTCTCCGGGCTCTTCCGAGAGGGGTTGGCCGAGCGCGGCCTGTCCTACATCGTGGGCGTGACCGACGAGATGGTGGTCTTCACCGAGGAGCCGTCGTGGGAGGTCCCCGGGCCGGCGATCCGACCGCCGGGGTCCGGCGGGCGGCCGCGACGGCGATCACGACTGAAGGCCGGCACCCCGAAGCCGGTGAGCCTGCGAGAGTTGGCCGCCTCGACACCGCTGCGGAAGGTGACCTGGCGCGAGGGGACCAAGGGGAAGCTGTCGGGCCGCTTCGCCTGGCTTCGGGTCTGGCCCGGCGGGGGCTGGGCCACCGGCGAGTGCGCCGGGGCCGAGCCGGTCTGGCTGCTGATCGAGGAGCAGGCCGACGGCAAGATCAAGTACGCGATCTCGAACCTGCCGGGCCGAACCAGCCGGATCAAGGCGGTCCGGCTCTGGAAGAGCCGCTGGCCGGTGGAGCAAGGTTATCAGCAGATGAAGGAAGAACTCGGATTGGACCATCACGAGGGGCGTTCCTGGCGTGGCTTTCATCATCACGCCTGCCTGGTGATGCTGTCCTTCGGGTTCCTGGCGTTGGAGCGAGAACGCGAGGAACGAGACCCGGCCCGGCCGGGAAAAAGGGGGGGACCCGCCCGGTGATCACGGTGCCGGCGATCCGCCGTGCCTTGCAGAGGCTGCTGGCCCCGATCTGTCGGCACAATTGCCCCTATTGCAAGGATCGCTCATTGCAATTGCCGTTGATATTAACGGAGTAGTATTAAGGCCCAGCTCGGCAAAGCCAAGATCGTCGAGGCGGCATGACCGCCGAGAAAGACGCCCTGGAAGCCGCCCTTCGCGCCATCTACGGCGAGATGCACCCCTACCGCAACCCTGAGACCATGCGTATCAGCGACGATGTCCTCGCCCTCGGGGTGCTCCTGAGGCGGGAAACGGAGATGACCCTGAAGACCCGCGTCATCGAGCCGGCCTACGCCGAGGGAGCCGAACGGCAGACGACCGCCCGGAAACGGGCCCGCGCGGAGTTGGCCGAGTGAAGCGGCAGAACCCCCTCGCGTTCGCCAAGACGTGGCTCATGGAGCGGTTCGTGGAGAAACCCACCGGCTTCTGGCTGGACGGCGTGCCGGTGAACCTGGACGCGCTCATGCAGGCCGCGAACGCGGTGGTCAAGGCGAACGGAGCCGAGCAACTCGGGCATAACCCCAGATGGCTGGTGTGATCGCCGGCCTCTTCGCGATCGAGCACAACCGGCTTCCGGCGCTGGAGCAGGAATACGAGCTCGCCAAGGAGCATCAGAGGGAGGTATTGAAGTGCCGCGTCCCGCTGAACCCGGAGCACCAGAGGCGATTCGCAGACGCCTGCGATCGGCTCGATTCCGCCCGAGAGCGGTACATCGCGGCATTAGATGAGCAGGGATAACCCCTCGCCTTTACCGTCCCGGTATAATTGGCTGTTTTGAGCGATTCTCTGGAGAACCTGGATGCCCACCCCGACCGCTTCCGCCGATGCCTCCAACTTGGTCGGCTGGCGGTTCGACAACACCTACGCTCGCCTGTCGGAGACGCTCTTCATCCCGGTCAGCCCTGCAAAGGTTCGGCAGCCTCGCGTCTCCGTCCTGAACCATCGGCTCGCGCGCGAACTCGGCCTCGACCTCTCGGTGCTCTCGCCCGAAGAAGCGGCGGCCCTATTCGCGGGCCAGGAGCTTCCAGCCGGTTCGCTGCCGATCGCCCAGGCCTACGCCGGGCACCAGTACGGCGGATTCA
The DNA here is from genome assembly GCF_051175385.1 of Tundrisphaera lichenicola. Classification (GTDB taxonomy): domain Bacteria; phylum Planctomycetota; class Planctomycetia; order Isosphaerales; family Isosphaeraceae; genus Tundrisphaera; species Tundrisphaera lichenicola. The sequence continues at coordinate 6,694,655 of NZ_CP195106.1, read as the reverse complement.
CAATGCTCGGTGACGGGCGGGCCATTTTGCTGGGCGAACACCGGACGCCGTCTGGCAAGCTCGTTGACATCCAGTTCAAGGGGTCTGGCCGTACGCGATTCTCCCGCGGCGGCGACGGGCTGGCCGCCCTTGGCCCGATGCTCCGCGAGTACATCATCAGCGAAGCCATGGCCGCCCTTGGCATCCCTACGACCGGGAGCCTCGCGGTCGTCACCACCGGCGAGAAGGTCTACCGCGAATCCCTGCGGCGAGGGGCAATCCTGACCCGCGTGGCCGCCAGCCACATCCGGGTCGGCACGTTCGAGTACGCGGCCAGACGGGAAGACCCGGCCCTGAAAGAGCTGGCCGACTACGCGATCGCCCGCCACTACCCTGAACTCGTCGAGGTCCCGGAGAAGTACCTGGAGTTTCTCCGAGCCGTAGCGGACCGGCAGGCCTCGCTCGTCGCCCGGTGGCAACACGTCGGTTTCATCCACGGGGTGATGAACACGGACAACGTGGCGATCTCCGGGGAGACGATCGACTACGGCCCGTGCGCCTTCATGAACGCCTACGACCCCGGAACCGTCTTCAGCTCGATCGACAGCGGGGGCAGGTACGCCTACGGCAACCAGCCCAACATCGTGCAGTGGAACCTGGCCCGGCTCGCCGAAACCCTGTTGCCGCTTATCGACTCGGAGCCGGAGAAGGCGATTGAGAAGGCCACGGAGATCCTGGAAGGCTTCCCCGCTGTCTACGAGCGTTATTGGCTCGCCGGGATGCGGAAGAAGCTGGGGATTGAGACCGAGGAGGCTAGAGACGTCGAGTTGGTCAAGTCGCTTCTCAACTGGATGCAGAAGGCCCGGGCCGACTTCACCAACACGTTCCGCGACCTGTCGGCGGGAGAGGTACTGGCAGGAGGTCGGTACGGAGATGCTGACTTCCAGACCTGGCACGCTCGGTGGCAGGAGCGGATCGGAGGAGACGGCGCGGCCTACGCCCTAATGCGAAGCGTGAATCCGGCGGTCATCCCTCGGAACCATCGGGTTGAGGAAGCCCTGTCGGCCGCCGAGGAGCACGACGACCTGTCGGTGATGCACCGGCTGCTCGAAGCCCTGGCGTCGCCGTATGAGGCGAGGGAAGGGTTCGACGAGTACCGGGAGCCGCCGGCCGACGAGGGGGGCTATCGGACGTTCTGCGGGACGTGAGCGAGCGATTGACTGGCGTGCGATTCTGCGCTACGCCTTTGGGATGACTCCGCAGCTTGATCCTGTATTCGGCCAGCCGTTGACGACCGTCCAGAATGTCGCCAACCGATTCAGGCAGCCATCGCCCAACCCATGATCGGGCCGTCGGAATCGGCCGTCGTCGCCCAGTGCCTCGAATGGCTGGCCCTTCGCCGGATCTTCGCCTGGAGGAACAACACCGGCGCCTGCAAGCTGGATGGCCGCTGGATTCGCTACGGCCACCCGGGCAGCGGGGATATTCTCGGCGTCCTGCCGAACGGGCTGTTCCTCTCCGTCGAGTGCAAGACGCCTGCTGGCAGGCAGTCGAAGCAGCAGAAACTCTTCCAGACCATGATCGAGAAGAACGGCGGCGTTTACGTCGTCGCGCGAAGTGCCGCCGATTTAGAACGGTATTTTATCGAAGACCCACGCCTCGCATCCGTTAGCCTGAACGTCTGAGGGCGGCACCGCCTGGGCGAGCGTGCAGAGGCCGTTCTTCCAGTTCTCGCAGGTGTTGCAAGACCGCTTTTCAGTAAGGCTCTCCAAGAAAATCAATAGGCTCTTGAGCCCCTGTATCAGCTCCTGTTTCTTCTGCGGGCTCAGTAATTGTGAATCCTGTGAGGTCATATCCTGTTATCTCCCAAAATTTCTCTCCCTTCTTCACCCGAATGGCGAAGGTTTTCTTCAACGCATCTGCGTAATAGAGCGCGATCCCGATACTGTCCGGCGGCTCGACCGGGCTGCGTCTCTTCCACCAGTCGACCGCTTTCCCGCGAGCGAACCCGGGCGCATGTTCGAGGCAGATCCACTCCCGGTAAGTGTTGATGCCGCAGTGGTACTCGACCCGCATCGTCGGAATCTTATCGGGCTTTTCGTGCTTGTGGTAGCTTACCGAATCGACCCTCATCCATTCGCCGAGGTATGGCTGCGGGAGGTCGCCCAACGCCATGACTTCCCCTGTGCTCGCAGTCGTACCGTGGTTGATCCGCTCAGGCGGGGTGAACTCCCGGCCGCAATCGGCGCACTCGAGAGCCCCCAGCGGGGACGCCATGCGGCAATCTGGGCAAATCAGGCAGGATCGCTCGTGCGACTCCCGTTTCCCTCGGGTTCCGGCCGCCCGGGGCGGTTTGACGTGGGTGATCGGACCGTGCCGCTCGATGTTCCCGGCGTAGTCGAGCACGAGGCAATTCCGCTTTCCTGGGGCCGTCCTCATGCCCCTGCCCAGGATCTGCGTGTAGAGCCCCGGGGAGGTCGTCGGACGTAGAAGGACGAGCAGGTCGATGTTCGGGGCGTCAAACCCCGTGGTGAGCACGTTGGCGTTCGTGACTGCCCGTAGTGTCCCTGCCTTGAACGCCTTCAGGATCGCGTCACGCTCTTCGTCCGGCGTTTCACCTGTCACGGTAGCCGCGTCCACGCCCCGCAATCGCAGAGCCTCCGCGACGTGCTCGGCATGTCCGACCCCGGCGCAGAAGAAGAGCCACGACCTGCGGTCCCCCGCCAAGGCGAAGACCTCGTCCAGGGCGGCTGCGGTCAGGGCCTCCTTGTCCATCGCCGTTTCGGAGTCGCGGGCGTTGAACTCCCCGGCGATCATGCCGACTTCGGAGAGGTCGGCCTGCACGACCGAGGATTTGCTGATGAGCGGGCTGATGTGCCCGGCCTCGAGCAGCTCCTGAAGTGAAATCTCGACGGCGATGTCCGTGAACAGGCGTCCCTTTCCCTCGTGAAGCATTCCTGTTTTCAGCCGGTAGGCGGTAGCAGTCAGCCCGACCACTTTGAGTCGAGGATTGATCTCCTTGAGGCCGTCGATGAACTGGCGGTACATGCCGTCCGAGTCCGGCGAGAGAAGGTGGCACTCGTCAATGAGAAGGAGGTCGCGCCAGCCGAAGATATGGGGCTTTCGGAAGGCCGACTGGATGCTCGCGACGGTGATCGGGTCGCGGGGCGATTTCTGGCCCAGCCCGGCGGAGTAGAGACCGGCGGGCGCCTTTGGCCAGAACGAGACGATCTTCCCGTAGTTCTGCTCCAGCAGTTCCTTGACGTGGCTCAGGACCATCAGCCTCTGGTCGGGCCATGTCTCAAGGATGAGTTTGCAGAGCGCCCCGATGATGACGCTCTTCCCGCTGCCGGTCGGGGCGACGATCAGGGGATTGCCGGAGGCGTGCTCGAAATACTGAAACAGACCTTCGATGGCGCGTTGCTGATAGTCGCGAAGCTGCATGGTCAGGACGCAAATTGACCATGGCACGCATCACGAAAATCGCACCATTTGCATTTGAAAAACTCGGGCCTCTCGCTCAACCGGGCCGGGGGCGAAGCAGCGGACAGAATTCGCTGGGCCTTGGCCAGGAGCGCCTTGGCCATCACCGGGTTGGCCTCGGTCCGGCAGGAATCGAACTCTCTTCCCCCGGGCGTGCTCACCGTCAGGTAGTGGCGGTTAAGGTCGAGTAACTCCATGTAGAGGACGCTTTGCGCGTAATAGACGGGATCCCACGCGGCCAGCGACGCCTTCTCGCCCACCGTGGCCTTCAGCTTCCGCAACTCGTCGTATTTCTTCTGGCCGACCTGCTTGTGTTCCCAGACATGGGAGGTACCCGGTGCCTGCAGCAGCCCCCTGATCACTCCGTCGACGTGCCAGCCGAATCGCCCGTCGAACAGAGTCCCGCCGATCTGGCCGCCGGTCTGCTCGTCCTCCGTCCATAACTCGACGCCCGGAACCATCCGCAGACGCTCGGCCATGACCGCCTCGCCGCGGTGTCCGTCCTCGAACCGCTTGAGGCTGGCCGCGTTGAACGGCAGGCGCGGAACCTCGGGCCGGATCGAGTACCAGAGCTTCCGCTCGCACTCTTCACCGATTGCGGACGCCCCGAGGTAGGAGCGGCGCGGCGCTAACGCCGCTCTCCGCTCCAACTCCCGGTCGATCGCCGCGAGGGTGGGGTCAACCACTTCGGGGATCAGGGCCATGCTACTTCTTCGCCCAGGCCGGGGCGGCTTTCGCCCCGGTAGCGGCTGCCGTGCCGGTCGAAGCCGGAGCAGAGGCAGACGAAGCACCACCAACGGCTTCGTAGCCCTTGATGATATTGCGCGCGTTGTAGCCTTCCTTCTTCTCGACATCCACTTTGATCATCAGCGGGCGGTTATGCAACTCGTTCGAGTCCTTTACGCGCAGCTTGCCGATCGCGTGGCAGATCGCCGAGAAATCCTTCTGTGCGATTTCCTGGGCGACCGGGTTGCTGTTGACGATGTTGAGGTTGTTGAAGATCAGGGCGCCGTCGAAGGCTCCCTCAATCACCTTGAACGTCATAGCGAGAAGACGGTCGTTCGCTCCCTCGGAGCCGTATTGCTGAGCTTCGGCCGCCTTCTTGGTCGGCTTCACGTCACTGGCTTCGATGATTGCCTTGTACCATCCCGGGGGGATGTTCTCGCGAGGTTTCGAGGGTTCGATAGCTTCTGCATTAAATTCTTGTCCTAAAAATGCCATAAGTATTTCCTTTCGTAGGTTGATATGTAGTTACGCTGCCTCGGCACTCGCCTCGGAAGCCGGAGGTTCAGACAAAGCCGCTGTCATCGCCTCATTAAACGCTCCCCATGAGAACGGCAGCTCGGCGGGGAGACCATACCGGTTGCCAGCCATAAAGGCTGGGCTCTCGACCGTGTGGAGAACACGATCGCCGGCCCGGCCCTTGGTGACTTTCTTTTTGAAGCCCACATCCTTCGCGTCGATGTAGACGTCCTGATTCGCGAACAGCAGGCAGTCCGACCATTCCGTGAGGATGGCGGCGGACTTGGCGTGCAGCTTGAGTTGGTGACGGTCGTAGGAATCGGTCAGCGGGTTGTCGTAGCGCTTCACCTGGTCGTGGGCAATCAGAACCACGGCCATTCCCTTGTCGTTGCGCAGGGCGGTCAATCCGTCGAAGAGCTGTTTCCAGAGGTTGACCCCGGCGACGTACCCCGCGCCATAGCCGATATCTTCGATGGATTTCTTTCCGGCCTCGGCCGCTACCTGCTGGAAAATCAGAGCTTCGAGCCAGTCGGCCGAATCGAGGATGACAGTGGAGAACGGGTGCTCCTGCGTGTAGAGGGCCTCGACAGCGCCGATCACGTCGCCGTAGGACGTGAGCTTATCCTTGGCGACACGAGCAACGTTCAGGGCACCTGATCCGCCCTCTATGTCGAGGATGATGGCGCCCTCGATGTCGGCGGCGAAGGTCGTTTTGCCGATCTTCGGCGGTCCGTAGAGCACTATGCGCGGCGGGAGGATGACTCGGGAGGCTTTGATTTCAGAGAGGTTAAGCATTGGTTGTTCCTTTCGTTGGTTCTTGTTGGAAGTGCTTTTCGACAGCGATCAAGGCCTGCGAAGTATTCGTCACACAAAGATTCGTGACGCCTACGAAGAAATCGCAGTCGCCGTTTAGCTCTCGCTGGGCAATAGGCTTGTGATTGCTGAAGCGGACTTTGAACGGTTTGTGACCTGCCATAGATACTGTGATGTATTTGGAGAACGTCTGGCGTGCCTCATAGAGCGTCAGTATGTAACCACGGTCCAGCAGCGTTTCGCAGAAGCCGATCCACTTCGGCTTGTCGTAACCGGCGTTTTTCAGGATATCCGTCCGCTTGACGAGCATGGGCAAAGTCACAGCGTCGTTGGTTGCTTTCCTGATTTTGTTCCGCTTACCCATCACTCTATTCCTTCACGCTGAACGCCGGCTTTTTCGGCTTGAGCGTCAGGGCGGGCTGGATCTTCTTATATGCCTCCGGCAGATTCTCACGCAGGTAGCTGATGGCCTTGCCGTCCGGCTTCCAGGTGCCGGTAAACGGGAACGGAACCGAGGCGTTCCATTCCTGGTACGCGGCGTTGAGCTGCTCCTGCGACCACTCCTCCGAGAAGCCGGTGGCGATCTTCATGCCCGTCGGGAGCGTGTACGTGCCCTTGTCCGGCAGTTCGGACTGAGTCAATTCATAAATCTGGGATTCGATGGCAATGCGGCGGGCGTTCGCGTCGCTTTCGTTCTGCTTTTCGATCTTCCACGCATCGGTGAGAAGGGCGAGTTGCTGCTTTGTGCTTTCATCCATAAAGGCTCCATAAGTTGGTTGTTGCATAAGTCATTTAATTCAAGTATGAACAAACTATATGGAATATTTTGGAAGCGCAACAACTATTTTGGAGAAAATGAGATGGAACTATGGACCCTGGCTCAAACCGCTGAGTTCTTGAAGGTTTCCTACGATCAGCTATGGAATATGCTCGATCGGGGAGACCCTCACCCACCCTACATCGTGGTGGGGAAACGCAAGCGATTCATTCGCTCCCAGGTGGAGCAATGGGTGTCGGAACAGACCGTAGCTCCTGCTCCGGTCCCCGCCGTATGACCCGAAGCCCCTTTCAACTCGCCGCTCCCGACCTTCGCACCCGCGGTTACTCAGTCATCCCGCTCGCACCCACCCAGAAATACCCCACCATCGACCGCTGGTCGGAGTTCTGCAGCCGATTGCCCACCGACGAGGAGCACGCCCGCTGGATGGGATGGGTGGCCTCGAACGTAGGCCTTTGCCTCGGCTCGGCAAGCGGCGTCATGGCACTCGACTTCGACGACGATGTCGACCGCCTGCACGCCAGTATCCTCGCGGTAATCCCGGACTCCCCGGTCAAGAAACGCGGAGCCAAGGGCTTCACGGCGTTTTACCGGTATTCCGGCCAGCGCAGCCACGGCTACAGCGTCAGGGGCACGCGTGTGCTCGACGTCCTTTCCGAGGGACGCCAGACCGTCCTTCCGCCGTCCCTGCACCCGTCCGGGGGCTCGTACGAGTGGGTCACGCTGCTGACGCTGGCCGACATCGCTCCGAGCGATCTCCCTGAGATCCCGGCCGCCTCCATGCAGGTGATCGCCTCCTTGTTCCGCCCGGAGCCGGTCAAGGCCGCTCCACGGCTGAACTTTCACGACCCGTATCGGGAGACGGATCTCGCGGACATCGCCGAAGCCCTTCGTTGCATCCCGGCCGACGATTACGACGTCTGGATCAGGATGGGCATGGCCCTGCGGCAACACCTGGGAGATCGGGGGATGGAGCTCTGGGACCAGTGGTCGTCGACCAGCCCGAAATATTCCGGGCCGGAGATTCCGAAGCGGTGGCGGAGCTTCAACCGGGGGGACATCACGATCGCGAGCCTCTTTTACACGGCGATGGACCACGGCTACATCCATCCCCGCCGGGTCCCCGACCGAGCCGACCTGCCGCAGGTCGAGATCGAGGAAGGCGGTAACCTCCGCCCTTTCGTAGTGGGCCGCGTGGACTCCTCGCCCGATCCCGCGGCCAGCATCCTGAACCCTCCGGGCCTGGTCGGTAGGATCGCCCGCTGGATCAACGCGACCTCGATTTACCCGCAACCCATGCTCGCCGTCGCCGCCGCGATCACGGCAGCCGGCGCGGCCATGAGCCACAAGGTCCAGTCTCCGACCAGATTGCGGACAAATTTCTACTCGATGGGCCTCGCTCCGAGCGGCGCCGGCAAGGACCACGCCCGCGACTGCGTCACGACGCTCCTCTGCAGGTCGGGGCTCGACGGGCTTGTCGGGGGCACCCCGGCAAGCGGTGCGGGCATGCTGACGGCCCTCCGGGAGGGCGGCGGCAAGTGCCTTGTGCTCTGGGACGAGTTCGGCCGCGTGCTGAAGAACCTGACGCACAAGAACGCCGGCAGCCACCAGCGGGACATCCTGACCTACCTGGTTGAGCTATTCTCTTCGGCCAAGAGCATGTACGCCGGGGTCCAATACGCGAACCATGACGGCAAGATGAAGCGGACGCCGATCGAGCAGCCCTGCCTCTCGGTCTACGCCACGACCGTCCCTGAGCGATTCTTTCAGACCCTGACGTCGGACGACGCGATCGACGGCTTCCTGGCCCGGTGGCTGGTGTTCGAGTCGAAGGACTACACCCTGAAGCCCGCGACGCCGGCGGGGGATGTGAACGACCCGCCCGAGGACCTGGTCCTCGAGGTGAGGCGATGGAAGGACGCCCCGAGCAACTACGACCCGCGCGGGAACATAGACGGGGTGTTAAGGATCAGCCCGATGGTGGTCAGCTACGAGGCGGAGGCCGAGCAACTGCTGACCGTCTACGCCGAGGCCATGCGCCGCCGTGCCGCCGAGGAATCGGCGAACCGGACCGGTCTCTCGGCTATCTACGCCCGCTCCGCCGAGCACGCCATCAAGCTGGCTTTGGCAGCCCATGACGGAGACACGATCGGATTGGAGGCCATGCGGTGGGGTATCGCCGTGGCGGACCACTGCGCCGCCTATATGGCCGAGGCGGTGAAGCAGAATGTCGCCGAGAACGATTACGAACGGGCATTAAACGCCGTGCTCAGGGCGATCAGGGACGGCAAGGGCCAGTGGCTCGACAGCCGGACACTGATCAACCGGACCCGGAACATGAAGTTCAGAGACCGCAACGAGATCATCGCCAGCCTGATCGAGATGGGCGAAATAGAGCGGGAGGAGGTCGAGACGGCGACGAAGAAGGCGTATCGGTACAGGGTGTTGAGGTGACGACAATCGTCATCCATCGGCCTGAGCGGCGTGCGCTTTACTCAGGGTTTTTGACCGACCAGGCCCGGAGGCCGTCGTAGCTGAACCCCAGGTAGAAGGTCACGGGACGGTTCTCCGAATGCCCGCGGCTATAGCCCCCCTTTGCCGGGACGAAGAACGCCTTGAGGCCGCATTCGAGGTCGATCGACCCGGCCTGCGGCGTCTTGATCTCCGCGATGCGCCCGCCGATTCTCGCCAGCGGCTCGACGTTCTCCCAGAAATCGGCCTCCTTAAGCCACTGGCCCAGGGATGACTGGTGGACGAGCGATGCGAGGCCTGATTGAAGGCCCAGCCATTCGAAGCTGATGGTGCGGTTGCGGCGGAATTGCGCTTTCTTGCGGCACTCTTCGAGGAATCTCAGGCTCTCGTCCAAGGCCAAGGTCGACCCCTCGATCGCCTGGATGGCCTTCAGCACGTAGAGGTAATAGCTGGCATCGAGGGAGCCGGTATTGGCCCTCCAGTAGGCGATTCGCTCGATTACGGATTCGATGCTCGGTGGGCTACTGACCCGCCGGACGGCGCGGACCCAGAGTCGGAGATCCTTATCGTTGTCGGCCTCCTCGTTCATGTTCTGCCCGAGCAGGTGCACGATCCGGTCGGCTTCCTTCGGTCTGAGATCTTCCCAGCAATGTTGGCAACGGGCCAGGTAAGTCCAGACGATCGACCGGCGGACAGAAGGTTGATACACCCCCTTTCGGCTCAGGAGGCTGTCCCAGACCTGGAGGGCGCTCTCCGTCCGCCCGTGCAGGCGGTCAAGGTCGGCGCGGCACCGCTCCTCGTAATAGTCCGGATCCTCGCCCTCGCGGAAGCGGTGGACCTGGTCTAGCAGGTCTTCGGCCCGGTCCAGTGCGTCGCGGATGTCACGATCGGCGTCCTTGCTGGCGAGATAGCCGAGCATGCCGCCGAGGAAATTGGCCCCGCAGAAGTCGAGCAGGCGGATCAGCATCTGCGTCTCGCTGATATAGCCATGGACGTCGTCCGGGGCGAGCTCCCGCGCCTTCTGAAACGAGTCGCTGGCGATTTTGGCCAGCGCGACGGCCTCGGAAATGGACTTCTTCTCCTGAAGGACCTGGTATAGCTGGCTGCGGACGGCCATGCCCCGCATGTGGTGCAGGAGGTGGTCCTCCCGCTGCCGGGCGATGGCTCGATCGATGGTCTCGATGGCCAGCACGTAATCCTTCTGGACGAGGTAGTAGAAGCGGCCGAGGTGGGCCAAAAAGTGGGCCTCATCCGGGTAGAGTTCGACGAGCTTCCGGAGGCATTCGAGTTGCCCCTCCAGCGCAGGGATGTCGCTGATGAGCTTGGAGAATTTCGCCGCGGCGGAACGCTCGGTGCCTAGGTCGTCCCTGTTGTCGCGATAAACGAAGGCGCGCCTGGCGACCTCGAGCAACTCCCCGCCTGGGACCGGGTCGTCGCCTCGGCAGAATTCGGCGAACCTGATCGCCCAGACGGACAGCCTCTGCTTCCAAATCCGGCGGTCGCCGCCTCCGGGGGCCAGCAGCTGCACGAGGATCTCGAGGGCGATGAGTTCGTGGGATGGCCGCCAAGCCCCGCCGTCCTCGTCAACCTCGACGAGGAGCTCCCGCGTTGCGGGCGGCAGAACCCCATCATCAAGCCTCACCGAGCGGTTTCTCGCGACGCCGAGGCTCGCCGCGAACGCCTGCTGGGGGATCGTTCGCTGGGCATAGTGGTGGGCCAGCGCGGTGAAGCCGACGATCTCGCGCTGAACCTCGCTCAGCGGGGAGAGCCGCTCCCGGACGTAGGGCTCCAGACCCAGAAAATCCTGGCCGAAAGCCTGCAGCCCGAAGTAGAAGGCCGTATGTTTGTATCGTTCTGGGACGTGGGCCAGTGCTTCCAGTTCCCTCTGCCTGTCCGGGACCTCGCGGGAAAAGGCGACGACGAAGCGGTTGAGCTCAGTGGAATCAAGCTCCGAGGCCAGGTAGACGGTACGCTTCCGATCCTCCTGGGCCTCCTGCCGCCGGACAGTCTGCAGGAACTTCACTGGGAGATGGCGGCTGCTGACGTGATTGTAAAGCTCATCGAACTGCCGCTCGGCGACGCGGGCCCCGTCCACGAGCAGCAGGACGCATAGCCCCGTTTGGGATGCGAGATAATCCAGCCGGTTAGCCGTCTCGGACGGGGAGGTGGTGCGGAGGAGGATGGCGCAGGGATAGCTATGGCGGAAATCCCAGAGCATGCGATGGGCGAGCGTGGTGCCGCCGGCCCCGGCCGCGTGGTAGAGATTGATCCGGACGGCAGGCCTTCGCTTTAGCTCGGTGTCGACGATTCGCTTGAGGATCCCGGTCTTGGTCCGCTCTACGTCGATATGGTTGGCCAGATCGCACCAGGCGATCGGGGCGCCGCGGAGAAAGTCCTTGCCGACCTCTCGGCCGTTCGGAGGGAGCTCGCTTGTGCTCATGCAGACCAGGTCGAGTTCTTCTTCCAGCCACCGGAGCTCGATCGCGGGCGGCGTGATCGGGACGCCGCTGCTGGAGGGGAGTTCGATCTCCCGGTCCCCGGAGGCGTCCCTCCCCGGCGCGAGACGGGCCAGGCCGTGCCCTAACTGAGCGATGGGGATCGTGAACAGCCGGGCGCCGATATCCTGGGCCATATCCTCCATGACGTCACGGACGTCAGTGACGATCGTGTAGTCCGCCGCCTCCTGGAAGACATCCCCGCTCCACTCCAGAACATATTTCAGGTAATCGGAATACTCGGAACCGTACGCGAGCACTACGCACGTGATCGGGGCTGGGCTCACCTCACTGGATATTCGATCCAGTTGCTTCTCGATCTCCTTGCGATACATCCCCCGCCATTTCTTACGATCCTCCGGAACAAGGGAATTGGGGCGCCCTTCCAGACCGCGGGCGAAGAACCAGACCGTGCCGCGCGACGGATCCGAGAGCGGGTCCTGCCCCCGGGTGACAAGATGCAGGCTGCGCCTTGACTCCAGCGACGGCATTACAGCCTTCAACAGGCCCGTCCGATCGCTACCGGGGTCCAGGTCGAAGACGGCGGTCCAGGGATAGAACCCGAGTGCTGACAGAGACGAGGCCTCGGCCTCGCCCAACGGTGTCGTGAAGAGCACATACCGGCGGGATGGGTCGAACCTCCAGACGGATTCGCAGAATTCGCCCCAGGGCAAGTCCGACTCGTCCGCCGGAGGGCCGGCCGACCGCCCCGCGCTCTCGAACCAGGAGATGATCCTGTGGCATTCGTCCGGGGCGGCCGCGTCGTTCTGGGATCCTCGCCGGAAGTAAAGCTTTTTGAGCTTCAAAACGTTGCCGTGCTCCTGGATCGGGTAACAGGGGCCGCTCTGGTCTTCGGGTATTACGATGACGCCGAACTCGCGCCCCTGGAATTGAACGACCTCGTAGCTGAACCTGGGATGGGGCTGCACCCATTTGGCGAACTGCGATTGAAGGTCCGCGTCGTCGGGATGGGCGCTTACGCCCTTCAGCTGCGGCTGGCCGTTAGTCGACTTCTTGACCCCGGTGACGATGTAGGCCGGGCCTTCGCGCGGGGTGTTAACCATGCAGATGATATCTTTAATAAAGCCAATTTTCTTCGCCTCGTCGGACAGGTTTGGATAGTTATCGCTCTTGAAGTCGATGGACTCCCCCTCCATCCGCATCAGCAGCCGCTCAAAGTCCGAACCATTCATAGTGCTTTGCCCGGGTGATCGAAGGGTGACTTTCGGACGCAACCTCCGGCCGTCCATAGGGCCTACGACCGGGAAATCGACCTGATCCATCCATCAAGCGAAGACGGGATCGTCAGACACGGGGCAATCCCCAACCCCGCAAGTCGGCCACATGGACCCGATCAACGAATACGTTTGCACGCATTCGGCCATTCTTGGTCCGGCCAACTTGGCATTCTCGCACCTGGGATATGGCCACTCAAGGGGCTCCTGCGGCTAACGGAAGCTCGCAACCGGTGGCCCACACCATCGGCGAGGCCTAGATAATCCGTAATTCTCGCAATAATCCGCAAGTCACCTGGCGTATTATTCGGGCGACTCGAAGGCTGCTTATTCAATATGTTAATTATAATATGATATATTATAATAAATAATACTCATAATCCTTATCTATTCTACCCTCTATTGCTAAATACACGGGGGTGGGTGTTTGAGGGGCTGCATTGCGGATTATTCGAATAACGGCGGGTGAAACCAACAAAACACTATTGCAATCAACAGCTTACACCGCGAGATAATCCGCTTGCGTATTATTCAGCTGCGGATTATTCCCGTTGCGCTCCCAACCCCTTGTGGTACTATCGGGCAAATGAGCTAGGGGTAGCGGATGGAGCAGGAAGCCAAGGCAAAGGACCCGTGGAAGGGCGTTCCCCGGAAGAAGATCATCGATGAGGTCTACCGCCTCCGCGACGCCGTCCGCAGGCTGATCCCGCAATCCCCCGCTCCCTCCCTCCCCGTTGTCGCCGGCCGCGGTGACGATTCGGTCCCCACGGGCTGGGCCGAACGGCATGGGATCACCATCCCCCGCGCGGAAGGCGTATTCGAGTCGGTCGCGGCATGGGTCAGGGTCAAGAACGGCGTCATCATTGGGGCTGGTCTCAAGAACCAGTCCATCCTCTCGCTCGCGATCTCCCTGGACCTGCTCGACCAAGGCGCCGAGCACCACGGCAATTTATACCGAGACTGGAGAGCGGCCTTCCTGTCTCGACTCGATCCGGCGACGTCGGGCGACGCGGGGAGCGACGGCTCGGAGGCATGGACCAAGGAGGACCGCTACAGCAAGCTGATCCACCGCGTCGAGAAAGACTATCTGAACGCCATGGACTGCATCGTGGCCAGCCGCCCCAAGGCCAAGCACCTCGCGGCATTTCAGGCAAACCAGGAGGCCTTCGTTGAGGCGTTCAAGATCGTGGCCAAGGCGATGGTCGAGATCAACCACGAGGCCGAGCAGGCGCAGCACGCATAAGATTTCCACACAAAACGATTGCTAATATCATAAATTCGTCGTAAGTTGGTCTTGCAAAGACGATTTGCCGCGACCGGAATCTGAGTTTTGGAGCGTTTTTATTCCCCGCCATCGAGCGGGGTTTTTCGTTTTAGGAATATGTCAGACAAGCTCACTCCGAAGCAGGAAGCGTTCTGCCTGCGGTACATCGAGACCGGCAACGCGACCGAAGCGTACCGGCTCGCCTACGACGCCGGGGACATGAAACCTGCCAGCATCAGCCGCAAGGCCTTCGAACTGCTGGAAAACGTCAAGATCACGGCCTACCTCGCCGAACTCAAGGCCCGCCAGCTCAAGCGGCATGACGTGACCGTGGACCGCGTGCTGGCAGAGTACGCCAAGCTCGCGTTCCTCGACATCCGCAAAGCGTTCGACGAGCAGGGCAACCTGAAGGGGATTCACGAGCTAGACGACGACACGGCAGCGGCAATCGCCGGGCTTGAAGTGGAAGTAAAGCGGACCTCGGGTGAAGTCGACGAAGAACTGGAAGGGCAGCCTCACGACGGCGCGCTCAGGCGTCAGCACGGCACCACTGCCCGCCTACACAAGATCAAACTCTCCGACAAGCGGGCCGCTCTCGACAGCCTCGCCCGGCACCTGGGCATGTTCGTGGACCGATCAGAGGTCACGCACCGTAAGCCGATCACCGAGATGACAGACGAAGAACTGGATGCAGAAATCGCCGAGTACGAACGAGCTTCGGGAGCGGTACTACCGAGTACTGAAGGCTGAGCAGGAGCGACGAAAGGCCGAGGCCCATAAGTTCGACTGGCTGGCGAACGCCCGCCCGAATCAGATTGCCCCGCCAGAGCCCTGGACCACATGGCTGATTCTCGCAGGCCGCGGGTTCGGTAAGACCCGAACTGGGGCCGAGCAGGTCCGAATATGGGTCAAGAAGTACCCGTTCGTGAACCTGATAGGCGCCACCTCTGACGACGCCCGAGACATCATGATCGAGGGCGAGTCCGGCATCCTCGCCATCTGCCCTCGCGACGAGCGACCGAGATACCTGTCGCAGAAGCGGCAGCTCCTCTGGCCCAACGGCGCGAAGTCACTGATCTTCACGGCCGATGAGCCGGAGCGATTACGCGGTAAGCAGCACATGAAGCTGTGGGCCGACGAATTCTGCGCGTGGCGATACCCCGACGCATGGGATCAGGCAGCCTTCGGCCTCCGCCTCGGTGATAACCCGCAGGCCATCGTCACGACCACGCCGAAGCCTACCAAGGCTCTCAAGGAACTGAAGGCCGATCCTGGCACTGTGGTGACAACCGGTTCGACCTACGACAACCAAGGCAACCTCGCCCCGACCTTCCTGACCAAGATCGTGAGGAAGTACGAGGGCACCCGACTCGGTCGCCAGGAGTTGAACGCCGAGATCCTCGACGACAACCCCGGCGCACTGTGGAAGCGGAAGCAAATCGACGACCTACGGGTCAGCAAGGCGCCTTCGATGCGCCGAATCGTGATCGCCATCGACCCGGCGGCCAAGAAGAATCCGAACAGCGACGAGACCGGAATAACGGCAGAAGGCATGGGCTTCGAGGGCCACGGCTACCTTCTCGCCGACCTCTCCATGCGCGGCACTCCTGAGGAGTGGGGACGCGCAGCAGTGAACGCCTACTACGAGTTCAAAGCGGACCGCATCGTCGCCGAGGTGAACAATGGGGGCGACATGGTCGAGCACGTCATTCGCTCGATCGACAAGAACATCCCCTTCACGGCAGTCCACGCCAGCCGGGGCAAGATTACTCGGGCCGAGCCGATCAGCGCTCTCTACGAGCAAGGGCGTATCCACCACGTCGGCTGCTTCCCGGTGCTCGAAGACCAGATGTGCGAGTACGACCCGAAGACGGCGGACTGGTCGCCTGACCGAATGGACTCGGCGGTCTGGGGCTTTACCGAACTGTTCGGAAACGACAACGAAATCAGAATCAGGAGACTGTAGCGACGATGTGGCCTTTCCGCTCCAAGCAAGCCACGCCGTCGCTGAATCGCAAGAGCGCGTCTTACTTCTTCTCGCTCGGGCTCGGCAAGGCCGGGCTCACGGGCGCCGGGTACGACAAGCTCGCGACCGAGGGCTACGCCGAATGCGTCGTCGCCTTCGCTTGCATCAACATGAAGGCGGCCGCCGTCGCCTCGGTGGACCTCCACCTCTACCAACGCGGCAAGAAGGGCAAGCTGGCAAAGGTCGAGAAACACGACCTCCTGAAGCTGCTTGAAAACCCGAACCCCGCCCAGTCGGGCCGGGAGTTCATGCGGGCCCTGACCAGCTACCAGCAGCTCAGCGGCAACGGCTACGTCTTCGGCAACGGGATCGACTACGCGAGCCGCAAGAGCTTCCCGCCAATGGAGTTGCAGGTCCTGAACCCCGGCAAGATGAAGGTCGAGCCGGGAACGGGCCTGTTCCCGAAGCAGTACGAGTACCGCCCGAACCAGAATGCGGCGACCATTTTCCCGGTTGATCAGATCTCCGGCCGCTCGGCGATCCTGCATTTCAAGTCATTCAACCCGCTGAACCCGTGGTACGGGATGAGCGCCCTTGAAGCCGCCGCCCTCGGGGTGGACATCCACAACGACGGCCAGCGGTGGAACAAGGGCCTGATCGCCAACGGGGCAAGGCCTTCGGGCGCGCTGGTGGTTCAGGGCGAAAACGCGACGCTCTCCGAGGAGCAGTACACCCGCGTCAAGGAGATGATCGACGACCAGTTCAGCGGCACGGCCAACGTCGGCCGCCCCATGCTCCTCGAGGGCGGGCTGGACTGGAAAGAGATGTCCATTAACCCCAAGGACATGGAGTTCCTTGAAGGCAAGCACTCCGCCGCGCGCGATATCGCCCTGGCCTTCGGGGTCCCCCCGCAGCTTCTGGGCATCCCGGGTGACTCGACCTATTCGAATTACTCGGAGGCGAAGCTCGCCTTCTGGACCGACACCGTCCTGCCGCAGCTGGGCTGGACGCTCGACGCCTTCAACCGCTGGCTGACGCCGCTCTACGGCGAGGGGCTCTTCTTCTGGTACGACGAGGAGATGATTCCGGCGCTGGAGCCTCTCCGTAAGGCCAAGGCCGAGCGGATTAACGCCGCGAGCTACATGACGATCAACGAGAAACGACGGGCCATGGGCCTGGACGACGTGGAAGGCGGGGACGTGATTTTCGTGCCTACGACCTCGATACCGCTGGAACTGGCCGGTCAGGTAGACCTGCCGGAGCCGGGGAGCGAGGCGGACCCGGTACCGCCCGCCGCCGACCCGAACGCGGATGACTGACCGCCGCCTGCTGCTCCGGGCATGGGAACACGCCATGACGATCCTTGAGTTCCAACTCAGGGCCGACCAGGGACGGGCCCGAAACGCGATGATCCGCCAGGCGGCCAGGGAATACCTGAAACACGGCCACCCACCGGCCCACGTCTTCATCGCCCACCGCGTCCGCACGAAGGGCGTGATCGAGGACCACTACCGCCGCACCATCCCGGTGTTCGGAGGCATGGCCCTGAGGCAGGTCAAGTCCCGCCGCGTCGAGCGGAAGGCCGCCCAGACGATCTACGAATCGCTGGTGGCCGACTGGATCAAGCGCGAGTCGCTCCGTAAGGCGACGATGATCGCCGACACCGACCGCGACGACGTGCTCGGGGCGATATCTGAGGGCCTGACGGAAGGGCTGGGCACCGAGGAGATCGCAAGGAGCATCCGGAAAGTCAGCGACCTGACTCCCTACCGGGCCGCCACGGTGGCAAGGACCGAGACCCACGCTGCGGCGACGTTTGGGAGCATCGAATCGGTGCGGGAAGCGGAACGCTCGCTAGGCGTGAAGATGAACAAGGAATGGCTGGCGACCCGGGATAACCGGACGCGGCCCGAGCACCTGGCGGCCGACGGGCAGCAGGTGGCGATGGACGAGAAATTCAGCGTCGGCGGGGAGTCGATGGACAGGCCGGGTGATACGGCGGGGAGTGCGGCAAATCTTGTGAACTGCCGGTGTGCGATTATTTACGAGGAGAAGGCTGAGTGATTCCAGTGAAGCAGAGCAAGCTATACGCGAAGGATGGTATCCACAATGGGAACTGTTTTGCTGCCTGCCTTGCCTCACTCCTCGATCTCCCTCTATGGATGGTCCCGCCGTTCGACGACATGTTTGGTCGCAGCGACTGGAGGCCGAGAGTCGACGAATGGCTTTTACGCATGTTCGGCAAGAAGCTGGTGCGGTGGGACACGGGCGATGAGCCCGAGGAATTCCCGGAGTTCTATATCGCCAGTGGTAAATCGCAACGTGGCGTACAGCACTCGGTGATCTACAGCAATGGCGTAATGGTTCACGACCCGCACTACAGCGACAGCGGCATCGCCGATGTTGACTGGGTCTGGTATCTCGCGCCGGCCGCATGACAGCGGACCGCATCCTTTCGCAGCACGGCAACGTCATCGCTGCCGACTTCAAGCCGCGCCCGTGGTGGGAGGAACTCACCGTCACGATCAAATGCGAATGGCTCTATCTCGACGGGATTGTCGGCCTACTCCGCGTGACCACAAGCTTCGCGGGTAAGCCATGTGGCGAGCCCCAACACCTCTTCGCCGACCTGGCCACCGGCCAAATCGCAACTCTGTAACAACTCTGGTAATGGACATGGAACTGAAACGCCTCTCCTTCGCTCTCCAGGAGCTGAAGGCCGACGACGATGCGCGCACAATCGAGGGCTTCGCCTCGGTATTCAACAACATCGATAGCTACAGCGACATCGTGATGCCGGGCGCATTCGCGAAGTCGATCAAGGGCCGCAAGCCGGTCATGCTCTGGCAACACAATAGCGACCAGCCGATCGGCGTCTGGGACGAGTGCGAGGAGCAGAAGAAGGGCCTGTACGTCAAAGGCCGCATCCTGGACACCGCAATGGGAGACGATGCCTACAAGCTCGTCAAAGCCGGGGCCATCACCGGAATGTCCATCGGTTACGCAGCCCGCAAATGGGAAACGGACACCGAGAAGGAAGTACGCAAGCTGACCGAGGTGGAGCTCTACGAAGTCTCCCTCGTCACTTTCCCGGCCAACGAAAAGGCCCAGATCACACGGGTCAAATCAGAAGACGGCGCGTTCATGACCGAGCGCGACTTCGAGGAATTCCTGCGGGACGCAGGAGGATTGAGCCACAAGGAGGCCAAGATCGTGGTTTCCGACGGCTATAAGGCTTTGCTGAAGCACCGGGACGGTGGGGCGGAGGAGCAGACAGTGCTGCGCGATTTGCGCGACGTATTAACCAACTTTAGGATATGAAATTATGAACGATACCGTAATCACAGAGGTCAAGGATGCCCTCAAAGGCATGGAGACCAAATTCGCCACCGCGATGAGCGGCCTGGAAACCTTCAAGACCGAACTCGCTCCGAAGATGGGCAAGCTCGATTCGATCGACGAAGCCAAGATGAAGAAGATCAGCGATTTCATCGGTGAGGCTGCCGAGGAAAGCCAGAAGCTCAACGGTAAGCTGAAAGCGGCCGAAGAGGCTTTCGAGGCCAAGACCAAGGCCCTCGAAACCGAGCTCACCCAGGTGAAGACCGCCCTCAACCGCCCCAGCGCCGTGGTCGAGACCCCGGAGCTGAAGGCCAAAGAAATCAGCCTGAAACGTAAGAAGCTCTTCAACGACTTCGCCCGCCATCAGGACGACGAGAACAAGATCTACTTCGACAACTTCCTGAAGCGTAACGTGACCGACGAGGCCGAGTTCAAGGCGATGTCGGTCAACTCAGAACCCAACGGCGGCTACCTGGTCGTCCCCGAGTTCGGCGGCGTGATCACGACAAAGGTCTACGAGTCCTCGCCGATCCGTCAGCTCGCCAGCGTCATCACCATCGGCACCGACACCTACGAAGTGATCCTGGATAACGACCAGAACACTTCGGGCTGGGTGGGTGAGACGGCAACGCGCAGCGACACCACGACCCCGACCCTCGGCAAGCTGTCCATCACGGTCAACGAGCTGTACACGCAGCCGAAGGCCTCCCAGAAGATGCTCGATGACTCCACCATCGACATCGAATCCTGGCTGGCTGGCAAGGCGGGCGAGGAATTCGGCCGCAAGGAAGCGACCGCATTCGTCTCAGGCAACGGCGTAATGCAGCCCAAGGGCTTCCTCAGCTACGCGTCCGGCACGGACCTCGCCGCCCAGCAGATCGAGCAGGTCAACTCGGGCTCGGCGGGTGCCTTCACCTACTCCGGCCTGGTTAGCCTCCAGTCCTCGCTGAAAGAGCAGTACCAGGCGAATGCAACCTTCCTGCTCAAGCGCGCGACGATCGCGAGCATCATGACGATCGTGGACGGTCAGTCCCGCCCGATCTTCAACATGATGTTCGACAAGAACGTGGGCCTCGAGCCGACGATCATGGGCCGCTCGGCACGGTTTGCCAACGACATGCCCGCGGTGGCCTCGGCTGCCCTGGCGATGGCCTATGGCGACTTCCGCGAGGCCTACCAGATCGTTGATCGCGCGGGCATCCGCGTGCTCCGCGACCCGTTCACCGACAAGCCGAACGTCCGCTTCTACACCACGAAGCGCGTTGGCGGTGGCGTGAAGAACTTCGAAGCCATCAAGCTGCACAAGCTGACCTAATAACCAACCGGGGGGCGGGAAACCGCCCCTCCTTGCACATACGAAAGGACTCTCTATGCCCAACCATACCTCCCTCTACCACAACACCGGCTTCCTCTCGCTGCTGGTGCCGGCGGTCCGCAACTCGGACACCAACTCGTCCGCCCTCGACCTCCAGGATTGCGACGACGCGACGCTGCTCTTCCACCTCGGCGATTCGGCCGATACCCTCTCCGGCACGAACAAGATCGAGCTGGAAGTCGAGGAATCGGACGACAACTCCTCGTGGTCGGATGTCGCTAACGCGGACCTGACCAACTACGTCACCGCCACCAACACGGGTACTGCGGCGCTCATCGACGCGCCGACCGAGGACCAGCTGGTCGTCGCCGTGGGCTACAAGGGGACCAAGCGCTACATCCGTGGCGTCCTCAACTTCTCCGGCACCCACTCGACCGGCACGCCTATCGGCGTCCTGGGCCTGCGTGGTCGCAATCGTGCCCAGCCGGTGAACAGCTAACTGATCGGGGCAGCTTTAGGGCTGCCCCGCCTCTTTGAAGGAGAACGACATGAAGCAGAAAGTGAAGATGCTGAAGACCCTCCCGGGCGTGGACGAGGGCAAGATCTACCCGGACACGTACCTCGAAGGCGAGGAATACGATATCGGCGAGGAGCTGCTGGGCTGTTTCGTCGAGCTTGGGGCCATCGAGCTGGTCGACGGAGAAGCCGAGGAACTCGCCAGGAAGGCGGAAGAAGTTCGCCTTGCTGCCCTAGCCAAGGCCGAAGCCGAACGTAAGGCCGCTGAGAAGAAGGCGGAACGCGACCGCGTGGCCGCCGAGGAGAAAGCCAAGAAAGAAGCCGAGGTGGCTGCTCAGAAGGAGCAGGAACGCCTCGAGGACGAGCGGAAGGCCGAGGCCGACGAAGCCGCTAAGCGTGAGGCGGAGGAAAAGGCCAAGACCGAAGCCGAGCAGGCGGCGAAGACAAAGAGCGAACCCGAGGAGAAAGCCAAGGGCAATGCCCCGGAGAACAAGGCCGTGAAAGCCGCTCCGGCGAACAAGAAGAAATAGCCCGTGACTCGCCGCCCTCGCCGTTCCCTCACGCTGGTCACTGGCCCGGCGAGCGAACCCTTGACCGTGTCCGAAACCATGGAGTGGGCCAAGGTGGACGACAGCAGCGAGGGGCCCAGATTCGGCCAGCTCATCGCTACCGCCCGTCAAGCGGCCGAGGAGTACCTCCGCCGGGCGCTCATCACCCAGACCTGGAAGCTGACTCTCGACCAAGCGGCCTCGCCATTCGGCGGCGGATTCTGCGACGGGGTCTATGACCTGCCGGTCTCGGCCCTGTACGGGGGGCTCCCGAGCGTCATCGAGTTGCCCAAAGGCCCGGTTCAATCGGTCGCCTCTGTCGTAACTTACGACCCAGACGGGGTTTCCACCGCATTCAGCGCGACCAACTACTACCTGGACACCGCCGGGGCTCGGCTGGTCCTGAAGACCGGGGCTACCTGGCCCTCAAATCTTCGCCCAATCGCCGCCTGCGAAATCACTTACGTCGCAGGGTACGGGACCGCCGCCGCGGTGCCCCAGCCGATCAAATCCGGAATCATGATGCACGTCGCCTCGCTCTATGAGCAGCGGGGGATGTGCGAAGACCCGACGAACGTGCCGCCGGGCGCGCGGCAGCTCTACAACCCCTACCGGATCATGGGGGACCGCCTTGGGTAGCTGCTGCGAAGGCTTCGCGGCATCCCTCCGGCACAAGGTGGTCATCCAGAGCGTATCGCAGGTTACCGACGGCCAAGGCGGCTTCACGGAGACGTGGGCCGACGGCGCGACCGTCTGGTGCTCGATTACGCCCATAAAGGCTTACGAGCGGGTGCAGGCGATGCAGATGCAGACGCCGGTCAGCCACAAGATCGTCATGCGCTACCGCAGCGACGTGACCACGGCGAACCGCCTCAGGTTCGGAAGCCGCGTCTTTGAGGTCAAGGAAGCGATCAATGTCGAGGAGCGGGGCAGAATCCTCCAGATCAAGGCATTGGAACAGGCATGACGGCAAAGACCCAGAACATCACCATCGAGCAGGGAGCCGACTTCGACGAGCCGTTCTACGTCACGGATTCGAGCGGCAGCGTGGTCGACATCTCTGGCGCGAGCGCCGCGCTGCAGATCCGACCGGCGGTAGGCGACGCGAGCTTGCTCATCACCCTGACCACAGCCGAGGGTGGCGGGCTCACGATCGACGGCGCGACTGGGAAAATTACCCCGTTCATCAGCGAGGATACAACCACCGACATGGCGCCAGGCCTGTACGTCTACGACCTGAAGATGCTGACGGCGGAAGGATATACGAGGCGCACGCACCAGGGCAACGCTCTGGTCAGCGCGGAAATCACGACCATCGAGATCCCCGTCAACCCTGCATCTACGGTCGGAGCGGAAGATGGCGGCTCGATATTGCTGGAAGACGGAAGCCAAATATTAACCGAGGACTGAATATGAAAACCACTCTATTGAATCGCACCATCGGCCTGCTTGCCGCGTTCTCACTGGCGGCAACGCCGCTCTATGCTGCGGACACGAAAATCAGCGCCATGACCAATGGCGGGACCGTGCAGACGACCGACCAGATTCCGGCCGTTCGCTCTGGGGCCAACGTGCGAGTGCAGGTCGGTAGCGCAGCCACACAGCCCACCACCGCGTTTCTTGGGGCGACCGCCGCAGCCGGTGGCGACCTGTCTGGCAATTACCCCAACCCCACGGTCTCAAAAATCCTCGGTTCGACTCCCGCAGCCTCGGCCACAACGGACACGACGACGACCGCCAACATCACCGATTCGACCGATAAGCGATTCGTCACTGATGCCTACCTTGCGCTCCTCGCCCTGACCTCCGGCGTCAACACCGGCGACCAGACCGTCCCGGCGAACACGACGTCCACCGCGAACCAGTTCTTCACCGCCTACAATTCGACCACTGGCGCGTTCACCAAAGCCCAGCCATCAGCGAGCAACATCACCGGCCTAGCCGCTTCCGCGACCACGGATACCACCAACGCGGCCAACATCACCAGCGGCACCTTGCCCGCCGCCCGCCTGCCCGCCCCCACCTCCTCGACGCTCGGTGGCGTCCAGTCCGCCGCAGCCGTGGCGAATCAGTTCGTAACCTCCATCACCACTTCGGGCGTCCCGGTTCTGGCCCAACCCTCTTTCTCGAACATCTCCGGCACGGTGGCGGCCTCGCAGCTTCCCAACCCGTCGGCTTCGACGCTCGGCGGCACTCAATCGTTCGCGACGCTCCCGAACCAGTTCCTGACCGGCATTTCCACGTCTGGCGTCCCCGCCAGCGCGCAGCCCGCCTTCACCGACCTCTCGGGCAATATCGCTGTTAGCCAAATGAACGGCGGAACGGCCGCATCATCTTCGACCTATTGGCGCGGCGATGGCACATGGGCCACCCCGGCGGGCAGCGGCTCCGTCAGCGTAACGGCGGCCAGCCCCAACGTCGTGATTACACCCTCGCCCGGGACCGATACTTTCACCATCGGCCTGGCGGAGCTTGTCAATGCCCAGACCGGCACGACGTACACGATCACCGCCTCTGACATGGGCAAGACGGTGACGAACAGCAACGCATCGGCCATCGCCGTCACCCTGCCGGCCACAGCCACGACCGGCTTTGGAGCGGGAGCCGCCTACACCGAGCTGAGTCTTGGCGTCGGCGCGACGACGATCACCCCGGCCAGCGGCACCATCAACGGCAACTCGTCCCTGATTCTGCACAAGGGCGGCTGGGCATACCCGGCGAGCGATGGCAGCAATTACTTCGCGATCGGCTTCCCCGGCTTCGGCACGGTGACGAGCGGTGCGATGATGAAATTCACGTCGGACACCTCAGGCGCGGCAACAGCAGCCACGGCCGGCACCGACTATCAGGCGCCGATCACCCTGACCACGACCGGCAGTAGCGGCGCGGCCACTTTCATCGGGAACACGCTGAACATTCCGCAATACTCGGGCGGCGGTAGCGTCACATGGCCCACCAGCGGCCAGATCGTCGTCAGCAACGGCACCAGCTCACCGGCTGGCTTGGCCGAGGTTGACGGCCAATGCGTCGTCGGCTCCGGCGGCTCGTGGGTAGCGGGGTCGTGCTCCGGCACTTCGAGCTCAAATCTCGGCACCTCCGTCAGCGCCGCCAGCCCCCAAGTCACGGGTGACGCCACCACCGGCTTCTACACGGCAGGGGCGGGCAAGGTCGACGTCACAATCAGCGGCTCCAAGGTCGCAGAATGGTCCTCCACCGGGGTGGCTACGACGGGCACGAACTCCGTCACCAGCTCCTCGGCTACCGCCCTCGCAGTGGGAGCGAATGGGACGACCAACCCGGTTCTTACCGTGGACGCCAGCACCGCTTCGCAGGCGACGGGTGTGGCCATCAAGGGTGCGGCGACCGGCAGCGCGGCAACCATCACCGCCACGGATAGTGGCGCGAACGGCCCCCTCACCATCGCTTCCAAGGGTTCAGGCGCGCTCACGCTCAATGCTCCTTCCACATCAGGCACCATCGCCCTGCAAAACAACAGCTCGCTTGTCGCCTCGATCGGCAAAACCGGCCTTACCCTCACCCCCGGAACCACCGGCACCGCCTCGTTATCCCACCTCAAGATGACGGCTCCGGCCGATGCCGCGCTCACCGCATCGACTGAAGCCTTCCTCATGGAAATGGCGGGCGCGGGCGTCACACGCCAGCACTCTACGGGTGCGTTGACCTTGCAGCGCGATTACTTCTTCAGCGGCTCGACCCACAGCTTCGTGGGTGCTTCGACACTTACGGATGCAGCCGCCATCGGCTTCCAGCTCCCTGGCTGCGGCACGAACGCGACCTGCACGAACATCAGCGGCTTGTACCACGCAAGCACCGCCCTGGTCGCGACTGGAACCATCACCAACTCATATGGCTTCAACATCGCCTCGGACACAGGGGCTACCAACAATTACGCCGGAAGAATCGCGGGCACACTGGCTATCGCTCCGAGCGCCACCCTCCCCGTCGTAAGCACATGCGGCGGTGGCTCTCTTGCGGCGGGTTCTGGCGACAACAAAGGACAGATCACCGGCATCTCGGCAGCAACGGCATGTACCATCACTTTCGGCACGCCGCTCACGGCGGCCCCGGCCTGCATGTTCACGACCAACGCGGCGATTACGCCGACCATCTCGTCCATCAGTACTACGGCGGTAACGGCTGCCATGTCTTCGTTGACCGGAACCCTCTATTACCATTGCTTCTAGCTGTATGAAAAAAATCGTCGCCCTATTCACTGCCCTCTGCCTCTTCTCGGCTCAGGCCGTCGCCTTCCCCCATGGCGGCACGAGCAGCGCGACGAGCTACATCCCGAGCGCGAGCTATACCTACGACTTCACGACGGAATCGCTTCCAACTGGCGTTACGCTGACCCGCGCCAGCGCAAAGGGATGCTTCGACAACACGGGTACGCTTCAGCAGCTATCGAGCAACCAGCCGTGCTTCGATTACAGCGGCCCGACTCCGAACTTCTGCGGGTTGCGAATCGACGAGCAGCGTACCAATAACGCTCTCTACAGCCGTGACCTGACGAATGCGGTGTGGACAAAATCCGGCTCGATGACCGTCGCCAAGGATGCGACCGGAATCGACGGGCAGGCGAATTCCGCATCGACGATCACCGCAGGCGCCGCCAATCAGACGGTTACCCAATCCATCACCGCTTCCGGCTCGCAGCGCTACAGCGTCTTCATGAAACGAAAAACCGGCACGGGCGCGGTTCAGCTCACTTCGAACAACGGGACGCTTTGGACGACCACTGCAATCACAAGCTCCTGGGCGAGATACTTCATAACCGCCTCGACCAACCCGGTAATCGGCATCCGCCTCGTCACCAGCGGGGATGCGGTTTACGTGGACGTGGTTCAGGACGAAATCGGTGCCGACGTCACCAGCCCCATCATCACCACCAGCGCCCCGGTTACGCGCGCAGCAGACGTCGTGGCCGATACCACCAACGTCTCCGGCTATTTCAACGCCACGGCCGGGACGCTCGCCGTGGAAGCCATGCGCACCAGCGCATCGTCGAACGCCGTGGATTACGTCGCCTCCTTCGACGACGGCACCGCCTCGAACAACATCTCGGTGACGAGCAGCACGAACCTGCCCGGTGCCACTATCGTGAAAGCCGGGAGCACGTTCAACTCGGCTGGCATGATGCCGAACTATGCGGCCAACGCCGTGGTGAAATCCGCCGTCTCCTACGGCACCGGCCAGGGTGCGGGCTTCTCCGATTCGGCTCAGGACTTGGTGAGCACGCAGTTCAACAGCGTGGGAGCCAGCGACATCTCAAACGCAACGGTCCCCACCGGCATCACCGCCATTCGCTTCGGCAACCGCTTCGACGGCACCCGCAATTTCAATGGCTGTCTCCGCAAGGTCAAGTATTACTCCGGAGCACTGACTACCGCCCAGAAAGTCGCAACGACCTTCCCCGACGGCAGCGGCACCTCCGTCGGCACCGTCACGGCGAATCTGGCCTCCACCAGCGTCACCATCCCCGCCGACTTCATCGGCTGGAGCGCGGAGACCACGGACGCCATCCTCGACACCATCTACGTCGGAACAAATTCCTCGCTGATCGGGCTGGTCAATCTGCTCGGAACGAGCGGCCAATTCCGCGTCGGCGGCAACGCGCAGGACACGATTCCCTCGCCCGCATTGACGCAGAGCATCGCCACCCATCTCGGCGACTTTACGGCCGCCCTCGGCTCGGGCTGGACGATCATCTACGGGCTTTCATCCCCGGAGAACGACAGCGCCAAGGCCGTCACCCAAGCGGGATACATGCTCACCGGGGTGCCAAACAACCGGGTTCTTTTCAGCGTCGGAAACGAGCAGTCGCAGCACACGACGAGGGCATCCTGGACGGCGGCATTCGACAGCTACTACGCCGCGATCAAGGCGGCCTATCCATCGGCCAAATTCGAGGGGCCGGAAGACAGTGACGCGAACCTCCAGACGTGGATTAACGGGACCACCGCCGGGTTGAGCAATCTGGAGCTGGCGACCTTCCATTACTATGCGCAGGGTGCGAGCCCCAAGCCAACGCTCACGCAGGTGCTGGCGCAGGCCGGTGCCTATAACTGGGCTCAGGTCTACGGCAGCATCTCGAACGTAGCCTACGCCGGAAGCAAGCTCCGCATCGGTGAAGGCAACATCAACTACAACGGCGGGTCGCAGGGCATCACCGACCGCGCGATTGCCGCGACCGATTGGCTCCAGAAGTCGGCGACCATCGCGAAGCTCGGCTATAACGGCTACAGCCAGCACAACCTCGTCAGCGTCGGCCAGCCTTTCAATCATGTCGGCTATTACAATTTCTTCTACAAATCCGGCAGCGATTATCTCCCGGCTCCAATTTTCAACGGCATGTACTTCTTCTCAAAGGTTGTTGGCCAGCAGATCGTCACCAGCTCGCTCTCGGGCGGGTTGAGTTCAAAAGTGTCGGCGATTGCGACGAAGAACGGAATCGGCAACGCGAACATCATCATCATCAACGGCGACCAGAGCAACTACGCCCAGGTCACGCCCGAACAGTCGAGCGCGTGGACGACCGCGAATCTTCGCGTCTATTCGCCGACCAGCTGCACCGACCTCAACCCGACGATCAACGGCGGGACCATCGCGGCTGGCGGGGCCAGCGTGCCCACCGCCACGTCGCTATCCCGAGGCACGCCGGTCGTGATTCCGCCTTGCGGCGCCGCGCTTGTCCAGATTCAGCCGTAGCGTATGGACTTCTCGGTCAAGATAGAGGGCCTACCCGCCCTTGCCCAGAACAGCGAGCGGATCAAGCAGAACATCGCCGACGAGGTCAACAAGGCCGTCTTCGCCAGCGCCCAGAAGGTCGCCAGCGACGCCAAGCGGTCAATCACATCCGGCCAGAAATCGGGGCGCACCTACCGGCGCCGGACAGTTACCCACCAGGCATCCGCCCCGGGCGAGGCCCCGGCCTCGGACACCGGCAGGCTGGTCAACGACATCAACGCCTACCTCAAAGGTGGCGGCGAGGCTTTCACGGTCGCAGGTCGCGGCACGGTCGTCTACGCACGGATGCTCGAGTTCGGCACCCGCCTGATGGCGGCCCGCCCGTTCTTCTTCCCGGCACTTGAGAAGAACAAGGCGTGGATCCGCGACCGGATTCAGGACGCAGTTCGGCGCGGGTTGACGAAATGAGCACCCCGAGCAATGCCCTCCAGGCCGCGATCTACGCGCGGCTCACGGGATTCTCCGCGCTCACCGCCCTCATCGGGGCTGGCAAGGTCTACGATTTCGTGCCGCAGGCAGCCACCGCCCCTTACGTGGTGATCGGCGACGACACGCTGACCTTCGAAGGCACCAAGACCGAGAACGGCTGGGACTGCACGCTCACGATCCACTGCTGGGACTTCGAGAAGGCCGGACGCAAGTCGGTCAAGTCGATCCTCTCGGCCATTTACGACGCGCTGCACCGGCAGGAAGCCAGCATCGCCGTCACCGACTTCACGCTCGTCGAGCTCAGGAGCGAGTTCGAGGAGACGTTCCAGGACACGACCGTGGAGGGGGCGAACGACCGCTTTTACCACGGCGTCGCGCGTTACCGCGCGCTGATTGAATCAATTTAACAACCAAGGAGGGTTACTACTATGGCTGCACAACGAGGCCGACTAATGCTCATCTACTCAGGTTCCGGCGGCGGCAAGACGCTCATCGGCGGCCTGAAGAGCACGAGCATCAAGATGAACAACAGCGTGATCGACGTCAGCACGAAGGACACCGCCGGTTGGCGTGAGCTGCTCGAAGACGGCAGCCTGAAATTCTTCAGCATCGCCTGCCAGGGCATCTTCAAGGACTCGGCGACGGACGAATCGATCCGCAGCCGCGCCTTCTCCAACTCCATCGACACGTACACGTTCGAGTTCCCGAACGGCGACATCATCGTGTGTGACTTCCAGATCACCGGCTACGAACGCGCGGGCGATGTGGAGGGCGTCGAGACCTACAACTACACGCTGGAATCGACCGGCGAACCCTCATTTACCGCAGCATAAGGAGTAGACCATGGCTGATTTATCCGTCCAAACCGTGACCTTCGCGGGTCTCAACCACACCAGCGCCTCGGCAGACGTCGCCGGCGACACCTTCACCAACGACGGCAGGACGTTCCTGCTGTTCACCAACGCCAACGCGTCCGCTCGCACGCTGACGATCGCCGCCAACGACACGACCAGGCCCGGCTTCGGCACCATCGCGACGCCGGACACCACCGTCACCATTCCCGGCTCAGGCACGAATGGCGGCTTATGCGTCGTTGGCCCGTTCCCGACGGAGCGGTTCAACGATCTGTCCACCGGCAAGGTCAGCCTCGGCTACAGCGCCGTGACGGGCCTCACTGTGGCCGCGGTCAAGCTGACGAAGTACCAGTAATGAGCTTCGAACCCGCCCGCCCTCGCTACACGCTCCCGTTCGCGGGTAAGGACTACGAGCTTCTTGGAACCTTCGCGCTCATCGAGGCGGTCGAGTATGCCCTGAAGGCCAACATCGGCCTGCTCGCGGTCCAGATCGTCAACGGGATGCCCTCGCACGAGCTGGCGAAGGTCATCTCCACCATGCTGACGGCCTGTGACCACAAGATGACCGCGAAAGAAGCGGGCGAGTTGCTCTGGGGCGAAGTCGGGCTTTCCGGCGACGAGAACGAGACTCTCCGGCTCCATCTCTATTCGTTCCTGAGCGTCTGCCTGGCGCCGCCCGGCAAGCGCGAAGAGAAGGCAAAAAAGATGGGGGAGATGATCGGGAAGCTGACCGCTCCGGCCGCTTCCCCTGGAGTCAGTACCGGCGAGTCTGCCTCGGCGTCCTGAGGATGCAGCCCTCCGAGTTCTGGGGGGCAGACACCTGGACCGTGATGGATGCCTACGACGGCTACGCCATGAGCAAGGGCGTCAAGATCGGCAATTCGGACAAGCTCACGAAGGACGACATCGAGGAACTCAATCGAATGATGGAAGAAAAGGAAATGCAGATGCGGGAAGGTAGCGCGTGACGGACATCGGGGAACTCGTCGTCCGCATCAAGGCTGATGCCGCCCAGCTCGAACGTGAGATGCGGAAGGCGAACGGCATCGTCAAGCAGAGCGCCGGGGAGATGGGCGGAGCGTTCGGGAAGCTGAAGCAGCAGATCCTCGAGCTGGCCCCCGCGATCTCTGCTGTCGCCCTCGTTGAGTTCGGCAGGCGAGCCATCGACGCGGCGGGCCACATAGTCGATCTCGCGGACCGTATCGGCTTCGCCTCCAGCACCCTGTCGGCACTGGAAGCCCCCCTTGTCACCAGCGGCTCGAACCTCGATGAGTTTGGCGCCGCGGTCAACAAAATGAATAACCTGCTCGGCGAGGCGGCCAAGGGCAACGAGGAGGCCATCAAAGCCTTCGACGGCCTCGGTCTATCCGTGAAGCGGTTACGCGCCCTCTCACCGGAAGATCAGTTCTACGCCATCGCGAGCGCCATCGGGCAGATCACCGACCAGAACAAGCAGACCGAGGCCGGGATGAACATCTTCGGCCGCGGCTTCGCCTCGCTCATTCCGTTGTTGAAAGAGTACGAGGGCGACATGCGGAAGGCGGTCGAGGCCCAGGAGAAAATGAAAAATGGGCTGAGCGACGACACGCTCAAGAGGATCGACGCCTTCGGTGATTCGCTCTCCGCCGCCGGGATCAAGGCTAAGAACTCGTTCCTGGAGGCCTTCGGCGCCATCCTGAAGGTGACCGACAAGATCAGCGAGATAACTGCCAAGCCCGCGACCAACGCGAAGTCGGGAATGCCCGGCGAAAATCCGTTGCCCGACTCCTACATCAAGAAGGCGCAAGAGAACGGATTTGTCACCTCGGCGAAGTTCGTCTCCGTAGGTAACGAGCAATTCGGCCCGGCTCAGAAATCTACCGACGCTCGGGGCTCAAACGCCGACCTGCTCGGCCTGAAAGAGAAAGCCGAAGCCGCGAAGAAGCTGGCCGACGCACGCAAGACCCTCGACGACTACAACCTCTCCCTGGAACGCCAGAACAAGATTCTTCACGAGAGCCCCCGCGAGCAAGCCGCCCTTGCGGCCATGTACAAGACCATGGACCTCGCCGCGAAGGCAGGAATCAAAGACGCGAACGACCTGATCCTGGCCAACATGCAACTGGCCCGCACCAACTACGACCTTGCTGAATCCATGCAGGAGGCCGCCCGCTTCCAGCAGGAGCTGCACGACAAGCTCTCCTCCACCCTGACCGACATCGCCTTCAAGGCGGGTTCAGCCAGCGAAGCCATGCTCGGCTTCGCCGAATCTATCGCCAAGGCGGCCTTCGAGCAGAAGGTCGCGGGCCCGCTGGCGGATGCCCTCGTCGGCAAGGGCGGGAGCAAAGGGCTTCTGGACGACGCCATCGGAGGTGCGAAAAACTTCTTCGGCGGTTTCTTCGCTGACGGCGGCGCTCCCCCGATCGGGGTTCCCTCCATCGTAGGCGAGCGCGGGCCGGAGATCTTCGTGCCGAACGCCGCCGGGACCATCATCCCGAACGGCAAGATCGGCGGTAACACCGTCGTCGTCCAGCAGACGATCAACATGTCCCCGGGCCTTCCGGAGACGGTCAACGCCGCCATCAGGAATGCCGCGCCGCAGATTGCCGGGATGGCCCATGCGAGCGTATTTGCCGCCATGCAGAACGGCGGCGGTGAGTCCCGCATTGCCGGGAGACGGTCATGACCGCCATCGACATGCCAGCCTCGCCGGGCTTCACGAACTGCCGATTCGGCCTTGAGACGAACACCCAGACCTTCACCAGCCCGCTCACCAAATCCACCCAGCGCATGCTCCTGGGCGGGGCGAGGTGGGTGGCGACCTATTCACTCCCGGCCATGCGCCGCGACAAGGCGGCCTACTGGATCGCCTTCCTCGACAGACTGGAAGGTGGTGTGAACACCTTCAACGCCTTCGACCCGGATTGCAAGACCCCGCGTGGGGCGGGAACGGGCACGCCGCTGGTCAATGGCGGCTCCCAGACCGGCAGCTCCCTCGTTATCGACGGCTGCACCGCGAACGTAACCGGGTGGCTGAAGGCCGGGGACTATTTCTCGGTGAACGGCGAGCTGAAAAGGCTCACACAGGACGCGAACACGAATGGCTCGGGCCAGACCACGCTGAATTTTAAACCCGCACTGCGGAACAGCCCGGCGGACAACGCCGCGATCACCGTCCAGAAGGCGACGTGCACGATGGTCCTGGCCGACGACATGCAGGCCATGTGGGAGTGCAACGAGAGAGGCGTTTACCAGCCGAAGACGTTTGCGGCGTTCGAGGTGTTCTCGTGACCGGCTCCCGCGACATAACCTCCACGACGATCTCTGCGGCCCAAGCCCCGGAGATCCACCCCGTCCTCTTCTTCAAGATGGAATTCGACAGCGCCAACATAAACCTGCATAGCGACTTAGGCACCATCGTATGGGGAGGCGACACCTACACCGGCGTAGGCAGGCTGGGGAATATCAGCACGGCGGACGAGGTGAGCGACCTGTCCAGTTCGCAGATCAACCTCTCCCTCTCGGGCCTACCGCTGGATCTGGCGGGCGTGCTGTTCAATGAGCAGTATCAGGGGAGGCTGGCCACGCTCTATCTGGGCTACCTGAACCTGACCACCCGGGTGCTCGTGGACACCCCGGCGATCCTCTACAAGGGGCTGATCGACACCGCCGACTTCAGCCAGGACAAGACCTTTGGGATCACCCTATCGGTCGGCAACCGGTTCGCCGCGTGGGATAAGCCCGTCATCCGGAGGTACAACAACGCCACCCAGCAGTCTCGCTTCCCGGGCGACACGGGCCTGCAATACATCGAGCAGACGTCGAACAAGACCATCATCTGGGGTTCGGCGACATGAGGCCGGAGGGTTGGGAAGGGCTGCTCGCCGCACACATCGTGGAAGGCCGCAGCTGCGAATTCGAGTGGGGCGCTCACGATTGCGTCCTCTGGTGCGCGAACTGGGTTCGCAAGCTCACCGGTAACGATCTGGCGGCGGATTGGCGCGGGACCTACGGCACCGAGGAAGAAGCCAACTCCGTCCTGAATTCTCTCGGGTTCGCAAGCCCGGCCGACCTCGCCGACGAGCACCTCGACGCGATTCCCGTGCTCAGGGCCAAACGTGGGGACATCGTGCAGCACCCGGCGGGAATGCTCGGTATCTGCGACGGCGCGCGTGCCTATTTCCTGACGCTGGAGGGGGTGACTCGCCTCGAATTCACGAAATGCCTGCGGGCTTGGAAGGTCTAGATGCCCCCAGCAATCCCCGTCATCGCCGCCATCGCAGGAGCGGCCACCGCCGCCGAAGTCGGCGTAGGGCTCACCGCGTTTTTCGCGTGCGACGTAGCCGCGGCCGGAGCCATCGGCGCGCTTGGGATCTCCGCCGCGACCGCCGGAGCGATCACCGCGGGGCTTGCGGGCTTCGCCGTCTCGACCGCCATCAATGCCGTCGGCAGCCGGGCATTCGCTCCCGGCCATCCGGGATCCAGCCTGTCTACGAACGCCCCGTCATCCCGCGCCGCGATGGTCACCTCGACCGTCGAGACGCACAAGGTCATCTACGGGCAGGCCAAGGTCTCCGGCCCCATCGTCTACATCGGCACGACCAACAGCGGCCCGACCCCGCACGGCGGCCCGATGACCGGCACCAACCTGATGCTCCACATGATCATCGCCCTGGCCGGGCACGAGGTGGAGGAGATCGGGACCATCTACTTCAACGACAAGCCCGTAACGCTAAACGCGGACGGCTACGCCACGAATTTGCCGTACCCTTATTACCCCGAAGGACTTACGGCCACCACGAAGAGCATCGACAGCGCCATCCGTACGAACGAGGTGGTCACGGTCACAACGAGCGGCGCACACGGGTTCACGGCGGGCGACCAGGTCACAGTCACGACGGTCACTGACCTGTCCATGAACGGCGACTTCATCATCCTCGCCACGCCGAGTTCGACGACCTTCACCTACTCTAACGGCGGGCCGAACGCCTCCGCCTCGGGCGGCACGGCGGTGAACAACACGCTCTCAGCGACTCAGAACAGCTACGCCCGCATCAAGAAGCACACTGGCAGCGTGAGCCAGGAGGCCGACGCCGATATGGTCGCCGAGGTGGCAGGCTGGGATACCGCCCACCGCCTGCAGGGCATCGCCTACGTCTACGTCCGCCTCCAGTACAACCAGGAGGTGTTCGGCCACGGAATCCCGAATATCAGCGCCATCGTCAAGGGCAAGAAGGTCTATGACCCGAGGGACGGCACGACGGCGTGGAGCGAGAACACCGCGCTCTGCATCCGCGATTACCTCGCCAGCGACTACGGATTCAACTGCTCGGATTCCGAGATCAACGACACCTATTTCTCCGCGGCCGCAAACACCTGCGACGAGTCGGTTGCCCTCACCACGGGCGGTTCCCAGAGCCGGTACACCTGCAACGGCGTGCTCGACACCGCGAACGCCCCGATCGAGAACCTGAACGCCCTCGTCGCCGCGATGGCGGGGGCGGTCACCTACGTCCAGGGCCAATTCCGAGGGCACGCCGGGGCCTACGACTCGACGGGGCTGGACATCACCACCGACATGCTCGCAGGGCCGGTGAAGATCCGAACGCGGACACCGAGGCAGCAGCTCTTCAATGCCGTGCAGGGGACGTACATCGACCCGAGCCGGAAATACGCCGCCACCGATTTCCCGCCCGTCGTGAACGAGCTCTACACCGCGGACGACGGCGGCACGCAGATGTTCAAGGACATCCAGCTACCCTTCACGAACCATCCGGAAGCCGCCCAGCGAATCGCCAAGGTCGTTCTTGAGCAGGCCCGCCAGGGGATCCAGCTCGACCTCGTGCTGAACCACAACGCCATCTCCTGCGCCGTCTGGGACACCGTGACCTATACCGACTCGAACCTCGGCTGGGACCACAAGGTCTTCCGCATCAAGAAGTTCAGCACCGCGGGCATCGGCCCCATCGTGCTGACGCTCCAGGAGGAGAGCAGCGCCAGCTACGACTGGGCTTCGGGCGATGCCACCGTCATCGACGCGGCACCCGACACCAATCTGCCGAACCCGCTGGCGAAGCCCGCCGTACCCATCGGCGTCTCATATAACTCGCGCATCACCACGGCTACGGGCAGCGTCGACGTCTACAACCTCGTCCTGACCTGGGACGTCCACGAAGATGCCTTCGTGATTAACGGCGGCACGGTGGAAATCCAGTACAAGCTCTCCGCCGACGCCGATTGGAGGCCGTCGTTCTTTGTGAACGGCGACCAGACGACCGCCGACGTTCTCAGCAGCTCGATCAACGTCAGTTACGACCTCCGCATCCGGGCGGTTAGCGCGTTGGGCTCGCGCTCCGACTGGGTGACCATTACCGGGGCCGTCGCCGGCTACTCGGGCGGCGTCGTCACGACGAATGACTGGGGCAACTGGACCGACCTGGTCGGGCCGACGAACAACTATGGCAACTGGACCGATTTGGTCGGAACAACTGATGATTGGATGTATTTCGTATGACGACAGCGACACAGACACAGATCCGCCGTGACACCGCGACGAACCTTAACGCCGCGACTCCGGCTGAGGGCGAGCTCGGCTACGACAAGACGAATAAGCGGCTTGTCGTGGGCGACGGGACCACGGCGGGCGGCACCAAGATTCCTTCAGCGAAGGACGTCCAGAACCAGACCTTCACCAACGGAACGGTCGGCGGCACCGGTGACGCGATTACGATAACGAACTCGCCAGCAATCACAGCCTACGTCTCGGGCCAGCGGTTCACCTTCAAGGCAGGGGCGGCGAACACGACGGCCGTCACCGTGAACGTAGACGGGCTCGGCACCAAGAACGTCAAGAAGATGAACAACGGGGCGCTCGCCGCGCTCGTCGCCAACGACATCATCTCCGGCGGCACCTACGACGTCTTCTACGACGGCACGCAGTTCCAGATCAAAGGCCTGAGCGAAGGCCCCTACACCTCGGGGGCGCTCGTCTATCTCGGCACGGTCACCGCCGCCGCCGCATCAACGCTCGACATCACGAGCAAGATGTCCTCGACCTACGACGATTACCTGATTGTCCTGGACGACATCGCGGCGGGATCGGGAAGTACGAACCTTCAGCTGCTCACCAGCACGGACAACGGGGCGAACTTCGACGCCAGCGCGGGCAATTACGCTTGGGTTTACGAGCAGATCGGCGGGACGTCACTGGTGACAAACCGAAGCACCAGCGACTCGAAGATCCAGCTCACGTCGGGTGGTACCGTCACCAACCTGAACGGCGAAATCAAGCTCAAGTCCGTCAACAACACGACCCTGAGCAAGCTGATAAGATCCGACCTTGAAGCAATCGATGGGGCGATTCTCACGAGATACGACGGGCTGGGCAACCGAGGCGCAACCACTTCCATTAACGCCGTGCGCTTCAAGTTCAGCAGCGGAACCATCACCGGCACCGCCAAAATCTACGGCATAGCGAAGGCGTAGTGAAGCTCCCCGCACAAGAAGAAGCCATTCTGTTGTTGTATTTATGCTTACTTTATACTACATTTGAAACCAGTTATTTGTTGGGGCGATATGGCAAACAATCCTAGATGGCTTTCTTTCGACCCCACCATTCACGCCGGGCACCTCATCACCGCCGCCACGATCATCTTCTGCTCCATCGGGGCATGGTACGGCGTCCAAGCTGACATCTCCACCCTCAAGGACGAGAACAAGGACCGCAAGACGGAGATCGTCGAGGTGAAGGCCGCCGCGAAGGAACGCGAGAAGGCTACCGAGCAGAAATTCGACAAGCTGGTGGAGGCCCAGCAGCAGGGCATTGGCAAGCTGCGCGACGACATGAACAGCTGGTTCATGAACCTCGACCAGAAGCTCGACCGGAAAGCGGATAAGCGGTGAAAAACTATTTCCTCCCCGTCGAGCTGGAATGCCCTTGCTGCAAGCAATGCCTCCTGATGGAAGGCTTCCTCGATAAGCTGAACGAGCTGCGCGAAGCCCTCGGCAACCCGATGGTGGTAAATAGCTGCTGCAGGTGCGTCAGGCACAACGCGGCCATCGGCGGCGCGCACAAGAGCTTCCACCTCATCAACGCCCAGCTTGTGACCGGCCTGACCGGGGCGTGCGCGGCAGACATCTCGACGCTCATGTGGCCGGATGCCAAGCGGGCGAAGTTCCTCAAGCTCGCACGAGAGATGGGCTGGAGCATTGGGCACGGCGCCTCTTTCATCCACATCGACCGCCGCGTCGACCACGGCCACTCAATAACCGAATGGCACTATTGATGCTTGCCGCTACGCCGAACCCATGATAAATTTCATATAAATAACAACAAGGAGGTTGTATGTCCGCATTTACTAAGGCCCGCGATGCCGTTATCGCATTTCTGACAGGCCCGCTCTGGGATTTCATTCATCCGTTCATCGTGGCCATCGAAGTCGAAGGCGCGCACCTCCTGCTCACAGCCGCCGAAAACGCAGTCACGGCTGGTTTCAATGTCGCTGGCGATAGTCGCGAAAAGATGGACGCCGCCCTTAACTCGTTTAAATCCGAAGTGACTTCGAACGGCCACACCTTCATCGAGTCTCAGGCGCGCACGCTGATCGAGCTCGCCTTGCAGAAGGCCAAGGCCGTCGCTTGAGGGACTGGCTCCTTAACCTCATCTCCTCGCCCGGCTTCTGGCGCGGTGTCACCTACCTCGCTATGGCGGGCGGCATCACGCTGGAACCTGAGCAGCAGAATTCCATCATCGCGGGAGGGCTTGCCGTTGCGGGTGCTATTCACGCTTTCAGTTCTGCTCGGGCTAAGTAGCTGTGCTTCGCTTTGTCCGGAAGGTATTGGCGACGGATATGTCTGTGTCGGTGTCAGCTTCCCGATTCCGTGACGAGCGATTCATCGCCGACGTCATCGGCTTCCTCGCTCTCCTGACCTTCGGCGGCATCGTCATGGCCTGTTGCATGGCCGCCAGATGACCACGCTCCCCCATAACACGCTCACCGCCGCCTCCCACGTCCAGGAGATGGCCGGGAAGGCCGGAAACGAGAAGTTGGCCTTCGCCCTTACCGGCCTTTCGATCGCCCTTGTGTCGGTCATGGCTGCCAAGGAGTGCATGGGGCTGTTCCGTGAGATCTCCCGGCACGACCGCGAGCATTCCGGTGGCCGTTGCCGCTGACCTGATTCCGCTGGCCTCGCCGCGGTGCCGATGCTAGTCATACTCGAACCCGCATTTGTTATGGCAGCATGACCTCGGATTACCACCTCAAGCCCTCATACTCCAGCCGGTATCCCCGCAAAGATCGCCCCGACTCGTTCGCCGAGCGGGTACGCCCCGCTCGCGGGCAAAATCTCCTCCCCATCTTCTCCCCGCCTCCTCCTCATTCGGTCCACTCCCCGCAGGGGCCATCCTCCGCGACCGTACCTCCCCAGCCGTCCGCTTCAAGCTTGCAGCCGGGTCCCCTTACCCCAGCTTCGCTTGACCCGGCCGTTGCTGAGTCGGTTGATCGCTCCGGCGAAAGGCCCCCGCTCGCGGGGCCTCAAACGTCAGGAGGAACCATGAATCATCACCAAGACCTACCAACTTCGACCGGCGATAAGGCCAAGGCCCGAGACATCCTGGCCGCGATTCGCACGCTGAAAGCCTTTGAATCCGAGCACCGCCAGGCCACTACCGATGAACGGGACATACTTTCCCGCTTCGGCGGCTTCGGGGCAGTCGCCCTCTCGATATTCCCAGATCCAGTCACCGGTCGATTCAAGGACGGCTGGCAGTCGATCGGCGAGGAACTCAAGACGCTCTTGACCCCCGAGGAATACGACTCGGCCAAGCGGACGACCTTCTCCCAGTTCTTCACCTCGCCCGTCGTCATGACGGCCATGCACGACGCTCTTTCGCGTCTCGGCGTGCCCCAGAATGCCGTCGTGCTCGAACCGGGGTGCGGCGTCGGGAATTTCATGGGCCACGCCCCCGAAGGGCAGCGCTTCATCGGTGTCGAGCTCGACGGCATCTCCGGCCGGATCGCCTGCGCCCTGCACCCCAAGGCAGACATCCGCATCGAGAACTTCCGCGACTCGAAGCTCCCCCAGCTCGACGCGGTGATCGGCAACGTCCCGTTCGCCAACATCGGCCTCGAGTACCAGGGGCAGAAACTCTCCCTCCACGACTTCTTCATCGCCAAATCGGTCGACGCCCTCAAGCCCGGCGGCGTCCTCGCCGTGGTCACCAGCCATTTCACCCTCGATAAGCAGAACGCCGCCGCCCGCGAGATGATCGCGTCCAAAGCCGACTTCCTCGGCGCCATCCGTCTGCCGTGCGATGCGTTCAAGAGGGAAGGGACCCAGGTCACCACCGACATCCTGTTCCTGCGGAAGCGGGCCCCCGGGCAGGAGCCAAAACACGCCGACCCCGAATGGCTGGAAACCTCCGTGCTCGGCATCCAGGGGGCCGACTTGCCAGTCAACCGCTACTTCTGCAACCACCACGAGATGGTGCTGGGCGACTGGAGCCGCGAGGACACGCTCTACGGCTCCGGGTTCTCGGTGAAGGCGAATGGCGACCTGGCGAGCCAGTTGAAGGAGGCCGTGGGTCGAATCGCGGGAGCAAACCAGTCAGTAGCAGAACGGCCGAATCCGCCACCTTCGCACCATGTCTCCGACACGAATGTCGCCGACATCGCTCCCCAGAAACCCGCCTTCGTCCCTCCGCCTCCCGAACGGCACATCGCCGAGGGCAGCTTCTTCGTCGGTGACGACAAGGTCATCCGCCAGGTCGAGAACGGTGAGGGCGAGCCGGTCGACTACAGCGGCGGAATCCAGAGAGCCGACGGCAGCATGACCGGCCGGAGGCTGGCCGCCCTGATCGGCCTCCGCGACCATGCCCGCCGCGTCCTGCAGAGCCAGAACGAGGGCTGGCCGGAGGCGAACCGCAACGATGCCCGCCGGTCGCTCAACGCGGCCTATGACCGTTTCCTGGCCGCCTACGGCCCGATCAACAAGACGACCATCTCCGAGACCCAGAGCGGCACGATTCGCCGGATGCCGAACCTCGTGAAGTTCCGGGAAGACCCGGACGCCATGCTCGTCATGGCCCTGGAGGAGTACGACGAGGCGACCGGAAAGGCGGCGAAGGCACCGATCCTACTTCGGGACGTGGTCGGCCCGAAGCCGCCCGTCACACACGTCACATCGGCCGAGGAGGGCCTGCTGGTCTCGCTCAACGACCGCGGGTCTGTCGATCTTGCCTGTATCGCCCAACTCTACGGCAAGCCGGAGGAGACAGTCATCGCCGAACTGGGCGACCTGATCTACCGCGACCCCGAGACGAAGGCATGGGAGACCGCCGACGCCTACCTGTCGGGCAACGTACGCTCGAAACTGGCGTATGCGGAGCGGTCGGGACCGGAATACCAGCGTAACGCGGAGGCTCTCCGCCAGGTGCAGCCCGAGGACGTCCTGCCGGGCGATATCGACGCGAATCTCGGGGCACCGTGGATTCCGGCGAGCGACATCAAGGCGTTCGCCGAAGAGTTGTTCGGCGGCTCTTTCACCGTGGGGCACCTGAAGAAGGACGCGGTATGGTCTGCCGAGCCGGATTACCGGGCCATCAGCTCGGTCGCGGCTTCCGCCGACTACGGCACGGGCCGGATCAACGGCACTGAGTTGCTCTCCATGTCCCTGAACTTGAAGACGCCGGTCATCTACGACATCGTCCGCGGGGCCAACGGCGATGAGCGCGTCCTTAACCCGACCGAGACGCAGGCCGCGAAAGAGAAGCAGAAGCTGATCAAGGAGAAGTTCAAGACGTGGATCTTCGCAGATCCCGACCGCACCGATCGGCTCGTGCGGGATTACAACGACACCTACAACAACCTCCGCCCCCGCCTGTTTGACGGCTCGCACCTCGACTTCCCCGGCATGAGCAAGGTGTTCGAGCTTCGCCAGCACCAGAAGGACGCCATTTGGCGGGTCATGAGCGGCGGCAACACTCTGTTGGCTCATGTCGTCGGCGCGGGCAAGACCGCCGTCATGGTCGGGGCAGCGATGAAGTTGAAGCAGTCCGGGCTGACCAAAAAATCCATGATCGTGGTGCCCAACCACATGCTCGAACAGGCGGGCCGCGAGTACCTGCAGCTCTATCCCAACGCGAAGGTGCTGATCGCCACCAAGGACGACTTCACCAAGGAACGCCGCAAGGTCCTGACCGCCAAGATCGCCACCGGCGATTGGGACGCGATCATCGTGACCCATTCGAGCTTCGAGCGGATCGGGATGAGCCGAGACTATCAGGAGAAGTTCCTTCGCGAGCAGATCGCCGAGTACGAGTCACTTCTGATCGACAAGGCGTCCTCCGGCCGGAACATCATCAAGAACCTGGAGAAGCAGAAGGCCAACCGCGAGGAGAGGCTGAAGAATCTGCTGGCTGGAGAGAAGAAGGACGACGGACTGGTCTTCGACGAGTTGGGCGTCGACCACGTCTTCATCGATGAGGCCCACTATTTCAAGAATCTCGAGACGCCCACGAAGATGGAGCGCGTCGCTGGCATCCAGACCGGCGGCAGCGAACGGGCGTTCGACCTCTACATGAAGGCCCGGTATCTCGACGAGCAGCACGCCGGCCATGGCGTCACCTTCGCCACCGGTACGCCGATCAGCAACACGATGGTCGAGATGTACACGATGCAGCGGTTCCTCGACCCGGAGGGGCTCCGCTCGCGTAGCATCGAGCACTTTGACGCCTGGGCCGCCACCTTCGGCGAGGTGGTCGACTCGATGGAGATCTCGCCCGACGGCGCAAGCCTGCGTCCCCGAAGCCGCTTCGCCAAGTTCGTGAACCTGCCGGAGCTGGTCCAGATGTTCCGGGCCTTCGCCGACGTCCAGACGGCGGACATGCTCGACCTGCCGAGGCCGAAGCTGGAAGGCGGCAAGCCCCAGACGGTTGCCTGCCCCATGTCGGAGGATCAGAAGGATCTGCAGATCGGGCTCATCGAGCGGTATGACCGCATCCGGAACTCGAAGGTCGATCCCCGCGAGGACAACGCCCTCGCGATCACCACGGACGGCCGCAAGCTGGCCCTCGACGGCCGGATGCTGGGGGCGGGAGGCGATTTCCCGGGCTCAAAGATCAACGCCCTGGTCGGCAACGTCCTCCGCATCTGGCGGGAGACGGAGGCCAAGCGCGGCACGCAGATGATCTTCAGCGACATGGGCATCAACCCGACGGCGTGGGGGTTCTCTGCATACGACGAAATTGCAGAGAAGTTAGTAGCTCGCGGCATCCCCCGCGCCCAGATCGCCATCATGGGCGACGCAGACACCGACGCGAAGAAGCAATCCCTGTTCGAGAAGGTCCGTCAGGGCACAGTCCGCGTCCTGATCGGCTCCACGGCCAAGATGGGCACCGGCACCAACGTGCAGAAGCGGCTGGTGGCCCTCCACCACCTCGACGCCCCTTGGAAGCCCGCCGAGGTCGAGCAGCGGGACGGCCGCATCCTCCGGCAGGGGAACGAGAACCCCGAGGTGGCGATCTTCCGCTACGTGACGGAGGGCTCGTTCGACGCCTATATGTGGCAAGCACTTGAGACGAAGGCCCGGTTCATCGCCCAGGTGATGAGCGGCGACTGTGCAGTCAGGAAGGCCGAGGATATCGGCGGCCAGGAGCTCTCCTACGCCGAGGTGAAGGCCATCGCATCCGGCAACCCGGCAGTGCTGACGCTGGCCGAGGCCGACGCCGAGCTGCAGCGGCTCGCCATCCTGAAGAAGAACCACCTCGACGAGCAGTACCTCGCCAAGAAGAACCTCCGCGACCTGCCGGACGACATCAGGCGGCTGGAGAAGCGGCTGGAGGGCCTGAAGACCGACATGGCGACGATCGCCACGAACGACGTAATCCCCTCGCAGGAGACGGTCGCAGACCGCATGAAGCGGATGCCCGAGAAGGTGAGCGAGACCTACCGGACGAAGCTTGGCACCTACCGCGGGCTCGAATGCGGGATGATCCTGCATCCGCTGGGCGGGACGGAAGTCTACCTCGATGGCGCCGTGCGGTGCCGCGAGCAGATGCTCAGGGATAACCCGGGCCCGCGCGCCGTGCTCAACGCCCTGGAACGGCTGGCAAATGGGTACGGTCGTGATTGCGACCACCTGAAGGCGGACATCGCGGTCAAGCAGGGCCAACTCAGCGACTACGAATCGCGCGTCGGCAAGCCCTTCGCCCACGCGGAGTACACGAGCCAGTTGTCCGACTTACGCGACCAGCTCAGGCTCGGGCTCTCTGAGAACCCGCCGGAGGGCCTGCCGCCGGTGGCGGAGCTGGCTGAGCGGATCAAGACCCTGCGGGAGGCGAACACCGTCGAGGCCGCGCCTGAGCGGACGGGGATGCGGAAGGCGGTCAGGGCGGAGCGGCCGGTGACCGTGAGAATTCGGGAGCGGATTGGCGATAAGCCGGTCGAGGCAGGTCAGGAGCCGGTGGCGGCAGCCTTGGAGCCGACGCCCGAGCCGGTGAGGGCGCCGGAGCCCGTCCAACAGGCGGCGCCTGAGCCCGTGGTCATCCCCATGCCCGAGCCGGTCAAGCCGACGAACGGCCACCGGCAGAGTGTGACGCGGCGCAGGCAGGAGAAAGAGGCGCAGCTGCGGTTGTTTTAGCCCGGATTTGCCAAGTGCCTTGTCGTCGTAATCAATTACGACCCGAACGGCCTCGCGGGGAAGATCCCGGAAACCGCCGAGACGAACAACCAGGCTTCGCTTCATGTCACCCCACTGACTATGATCAATCCGGGCATATGCGCCACGCATGTCGACAGGCGATCGAGGCGGGGGGGGGGCTGACGATCAAGCTCCACCCGTTGGTTTAATCCACCGCAAACTTCTGCACCCGACCATTCATGACGTCTGCCACGTATAAGCACCCCCGGCTGTCCAACGCCAGGGCGTGCGGCGTGCGGAACTGACCAGGTCCCTCGCCCTCACCGTCCAGGCCCAGGCCGCACAGGTACTTGCCCGCATTCGTGAAGAGCTGGACGCGGTGGTTCGTGGCGCTCA
The DNA here is from genome assembly GCF_051175385.1 of Tundrisphaera lichenicola. GTDB lineage: Bacteria > Planctomycetota > Planctomycetia > Isosphaerales > Isosphaeraceae > Tundrisphaera > Tundrisphaera lichenicola. The sequence goes on along the minus strand of NZ_CP195106.1, from coordinate 6,650,150 downwards.
CCCAGACGCGGTCCTGCCGGTCCACACAGATGCCGATGGGCCCGCCCGTGATGGGCTTGCCGTTCTTGTCTAGTGGCGGAGGGCCGAAGCCGCCGGGGTCGGGCCCCGCGCTGCCCCAGTGGGCCAGCAGTTCGCCCTCCGGCGTGAACTTCTGGACGCGGTTCAGGCCCGCGTCGGTCGTGTAGACGTTGCCGGCGCGGTCGAAGGCAACGAACTGCGGCCCGGCGAAGCGGCCGCCGACAGGCTGGCTGCCGCCGAACTGACCCGGCTGGCTGCCGTGCCCGCCGAACTTGCTGACGAACTTGCCGTCCGGAGTGAACTTTTGGACGCGGCTGTTGCCTTGGTCGGGCACGTACAGCAGGCCGTCCGGCCCAAACGCCACGGAGCCCGGCAACTGGAATTCGCAGTCACCCGTGCCCTTCTTGCCCCATTCCCGCAGCAACTTTCCCTCGGGGGAATACGCCGCCACCTTATTGGCGTTCCAGAAGCCGACATACACGTTACCCTTCGGGTCCACGGCAAGCCCGCCGGGGTTGGTCTGAAGGGGGAACGTCCCGAGAAATTTCCCCTCGGTCGTGAACTTCTGCACGCGCTGGTTGCGGAACTCGCTGGTGTAGATCACGTCATCCTTGCCGATGGCGAGGCCGACATTCGCGGAGAATTCACCGTTCTCCTTGCCGCGGCGTCCCCAGGCGAGCAGGAAGCGGGGGCGTGGTGGCGTCTCCTCCTCCGCCGGGGCGACTCCTTTGAGGAGGAGGGCGAGGCATCCGGCGCCAGCGCCGAGAATCTGTCGGCGCGACACCCAGCGACTGCGACGTTGGTCGTGTTGGTCGATCGACGGCATCGCAATTCTCCCGCTCAGGCCCTTGCTGCCACTTTATCTGGGATGTCGCAGATGAGCGCTGGCCTCAATGCCCGGGACCTCGTCCAGCTCTCCTGAACAGGCATTAGACACCGGCAGTATTCCTGCGTCCAAGTTAAACCGGTGAGATCGGCGCGGTCGGCAAGCCGTATGACCGTCCGGATGCCCCGACGCCCCCCTCGGCTCGTCCTTCGGCCTGATCTTCCGCACGGCGCGGGCGATGGGGTTACGGGGTTTCGAGGGCTTGCGGGGCTTCATGCTTGTTTCTGCCTCTCGCGGCGCTCGCGCTGGTAGTTTCGCTGGTATTCCCTTTGCCGCTCCTGCTTTTGCTCCGGCGTCATGGTCGCCGGACGGCCGCGTTTACGCTGCGCCAGCCCCATGGCGATACGTTTTTCCTGCGATGTCATCGCCCGGAATGCTTCCTCCCGCTGGCGATTCATCTCCGCCAGTTCCTTCGTTCCCATGCCCGGCAGCAGCGTCACGCCCTTCTTGCGGATGAAGGCATCGATCTTCTCATGGTCGTCGTCGTCCGTTGGCTCGCGCCGCCCGCCTAGCTTGCGAGTGGCGCGGGGGCTTCCCCCAGGGATCGCTTGGCCTCTCGCCGCTGGCAGGACGCGATGAAATAGTCCAGGTCATCAACCTCGGCCTCGTAGTCTCCGGCGATCGCCGCCTTCGTCTCGCCTCTGGCGAGGCGGGGCTTTATGTCCGGCCAGTCCTCATCTCGGAGCTGTCCATCCTCGCGCTTCCCGGCAAATCCGGTGTGGACCGTGATCAGGCGGGAAGGGTCGACGGCGGGCAAAGGCTTGGGCTCCGGTGCGGGTTCAGGCTCCGGCTTCGAAGCCTTGCGGATCTCGAAGGCCGGTTCGGGAGGGGAGGCGGGCTCCGGAGACGATTCATTCTTCCGTCTTCCGATGAGACCAGCAGCTTGTCGGGCCCTCATCCGCTCAGCAGCGGCAGCACGTGCCTCTGGCGACCATTCCTTTCGTTTCTTCGGCTCGGCGAGCCCTACCACGACTTCATGGCCATCTCCGTTGGCATGAGCGGGCGGACACTGCTCGACAGCTTTCGCTTCGAGGAAGGCCGTGATCTTGTCATCGTCGGTCTGAGGTTGGCCGGATGCCGCCGGCGCGGTAACCCGCTCAGCCGCCTTCTCAAGGGCTCGCCTGGTGAGCGGTGGCAAATGGAACTCTGCTGACTGAAGTTGATCGTCGATACGCAGCTCTGTCTTGGCTTGCGAAATCTGAACCGTCGGCGGGGTCGCGGCCATCCCTGCCAGCCTCTCGGCTGCTTCCTTAACGGCCTGGATCGCGTCCAGAGCATCGGCCCTGAGCGGACCTTGAATGGCAGCCATGTAGAGGGCTTCGACGGCGGCCAACGCCTCGGACGGTGCGTTCTGCCCGGCCAGGTAGCCCTTGAGCAGTGCGTAGTGATACAGGGGAACGGTAACCGAACTCATAAATACTCAGGAATTGTTTGTGGTTTCATTTGTCTTCTGCAACGCCCGCTCGATTGCCATCTCGTCGGACCTCGTAATCTTTGATCTGCCGGCCAGCTTGCGGCGGATCGTCGAAGGATCCCAGTCAAGAAGTCGGGCGAGATTCGTCTGCCCGCCCGTTCCGCGTTCGTCGTTCAGGGAGTCACAGACGGCCCGTAGCTCGGCGGGGGTCATGGGTTGGTGGTCAGGGCGAGACTCGAACTCGCGGCCTCCAGATTCGGAATCTGACGCTCTATCCATCTGAGCTACCCGACCGGCTCGTTAGCCCTTCACGCATACCACCTGCCTCAACTCGTAGACGATTTCCACCAAGTCCTGCTGGGCCGCCATGACCGCCTCAATCGGCTTGTAGGCCGCCGGACTCTCGTCGAGCACGTCCGCATCCTTTCGGCACTCGATGCCGTCGGTGGCTTTGGCATGATCCTCGAGGCTGATCCGCTTCACGGCCTCGCCGCGGCTCATGACTCGGCCCGCTCCATGCGAGCAGCTGCAGAAAGCCTCCTTGTTGCCCTTGCCACGCACGATGAAGGACCGGGCCCCCATCGAGCCGGGGATGATGCCGAGGTCGCCCTCGCGGGCACGGACGGCACCCTTGCGGGTCAACCAAACGTTCTTCCCGAAGTGGTGCTCCTTGGCCACGTAGTTGTGGTGGCAGTTGACCGCGACCTCGCCGACGTTTCCGAGCTTCCCGGGGAAATGCCGATCGAGCACGGCCAGCACGCTTCGCATCATTACCTCGCGGTTCGCCTGTGCGAATTCCTGTGCCCAAAGCAGGGCCTCGACGTAGTCGTCGAATAGGACCGAGCCTTCCCGAAGATACGCGAGGTCGACATCGGGCAGATTTATATGCCACCCTTTCATTTCCTGCTTCGCCCGCTCGATAAAGTAGGTCCCGATCTTGTTCCCGATGCCACGGCTGCCCGAATGGAGCATGACCCAGACGGCCTGGTTCTCGTCGAGGCAGAGCTCGATGAAGTGGTTGCCGGTGCCGAGGGTGCCGAGGTGGTTCGCGGCGCGGTTAGCGGACTTCTCGAGGCCTGGATATTTGGCGACGATTGCGGCCAGTCGTTGCCGCAGGGAGGAGAAGACCGCAACAGCGTCATCGCTTGGCGTCCCCCACGCCCCACGGTCGTTCGGCCCGCCGTTATCGGTGCGCCCGTGCGGGACGGCCGCCTCAACGTCCGAACGGATGGCAAACAGATTGTCCGGTAGGTCTCTGGCCACCAGCCCGGACCGAACGGCCATCATGCCGCAGCCGATATCCACGCCAACCGCCGCCGGGATGATCGCCCCCACCGTGGGGATGACCGAACCGACGGTAGCCCCCATCCCCCAGTGGACGTCGGGCATGACCGCGACGTGGTGGTGAATGAAGGGCATCCGTGCGACGTTGCGAAGCTGGCCGAGGGCCTTCTCTTCGACCTGGACACCGTCGGTCCAGCCGTAGATGGGAACGGCCTCCTTGCCGAGAAACTGCCTACTCATTGGCAGACTCAAACTTCACGATATAGTCGAGAACCTTGTCCGACCAGCCGTCGATGTGCAGCCACTGGCCGTACCCGACGCCGTTCTTGTTGCTGGCCACGTTGATCATGTATCCCTTCAACTGCGGGACAGGGTCGTGGCTCTGCTCGTCGGTGATGACGATCAAGCGGTCGCGGGCGGGCAAAGAACCGACCGCCTTCCCGAGTTCCGTCCCTCCGTGCGGCTGGGAACCCGTGATCGCATCCCGCAGGGCGAAGCCTCGGCGTCCCGGCACCTCGACCAGGGCGTTGGAGAAGGTAAAGACTCGAAGATCCTCGAACATCTCACGGCCGATCATCGCCAGCGAGCAGGCGACGTCCATCCGCCGCATCTCGGACTTGGCAGACAGCGCGGAATCCATCGACCCCGACACGTCCACCAGGATGATCGTCTTGCCGCCCAGCTTCTCGCGGCCCGCGAAGCACTCGAAGAACTTGCCCTCCAGCTCCGGCTCGAACAGGGGATTGTGGCGAGCCGAGGCGATGAAATTGATCGGCAGGAGGCGACCGGCCTTCAGGTTACGGAGTCCGGCGCGGATTTCCTCGTCGGCCACACCCGCCTTCGTCATGTTGCGGACGTTGCGGAGCATGGCTAAGCCGCCGAGCTTGCCCTCGGCGAGCAGACGGGACCACGACGCCTTCTTGTCGCCGCCCCTGGACAGCTCGACCTCCCAGGTGTCCGGCGTGGCCAGCTCGCCCTTGACGAGCTTGCGCCACAGCTCGGCCTGATCGAGATTGGCCGGCTTGGGGCGGGTGATCCGCAGGGCGTCGCGCAGCTTCACCGCCTTCTGGCCCCCGTTGTACTTGGCCAGCTGGTACTCGTCGAACTTGCGGAACGTGTCGCCCAACCAGCGCTTGACCTGCTTGGCCAGCGGCTCGTCCTTGTTGTCCTTCCAGTAAATCGACAGGAACTCGGTGATGTCGTCCGGGCGAAGGATGACACGGGGGAAGAGGCCCTTGGCCTGCGCACGACCTTCCTTCGTCCGCATCAGCTCGCGGGCGAGCAGGAGCGGCACGTGGCGGAGGCGCATGTCCTCCTTCGCCTGAGCGGCGACGCGGGCGACGTCCTCGGCGGGCACGGCCTTCACCAGCTCAGCGATCCGCTGCCCGATGGTCTGGCCGTCCTCGTAGAACTCCGACTCCCACAGGAGGCAGGACATGACGGAGCGTTCGAGCTGGGCCAACGGGTCGATCCGGGCTGCCGGAGCGCCTTCGTGGGTGAAAATCTTCTTCAGTCGGTTCAGCGTAGCCATACAAATACCCAAAAAATGCGGGCGGGGAAGATTCGGAGAGGGACGAAACTGAGCTACTGAACCTCGCGGCTCAGGTGGGGATTGAACCCACGACCTCCGGCGAACCGGCGCTCTATCCAAAGTATCCCTATCCTGCACCACCGCCCTGTTGCGGAAACCGTGCGGGGAAGTAGCGACAAAGGTACGTTTCCGGTGTCCTGCCACTAGACGACGGCCCCGGAGGACCGGCAGGAATCGAACCTGCGTCACCGGTTTGGCTAAGTAACCCTTGCCTGCACCACCGCACGATGGTTCAAGAGGAGGGGGAAGAGACGATAAAGGCACGTACGTGCTCTATCCAACTGAGCTACCGGCAGGTCGATCTGCCGGGCGGGACTCGAACCCGCGACCACGCGATTACAAGTCGAAGTAACCCTTATCTGCACCACCCTCCAAAACTTAAGAGCCGGGAAGATCGTCGAAGGTTCGCTTTCCAATAAGTAGCCCTCGACTGCACCACGGCCCGATGCAAATCACCCTAGTGCAGGTTGCACGCAAGCGCAAGCAATTTTTCATCCGTTCTTCTTCGCGGCGCAATCCCACTGTTTCGCATCACTGCCTGCCTGTTAAACTGGGCGATCTCGCGACATCGCCAAGACTCCGAGGCACCCATGGCCAAGAAAGCAGCGAAGCCCGATCCCGTCGAGGAAGCGGAGGAGCCCCGCAACGCCCACGGCCGCAGGGTGCCGACTTCGAAGTCAGACGCCGTCAGGATGGCGATCGCTGCCGGCTTTGACGGGCCACAGGTGGGAGCGGGCTACATCCAGAGCCAGTTCGGACTCGACGTCAGCCCTGAGCACTTCAGCGCCGTGAAGTCCGCTGACAAGAAGAAGGTTCTGACCGAGGAGCCCAAGGGTAAGCCGAGACGGAAGCCGAAGGCCGCCGTCGAGGGCTACTCGCCCCGCCGCAGCCCGCACCATCGGGCAACTCGGAACTGCTGGACGCGATGGAAGCGATGAAGCCGCTGGTCGCCAGCCTGGGCAAGGAGCAGGTCAAGCGGATCGTGGATTTGCTGGGTTAACGACCGGTGTTGAGACCGGCCGCGTCTGCTCAATGCTCGGTGCCGCGGCGGCATGCCCGTCCATTCCGTTTTTCTCTCGGAACGCCGACGAACGAGCCACTACGCCCCGCCGTACTTCGGGGGCGAACCGCTCCGCGATCTGATCGATCAGCAGGGCAGCCGAGGCTGCCCAACCGGGCGCCGAGTCGTCGATGAAGCACGTCTCGACGATCTCCTGCAGGATCATCGATCTGGCCTTGCCTCCGCGCTCCCCCGCTACGAATCGAGAGAGCGCATCGAGTGCACGTGCCCCGTCGTCTCCGGTCAGCTTTGCTGCCGACTCGACCAGGGATCTCGCAGCCCCGTACGCCACCCAGTGATATTCATCTTGCTCGAGCGCCTCCTCAAGCACGGCGAGCCCGGATGTGTTGGGGTTCGCCCCCAATACATGGACCGCACGCCACCGGACGCTCCGCTTGCCGTCGGGTCCGAGGTGGTCTCTGTAGATCGAGCAGACTCGGTCGACCTCCGCAGCCGTGATGCTTCCGCGTCTGGCCAGATTCGCAGCGGTCCATCCCAGTAACGAGTTTGGAGACGCTATCAGCTCGATGTCCGGCGCGGCTATGCCCGTTCCCTGCGCTTGGGAGTAAAGCCGTTTCCAGATACCCAGCTCATCCGCGTCGCCTTCGAGGTTTCGGATGCGGTCAACCATCGCATCCCGGGAGGGTGCGTCGAGGTATGGCCTCGTAAAGGGGTACTGGGTCAGGAGCCGCTCCGTGCGGCTTCGGGTCCTCTCGACCGAGTCGAACCGCTTCTCCGCCACCACCGCGAGAATCGCCTCGCGGAACCACTCAGGTAACTTCCTCTCCGCCTCTTCGCCCTCACCGGACTTCGCGATGCATTCAAGGGCCGCGGAGTAGCTCCAGTCGTAGACCGCGTTGACGAAGGCAATCTTCTGGACGACGTCCGCGATCTGCTCGACAGCCATCGTCAGGCATTCGACCGAAGTACCGAACGTCGTCGCGGCGTCGAAGGCCTTCTCGGTCCAGCATGCCGGATCGACGCTCATGGCCCTGGCGACGAGGTAGTCCCGCCAGAGATGGTGGGCGAATCCGGCCTCGTCGTCCACGACCCCGACTCCAGCTGCACTTAGCTTCGCCCAGAGTGGGTCTCCGATCGCCTGCTTGAGCGTGGAAAGCTTGAGCTTCCCGTCGGCTGCGATGGCATCGCGTGTGGCCAGGGCGATCGCAGTCAATTGCACTTCGGATAGCCCAACATGCTCACGGAAGAATTCGTGGAACATCTCGCTCCACAGCCGATTCGCGGTGAACGGCCGGTTGGAGCGGATCGCGAGGTCCAGGAAGAATGGGCGTTGGTAAATCGTCTGTAGCCGACCGCTGAGCGACTTGAATCTGCCCTGCCCGAACCGGTCATCGAAGCATCGCTCGGCCACTTCCGGGGAGACGCTACCGACCGTCGCGTGGACCGGGGCGGGGCGCAGGTCCTCGATTGCCGTCAGGCGGTTCATCCAGATCGCGTATGTGCCGGGCCCGCGCCGGAGGTCCTGATAGAAGGCCAAGAGAGAGGCCAGCGCCACCTTCGACACCTCGTTCACGCCATCGACCAGAAGGACCAGCCTCCCTTGGGCGGCAAGTGCCTCAATCTCGGAGGCCGAGCGGCGGGGCGATGTGGCAACCTGCAGAATGGCGTCGATCCCTTCCTGGCCAGCCGCCGGTGCCTCACCGTCGGGGTACTCCTGCGAATACCGCTTGAGATCGATCAGGACCGGGATGCAGTCGGCAGCGAGCACGTCGCAGAACAATCGCTTCGTGATCGTCGTCTTCCCGGTCCCCCCGCCGCTGTACAGCACGACGTTGGGGTGAAGTTCACCTGGGACCAAAGTCGTGCGATCCCTCTCTCCAGCCTCGTAAGTTCCGCGTCGGAGCTGCTCGAACGAGACCGCCGTGCGGATCTTGTACTGGAAGTCGACGTCGGGAAGGCGCTCGCGAATCGTCTTCGCGATTTCCTCGCAGTCGCGGGTGTGTCGTAGCAGTAGAGCCGCTTGGGGCCTTTCGTACCGCTGGATAACCGTGAGGAGGAACCCGGCGGACAGCTGGCACGCGTAGGAACGCCAGCCGTCGTCCTTGTCGACCGTCGCCCGATCGGCCGAGGCTTTGGCGACGAGGAATGGGGTGTCATAGATTCGGCAGGCGCCAAGCGCGGGATGCGATTCCATCTCCAAGCCGAGGATCTGGCGAGGATAAGTCTCGAGCAACCACTTCCTCACGTCGGCCAGTTCGTCGGCTACGACCTTTTCGCCGCATCCGAGGACCGAGTCCGCGACCGCATGGATCCTTGGTTCCCCGAGGCCATCGGGCCGGGCCGCCGTGATGAGGGCCTGCCACGGACGTTCCGGGTCCTCGGCGACGTTGGCCGCCGTTCGCCAGAGCATCTCGGAGACCGCCCAGGCAATCCCTCGATGATCCGTCCTAGCCGACCGACCCTCCTTGGCACCCTCGAGCTTCGCCAACTCGTAGGGGACGATACCAAAGGGAACCATCAGGTCGCCGAGGGCCACTTTCTCGCGACTTTCCAGGAACCCTGCAGCGATCCCGGTCATGAGAACAGCCCGGGGATGGAGTTCAGCGATAGCCTGCTGCGTCACCGGCCCCGCGTGCTGCGCGCCCATCCCTTCATGTAGGTTGATGATGGCAATGCGGTACTCGCCGCGATCCTTCCACCGCTTGACTTTGCCGACAACATACGTATCCTCCGGTTTGGCATCGATCAGCAAGCCCTTGATCTCATTTGCTTCATCCTTAAGTGCGGCTACGATTACGAAATCAACGTCCATCCGCCTTCTCCGATTCGCCTCTTCAAGGCAGCAGTTCAAGGAGTTCCGCGAAATCTTCTATGGAGTGCGTCACGACGTCGCGAAGCTTGGGATGTGGGCGATAGCCGATCGACACGGGGGCGGCCTTGGCAATCGGCACGTCGTTGGCACCGTCACCGATGAACACCCAGTCATCCTTACCCAGCCCATATTCGCGGAGCATCAGGAGGATGAAGTCGATCTTGCCGTGGAAATCGCACGGCAACAGGTTGAAGGTCTGAAGCAGTCCATCGTTACCGAAAAAGTATTCGCATGCCGCGAAGGCGTGGACAATACTCAAGTCGCGTTGTGCCCGCGCCGCCAACTCCCTGAACCCACCGCTGACCATAACCGGCTCGTACAGGCTTCTGTCTATCGACGAGAGGGCTTCAATGACATTTGGGTTATATTCGGCGGCATCGATCAGTTCGCGGAAAGCTGGGGCGGTTAGGCCGTAACGCTGGTGAATGATGATCGTTTCGCGCATCCAATCGAGATAGCTGCGGTACTGCCCGTTCGCCCATCGATCGTGAGTGGCCACTTCTTCTCGGATGGCATCTTCGCCAAGCCGATGAGCAATGGCTTGCCAGATCGTGGAGTCGATGTGAGCTCCCGGCAGCCGAATGTGCGTTCGGAACAGGGTGCCTTCCACATCAAGAACAAGTAATTTCATCGCTCACTTTCCGGCTGATCGACAGCTCCACTGATTAGCCGTGAGGAGCTTCCTCGACGGCTGCCATCGTTCCCAACCTCTCAGACGAAGGCGTGGTTCTCGGCCTTCTCTCCGTACTCGTCGGCCTCGAATTCCTCGCGACTAGCGTAGACCCCGCCTGACTCGGACCCGATGACGGCGAATCGTTCGTCCGGTCGCTTGTAGAAGACCAGCCAGATGCCGCCGCCCGAGTGCCAGTATTCCTCCGAGCCGAGGATGACGCTCAAGCCTCGGGCCCATTCTTCGCCGTCGTCCCACTCACTCCATTCGCGGGCTTCGAGGAGCGAGTCGGCATCGCCGTCTTGCTGGTACGAGTCGTATGACTTCCGGTCGCGATATACCCAGCCGGCGTGGTCTTCGACGACGGCCAGTCGGCTGTCTGCCCGCCCGACAAGGACACCCCATGTCCTGGAGGAGGGCATCGGGAAAACCGCGTCGCCGCCCACGACGGCCGCGAGGGATCTTGCTGCCTGCTCGGTCATCTCTCTGGCTCCAAGTCCGAGATTCTGCTGCTTGATTGTATCCGATCGGTGACTTCCTGACGAGCGGTCGGATGTGAACAAAACCCCAGATAGCATGCGAACTCGACCGTCATGGACAACGGCGAATCATTGATGTCCTGCTTATATACGGTACGCTACGCGCATCACGCAAATCCGTCCTCGGCCGCGAACATCCGAGAACCGGCCTGCACGACCAAAATCATACCCGCCGGAGATCCTGATCGTGCGCGACGGTGGAAGGAATGGCGCAGAATAGTCTCGATATAATTCGACCGGTCCGGCCTGGACGGTGGGGAGGAGACCCTGCGAGAATGCAGGGGACGACGGTGCCGACGTTTGGAGCGATCGGCATTCCGTCGACCTTTGAACCCGACATCAGCCCGGAAACATGAGCGAGGGGCTGCCGTGATCGGTCCGCGCCCTCAGCAGGGATATCGGAAGCAAGGAAAGCGATCAGATGAAGAAGCGCGGCCCGGGCACTGACATGGACGAACTCGAACCGGTCCCGGCCGTCGAGGAGGATGTTACCCCGGTAGCGCCGGACCTGACCGGCTGGACAGCACACCCGAGCGAGCGCCGGGACTTCTGGAACCGGATCCGGGCGTTCCCGCCCGAGGTGGTCGGCTGGCGCAAGCGTCTCCTCAGGGAACTCGCGGAGAAGACCGGGCGGTTCACGCTGGCATCGGGCGTGACCGCGGAGCAGTTGCAGGAGCGGCTGGACTCCGGAATCAGCCACCTGCGCGAGGTGGCGAGGATCCTCGCCGTCCTTTACGGCAGCCCCAACCTCGGGAACAAGGCCGATCCGACCGACGAGCTGGTCTACATCCTGCTTGCCCGCCATACGCGGGAGGGGGCATACCAGCAAGCCTTCGAGGCTCTGAAATCGCGTTTTTCAACCTGGGACGAGCTGCTCGACGCCCCGCGCGGCGAGGTCGAACGCCTCGTCTATTCGGGCGGCCTTTCGGGCAAGAAGACCGTTGCGCTCTACGCCGCCCTCGGCAAGCTACGGGAGACCTTCGGCTCATGCACGCTGGAGCCGGCCCGCGAGTGGTCGGACGAGAAGCTGGAAGCCTTCCTCTGCGAGCTTCCCGAGATCCAGCGGAAGAGCGCGTACTGCGTGATGATGTATTCCTTCGGCCGCAGAGTTTTCCCGGCCGACACGCACGTGGGGCGCGTGCTCAGCCGGATAGGCCCCTATCGCGAGCTGGGCCTGTTGCTGGACGGACTCGACCACAAGAAGCTCCAGCGTGAGCTGGCGGAGCTGATCCCGCCCAACCTGCGTTACTCCCTCCACGTCAACCTTGTCGAGCACGGGCGGGCCATCTGCAAGAGCCCGAAGCCACTCTGCGAGAAATGCGAGCTGCGCAACCTCTGCAGGTACTACCGTTCGGCCGAATCGGGCCGTGCCTTGCAGAGTGATGCGCCTTCCGTGATCGATCTGTTCGCCGGGGCGGGCGGCTCCAGCGAGGGATTCTCCCGGGCCGGTTTCAGGACGCTGGCCGCGGTCGAGATGGACGAGATGGCTGCTCGCACCTACCGCCTGAATCATCCCGCCGTCCCCGATGATCGGGTGATCGTGCAGGATATCCGCTCCCTGACCGCGGATGACCTGCAGAGGCTGGCCGGCGACAAGCCCCTCGACGTTCTGGCGGGGTCGCCGCCGTGTCAGGGCTTCTCCTCGGTGGGATTCCGGTCGAAGAAGACGCTCCTTGGTTACCGACCCGAGGACGACGATCGAAACCACCTGTACGAGACGATGATCGAGGCGGCCTTGGTCCTCAAGCCGAAGCTGTTCCTCCTGGAAAATGTACCCGGGATGAAGTCGGCGAAGAAGGAGAAGGACTCCTTCCTCGACACGGCAGCAAGGCTGCTTGAAGCGCGTGGCGGTTACCAGACGGAGATTTGGCGTCTCAATGCCTCGGCTTTCGGCGTCCCGCAGGACCGTATCCGGCTATTCCTCGTCGCGTCTCGGCTCAAGGTCATGCCAGTGCAGCCCTCCGCGGATTATCAGGATACTCGGCGTCCCGAACACGACCACGACGCGCTCCCGCCGCTAACCCTGAACGAGGCCATTTTTGACCTGCCGGAGCGGGGCGCCGGAGAGGGCGTCTCGATCGAGGGCTGGGAGCATCCGGAGCCGGCCGCCGATCCGCGTTTCCGCCGCTACCTGACGAAGTTCGGCATTCTCCGCTCTTCCCGTCTGCTCTACCAGCACACGGTGCGCTACCACAACCCTCGCGACCTCGAGCTCTACGCGATGCTGCGGCCCGGCGAGGACAGCATCCACGCCCTTGAGCGCCACGGGCGGGGTGACCTGATGCGTTACCGCCGGGACGTGTTCGACGACAAGTATGCGCGGCTCCGCGGCGACCGCCCCTGCAAGACCATCGTGGCCCACCTCGCGAAGGACGGCAACGGCTACATCCACCCGACGCAGGTGCGGTCGATCAGCCTCCGCGAGGCCGCCCGCGTCCAGTCCTTCCACGACGGCTATATTTTCTGCGGCTCCCCGTCGGAGCAGTGGATCCAGCTGGGTAATGCGGTGCCGCCCGTGCTCGCCGAGGCGATCGCACGCAGCTTCCGGCGCGCCCTCGAAAGGAGCTGACCCCGTGAGTGTTGGTGCGAGAAACGGCAGCATCGCCTTCCAGCCCCGTGCACGACTCCTCAAGCTGATCGGCGAGGAACTGATCAGCGACGAGGTGGTCGCCATCAGCGAGCTGGTGAAGAACGCGCACGACGCGGACGCGCTCAAGGTCACGATCTCATTCGAGGGAGTGACCGGGCCGGACGGGTTCATCTCGATCCGCGACGACGGGCACGGCATGGATCTCGAAACGCTCCTCGGAAGGTGGATGGAGCCCGCGGCGAGCACCAAGGTCGGAAAAGGCCGGCAAATCACCAAGCTCGGGCGACGAGTGCTCGGCGAGAAGGGGGTCGGACGCTTCGCCGCCGATAAACTGGCCCGCCAGCTCACGATGGTGTCGCGCTGCCGGCGGCATCCGGAAGAGATTCACGCGGTCGTCGACTGGGATCAGTTCGATAATGACGCCGTTATGCTCGCCGACGTGCTGAATCGCTGGGAAGTTCGCCCGGCACGCGAGATCGAGGGCCATGGCACGATCTTGAGGATGGGCGGCCTGCGATCCCAGTGGACCGAGCGGATGTTCCGCCGCCTTTCGCTGCGACTTTCTCGCCTGCTCTCTCCGTTCCGCACCGACAAGGACCGTTTCGTCATCCACATCGAATCCGACGACTTCCCCGAATATTCGGGAGAGTTGCGACACGATTTCCTGGAAAAGGCACCCTACCGCTTAGAGGCCCAGTTCGACGGGGAGCAGACCGTCACCATCGCCCTGAACGACCGCAAGCCGGTTGCCCAGCGCTGGAACGGGCAGGGAGAGCTTTCCTGCGGGCCGGTCAGGATCCACATCTTCGCGTTCGATCTCGAGGGGGAATCCCTGGCCCGGATCGGGCCCAGGATGGAGGTCAGGGCATGGCTCCGCGAGTGGACCGGGGTGAGCATTTACCGTGATGGTTTCCGGGTCTGGCCATACGGGGAGCCGCACGATGACTGGTTACGGCTCGACCAGCGGCGGGTGAACAACCCGGTCGAGAGGCTGAGCAACAACCAGGTCATCGGCTTCATCGACATCGGGCGGGACAGTAACCCCGACCTGATGGACCAGACCAACCGTGAAGGTCTCATCAACAATCAGGCACTTGACAGCCTCCGCCGGCTCGTGAATTTCGTCCTGCAGAGCATCGAGGCGGAACGTCAGTCGATCCGGCATCCGGTCAAGCGTGGCGCGAGGCCGGGCGATGATCGGGCCGTCGAGGCGGACTCCATCTCGGCGAAGCTCGAGAAGCTAGCCAGCAAAGCTGATCGAGAGATGGGCCAGGAGCTCCGGAGCATCAGGCAGCGTTTGCAGGAGCAGTCGCTCCGCGACGCGACCGATCGGAAGAAGTTGGTCGAGGGCTATTCGGGCATCGCGGCGATCGGTCAGATGACGTCAGGAATGCTGCCGGTCATCCCCCATGAACTCAGGCGAATCCGGGACGAGCTGGAACGCATGAAGGCCGTCCTGGCCCACAGAAGGATACCGGAAGTGCGGGATTCGATGACCGGGCTCGATGCCTCACTGTCCAGCATCGACGAGACCCTTCGCGTCATCGCCGCCGCAACCGGCGGTGCCGAGAGGAGGCGTGCCATCGACCTCGTGGCGGAGGCCAGGTCGTTTCGACAGCTCGTCTCGCCACTCCTCGCCGCGCACGGCGTCGAGATGGAGCTCGTGATCCAGGAAAGCGACGTGCTCCGGAGCGAGATGCGCCCCGAGAACCTCTACAGCCTGCTCCAGATCCTCACATCGAACTCGCTCGACTGGATGAAAGGGACGGAATCGCCACGGATCAAGCTGACCCTGCGAGGGACGGGTGACCGTTGCGAGCTGGTCTTCGCCGATAGCGGGCCGGGCGTGCCGTTCGAGCTGGCGGAAAAGATATTCGATCCCCTCTTCACCCGCAAGGAGGGCGGTCGAGGTATGGGGCTGACGATCGCGAGGCAATTGATCGAGGCCCACGGAGGCCGGATCGAACTGATCACGGACCTGCGGAGGCGGGGCGCCGCTTTCCTCGTAACCCTGTCCAGAAAGCGTTCGCGGGCCACGGGATACGCGTGAGACGTGAAACAGGGTATAATCGATGATCCAGGGTGGGGCGGTTCGAGGTTTGCGCAACCCGTCGCGCCAGCCGCCGCGCCGCGGCCCGGACCTGGTTGCATTGCATGCCGGTAAATGCTCCTCGAGTTATCGATCTGTTCTGCGGTGCCGGCGGAATGTCGCTGGGGTTCCGCGCGGCCGGCTGCCGTATCCTGGCGGGTATCGACGAGGACGACGCGGCGAACGCGACGTACCTGGATAACTTCACGCGGCTTCAGCCGGATAATCCGCCCATCGTGCCATCCCCGGGAGAGGGCGACCTGCATTCCTTCGACCTCGAGAGCATCCCGGGAGTCGAGGGCGTCGACATCGTGATCGGCGGCCCTCCGTGCCAGGGGTTCTCGCGGATCGGACGGGCGAAGATCGACTCGCTCCGGGACGAGGGCCAGCGCGAGGAGGGGTTCGAGGAGGACCCGCGCAACGAGCTCTACAAGATCTTCCTCTCGGCCGTCCGGCGCTGGCAGCCGCGCGCATTCGTGATGGAAAACGTCCCGGGAATGCTCTCCATTGGCGGGCAGAACATGGCGGAGGACATCGGGGGCGACCTGGCGGACTCCGGATACCGCGTGGGCTATGCCGTCCTGAACGCGGTGTGGTACGGCGTGCCTCAGTTCCGGGAGCGGCTGTTCTTCATCGGCGTGAGAAACGACCTCGCCGCCCGTCCTGCCATGCCGCCGGCGTCTCACCGCTCGGCAACCATGCCGTCCGGTTACTTCACCACCGCCAACTCGTCGCGGTCGTCGCAGTTGCCAGCCTACCTGCCGTTCATCATGCACTACGACCTCGACGTGAACCACGGCCGGGCGAAACTGTCCGCCACGTCGGTGCAGGAGGCACTGGACGACCTGCCGAGGCTGGAAGACCATCTGAACGAGGGGCACCTTCCGAGAGGCGACTTCCGGCGGCCGCTGCCCTACCCGCGCCCGCCGCACTCGGCGTTTGCCATGCTGATGCGTTGCTGGCCGGGCCTCGTCCAGTCGAGCAGTGTTGTCGATCACGTCATCAGGCGAACCCGACGGGATTATGACACATTCGGGCTGATGCAGCCGGGCGACCGTTACCCTCAGGTGATCGCCATTGCCACCGAGCGGGTACGCCGCAAATTCCGGGAACGGCTCGACGGAATTGTTCCCGAGGATAATGTCGATGCGCTCGCTCGCCTGCTTGAAGAGTTCGAGCAGGCGAGGAAGCTCGGAACTCCATTCAAAGAATGGTCAGCCGAACTTGTGAGCTTCGCCCGCGAGATCTTCCCGCCTTACCCCGAGGACAAGTTCGTCGACAAGTGGCGAAAGCTGGTGCCCGGCGAACCGTCATGGACCGTGACCGCCCACCTGAGCAAGGACTCCTACTCGCACATCCACTTTGACGGGACGCAGAAGCGTGCCATCTCCGTGCGGGAGGCCGCGCGCCTGCAGTCATTCCCGGACTCCTTTGCCTTTTCGGGAAACATGGGGGACTGCTACCGGCAGATCGGGAACGCCGTGCCGCCGCTCATGGCATGGGCGATTGCGCACACAGTTCTGGCGTTGCTTGGCGAGGACGCCACACTGCCGCCTTTCGCCTGACCGGCGGCTGTTGATCTGACTACAGGAGGATCGCCGATGCCTGATCCGGTGTCCGAGCAACCCGCAGGTGGTCAAACCCTCCGATATTGATCTCGTAATCCAGTTCCTCGATCCCGCCGGGTACGCCGCCTGGAAAACTCGATGGAACGATACGTGGAAAATTATCGCGGACGGCGTAAAGCCCCTCCTCGATCACGCGGAGATGGAACTTCTCGTATTCCTCGGCATGGATGGGAGAATAGCCGGCCCTGGTCAGCGTCGTCTCGAAGCGGTCGGCGGCATCGGCATCGGCCGCCAGCTCGTGGGAGATCGCCCTTACAAGCCCCGGCAGCGTGTTCGATGACCCCGCTTCCTCACGCAGACGGATACTGAACAAATGGAGGTCACCTCCATCCGGCGGCAGGAGTTGGTCAACGCCGTTGATGCGGTGGATTGTGCCGCGCGTCGAGGTTGTCGCCTTCACCTCCACCGATCGGCCAGGCCACTCGAAGTCGTGCCGCGAACCGGTCGGCCCGCGCCAGCGATCGATGGCAGCGGTCAGACCGGCGTGGGGCAGGAGCCACACGCGCAGGAACCACAGCTCACCGAACAGGCCAAGCTGGTCGCTGCGAGAAAGCAGCGAGCGGGGCATCAGGCTCCAGAACCTTCGCCACCTGGCGAGCACCCGCCGGACGGCGTCGGCAGGCCGGCAGTCGACAGGACGAAGGGATTCCAGAAGCTCGTGGCCTATCAGGTCGAGGATGGGATGGCCGATCGCATCCTGGCAGGTGATGTCCAGGTAGCGAGACGGTTCCCGGCCGGGGACCGCCAGCTCGCTGGTGTGCACGCCCAGGCCGCGACTCTCGACATCTCGCAGGTCGGCGTCGCTTTCTTCGAGCGCGATGAGCAGATGGCGGCGGTGCTGCGAGTCGATGGCACAGAGCAGGACCCTGCTCAGCCCCGAACCGGCCGTTCGGGCAGCCATCTCGTCTCCACTTGCCCGTGACGGATCGAGCCTATCCCAGACTTCGGGGAAAGGGAGCGTCATTCGACCGGGCTCCAGCCCGCAGTGCCTACCAGATAGGCCGCCACGGCCTGCGGGTTTCTCGCCTCCGGGAAGGAAATCGCCATGCCGATCAAATCCCTCGCGTTCACGTCGTCGGGATTAGCGAACAAAGGGCGGCGGGTTCCGGGCCTGCGCTGTTCGTGACCCGACTGGCGGCTGATCGGGTACAGCAACAGCAACCCCTCTTCGGGAGGCCTTGCTCTTCGGGCCGCCCGGTTCTCGGTCACGTTCTGGGCCATGTACTGCTGCATCAGGGCGGCCGAGGTTTCCGATAGCCCTTTCGCCTCGTCGCCGGGCTCCGTGATCACGCCCAGGGAGTTGGTCTCCCCGATCCTCGTACGCCTGATTTGCTTGATCGTGCCGCCTTCCACGCCCCACTCGGCGTTGCCGAGCTGTGTGGAGGGCGTGGAACGTCCCTGGACGGAAACCGTCCAGTTTTGCAGTTCGCCCTGATCCGACAATCGCTCGATGTAGGCCCGGATAAGGGATGGAGACAGGCTGCTCGCCTCCGGGTGGACTCGAAAGACACGGAGAAATTCAAGGATCTCGGCGGGTGGGATATCGACCCACATCGGGCCCTCAGCCGGCCAAGTCGGCGGCCGGATCACCGTGAGACGGGCGAGAAATTCTCGCGTAGACTGGAGATTCTCATCGCAGAGCTGGGCCAATTCCCCGGTCAGATGCAGTGGGAACTTGAAAGTCTGGGCCAGAGCGAAGGAGTAAGACGCTGAGATCGTGGTATCTGTTGCAAATCTTCTCTTGACCGCGCTCGTCACCTGCATCGTGTGATGTTGCAGGATGCGGGTCCCCACCTGCAAGGGTGTCAGATTCTGTTCCTCGTAGACCCGCAGATCGCCGCGAAGAAGGTGTTCCATCAGCGCCATGTCGCTGAACCAGCCGTCGAGTTCCGTAGTGGTGTAAATGCGGGTCAGATCGTCGTATCCCCTACGGAACCCGAACCACCGCCCCATCTGCATCAGCGCGTCCTCGGTCATGGCGCGACGGACGAAATAGCTGACCATCAGGCCCTCGAGCGTCAGTCCGCGTGAAAGGCGGTTCCCGCCGATGGCGATCGCCTTCAAGCTGGGTTCTCGCTCGTAATCGAGCACGTCCCCGGTTTCACTGTTGATAACCTTGATCTGGACGGCCTCGAGGAACGGGCCGACGTGCGGCTCGATCGACGTAAAATCCGTGTCGCGGTCAAGGTGTGACGCGCGCGTGACCGGCCGGAATTCCTGCTCCCAGAGGCTCCTAAGCCGGTCGAGGATGCCGTGATCGCGCTGGTACCGCCACTCGTCCCTCAGCTCGGAATACTTTTGAGAGACAGCCGTCTCGAGCTGTCGCTGTTCAGCGACCAGATGGCTGATGTGAATCAGCATCGTTGCCGGCTGATCACCCTGACCGCGATGCGCCCTGGCCGCCCCGGCCACAACGAAATTCAGGATGGCGGTTTCGAGCGCTGCAGGGAACTCGCCCCTGTCCCACGCGAGCAGATCGTCCTGCGTGACCTCACGGATTACATCGAGGCCGCCCGCGCTACCACCGGTGTCCGGGTCGAAGCGGCCGAAGAGCTCCTCCGCTCCGAAGTAACCATCCGGCCTCGGCAGGTCGACGATGAAATCCTTGGGATAGAGATCATTCTCGAACCGTGGATCGAACGTGTCGTGCGGGATCAGGATGTTAGCAGAGGGGGTGGCTGTGTACGCGACGTATGCCTTCCGCTGGAACTTTTTGAGAAGGTCCCGGATCAGTCCATTGATCGTCGAAGGTGGTTCGTAATCGGGTGGGAGTGGGCCGTCCTCGGTCTGATACGTGCCCCTCGTATCCACGCTGGCTTGGTCTGCCTCATCGTCGATGACCAAGAGCGGGATGCGCCGTCGCACCTCATCGGGGGCCTCACCCAGCCAGCGGAGTAGGCGACGAAGCACCGGGCCGTTCTTCTTCACCACCAGCAGGACCGGCTGCGAGCCCTGCAGGGCAGCATGGTTCGCGTAGCCTGGCCGGAAATCCCCGTCAATCTCGTCGCGAGTGAACTCATGCCATTGCTGTCCCAGTGGGGGCAGGTGAACAGTGCCGGGACGGTTGTCGGTGTACCCGACGAGCTCTCGCTTGAGCCGGATGTTGGTCTGTCGACGAAGTCCGTTGTCGATCCCCGAGAGGACAACGATCAGCCGGTATCCAACGTCCGCAGCCTTGGCGATAAGCGAGGTGTAGCTCGCCGTCTTGCCGCTCTGGACGTAACCTAGGACCAACCCGCGGATGTCGAACCGCTCCTCAGCTGGAGGAGAGAGCTGACCGAGGATGCGATCAGTGGTCTGGTCCAGCGATCGAACGGCAGGAGCATGCCATCGCTTTTCCGCGAGCAGATATTCGCGCAGGCGCGGCCAGTAGTACCATTCAGACCTGTCCAACTGTCGCAGCCATTCATCCCGCCGTGCCGCGGCCACAACCATCCTCGCGGGAGCGAGGATGATATTATCGTCCTGATCCAGTACTTCTTGGATCCTGGCCCGGTGCGCCACCGGCACGGCCGGGTTCGAGACAGCCTGATCCCGCGGGATGTTCTGGGCGATCAGCACACGAACCACGCTCAGGGCGGCTTCAAAATTCATCGACCAGTTCCTTTTCCGTTCATGCGAGTCCGGAGCCTGGTAAAGACCCGCGCGATGACGGGCTTCTCCGCCGGTTCCGCAACTTCCTCGAGTTGTCGCTGCAAATCAACCAGGCTCCAGCGTTCGTCCCCTGCGTGATCCGGATTGCGGGCCGGACCATTCGAAAGGCTGGTATCGGGCCTGGGCGCGGGCGAAGTTGGGGAAGGCCCAGCCGGACGAATTGTCGGTGGCGATGCAGAAGGCGCGGGGGCGGCCGGAGCTGGAGCGGGCGCCGGATCGGGCGAGCGTTTGCGGTAAGTCTCCTGAGCGAGCCTGATAACCGGTGTGAGTAGCCTAAGGACCTCCTCGCGAATCTGGGGAGGCATCTGAACTCGCATCTTCGCGACGTTGATCTTGAACGCCTCGTCGAGAACCGGATTGAATCCGATGGCAATTCGCGCGAGCTTCGTATGCTCGTCGACGGTTCTCAGGCGGCACCAGCCACCGCTCTGGATGAGGCGGCCCGCCCGGTAAATGTAGAATCCCTGTTGCTGGTTCCAGTTCGCGGGGCCGCTCGCCCGTCTGAAGGATTCCGGGGAACTAAAATCCTGCTGGTGAGGGAGGACGAAGGGCTCAATCTTTACGACGCCCTTGATACCCTCGTGCTCAACCTCTAGTTCGGCAGACGCCCTCACCTTCGTCTTCTTCTCATCTCGCGCGAAAGGGTCCCAGGGGGTGACCTCGTTGCCGTTTACGAGGATCTTCAGTTTATTGCTCCGTACCTCCCCGGCGATAAAACGGTGGAAGACCATCCCCAGATGGCTCTCCAACTCGCGGCACATCGCCAGCATCCGCTTCCGGGCGATCAAGCCATATGGAAGCTGATATCCGAGCATCCGGTCCAAACGCTGCCAAAGAACGACGGTGCCTGTCGTGTCCTTGAGAGGCGATCGGACGGACGGGCCTGTCTCACCCGGCCCAACAGGGAGAATCTCCCATCGGTCGGTGGTCCCGATGTGCTCGAGGTCCCAGCAAAATGCGGCAACAACGGCGCGCTGCGGGTTGGTACGGCTGGCCACGGTGAGCCGACGGCACTGGCTCAGCGAAGCGGTCTTCAGTCCAAGCCCGAACTTGCCAAGATCCTCCTCCTCGTAGTCGCGCTCGGCCCCGTACCTCAGGGCCTCCCGCAGCTCGGAAGGGGCCATTCCGCGACCGTTGTCCGCGATACGCACCCAGGAGTCGTCTCCATCGAACTCCACGTCGATGGCAACGAAGGTCGCTCCCGCCTCAATGGAATTATCCACCAAATCGGCCACTGCCGAGGCGAACTCATACCCCATGTCCCTGAGCGAGTGAATCAGACGCCGCGCCGACGGGATTAGCTCGTTTTTGTTCACGCTCGGGTGCCCTCGCCGAGCCCTATCCGGTCGGTGAAGGCTTGGTCGAGGTTAAAACCGAGTTGGTAAGCCTCGTCGATTGGGATGAGGCAATGCACCATGTCAAGAATCGCCTGCAAGAATCGCCGGGCAAATAGCTCACACGCCAGCGGCATCGACGAGGCGCGGCCAATTGGGTCATCTTCTCGCGCACGCGTGCATGCGCCAAGAGCGCGACCACCCAAGTTACCCCAGATGCCTCGCCCGACCCTTGAAAACCTCCCGCCCGTGCCAGTCGAGATGCTCCGGCTCCGGCCGCCAATCAGGATGCTGGGCTTCTCGGATTGGCCTCCCGTGGTGGGCCATCAGGACTTCTTGGAACCCGGTCGTGCCGTTTGCTTGGTCGGAGACGAGCAGAACGTCCTCGCGGATCGTGAAGACTCCCAAGTCGAACGTCTTGTGGTGCAGGACACATAGCGCCAGCCCGTTGCTCTCGGTCTCCGGACCGCCGGCTTGGTGCCAGCGGATGTGAGCGGCGTCCAGGGCGATCGTCACCGAGCCGAGCCGCACATCGAACCCGCACACGGCGCAACGGTACTCGTAAGCTTTCAGCACCCGCTGGCGGAAGGCCGGATCGCGCTTGCGGCGGGCGACGGTAGTCTCTAGCGTCAGCCCGACCGCGTTCAGGATGTCCTGGTGCAGCGACTCGGGGAAGTGCCGCTCGAGAATACGGGAGGCGATAGCCGCGGAAAGGCCCGGATCGGCGGTGAGGGCGGCCTGCACCTCGGGCGAGAACTCGGCCCGGACGTCATGCGACCTCAGGGCGGTGACCCGAGGAATATCGTCCCCGGTCTTGAGAGCCAAGCCGGGAGGAGCGTGGATGGTCCAGACGCCGTCACGCTGGAGGCGCCAGAAGGGCTGCTCGGGGTGGTCCGATTTCCGCGGCGGGCCGAACTCGCGCAGCAGGGCGGTAAGGTCGGGTTCGACCTGCCGGAACGAAACGTCCTTTTGCCCCGCCTGCCACCGCCCGAGGGCGTAGAGGACGAGGAGGGGTTTGTGCGGGGCGCGCTGGTCGCCTTGCTTCCAGATGCTGAGGTCGTCGAAGCGGTGGAGAACCTGCATCATCGCCCTATCCAAGCTTTCAGAATGGCGAGCCAGCCGATTTCGGCACCAGCCCCAACAGGGTCTCGGAGAGTTTGACGTTCTCGAGGAAAGCTCTTGCGGAACCCTGCTGGGGAAATATTCTGTCCGTCGCAACGCCTAACCGCTCGGCAATTTCGGCCCGTTTGGAGGCTATTTCGTTCTTGCTGCACCTTGCGATTACCACGAGCCTGCGATCAGCGTCTGTTCTGAGGGATTGGACGAGCATTTTGTTGATATGTGAATCACCGAAACTATATCCGACGGTGACGATGATCTTCGCTAAGAGGCAAAATCGCCGGAACTCATACGCATAAAAAAGGTATGGATCGGCGGCGTCAAGCTTGAAATCACGCCCAAAAATGATCTCCATGCGATCTGGTTCTACTCGCTCGATTTGCTCAACACGATAGAGATTGTTGCTGGTGTCGCGTTTCCAGTCGATTGAGCCGTGGATCTTGTACAGGAAGACTTGCGGGAGCGGGTTCGAACCGGTGTCGCTATGTTCGAACCGCTCCCAATCCCATACATGATCGGTCCCGTGCCCGCCGAATCCAGCCTCAATGCGGAACTGTGGCTGATTCAAACGTTCTACCAGGCCATCGTAGTTGAGGGAAAAAATTCGAAGGGGATAATTGAGGTCATTCTGAAGTCGGGTGAACCCCTGGTAATAGTCGCCCTTCGAGGCGTTTTCAGGACACATCCACTTCTTTAGCTCTCTCAGGATCATCCGGCGGAACTTCTTGATGTTATCGAAGTGTGGGCCGGCCAGGGAGACAAAACGTGAATTCCACGATGCGATAAAGGGATAAAGCGGATGCTCCTCATTCCGCTCCAGCTCATAGAGCGAATTCACCAGGGTTTCGATGTTGTAAGGTACCCCGTTGCCAAAAGTTCCCTTGAGCCCTGAGGAGTAGTAGATGGCACTTTTTACATGGTGATAAAGATCAAGATGTTCTTTCCAGTCGGAGTTTTCCTTCAGCAGCCCTTCGATCTCGTTGATCATCGTCGCGGAAGCAGGAATTTCCGCCTCTACGCTCGCGCCCGCACCGAGCAGAAACATGATGTCCGTGGATCGCGTGTTCATACTTTTTTATAGGAACCATGGCCGGATGACTTGGACTTGCGGCAGGGGCAGTCCGTTGTCGTGGAAGTCATGTACGAGGTCGGCCACGAGGTGGCAGTAGAATACCGATACTGGTGCACTCTTCGCGTTGAAACCTCGCCAGTTTGCGCCGGAGAGATTGATGATGTCTTGGAGCAGGTCGTCGTCGCTGATACCTGCTCCATCGCTGATTCGCATGAATTGGAGGTGCGTCGGCCCCGGAAATGCCTTGCTGACGGTGGTTTTATCGGGGAATATCCCCTCGAACCACACCAGATGTTCGTGGTGGCCGAGCTTGACGGCCGTCCCTTCATAGGGCACTAGACTGTTGACGTGCCGATTGACTCCGAAGAACCGGCATTTCTGATTGACCTTCACCACGGCGAACCGGCAGCGTTGCCCGTCGCCGCGGCGGGCGGCCTCCGAGACCGTCTCTTGTATCGCGTCGATCTCATCGAATTTCAGCTTGAACGAAGTATGTACAACTACCCTGGCGAACTGCTCGGATCCTTCCGCGAGGACCGCTTGGAGGTTTGCCCGAAGTTGGCGTAAGTATTCGGACTTGCTCCCGCCTTCACCGAGAACCTGAATCCTTTGGAACAGCCCACTGTTATCGGTCATCACACTGAAGGCGAAGTATTTCTCAATGCTCTTCTTGCCTTCAACATATTTGGTTTTATGTGACTGACTGATCCCCACGATTAGCGTAGGCTCCGTGGTGGGCCTCACCTTCCAGGGCTGGCCACCTGCCTTGCAGAATATCTGGAGGGCAATATTCGCGATCGCCCATTTCAACGCGTATTCGTCTTGTATAACCCGTAATGTACATACTTGGGTCGGAATGCCTGCGTGTGCAAAGTCGGCTTTGTGGGCGAGATAGCCGTTGTCATCCCCCTCGGGGAGCACCATCACCGGTAGCATGCCAGGCATGTTTGCCCGCTTAGCCTGTACCTTGACGAGTGCCGCCGCCATTGATGCTTCGGAGAGATCGGGCAAGATGATCGGGTCGCCGTCGATGTGCAGCTCGGTCTTGAACAGGCTGCCGAAACCGGGGAAGCTGTAACGCTCCTTCCCTTTCGTCCCTTTCAGCGCCATCGCCAGCGTTCGGGCCGCCACTCGGTCCTGTTCGCGAAACAGAAACAGAAGGCTCGGTGCAGCCTTAAGGGGGAGGAGAGGTCCGTGGTCTCGAAGTCCGGAGAACTGGCTCCGCGACTCGCGTCCATTGCCGAAGATGTAGGATTTGGACCGCAGCCGCCTGGCCGGGAGCGGGGCGAACTCCTTACTCAGGCTGAAAGGGGTCGCTGACCCAGGCAACCGAAGGCCAGTGAAGATTCCCGCCCGCTCTTTGACGAAGGCACGGATTTTCTCAAGCCGATCAATGTAGCAATCGAGATTGCGCTTGAACTGTCGATCGAGGCTGAGGCTCAGTTGTTGAATTCGGCGGGAGAAGGGGAACTCATCATTCTTGCGAAACTGGAAATCGACGAGGCAGCCGAATTGGCCCAGCTCTCGAAGATGGTAGGGCTGAATGACAAGATGCTCTTCCCCTTCGGGATGATGCTTCATGACCAGATGGATTTCGTTCAAAAATCCACGATCGCGTACAACGTATTGATCCTCGTGCAAAACGGCTTTTACCGACTTCAGAAGAGCATGATGCAAAGCGTATCGCGTCAGGTTATTGTTCTCGTCCGCCCGGGCGACATATTTCTCATACCCATCGGCCGGAGAAGTCCTGACCCAATACGAAGCTCGCACGTCCCGGTCGTTACCGCTCGCGAACGAATACGAAGCCGAATCTTCATCGGGGCGACGATCCGACCCTTCGCGCGCCTTGCGAAAGATCCCGAATGACGGGAGTTCGCCGATGACGGGGAGAAAGTTGAGATGAATTTGGTAGTCGTCGTTCATGGGGCACGCCTTCAGTCGACGCCGTTTGTGGTGCTCGTCAGACCTTGGTCAAGGTGCCGGCGCAAGCCCGCATGGTGAGGCAGCCGGGGCAGGTGCATTCGGAAATATTTGCCTCCATGTGGCGCAGCCCTTGGAATGTCCTACCGTCCGATTGAAAACGGTTGAGGACAACACTCAAATAATTGTTGTCCTTTGCATGAAAATATCGAAAGGCTGCGTATGCGACGTGGTCGGCGAGTTGGACGCACCGAGTCGTCTTCGACTTCACAAAATGCGGCCCGTCGATGATGTATCGACCGTTCTCGCTGGTCAGGCCCTTGCGGCGGAAATCCCGAGCGATCTGTCGCAGTGATGTCTCGTAGGTACTCTCATCGAGAAAAATGATCCCCTTTTCGTCGGGGGCTCCACCTTGATGGCGATTTCGGAGAAAGTCATCGAACCAAGTGCAGAGTTCGGCGAAGGCGATCTCCATCGGGTCCTGACCAGGAAACGACTTCTTGTGGACGGCGCACCCCAAGGCGCACGCAGGCAGATCGGCGTCCTTGAAGACGCGGAGAACTTCCTTCAAGACCTCTCGCCGTTCTTCGGGCTTCTTGAGGTTATTCCACGGGGCCTCCTTCCCGCTGTAGATCGCGGAAGCGTGAAATTCAACAGAGTCCGGATCGGTTGCATCGAATCGGCCAGCTAATTCGTCCAATGCGTGCGTCAATGCGTTGACTTGGTGCTCAGCGACGCAGACACCCCCAAGCACGAGATATTCCTCGTGTTGATTCTGAACCGAACCGGAATCGTCAAGATAGAGGAGGAACATCTAGGATTTCCCGGAACGCTTGGAGGGCAATAGAGTTACTCGGTCGGACCCACAGGACTTTACAGGATACACGTGGATACTCAAGGCGTACCAAGGATTTGCGCCGCTCCGGCCGTTGACATCATGCTCTTGGAGGGTATAATCTCGACGTGGTTGGGAGGGCTGAATCTCTCGGTCCGCTGGCGATTAGCGCCACCCGGCTGCATGCTTCTCGAGAACACACGAACCGGCGATCGCCTCATCGGGGCTGTCGCCGGTTTCGCTTTGCGCCTGCCATCAAGGCGGAGACGCGACCTCGAAATGGCGATGCTCTTCGCCGATAAACATGAACTCCCTGGCCTTGCCCGTATGGTATTTCTCGTCCACGCACCGCAAGATTCCCGCCTCGACCAGCCGCATCACCGCACCAGAGACGACCACCTTCCGCTGGGCGAACATCTCCCGTAACTGCTCGATTGGCAAGAGAATCGCCTTCTCCTTCTGAAGGTGCTGGAGCTGCAGGGCGATCGCCGCGATCTCAGTGGCCAGACGGGACTCGGCTAGATCCCCGTCGAGTAGCCGGATCGGGTTGAGGCGGGCGCGGAATCTCGCGAGATCGAGAGCCGTCCACCCGAAGGGAAGTCGGGCCCGTGCTTTCGTCGCGAGTAAGGCCGATTCGAAATCGTCGGGGTCATATCCACGACGTCGACAGATCTCGCCTTTGACTTCGCGGGCAAGTTGTCGATCGAACTCCCCTTCGCCCCACTCTTCCGCGCACCGCCAGACGATGCGGTGGTAGTTCAGGGCATCGGACGAGACCCCAAACTCGTCGCGACCCACTGCATCCTCGATCCCCTTGTCATCAACCTGACGATCCGACGCCGCTACGACCGCCGCCGCGAGGTCGGCTGGCTGCTCAGCGATCAGCGATGGGAGCAGGGCAATCTGCCGCATCGGGGGCAATCCCGGGATCGTGGGTGGTGGTGGCTGAACATGTGGAATGATAGATCGAAGGGCCGGGAAGGCAAGCCTTGTGCCAGGAAAAAAATCTCGCTGCGACTCCTTGATCATCTTGGAGACGCCTGAATCGCCTGGAAAGTCGTGGAGCGTCTGTAGCGTCTTGTTACCTCTTGCGAAGCATGAAATATCCTGGGCAGTCCTGTAGGTCCCAACGATAGCTCAGGATCAACCCACAAACCTGAGTGATCAGGTAGGCCTAAGCAAACGTACCGGGTAGATCGTGAGGAAGGTCACTGATTTAACACGGATATTTGGAGGGATTTCTCACGACGCGGGTTCAATTCCTCTCGCCTCCAACCCGCATCCCGAGACTCAGCTACCCCGCGCCAGATCCATGATCGCGGCCCTGACGGAAGGCGTGTCAGGAGGGGGTGGAGGCTTGCACTATCTGCTTGTGGCTTTGTGAAAAGTGCGCTAGTGCTTGGGCTGTATGGAGATACAGCTCACACAGGGCAAGGTGGCCCATATCGACGACGGAGACTGGCTCCTTGTCGCGCCCTACCGTTGTTACGCCAAGCTCGACCGATCTACCGGCCGCTATTACGCTTACAACAAAAACCATCGCCTGATCATGCACCGCGTCATCATGGAGGCGGAGACAGGTCAGATCATCGACCACATCGACCGGGACGGCTTGAACAACCGGCGGCAGAACCTGAGATTCTCCGACAAGTACCGCAACCAGATGAACCGCGGGAAGAAGAAAAGTTCGGTGTCGAAGTACAAAGGCGTTTGGTGGAACACCCGGAAGCAAAGGTGGATCGTCCGCTTCAATTGGCTGGGGAAGGATCACTACGTCGGGGCGTTCAAGGACGAGCGAATCGCTGCCCAAGCCTACAACGAGGCCATTCTCCCCTTGGCTGGGGAGCACTCCCGACTCAACGAAATTGACTGGTCAGTCGCAGGATCTCAGCCTTCACCGAAGCCGGTAGTTTCGGCCAAGCCTCGACCAGTCGCATGAGGTCTGCAACCTCTGCCTCTTCCGTGCAGGCAATGTGCAGGCAGTGGGGACAAGGCGAACCGCAAGTCGTTTCGGGGCCGAAACTTGTAACCTTCGGGATTCTCTTGCAATTCCCGCCGCCTCCACTTCAATGTGGACTGTCTTCTGGTGACAGTTCACGACAGAAGACGACACAACCCCTGAGCAATTAGGGGTTTGTTCGTTTCTGGACCGCGCATTTCGGTCAGGCTCGATGCCAACTGGAGACACTTACAAGCCCATCGCTTAGCCGAAAAATAGGCGTTATGCGTGAGTTGAGCATGCGTGAGAGCCTCCAGCGGATAGCGGTTTTCGTCGGCCCTTTCTCTGGCTTCCATCCGGGTATGGGTGTAATCGGCCGTTCGGCGAAGTCCAGCGGCCCGGATCGATTCCTCGGCCTCCATGATCAACTCGCCGGATCGGACGAGTATCGGTGGTTTGCCCTCGCTCTCCACCGCGTGTTGGAGATCGGACCTCGAGCCCTCATCCGGCACTTGCCAGTAATTTCAAACTCGATCAGTTGTCTCTGTGTCGGACGGCGGGGATTGGGCAACTCGACGGGCGTTGCTCTCCACGTCTTCCCGAGTCGGAGCCGAGTCCTTGGAAGCCTTGAGCTTCGTCGGGCTGCAGGGGTCCGGGAAATCATCATTCTATCGGGACCGCTACTCTCAGACGCACGTCCACCTCAGCCTGGATCTGGTGAAGACTCGGCAGCGGGAACGTGGGCTCCTTCGGGCTTGCATCGAGGCTCGCCAAGCCTTCGTTGTGGATGATACGAATCCGTCCCGCTTGGAGCGGAAGGTCTACCACCAGGCTTCCTGAGAGGCCGGGGTTCGGGTGATCGGCTATTACTTCCAGTCTCGAGTTGAGGATTGCGAGCGTCGAAATCGACAACATCCGGGAGATCGGATCGCACCGTTCCGGGGTCTGCTGGGGACGGCCGGTCGGATGGAACTCCCCTCTCTGGACGAATGGTTTGATGAACTGAACTATGTCCGGATCGAAGGATCCGGGAGCTTCGTGATCGAGGGGTGGAGGGATGAGGATGGATGACCTTGAGGATCGGATGAGGGCCTTCGAGGCGGTCCTCCGCGACCTGATCGAGAAAGCGGGAGCGAGTCGTGGGTCGGTCGCATGACTGACCTCCGAATCGGGCCATCGTTCGTGCGGTCGCGAAGGACGATTGGTCGGGTTCGATCGACCGCTCGCCCTGGAACGTTTTGCTGGCCGGGCACCTGGTTTCTCTCCCAGGTCCTTCGGGTTCGCGGTCCAGGCCAGTGTCCCGGACCGGGTGAAGTCGCTCCCCCGCCTTAGCGAGTTATCGGATTGGTCTATGGTCCCCGGCGGCCCGCCGCTGGCGTCCGGAGGGCCTGGGAAGTAGGCTGATCGCTGATTGCTGGCGAGCCACCCTCGAAGACCGCGAACGTACGAGGCGAACGATGAAGACCCGACTCTTCGGCAAGACCGGCTTTCATGCCTCGGAGATTGGGCTGGGGTGCTGGCAAATCGGCGGCTCCGACTGGGGGACCATCGACGACCGACTCGCTCGGGAGATTCTCTCGTCAGCCGTGGAGGCCGGGGTCAACTTCCTCGACACCGCCGACGTCTATGGCGGCGGTCGGAGCGAGGAACTCGTCGGTCGCTTCCTCAAGGGACGCCATGAGCGAATCTTCGTCGCCACGAAACTGGGTCGGGCCGGCGGGATGTATCCCGAGGGCTACACGGAATCCGCCGTTCGATCGGCCACGGAGAACTCGCTGAGGCGACTCGGCGTCGAGACGCTCGACCTGACCCAGTTGCACTGCGTTCCCACCGAGGTCCTGCGTCGGGGCGAGGTTTTCGAGTGGCTTCGGAAGCTCAAGGGTGAAGGCCTGATCCGCGATTTTGGCGCCAGCGTCGAGTCGATGGAGGAGGCGTCTCTCTGCCTGGAGCAGGAGGGGCTCGCTTCGCTCCAGGTCATCTTCAACGCCTTCCGCCAGAAGCCGATCGAGGCCCTCTTTCCCAGGGCGCAAGCCGAGGGCGTGGCCATCATCGTGCGACTGCCCCTGGCCAGCGGCGTCCTGGGGGGCAGGATGGATCGGGCGACTCGATTCCCGGAGAATGATCACCGGAACTACAATCGGGACGGTCAGGTTTTCAACGTCGGGGAGACCTTCGCGGGCCTGCCCTTCGAGGAGGCCGTGGACCTGGCCGGGGCGTTGAAGCCGATGGTGCCCCCCGGATTGACCATGGCGGAGATGGCGCAGCGGTGGGTCCTCGATCACGATGCGGTGTCGGTCGTGATCACCGGGGCCAGTCGTCCCGAGCAGGCGGTGGCGAATGCCTCCGTGTCGGACCTGCCGCCCCTGGACCGGGGATTGCACGAGCGATTGGCTGGATTCTATCGGGCCGAGGTCGAGCGACGGATTCGCGGCCCTTACTGATCTTCGGGGGCGTCGAAGAGACCGACGGAACTCCTCGTCCGAGTCGGGCGGATGGCCCGTGGAGCCAACCGGAGCAGACCCTTCGATGGGATCGATCCTGCGAGTGGCCACCGTCAATCTGCTGAACGACCGGACTCGATGGACCGAGCGCCGGACTCTGCTCGCCCGAGGGCTGGCCGAACTGTCGCTCGACCTGATCGCGCTCCAGGAGGTGACCGAACCGCTCGGCACCAGCACCGCCCACTGGCTGGCCGATGAACTCGGAGACTACTCGGTCCACGTCTGTCCCAAGGCGGGATCGGGCCGCAGGCATGAAGGGATCGCCATCCTCAGCCGCTTGCCGGTCGAGGGTCACGAACAACTCGACCTGCAAGGCCAGCAGAGGACCGCCCAATTTCTCAGCGTGCGGGCCGGGGGACGTGCCTTGGTTCTGGTCAACGGCCATTACTATTGGCCCGTCGGGGCCCACGGGCCGCAGGTCAGGCAAGTCGGACTCGTTCTCGATCGGATCGCCTCTTTCGCCCCGGGGACCGCCTTCATCGTCTGCGGCGATTACAACGCCACGCCGGACTGCCGATCCATCGACTTGATGCGTCGGAGTTTCGTCTCGACTCATCGGGCTCGCCACGGTCGGGAGCCCGACTTCACCTGCCCCACGCCTCTCATCAGCGGGGGGAGGGTGCGAAGGTCGATCGCCTCGGGCCTCTGTCGGATCTTCTCGATCGTCCCCAGCGACATCTGGCGAGGTACTCTGGACTACATCTTCGCGAGCCCGGATATCCGTGTGGTCGAGTGCTCCCTCATCCTCGAACGGCCGTCGGAGGCAGACCCGACCCTTTACGCCTCGGACCATTTTGGGCTGTCGGCGATCCTGGAAGTGTAGGAGTCCGATTTCCGGCCGGGCGAGTGGGAATTCGCGAGGAATTCCAACCTCGGGGTGGACGAGTGTGTCGTCCGATCGCGCGATCGTATCCCCGGTACTCCAGGATGAGTCATCGAGAACTGTCGAGATCACGATGCCCGCTGGTCCTCGGCTTCCTCGATATCGACCAGGGGGATCGGATCCACGTCGGGGGGCAGTTCGAGATCGGGCGAGCCTTCGTCGTCCTCCGCCAATCTTCGGGCTTCGGGAGAGGGGCCGGAGTGCATGCCCAGGCCACCGCCCTGAAATTTCGCCTCCCAGGCCGGGATCAGGAGGTCGCGAGCCAGGGCCATCCCCAGCAGGACGGCGATGATCCCGGTCACGAGGCTCCCCCCCAGATTCGCCAGGGCCATCCCTCTCTCGCCTCGCTCCCAGAAGAGCGCCGATTCGTAGGCCAGGGTCGAGAAGGTCGTGTATCCTCCGAGGAATCCGGTCAGGATCATGAGCCGGACGTGGGGATGAGGCAGCCAGCGGGCCATCACCATCGCCAGGAATCCGATGGCGAAGGACCCGGAGATATTGATGACGAACGTGGCCCAGTGGGCGGCCCCCCATCGGTTGATCCACAGCCCCAGCCAGTAGCGGGCATTGACCCCCAGGACGCCGCCGAGGGAGAGGAAAAGTGCCCTCGTCCAGCCTTCCATCGATTATCCCCTCCGTCATGACATGCTAATTGTGATTTTGTGAACCGTAAATATGCACGTTAAGTCTGTTGATTTGTGATATTGTCGAAGGCCGGATGGGGGTGGCGTCCCAGGATGATCGCGCGGGGGTCGCTTGCTCGTGGATCACCCTCACTCCAGACCTCTACCGCCGCGATGGGGTGGCCGAAGGCCGGGCTAGGATCCCCTCCCATCCGCTTGGCGGGTCGGGCCTCCGTGAAGCACCCAGCTGGCGGGCTCGATCGGTTGGATCCGTGAGTTTACCCGAACCAGACAAGGCCGAGAAGCGCCCGGGAGCCTGGGATAACCGACCAGGCGCCGAGGCGAGCGCCCGGCGTCACACCATTGACGCCGTACTCCGGTTGCCTCAGTCTCCGGAGGATCGTCGGCCCGTCCCGACGGCATGGGGGCGACTCGAACCTCGGCTCCCGGGTCGCATCAGGGAACGGTAGGGTGGTGGGTTGACTGGATAACCAAAAAGGAATATAGTTGGGCTCGGGAAGTTGCTTGGGTTGCCCCGTGCGATTGCGGGGAATTCATCGCGAGTGGGAGGGAGGCGATGAAGGATCTCGTGCTTTCCATCGGGGGTCCGTTCCTGTTGGCGATTCCCGGGCCGGTCGTGCAGTTGGTCCTCTTCGCCGTTTCGCCGGATCTTCCGGGCGGTTGGCAGACGGCGTTGGGCCTGGCCTTCGGGGCGTTTGTGGGCTTCTCGCTGGGGCTGACCGGCGGTGGTGGGTCGATCTTCGCGGTGCCGTTGCTGGTCTACGGCCTGGGCGTGCTTCCCCACGAGGCGATCGGGGTCTCGCTGGCGGCGGTCGGGGCGACGGCCCTGATCGGAGGGGTTCGGCGATTGGCCCGGGGCGAGGTCGAGGTCCGGACGGGGCTACTTTTCGCCGTCGCCGGGATGCTGGGCGCGCCGGTGGGTTCCTCGATCGGTGGCCTGGTTCCCGGAGGGATCTTGCTGGGCCTGTTTGCCGCGTTGATGGTCGTCGTCGCCGTGCGGATGTGGATCCAGGCCCAACGTCAACCGGACCAGACCCGGGCGATCCGAGCCAGTTCCGGGAAGGCTCCCGAGGAGCCGGGCCCCGCCTGTCGGCGTGACCCGAGCGGGCAACTCCGGATCACCTCGCGGTGCTTCGCCGTCCTGGTCGTGACCGGGATCCTGGCGGGGGTCCTCTCGGGCCTTTTCGGGGTCGGGGGCGGCTTCGTGATCGTCCCGGCTCTGGTCCTGGTCACCGGGATGGGGATCCATCGGGCGGTGGCCACCTCATTGTTGATCATCGCCCTGGTGAGCGCCTCGGGTGTCGCGTCGAACGTCGTTGCCGGACGCCCCCTGCCCCTGGCGTTGACCGGGTTGTTCGTGGTCGGCGGGATCGCCGGGATGGAACTCGGGACCCTGGCGGGTCGTCGGCTGGGAGGCCCCGGACTCCAGAAGATATTCGCCGCGGCGATGGTCGCCGTGGCGGCCTTCATCGTGGCCAAGAGCCTCAACTGAGGCAGGAGGATAGCGATGTTCTTTCATCAGCGGTTCGTGCCCGGCCTGGCAATTTATAGCTACATGGTCGGGGATGAGAAGTCCAAGCAGTGCGCCGTCATCGACCCGACCCGCGACGTGGGCGATTTCCTGGAGATCGCCAAGCGTGAGGGGCTCCGGATCACGCACGTCCTGGAGACCCACGTCCACGCGGATTTCGTCAGCGGTTCGGCGGAGTTGAAGTCCCGACTGGGCGACGATCTCCAGGTGGTCGTGTCCGGGATGGGCGGGCCGGAGTGGACCCCGCCGTATGCCGACCGGGTGGTGGAGGATGGCGACGAGGTCGACCTGGGGACGGTGCGACTGAAGGCGATCCACACGCCCGGCCACACCCCCGAGCACGTCTCGTGGGCACTCTTCGATGATTCCCGGAGCAAGACGACCCCCTGGCTGATCTTCTCGGGCGACTTCCTGTTCGTCGGCGACGTGGGACGCCCCGACCTCCTGGGTGAAGAGGCCCGCAAGAAGCTGGCCCATCAGTTGTACGAGAGCGTCTTCGGGGTCCTGCCGGGGCTGCCCGACTTCACCGAAGTCTACCCGGCCCACGGGGCCGGATCTCTCTGCGGCAAGGCGATCGGCTCACGCGGGAGTTCCAGCCTCGGTTACGAGCGGCGGTTCAGCGGGGCCCTCCAGCGTCGCGAGGAGCCCGAGTGGGTGGCCACCCTCCTGGACGGGATGCCGATCGCCCCGCCGTACTTCCGGAGGATGAAGAAGGTGAACGCCGAGGGTCCCCGGGCCCTCGGCCCCGAACTCCGGGGGCAGAAGAGATTCGCGGCCAGGGAGGTCCACGAGCGGGTCTGCGACCACTGCCTGGTGCTGGACGTCCGCCCCAAGGAGGCGTTCGCGGCCGCCCACATCCCCGGATCGATCAACATCCCGCTGGGGCACAACCTGCCGACCTGGGCCGGCTGGGTCCTGCCGTACGACCGCCCGATCCTGATCGTCCCGGATGACCCCGCCGACGTCGCCGAGGTGGTCACCCACCTGCTGAGGGTCGGGTTCGACGAGGTCCAGGGCTACCTCGAGGGCGGGCTGGCCGAGTGGGAGACCCACGGCTACGAGCTGGGGCGACTGGAGACCATCTCGGTCCACGAACTCGACGAGCGGCTCAAGAAGGAGTCCGGGCGTCCGTTCGTGCTCGACGTGCGGACGGACTCGGAATGGGGCTCGGGGCACATCGAAGGGGCCTTGCACATCCACGGGGGGAAGCTCCAGGAACGGATGACGGAGGTCCCCCGAGACCGTCCGGTGGCCGTGGTCTGCGGCTCGGGCTACCGGGCGTCGATCGCCTCCTCGTTCCTGAAGCGGGAAGGCTATCGCGATGTCACCAACGTGCTGGGCGGCATGAGTGCCTGGAAGGCTGCCGGACTGCCGATGGTGAAGGCTTGAACTCGAGGGCGATTCCCAAGGGAGGAGTTTTGATGTCCATGATTCGTCGAATCATGTGGATTGTTTGTGGCCTGTTCGCTGCCCTAGGGGGGCTGCCCCGGCTGGCCGAGGCCTCGGACGGTCCCGAGCCGATCTCGCTGGTCTACATTGCCGACCTCCACGCCCAGCTGGAGCCGCACGCCGAGTTCTTCTGGCGCGGAGGCCGGGACGAGACAGTCATGGCGGGCGGGGTTTCCCGGATCGCCTCGGCGGTCGACGTCATCCGTAAGGAGCGACCGGGCCGGGTCCTATTCATGGACGCCGGCGACACGATCCAGGGTTCGGCGGCCGCCGCCTGGACCGAGGGGAAGGCAGTCGTCCCGCCGATGAATGCCCTGAAGCTCGACCTGGGCATCCCCGGCAACTGGGAGGTCGTCTACGGGGGGAAGGTCCTGGAGGATAGGGCCGGGGAGTTTCACCACCCACTGATCGCCGCCAACCTGCGGGATGCGGCCTCGAAGCGGCTCGTCTTCCCGCCCTACCTGATCAAGGAGGTGGGCGGGGTCCGGATCGGCGTGATCGGCTACACCGACCCCGACGTGCCCGAGCGTCAGCCGCCGAGCTACAGCCAGGGCCTCGCTTTCGACGGGGCCGAGGTGCTCCCGCCCCTGATCGACGAGCTTCGGGGGAAGCAGGAGGTGGATGTCGTCGTCCTCCTGACCCACATCGGCCTTCCCAAGTCGATCCGACTGGCCGAGACCCTCAAGGGGGTGGATTTCGTCCTCTCGGGCGATACCCACGAGCGGACCTACGAGCCGATCGTCCGCGGCGAGACCTGGGTGGTCGAGCCCGGCAGCTTCGGCTCGTTCCTGGGGCGGCTGGACTTCGCCTTCGAGGACGGTAAGATCGTCGATCGTCGGTGGGAACTCGTGGAGTTGCGGGCCGACCGATTCGCCGAGGACCCGGCGGTCGAGCGGGTGGTCGAGCAGACCCTGGCCCCGATCCGGGGCGGACTCGACAAGATCATCGGCCGCTCGGAAACCCCGCTGATGCGGTACAATGTGGTGGAGACCAGCCTCGACGACGTGCTCTCGGACGCCCTCCGGGAGGCGGCCGGGACCGAGATCGGCCTGTCCAACGGGTTCCGGTTTTCGCCGCCCCTGGTCGCCGGGCCGATCCGGGAGTCCGACCTCTGGGACTGGTATCCGATCACGACGAAGCTGAAGGTGGGCCAGGTCACGGGCCGACAATTGCGGGCGTTCTGGGAGCGCGAGCTGGAGCACGTCTTCGCCGAAGACCCGACCAAACTCTTCGGCGGCTGGCTGCCCCGTCCCTCGGGGATGACCCTGCAGTTCGTAGCCCACGCCCCCCAGGGGCATCGGGTCCGCGAGATACGGGTCCATGGCGAGCCGCTGGAGGACGACCGGGCCTATTCCCTGGTCGCCTGCGAGCGCGAGGGGGACGACCCGGACAAGCTCTGCCGGATCCCGAATGTTCGGGATCCCCGAGTGCTGGGACTGGACGCCCACCAGGCGGTCCGTCAATATCTGGCGGAACATTCCCCCTTGCCGGCCCCGGCGGGCGGACGAGTGGTCGCCCTGGATCTGCCCCCGGTCGTCCGATCGCAGGTACTCCCGCCCGAGAGCCCGATCGGGGCCGAGAAACCTTGAGAAGTTGCGCCGGACCGCCCGTAGCGGAGCCTGCCGAGCGGGCCCAGGAGTCGTCATGATGGCCGAGATCGCACGCCCCCGGATCGTCATCGTCGGTGGCGGTACGGCGGGGATCACCGTCGCCGCCCAGCTGACTCGCAAGCTGAAGCATCCGTGCGAAATCACGCTGATCGAGCCCTCGGCCAAGCACTATTACCAACCGCTCTGGACGCTGGTCGGCGCCGGCGTCTTCCCCAAGCAGGCCAGCGAGCGGGAGGAGGCCGACTTCATCCCGAAGGGGACGACCTGGGTCCGGGACTCTGCGGAGGAGTTTCGCCCGGATGACAACCTGGTGACAACCCGGTCGGGCGAGTCGATCGGCTACGACTACCTGGTCGTTGCGCCGGGCATCCAGATCGACTGGGGGAAGGTCGAGGGCCTCCGGGAAAACCTCGGAACCCAGGGGATTTGCAGCAACTACGACTATCGGACCGTGGACTATACCTGGGATTGCCTCCGCAACTTCCGGGGCGGCACGGCGATCTTCACCAATCCGGGCACGCCGGTCAAATGCGGGGGGGCTCCCCAGAAGATCATGTATCTGGCAGACGACTACTTCCTCCGGTCGGGGGTACGTGACCGTTCCCGGGTGGTCTTCGCCTCGGCGCTCGGGTCGATCTTCGCCGTCCCGAAATACGCGGCGAGCCTGGAGCGGGTCATCGCTCGGAAGGGGATCGAGACCCACTTCGAGCACGACCTGATCGCGATCCGGCCCGGGTCGAAGGAGGCGGTCTTCCGCCGGAAAGGCCCGGGGGACGAGGTGACGATCCCCTACGACATGATCCACGTCACGCCCCCGATGAGCGCCCCGGACTTCATCAAGCAGAGCCCTCTGGCCGACTCGACCGGCTGGGTCGAGCTGGATCGGGACACATTGCGGCACTCCCGCTACCCCAACGTCTTCGGCCTGGGGGATGCCAGCAACCTGCCGACCTCGAAGACCGGTGCGGCCATCCGCAAGCAGGCCCCCGTCGTCGTCCGGAACCTGATCTCGGCCATCCGGGGCGAGTCGCCGACGGCCCGGTATGACGGCTATACGTCCTGCCCGCTGGTGACCGGATACGGCAAGCTCGTCCTCGCCGAGTTCGACTACGACAAGAAACCCAAGGAAACCTTCCCGTTCGACCAGTCGAAGGAGCGAAGGAGCATGTACCTCCTGAAGAAGTACGGGCTCCCGGCGCTCTACTGGCACGGCATGCTCCGGGGCCGGGCGTAGTGTCATCGATCGTCCGATCCCGCACTCAGCCTCGATCGAACCGAGTGAGAATCCCCTCGATGGAGTCGGCGTGGAGCTTCCAGGATTCGGCCGAGTAGCCGCCCGAGAGGACCATGGCCAGCGGGATCCCACGCTCCCGGACTTCGGTGACGACCGACAGGTCTCGCTCGGCCAGGTCGCCCGCCGTGAGGCGATATCGGGCCAGCTGGTCGCCGACGTATGGATCGGATCCCGCGTTATAAACCACCAGATCGGGCCGGACGGTATCGAGGGCCGCTGGCAGTGTGCCCCGGACAATTTCCAGGTATTCGTCGCCCGAGAGATCCGGGCCGACGGGTATGGGAAAGTCTTCCGATTCCTTGTGGGCCGGGAAGATGTCAAGTTCGAAGAGGTCGTAGATGGCCGCCCAGTCCCAGTCTCGAAAGATTGCGGCCGTACCGTTGCCCTGATGGGCGTCCAGGTCGACGACGAGCACCCGTTCGAGTTTCCCCTCATCATGGAGCGACTTCACCGCCAAAGGCACGTCGGCGTACACGCAGAAGCCGCCACCCCATCCCGAGGCCGCATGGTGGAAGCCGCCACCGAGATTGATGGCGATTCCACTCTCCAGGGCCAGTTGGCACGCGAGGGCCGTACCGCCCGCCGCCAGTCGCATGGGATGTAGGATGAGCCCGTTGATCACCCAGGCTGGGAGGCGGCGGACGACGGGCACCTCGACGATCTGCGCCAGGGTCTTCGGGGTCCGCAATGATCGGAGGTACGC
The DNA here is from genome assembly GCF_051175385.1 of Tundrisphaera lichenicola. Taxonomy (GTDB): domain Bacteria; phylum Planctomycetota; class Planctomycetia; order Isosphaerales; family Isosphaeraceae; genus Tundrisphaera; species Tundrisphaera lichenicola. The sequence goes on along the minus strand of NZ_CP195106.1, from coordinate 6,611,057 downwards.
GTCGGTGTGGATGGTTCGAAGGTCGTCCCGGCCGGCCGGGCGAGGTCGTATGAAGTCCTTCCGATGACGAAGGCCCCGGACGATCAAGGCGTCGTGAATCCGAAGGTACTTGCGACCGTCGAATGGATGCCGCCGCTCCAGGCCGAACGCGGTGAAATTGTATCGCGGATGATAGACGAGCGGGATCATGGTTTCATCGGGAATCGGCCCTCGACGGCGGCTCGCACGGCCAGCCTGGCCATTAACATGCCGTTGCGCATAGGGCTTATGCAATAGTGTCGAGGGGCTCAAGGGTCGGTCCTGCTCGGCGATTGACGCTCCGTTTGTGCTATAGTGATGCTCCTCGATCGGCTTGGGGGTGTGGACGGCGAGGGAGATCTCACAATGCGGGGGAGCGTCGAGATCGGGGCGATCATCCTGCTCAGCATGCAGGTCTCGGCGATGGCGGTCCTGGCGAGTTCGGTCGTCGGGATCCCCCTGGGAGCCTGGGCGGGGCTGGGTCGGGGGCGGGTCGGGGCGTGGGCCTCCCTGCTCTCCCGGACCGGGATGTCGCTCCCCCCGGTCGTGGTCGGACTCCTCCTCTATCTGCTCCTCTCTCGGACGGGTCCGCTCGGTTCGCTCGGCTGGCTGTTCACCCCTCGGGCGATGGTCCTGGCCCAGACGATCCTGGCCTTGCCGTTCGTCGTCGGGATCACGCTCGCTTCGGTTCAGGCGGTCCCCCCCGATCTGATCCTCCAGGTCGAGGGGCTGGGGGCGAGCCCCTGGCAGGCCCGATGGGTCGTGCTCCGGGAGGCGCGAAGCGGGATCGCACTGGCGGTGGCGACCGCCCTGGGACGGAGCTTCTCCGAGGTCGGGGCCGTTCTGATCGTGGGCGGGAACATCCAGGGGCACACCAGAGTCCTGACGACGGCCATCGTCCTGGAGACGGGCCGGGGCGATTTCGCGGTCGCCCTGACCCTGGGTGGGGTCCTCCTGGCGATGGCCCTGGTCGTCAACGCGCTGATCCTCCTGGGTGACGGCAAGGGTTTTCGATGATCGAACCGCCGGTCTATCGCCTCCGGTCGCTCGGGAAGGACTACGGGGGCCGATTCCGCCTGCGTGTCGGCGAGCTGGATGTCCACCGAGGGGAGGTCGTCTGCCTGCTCGGCCCGACCGGGGCGGGCAAGAGCACCCTCCTCCGAATCCTGGCCGGTCTGGAGCCGCTCGGGGACGGCGAGGCCTGGTTCGAGGGCCATTCGTCGATCGCTCGGGGGCTCGACCTGGCGTCTCGTCGACGGATCTCGATGGTATTCCAGGCCCCTCGCCTCCTGACCGGGTCGGTCCGGTTCAATGTCGAGTACGGCCTCCGGCTCCGAGGCCATCGTGGGCCTTCGGAACGGACAAGCGTCCTGATGGATCGCCTCGGACTGACCGGGATCGCCGATCAGTCGGCCCGGAGCCTGTCGGGGGGGCAGGTCCAGCTGGTGAGCCTGGCCCGATCGCTGGTGATCGGCCCCGAAATCCTCCTGCTGGACGAGCCGACCGCCCACCTCGACCCCGCCCACGTCGCGCTGGTCGAGCGGACCATTCTCGAAGATCATCAAGTTCGAGGGACGACGGTGGTCTGGGCCACCCACAACCTCTTCCAGGCCAGGCGGGTCGCTCGGAGGGTCGGCCTGCTCCTGGACGGGAGCCTGATCGAACTGGCCACGACCGGGACATTTTTTGAGAATCCCGCCGACCCCCGGACCGCCGCATTCGTGCGGGGCGAGATGATTTATTGAGGATCTGCCGATGCCGAACATCCGAATTCACCTCCTGCTCCTCCTGCCGATGGCCTTGCTCGGGGCGGGCTGCGGGGGGGGCGAGACCCCTTCGGTCACCCTGGCGACCACCACGAGTACGCGAGACAGCGGCCTGCTCGATGTCCTGCTCCCGATGTTCCGCGAACGGACCGGCATCGAGGTGAAAGTGGTGGCCGTCGGGAGCGGGCAGGCCTTGCAACTCGGGCGGAAAGGGGACGCCGACGTGATCCTGTCCCATGCTCCCGAACTCGAAGAACGATTCATGGCCGAAGGATTCGGGGAGAGTCGCCGGGCCTTGATGCACAACGATTTCGTGCTGGTCGGCCCCTCGACCGACCCCGCGCAGGTCCGAGGCGTGGCCTCGATCGCGGAGGCATTCCGCCGGATCGCCGAGCGGGGATCGAGCTTCATCTCGCGAGGCGACGATTCGGGGACTCACGCGAAGGAACGCCTGGTCTGGAAGTCCTCGAAGATCGAGCCGAATGGGGACTGGTATGTCCGGGCGGGGTCGGGAATGGCCCAGGTCCTCCGGATGGCCGACCAGGAGCGGGCCTACACGCTGGCCGACCGGGCCACCTTCCTGAGCCAGCGCGATTCGCTCGAGCTGGTCATCCTGGGCGAAGGCGACCCCCTCCTCGAGAATCGCTACCACGTCATCGTGGTCAACTCCGAGGCGCATCCCGGGGTCCACGTCCGCGAGGCCCGGCTGTTCGATGAGTTCCTCCGCGGCGACGAGGCTCGGAGGGCGATCTCGTCTTTCGGTGCGGGCCGGTTCGGTCAGGCCCTCTTCGTCCCGGACCGGCCGGATGAGGTGCGCTGAAGTGGGGATGGGGTTGGCTTGAGGGTTTCCTCCCGTAACGCCTCGGGTTAGGATGCGCGGACGAGCGACCACCACTCATCGGGAGATCCCCCCAATGCTCAAGTGGCTTCCCTTCCTCGGGCTCCTCCTGGTTGCGTCGGAGAGCCTGGCCCAGGATCGAGACACCAAGGTTCGCAACGATCGTGCGGCCTTCCAGGAGTCCAAGGATTGGTTCTACAACGACCTGTCTCGGGCGATCCCGGCCGCCAGGGCGTCCGGCAAGCCGATCATGGTCGTCTTCCGGTGTATCCCTTGCGAGGCTTGCCAGGAATTCGACGATGACGTGGCTCGCCGAGATCCGGTGATCCGCGACCTGCTCGACGAATATGTCTGTGTCCGGATCGTCAAGGCGAACACGATCGACCTGGCGACCTTCCAGCACGACTTCGATCAGTCCTTCGCCGCCTACCTGATGAATCCCGACATGACCCTTTATGGGCGATTCGGGACGCGATCCTGGAGGCCGGAACACGAGGATATCTCGCTGGAAGGGCTCCGCAAGGCCATGAAAGAAGCCTTGAGGATGCACCGGGAATACGAGGCTTTCAAGCCCTTGTTGGCGGAGAAGCAAGTCCAGGAGGTCCGCTACAAAACCCCTCGCGACTATCCCAGCCTGTCCGGCAAGTACGGGGAGCAGATCGATTACGAAGGCAAGACGGCCAAGAGCTGCATGCACTGTCATCAGGTCCGCGAGGCCGAGCGTATGGTGTTCCGGATGGAGGACGAGCCGATCCCCGACCCGGTCCTCTTCCCCTACCCCGATCCCGAGGTCCTGGGCCTGAAGCTCGACCCGAAGGAGATGGCGAAGGTCGAGCGGGTCGAGCCGGCCTCCATTGCGGAATCGGCGGGGCTCCGCCCCGGTGACGAGATCGTGACGCTGGCGGGGCAGCCTCTGCTCTCGATCGCCGACGTCCAGTGGGTCCTGCACAATACCCCGTCCTCGGCCACGTTGAAGGCCGGGATCCGCCGCGACGGCGCAACCTCGGACGTGGCCCTCAAGCTCCCCGAGGGCTGGCGACGCGGGAACATCTCCTGGCGAGCCACGACCTGGGACCTCAGGCGGATGGGCCTGGGTGGCCTCAAGCTGGTCGCTCTCGACGAGAGTCGCCGAGCCGGCGCGGGCCTCGCCAAGGAGGGGATGGCCTTTCGGGTCGAGCACGTCGGCCAGTATGGAAACCACGCGGTCGCCAAGAACGCGGGGTTCCTGAAGGGGGACATCATCGTCGGTTTCGACGGCCAGACCGGCAAGCTCTCGGAATCCGAACTCCTGGCCTACACCCTCCAGCAGAAGAAGCGGGGCGAAGAAGTGGCCGTGACGGTCCTCCGCGACGGGAAAGAGTTGACGCTCAAATTCGCCCTGCAATAGCGGGCTCAAGGCTCCTCGATCGTGCGATCGGTACAATCCGCTTCGCGGTCGAGGAGCTCCCGCTTCCGTTCCACGCCCCACCGATAACCGCTCAGGTCTCCCCCCTTGCGGACGACCCGATGACAGGGGACGACCAGGGCCAGCTCATTCGAGGCGCACGCCCGGGCCACGGCCCGGACCGACTTCGGAGATCCGATCCGATCGGCCACGTCCGAATAGGTGGCGGTCGATCCGGGAGAGATCGACCGCAAGACCTCCCAAACTCTCCGCTGAAACGCGGTCCCCTGGATGTCCAGAGGAAGTTCCGGGTCCGGCCCCGGGGTCTCGATCCGGGAGAGCAACGCCTCGACCCATCCCGCGAACTCGGGATCTTCCCCCCGGATCTCGGCCCCGGGGAACCGGGCGGCGACCCGATCGCGGAGCGCCTCGGGCGAGTCGTCGAACTCGACCAGGCAGAGACCTCGGCGAGTGGCCGCCACCAGGACCCAACCGAGCCGACACCGGGCGATCGCGTGGCGGATCTCCAGTCCCATCGCACCCTCCTTGAACTCCGAGGGGGTCATGCCGAGCGTCCGGGCCGACTCTTCGTAACAGCGACCGCTCGAGCCGTAACCGGCCGCGTAGATCGCGCCCGTGACGGTCCCTTCCCGGCCCAACGCCTCCCGGAGCCGACGCGTCCGGACCGAGGTGGCGTAGCCTTTCGGGGTCACTCCGACGGCCCCCTTGAAGGCCCGTTGGAAGTGATGAGGGCTGAGCCCGACGCCCTTCGCCAGTTGCTCCAGGCTCGGGGATTCGGGATCCTCCTCGATCATCGAACAGGCCAGGATCACGGCTTCCTGGACCGGTGATCGGCCGGAGTTCCGGTCGGGCTTGCAGCGTCGGCAGGCCCGGAAACCCGCACGCTCGGCCTGTTCGGGGATCGCGAAGAACCCGACATTTTCCCGATTCGGCAGCCTCGAACCGCAGGAGGGTCGGCAATAGATCCCGGTGGTTTTCACGGCGTAGACGAAGTCGCCGATGGCTCGCCGGTCGCGACGAACCACGGCGTCCCACCACCGATCCTCCTCGACCATTGACATCGGAGGCTCTCCCCGGATCCGACCGATCGCCGACACCCGGGCTATTCTCGCCAGGAGGCTCGATCCCCGACATCCGATTCTTGCGGTCGAATTCGGATCGCGATCGAGGCGACTCGGGACCGGAGGTTTTTAGCGAGGCTTGATGGCGTAGATCTTCACGGCGGCGGCGTAATCATTGACATCGTATCGACGGAGGAGATCGGCCAGCCTGGCATGCAAAGCGTCGTCCACGACCGCCGCCGGCCCGACCGAGCAGCAGCCCGTGTCGACGACCGCCAGCCCACCCGAGGCCGCCGGGGGCGGGCAGCAGGCCGCCTGGTTCTCGACCTTGGCGTAGGCGTTCAGGTCGGAACCGTCGTCGATGACCTCGACTGCGGCGAATCCCGCGTCGATCAGCCCTTGACGATACTCCTCGATCGGGATCGCACCGGCGATGCATCCGACGTAAGCCATCAGGTCATTCCCCAGCTCGGGCGGCAACTCCCGCTTCAGGGCGATGTCGCTGACCGCCAGTCGACCGCCCGGCTTGAGGACCCGGGCGATCTCGCGGAAGACGGCCGGCTTGTCGGGGGCGAGGTTGATCACGCAGTTTGAGATGACGCAGTCGACCGAGCCTTCGGCCAGGGGGAGTTTGTCGATCGTCGACTGGTAAAACTCGACGTTCGTCAGGCCAGCCTTCTCGGCGTTCTTCCGGGCCAGTTCGAGCATCTCGGGCGTCATGTCGATCCCGATCGCTCGGCCGGTCGGCCCGATCTTCCGTGCGGCCAGGAAGACGTCGAGCCCCCCGCCGCTCCCCAGGTCCACGACGGACTCGCCTTCGCGGAGATTGGCGGTGGCGGTGGGGTTCCCGCACGAGAGCCCCATGTTCGCCTCGGCCGGGATCGAGGCCAACTCCTCGGGCGAATAGCCGAAGGCCTCGGCCACCGCCTTGACCCCCTCTTGCTCGGTCGACAATCCGCTGACGGCGACCGAGCCATACTTCGACTTCACGGCATCGGTAATCAACTCGGACATGGTGGTGCCTCCCCGATGGAAACCTGGGTCGGTCAAGGATGCGCCTGACGGTTCCGGACCTGCATCATCACGCTCAGCATGAGGCGACCGATGTCGTCCCGGCGCTCGTCGTACTTGGTCGTTTCGAACCGGCTATCGTCGTAAATTTTGGGGTCCAGATAGGGCATCGAGACCCGGAGGGCCGCCCCTTTGACGAACGGGCAGGCGGCGTCGGCCTCGCCGCAGACCATCAAGGCGGCGAACCCCGTCTGGGGATTGGAGGGGTCGAAGTAGGTCTTGGAGAACTCGGTCGATTCCAGGGCCGACCCTCCGTCCTGTCCCCATCGGACCTTGTAGATGGGGTTGGCCGTCTGGGGCTCGCCCCGGGGGGCCTCTTCGCCGGTCGGCTCGATCACCACGCCGATCCCCTTCAACGAGGCGATGGTCCGACGATTGAAGGCGGACGGGGCGGTCCCCCCGCTGTGGAAGCGGATCTCGGGCATCCCGTAATAGGCCGCGGCGATGTTCCCCATTGTCGACGTCATGATGCTCCGCCGGCTATTGCCGGTGCAGACGGCCGTGACGTGGAGCGGTTGGCCCGGCCTGAAATTCTCGGAGATCCAGGCGGCCAGCTTCTCTCCCGCCTCTCGGTGAGGCTCGTCAATCAGGTCGAACGAAGTCGTGAGGAGTTCGGCATGATCCCGGATCGCCGGGGACAGTTGCTTGCGCGATTCCGGCTGGTCGGCGTCGAGGATCTCCCGGACCTCGGAGGGTTCGAGTTTCCCGTCGCCACCAGCGAGCTTGTCGAAGGTCGATCGTTCCATGAGTCCCTGGACTCCCGAGGTATCGAGGATGCCCTGCTTGCCGAGGGCCTTGGCGAGCTGACCCTTGAGCTTCTGGTCGTGACGCGGCGAGACCGACTCGGCGGTCCCGAATCGCTGGACCAGCCAGAGCGACCGGGCCAGAGGACCCGCGTCATCTCCGGCCCGGACCCCGGCGAATGGTGTCAGCAGGATGGCCGAGGTGGCGACGAACAAGGGAAGACGGAACGACATCGGCGGGCAATCTCCTCAAGGGACCGGGACGGAATCGGGGGGTTGCGTCGAACCGTCGCGGAAGAAACGTCCCTGGAAATAAAGCGCGACATTGACCAGGCCGATCAGGACGGGGACCTCGACCAGCGGCCCGATCACGGCGGCGAAGGCCGCACCCGAGTTGATGCCGAAGACGGCCACGGCCACGGCGATCGCAAGCTCGAAGTTGTTGCTCGCCGCCGTGAACGAGAGCGTGGCTGTCTTCGAATAGTCGGCCCCGAGCCTTCGGCCCATCCAGAAAGAGGCCAGGAACATGACCACGAAATAGATCAGCAGCGGGACCGCGATCCGGAGGACGTCCAGCGGAATCCGGATGATGCTCTCCCCTTGAAGCGAGAACATCACCACGATCGTGAACAGGAGCGCCAGGAGGGTCAGCGGGCTGATCGCCGGGATGAACCGCCGCTCGTACCAGTCCCGGCCCCGGGACCGGACCAGGACCAGTCGCGTGATCATGCCGGCCAGGAATGGAATTCCCAGGTACACGAGGACACTCCCGGCGATCGAACCCATCGTGATCCCGGAGAGGTCCACCTGGCCGAAGGAGTAACCCAGGATCGGCGGGAGGACCTTGATGAAGACGTAGGCATAGCCCGAGTAGGCGAACACCTGGAAGATGCTGTTGAGTGCGACCAGGCCGGCGGCGTACTCCGCATCGCCCCGGGCCAGGTCGTTCCAGACGATGACCATGGCGATACAACGGGCCAGGCCGATCAGGATGAGCCCGATGGCGTACTCGGGCCGATCGCCGAGGAAGGCCAGGGCCAGGCCGAACATCAGGATCGGCCCGATCACCCAGTTCTGGACCAGCGAGAGCGCCAGGATCTTCGTGTCGCGGAAGACCCGGCCCAGCTCCTCGTATCTCACCTTGGCCAGCGGAGGGTACATCATCAGGATCAAGCCGAGGGCGATCGGGATCGAGGTCGTGCCGACGCTCAGCCCCGTGATCGACCCGACCAGGCCGGGGGCGACGTTCCCCAGCAGGACCCCGAGCGCCATCGCCGAAAAAATCCAGAGCGTCAGGTAGCGGTCCAGGAACGACAGTCGGCCCGAGATCCGGGGGTGGCAGGTGACGGCTCCGGCATCCATCGGGAATGACTCCTCGTGAATCGAAACCTTATATGGGATCAGGCGAATATAGGCGAGCAAAAAAAGTCCGATTCAAGGCCTGTCGCAGCATCCCGCCAGGACTTCGAGTCGTCGACGGTCCCGATCGAAGATTTCCGGGTCGCCCAGGGTCGGCCCCAGGCAGCCCAGGAGGATCCGATGGAGTCCCGACCGGGGCCGGGCCAGGCTATAGTGGACCCAGAGCCCTTCCTTTCGGCCGGCCACCAGGCCATGCTTGCGGAGGTAGGCCAGGTGTCGGGAGACGGTCGGTTGCGGGAGTTCGAGCGCGCCGTGGAGGTGACAGACGCAGACCTCCTCCCGATCGCCGTTCAGGAGGCTCAGGAGGCGGAGCCGGACCGGGTCGGCGAACGCGGCGAGCAGCCGGGTCGACTCGTCGAGGCCAGGGGTTGAGGTCCGTGTCTTGTTCATTCGCTTTGAAGGATATAGCTTGGACGTCCGGATTTCAAGGGGATTCTGAGGACCGGTCCGACGATATAATTCCACTGTTGAACTATTTGACTTCGGAACAGGGCAAGCCTATCATGTCAGCGAGCGGAGAGGACGGGTCGGAGGCCAGCGCGATCCTGGGGGGGATCTGGGAGGTGATCGAGTCCGTCATGAACGACTCGGCCCCCGCCCTGGAGGCCCTGGGGCTGTCTCCCAAGGCGTATTTCCTGCTGGATGTGGTCGGGGACCATCCGTTCCCGGCCGAACTGGCCCGGAGGACGCACCTCCCCCCGCCGACGGTGACGTACCTGATCAAGCAGTTGGAGGCGAAGGACTTCCTGGAACGTCGGGCCGAGCCGGGGGACTTGCGAAAGTTCCGGCTGGTCGTGACCGCCCCGGGAGAGGAGGCCCTCCGTCGGGGCCGGGAGGCGCTGGGGATCGCCATGGGAGGGCGGCTCCGGCGACTCGGACCTGACGAGATCTGCGCCCTCGGTCGGATCGTCCGGCGCCTGGCCGGTCGGGGTGACGAGGGCGACCCGAAGTAGCGGATCGATCGGTTCAAGAAGCCTCGGGATTGCCTGGCCATGTCGTGCGTGGCCGGGCCCGGGGAGACTGCGCACAGAGTCAAAGGAGTCCCCATGAGCCTCGATGGAAAAGTCGCCGTCGTGACCGGGTCGTCTCGTGGTATCGGTCGGGCCATCGCGCTCCGGCTGGCCCGCGACGGGGCCCTGGTCTGCGTGAACTACCGGACCAACTCCGATGCGGCGGGCGAAGTGGTCCGCGAGATCGAATCGGCGGGAGGCGAGGCGTTCTCGATCCAGGCCGACGTCGGCTCGATGGCGGAGCTGGGCCGCTTCTTCGAGACCCTGGACGCGGAGTTGACCGCTCGTCGCCAGGATCGCGGGTTCGACATCCTGGTCAACAATGCGGGGGTGGCCGACGGCCGCTCCGTCGAATCGGCGACCGAGGCCGACTTCGACCGGGTGTTCGCGGTCAACGTGAAAGGGCCGTTCTTCGTGACTCAGCATGCCCTGCCCCGCCTGAGGGATGGCGGCCGGATCATCAACGTCTCGTCGAACCTATCGCGCAACCCGATGCCGGATTTCCTGCCCTACTGCATGACCAAGGCCGCGCTGGACAACTTCACCGTGGGGCTGGCGGCGCAACTCGGCAAGCGAGGGATCACCGTCAACACGCTCGCGCCTGGCCTGACGTCCACCGACCTGAATGCCGGGATGCGCGAGAATCCCCAACTGACGCGGGCCTTCGCCGCCATGACCGCGATGGGTCGCCTGGGCGAGGTCGAGGACATCGCCAACGCCGCCTCGTTGCTGGCCTCGCCCGACTCGGGCTGGATGACCGGACAGTACGTCGAGGCCAGCGGCGGGCTCGGGCTGGTGATGCCTGGCATTAGTTGATAATATTTGGGTATTTTTACGCGATCGCTCGGGGGAGAGGGAGCCAGACGATTCCCTCTCCCCCCGGGAGAGGGTGGCCGAAGGCCGGGTGAGGGTCCCCTCGGCTTGGCTTGACGGGCTTGCAATGGTCCCGGGACACTCTTGCTGTATTTAGAAAAAATCGTATGTTCTGATGATGGATTCCAGGGGAACAATCATGCGCTATCGACTGCTCGGGAATTCCGGCCTGCGAGTCTCGGAGCTTTGCCTCGGGACGATGACCTTCGGCGAGGATTGGGGCTGGGGCTCGTCGAAGGACGAGAGCCGACAGGTCCTCGACGCCTTCTTCGAGGCCGGGGGCAACTTCATCGACACGGCCAACGTCTACACCAACGGGACCAGCGAGGTGATGCTGGGCGAGTTCCTCAAAGGGGATCGTGACCGGGCGGTCCTGGCGACCAAGTACACCAACGCCATGCCCGGGACCGACGCTAACGCCGGAGGAAACCAGCGGAAGAATATGATGCGGTCGGTCGAGGCCAGCCTGAAGCGGCTCCAGACCGACTACATCGACCTCTATTGGCTCCACATCTGGGATCGGATGACGCCGCTGGAGGAGGTGATGCGGGCCTTCGACGACCTGGTCCGTCAGGGCAAGATCCTCCACGCCGGGGTCTCGGATATGGCCGCCTGGGCGGTGGCCCGCGCCAATACGCTGGCCGAACTCCGGGGCTGGTCCCCCTTCGTCGGGCTCCAGATCGAGTACAGCCTGATCGAGCGGACGGTCGAGCGTGAACTCCTGCCGATGGCCGAGGCGATGGGCCTGGGGGTGACGGCCTGGTCCCCCCTGGCCGGAGGCGTTCTCACCGGTAAGTACGCCGGGGGCAAGGCCGACGCCGACGCCCGGATGAACAGCGAGATGATGAAGAACTTCGCCCAGCCTCGCGAGCAGACCGAGCAGGTGGTGGCCGAGGTCCTGGCGATTGCCAGGGAGGTCGGCCGATCCCCCGCGCAGGTCGCCCTGGCCTGGCTCCGACATCGGCCCGTGCCGATCATCCCGATCGTCGGGGCCCGTCGGCTCGAACAGTTCCGCGACAACCTCGCCTGCCTCGACCTGAAACTGGAGGAGGCACAACTGGCCCGCCTGGACCAGGCCAGCCGGATCAGGCTGGGCTTCCCCCACGACTTTTACTCGAACGAGATGGTCAAGGCCCTCGTCTCCGGGGGGATGGCGGACAAGATCGACGCCTGAGTCTTCTTCGAGTCATCCAGGAATCACCGAGCCCGTCGGGATGCGTTCCCTCGATGCCGAGGGGCCGCCCCGGCGGGCTCTCGCGCGGATCGATCCGAACCTGGATGACTCGCGTCCTGTCTGCGATTATCATCATCACCTCGTCCTAGCTTCACTCAGAAGTAGGCGAGGCCGGGGCGGCGACGTGGCCCGGCTCCCGAATCCCGTCGAGGCCGTCTCGATGCTGCTGACGATCACGACGACTCACCGGCCGGCCACCGACCTCGGTTACCTGCTGCACAAGCATCCCGGGCGATTCCAGAGCTTCGATCTCAGCTTCGGCAAGGCCCATGTCTTCTACCCCGAGGTTTCGGACGATCGGTGCTCCGCCTGCCTGCTCCTGGAAGTCGACCCGGTGGGGATCGTCCGGGGTAAGGGCTCGGGCGAGGGACTACTCTCGCAGTACGTCAACGACCGGGCTTATGTCGCCTCGTCGTTCCTGAGCGTGGCAATCTCGCAGGTCTTCCGGTCGGCCCTCCAGGGTCGCTGCGACGGGCGGAGCGAACTGGCGACGACCCCCATGCCCCTCTCGGTCCGGCTGGATGTGCTGGCGGTCCGGGGCGGCGAGGATTTCTTGAAGGCGGTCTTCGAGCCGCTGGGATACGCGGTCGAGTCGGAACGGAAACCGCTCGACGAGCGGTTCCCCGACTGGGGCGAGAGCCACTACCACTCGGTGACGGTTTCGAAGGTCGGGACCCTCTCGGAAATCCTGACGCACCTTTATGTCCTGATCCCGGTCTTCGACAACAAGAAGCACTACTTCGTCGGCGACGACGAGCTGGAAAAGCTCCTGAAGAAGGGCCGGGGCTGGCTAGGGGCCCACCCCCTGCGCGATGAGATCGCGCGGAGGTATCTGAAATCCCGCGCGAGTCTCTACCGGGAGGCCCTGGCCCGACTGGTCGCCGAGGAGCAGCCGACCGATGCCGAGGCGGATCGACCCCCGATCGACGAGCCCGAGGAGGTCCTGGAGCGTCCCTTCAGCCTGAACGAGCAGCGCCAGGGGGCGGTCCTCGCTTCCCTCCGAGGGTCGGGAGCCCGGAAGGTCCTCGACCTCGGTTGCGGCGAGGGGAAACTCCTCCGGAGCCTGCTCAAGGACCGCCAGTTCGAGCAGATCGTCGGGATGGACGTCTCGATCCGCACGCTCGAAGTCGCGAGCGAACGGCTCAAGCTCGACCGAATGTCCGAGAATCAGGCGAGCCGGATCAAGCTGATCCACGGCTCGTTGATGTACCGGGATCGGAGGCTGGAAGGCTTCGACGCCGCTGCCGTGGTCGAGGTCGTCGAGCATCTCGACCCGCCCCGGCTGGCGTCCTTCGAGCGAGTCCTGTTCGAATTCGCCCGGCCCTCGACCATCGTGCTGACCACGCCCAACCGGGAATACAACGTGACCTGGGAGAACGTGGGACCCGACAAGCTCCGGCATCCCGACCACCGCTTCGAGTGGACCCGAGCCGAGTTCCGGGCCTGGGCCGAAGGAGTCGCCGGTCGGTTCGGATACTCGGTCCGCTTCCTCCCGGTTGGGCCGGAAGATGAGGCCCTCGGCTCGCCGACCCAGATGGGGGTGTTTGCCAGAGCGGAGGTCAATCATGGGCCGATCGGATGAGGACGAGCTGCGATTCGCCGATCACTCACCTCCTTCGTCACCCTCGATCGACCAGCAGCGAGACGCGTTACAGAAAGGTCTCGGGCGGGCGGTCCAATGGGCCATGGCAGGGAGACTTGAGGACGGTCCGCTTCTGGCAGCCTGCCTCCAGGACCAACGGCATGACGTGCAGGTTGAAGACTCCCGGGGAGACTGGCTCTGGAAGATGATCCTGGCGGTCCAGGCCAAGGATCGATTCCGCGTGCCGATCCTCCATGCCCTATACGACTTCTCAAATGAGCGGGACGCCAATCAACTCTGCGAAATCGCCCTCCGCTACGCACTGTCGGGCGATGAGACGTTCCGCGCCCGGTTGTACGAAATCGTCGAACAGAAACCGATCGACGATTTCGGCTGGTTTGGAGAAGAGGAGATTCTCCAACTTGATGGCGAGTCGGCCTTCCTCTTCGCCGTTCGGGTCCGAGGCGAACGACTTGCTGGCCGCGCTTGGGAGTGGGATGACGATGGTCTTTTTCGAAATGCCAGCGAACGATTCGGCGAGGGCCGAGTCAGGGAACTTCTGGCCTCCTCGAAGGACCAGGCGACCCGGGATTACTGGTCGGGTTGGCAAGAACGGACCGGACGGACCAAGCAACGCCCCCGAATCTCGCATCAAGATCGGATGCGAGCGATCAGCGTCACGGAAATCCTCGAGGCCGTCGAATCGGGCGATCACCGCCTGGGGCTGTTCTCGGGCTGGGGAAAGTACGCCGATGAGTCCGACCTGGCGATGATCCACGAGCAGCTTCGGATCGCCCGAAATGCCCAGGTGATCCAAAATTTGCTTCGAGTGTTTTCGAACCGCCCCGTACCGCAGTTTGTCGCTACTTTGATCGAGTTTTGCCAACATGGCGAATCGGAAGTCCGGCGTCGGGCATTGATCGCCACCGAGAAGATCGGGCATCCTCTCGTCCGGGAGTTCGCCCTCTCCAAGTTGAAAGATGGTACTCATGACGAGGCCGAAATCGGTCTCTTCATCAATAACTTTCAGCCTGGCGACGAGGAACGAATTCTGGAAGTGATCGAGGCTCCTGTCGAGGATGAGCATGATCGTCACGGTCGGATGATGGATGCCATCCGGGTTCTCGAAAACAATCCGGAGTCCGATTGTTCGAGGCTGGCGGTCGTCACTTATGCCTCGACCCCTTGCGAAAACTGCCGATTCGACTCGGCGCGACTCCTTCAGTATCAGCATGTTGCTCCCGGATGGCTGATCGAGGAATGCCGCCACGATTCGAATGAAGATAGTCGAGCCCTCGTCGCTGGTATCAACGAGTCATCCTCGGCCGACACCGATTAGCTGATTATCATGCATATCAAGATCCCCAAGCTCAGCCTCGTCGTCATGGTCGGCCCCAGCGGTTCGGGCAAGAGCACGTTCGCTCGGAAGCATTTCCGGGCGACCGAGGTCCTCTCTTCCGACGTCTGCCGGGGGATGGTCTCGGATGATGAGAACGACCAGGCCGTCACCAAGGACGCCTTCGAGGTCCTCCGGTTCGTCGCCGGGAAGCGGCTGGCCCTGGGGAGGTTGACGGTCGTCGATGCCACAAACGTCCAGCCCGAGTCGCGCAAGCCGCTGGTCGAGCTGGCCCGGCAATATCACTGCCTGCCGGTGGCGATCGTCCTGAACATGCCCGAATGGGTCTGCCAGGAGCGGAACAACAGCCGACCCGACCGGGCCTTCGGGCCGCATGTCATCCGCAACCAGACCTCGCAACTCCGACGTTCGCTCCGGAACCTCCGGAAGGAGGGTTTCCGTTACGTCATCGTGATGGATCAGCCCGAGGAGGTCGAGGCGGCCACCATCGAGCGAGTCCCCCTCTGGAACGATCGTTCGGATGAGCACGGCCCGTTCGACATCATCGGCGACATCCACGGCTGCGCCGATGAGTTGGAGGCACTGTTGTCGAAGCTGGGCTACGAGACGTCGGCCGAGGCCCCCGACCTGTCCCCCCTGCTCTCCGGGCCGTCGTATGTCCATCCCGAGGGACGCAAGGCGATCTTCCTCGGCGACCTCGTGGATCGGGGTCCCCGGGTCCTCGACTCGGTCCGGATCGCGGCCCGGATGGTCCATTCCGGCGCCGGGCTGTGCGTACCGGGCAACCACGACATGAAGCTCCTGAGGAAGCTCCGGGGCAAGAACGTGCAGATCACGCACGGGCTGGCCGATACCCTGGCCGAGATCGACGCCCTGCCGGTCGAGTCGCGGGCCGGTTTCATCCGGGAGGTGGACGTCTTCCTCGATGGCCTGGTGAGTCACCTGGTCCTCGACGACGGCAAGCTGGTCGTGGCCCACGCCGGGATGAAGGAGGAGATGCAGGGTCGAGGCTCGGGCCGGGTCCGCGATTTCGCCCTCTACGGCGAGACGACCGGGGAGACCGACGAGTTCGGCCTGCCCGTCCGGTTCGACTGGGCGAGTGAATATCGAGGTTCCTCGATGGTCGTCTACGGGCACACGCCGGTCCCCGAGTCCGACTGGCTCAACCGGACGGTCAACATCGACACCGGCTGCGTCTTCGGGGGGAAGTTGACGGCGCTCCGCTACCCGGAACGGGAGTTCGTCTCGGTCCCCGCCGCCCGGACCTATTGCGAGCCAGCCCGGCCGTTCCTGCCCGTGGAGAGCCAGGCCCCGGGCCTCTCGGCCCAGCAGGATCACGACCGGGTGCTCGACGCCGAGGACGTGATCGGCAAGCGGATCGTGCCGACCCGGCTCCGGGGCAACGTCACGATCCGCGAGGAAAACGCGATGGCGGCGCTGGAGGTCATGAGCCGGTTCGCCGCCGACCCCCGGTGGCTGATCTACCTCCCGCCCACCATGTCGCCCTGCGAGACCAGCGACCAGCCGGGCCTCCTGGAGCATCCCTCCGAAGCCTTCGAATACTACCGAGGCCAGGGAGCCCCGCAGGTCGTCTGCGAGGAGAAGCACATGGGCTCCCGCGCGGTCGTGGTCGTCTGCCGCGACGAGCAGGCCGCTCGCGAGCGGTTCGGGATCACCTCGGGGGAACTCGGGATCGTCGTGACCCGGACCGGTCGGCGGTTCTTCAACGACCCGGACCTGGAGCGGCGATTCCTCGACCGGATTCGCGAGGCCGCCACCTCGGTCGGACTCTGGGAGAAGATGGAGACCTCGTGGGCCTGCCTCGACTCGGAGCTGATGCCCTGGTCGGCCAAGGCCCAGGAACTCGTGAAGACCCAGTACGCCGCCGTCGGCGCGGCCGGTTCGGCCTCGATCCCGCGCGCGGTCCTCGCCCTGAATCAGGCCGCCGGTCGCCTGGCGGGGGAGGAGCGGGCGGCGCTCGACGTGGTCGAGGGCTCGTTCGAGCGTCGGGAGCGGGATATCAACCGATTCGTCGCCGCTTATCGGCACTACTGCTGGCCGGTGGAGTCGATCACCGATCTGAAGCTGGCCCCGTTCCACCTGCTGGCCACCGAGGGACGGGTCCACCTCGACAAGGACCACATCTGGCACATGAACACCCTGGCCGAGATCTGCCGGGCTGATCCCGAGATCCTCCGGTCGACCCCCTATCAGGTGGTCGACGTGACCGACCCGGACAGCCAGGCCGCCGGGGTGGCCTGGTGGGAGGACCTGACCGGTCGAGGGGGCGAGGGGATGGTGGTCAAGCCGCTCTCGTTCATCCACCGAGGGGGTCGAGGGCTCTCCCAGCCCGCCGTGAAGTGCCGGGGTCGGGAGTATCTCCGGATCATCTACGGGCCCGACTACACCTCGCCCGAGAACCTGGGGCGGCTCCGCTCGCGAGGGCTGGGGCGGAAGCGGTCGCTGGCCCTGGGCGAGTTCGCCCTGGGGATCGAGGGGCTGGAGCGGTTCGTCCGGGGCGAGCCCCTCCGGAGGGTCCACGAGTGCGTCTTCGGCGTCCTGGCGCTGGAGAGCGAGCCGGTCGACCCCCGACTCTGATCGAGATCCATCTGGGATTGGGAGCGAGCCTTGGAACTGACCTATCAACTGGAACCGGGCCTGACGCCCGAGGAATTCGTGGACCTCCTCCGTCGATCCACCCTGGCCGAACGTCGGCCGGTCGACGAGCCCGAGACGATCCGGGGGATGCTCCAGCATGCCGGAGTCCTGGTGACCGCCCGAGCCGGAGGAGTCCTGGTGGGGATCTCGCGGGCGATCACCGACTTCAGCTTTTGCACCTATCTCTCCGACCTCGCGGTGGATGCAGAGTATCAGCGCCAGGGGATCGGCAAGGAACTGATCCGCCGGACCCATGAGGCGGCGGGGCTGGGGACGACCCTGATCCTGCTGGCGGCCCCCCTGGCCCGGGGGTACTATCCCCGGATCGGCATGACGGGTCATGATTCGTGCTGGGTGATCCCCCGTCAGGTCCCGGAGAAATAAGGCCGGCAGGGCAAGCCCTGCCCTACGAGAAATCCGCGCCCGGGTGGATCATCGGTGCCCGAAGGTCGGGCCGCCCCGGGCCTCGTCCTGGAGGCGCCGGTTACGCTCGACCTGGGCGTCGATCTCTTCCAGGCCGAGCGATTCGATCATCTGGCCGATGGTCATCCTGGGGTCGTTCGACCAGAAGAGCCCGAGGTCTTCCCTCGGCTCGTAGTGATAGCCCACCTTGTCGCCGAACTTCTCGGAGAGGGCCTGACCGTTCCGGAGCGGGCTCGACCAGCCGAGGAGGGCGTGGCTCAGGTCGACCTGGTGGATCAGGACCTTGCCGGGCGACTCGACCTGGGCGGCGACCAGCCCGGTCGGCTCGAAGATGGTCGCGTCCTCGCGCCAGGTGCTGGAGACGACGAAGTAGCGATTGGCCGCGGCCCGCGAGGCCGGCTGGGCCGTGGCCGGCGAGGCGGTCGGCCAGGCGACGATCTCGGCCCCTCGATCTCCCAGGACCTTCCAGCCTTCCTCGAACTGGACGTCCCAGCAGATCTGGATGCCCAACTTGCCGAAGTCGCAGTCGAAGACCGGGTAATCGGAGCCGGGCTTGATCCCGCCTTCCAGCTCGTCGGTCCCGAGGACGGCCACCGGATGCGCCTTCCGGTAATAGCCCACCATCTTCCCCTGCCGGTCGAACAGCACCGCGGCGTTGGCGTAAGTCGTCCCGCCCAACCCCTGCTCGACCAGATCCATCGGCGCGACGAGATACGTGTTGTGCTTGCGGGCGATGGCGCCCAGGGCCTCCTGGATGGCCCCGTGGAGCTGGACCGCGCGAGCCGAGGGGGGGCCGGATGTGTGGGAGACCGCCGATTCGGTGAGGACCGCCAGGTCGAGCCCATCGCCGGGATACTTGCGGCTTGCCTCTTGGGCCATCTCGTCGACCAGGGCACCCAGGGCATCAAGCCGTGCGCCGATTTCCTCCGGCTTGCCCCAGGGTCCTTGGATGGTCGTGCCGATGACGACCTTCCGGGGCGGCTGGTCGGCCCGGGTCCTGGCCGACGTCTTGGCCGGTTCGGGCTTCTTGAGGTACAGGTCGAACCAGTCGGCGAAGGCGGCCAGGTCGGAGCCCATGTCCGGCCAGCCGTGCGCGGCCCCGGCCTTGACGACCAGCTTCGCCGGGACGCCTACCTCTTTCAGTTTCTCGACGATCAACTCGGCCTGCTGGATCGGGACGAGCTTGTCGGCGTCGCCGTGGACGATCAGGGTGGGCGGGTCGTCGGGCGAGACGTGATAGGCCGGCGCGATGGCCCGGCCGATCTCCTGGAGCTTCTCCTCGTCGGTGATCTCGACGAATTTCTTGCGGGCCGGGTCGATCACGTGGAAGTCGAACGGGGCCGCGAAGTCCTTCAGGATCCCCCGCCCCAGCGCGTCCTCGCCCGGCTTCCCGTAGTTGAAGAAGTCGGTGGGCGGGAAGAAGCAGGCCACGGCCTGGACCCGGCTCGACTCGCGATCGACCGGGTCCTTGGCCTCGGGGTTGCCCGCGTCTCCGGCCGTCCCCTGCATCAAGGAGAGGTGCCCGCCGGCCGATCCCCCATAGATCCCGATCCGAGCCGGGTCGATCCCGTAATCCTGGGCGTGATGCCGGATGAACCGGACGGCCCGGTTCATGTCGGCCAGGACCTCGGGGATGGTGAACTTGGGCTGGCTCCCGTGGACCACGGCGAAGACCGTGTACCCCCGGGCGACGATGGGCTCGATCAGGCCCATCGGGATCCCCTCGTGCGAGGAGTACCAGCCGCCGCTGACCGCGAAGACCACCCCGACCCCCTTGGCGTCCTTCTTGGGGGTGAAGACGTCGAAGGTCAGGGC
Source organism: Tundrisphaera lichenicola (assembly GCF_051175385.1). Taxonomy (GTDB): domain Bacteria; phylum Planctomycetota; class Planctomycetia; order Isosphaerales; family Isosphaeraceae; genus Tundrisphaera; species Tundrisphaera lichenicola. The sequence continues at coordinate 6,591,784 of NZ_CP195106.1, read as the reverse complement.
GGTGCCGAACTTCCGGCCGTAGATCACGTCTTCGATCCGAGAATACGATGCGTCCTCGGCGAAGCAGGGGTAGCCCAGGGCCACGCTCGCGGCGAGGCCTGACAGGATCGAGCGAAGGAGGCGACTCATCTCTGATCTCCCGGGGGAATGCCACGGAGGGGACGGGGCGGATCTCAGGGGGCCACCTCGCGGACGATCTTCTGGCCCGTCGGGTCGTACATCGAGAGGTTCGGCAGGCCGTCGCGGGTGGTCCCCAGGAAGATGACCCGCCGCCCTTCCACGCTCAAGATCTCGATCCCGGCGCTCCCGGAGACGGGGTCGACCGTGGTCGAGACGCGGATGTCGTTGCTCGGGCCGATCACATCCAGCCGGGTGAATTGCTGGACGTAAGCGGCCCCCCCCGCCATCAGGAGGAGGGCCGCCGAGCATCCCCCGACCACGGCCAGTCGAAACCTCCGGCGATGCCTCCGCTCCGATCGGTCGAGCCGATCGGAGACATCTCGGAGCAGGGTTTGGAGCTGATCCACCCTCAACTGAATTTCGGACACGCCGACGGTCGGATCGATCATCGCAACCTCCCCCTTGGTGAGGCTCCGCCTGATGGATGAACGTCCCGCGCCGATCCTGGCGGGACCTGAAATGATCAGCCGTGGCCGTACCCGCGGTCGAAGGCGTCGAGGTCGCGGATGTGGGCGGTGTAGGTCGTCCGGAAGGTGTCGGCGTCGATGGTCCAGCGCGGGGCGTCCTCGGTGTGCCGGTGGCAATGTTCTTCGAGGAGGCGATGGAGGAACTTGAAGAGTTGCCGGGGGGTCCGAAGATTCCCCAGGGCGTCCTTGAGGGAGTCGTCGGAGACGCTCGGGTCGACGAGCTGCCGGAGTCTCGGCCCGTCGCCGTTGGTCGAGGGCTCGATCGAGCAGGCGCGGAGTCGGTCGCCGGCCAGGTCATAGAGCGAGGGGCCGGTCCACCGGAGCGGCTTGATCAGGTTCAGCTTGTCGGGACGGGCCCGGTCGTAGAAATCCTTGTCCTCTTTTTCGAGGTAGTAGGCCAGCTCGATCGGCAGGAGGAGCTTGAAGCCGATTCCCGGATGTCGGAGGAACTTGTGGTCGAGCAAGGGCCACATCAGGGCACGCATCTTGCGGGGGTCGCCCTCGATCAATTGGGGCTCGTCGACGCGGTCGACCAGGACCAGGATTCCCGAGTAGCCCAGCGTGGCCAGGACCGACTGGAACTTCCGGAGGAGTTCGTAACGCTCCTCGCCGCCACCGCGGACGGTCGAGGGGAGCGGCTGTCCGGCCAACTCGCCGGGCTGGAACCAGAGGAGTTCCCAACGGAGGGCGGCGGGGTCGCGGGCCAGGACCCGGACCGCCTTGCGGATCGACCGGGCGTGCCACTCGGCCCGGAAGAGCCGCCAGCCCCAGTAGAGCCAGCCCAGGAGGATCGGCAAGACCAGCCAGGGGAGGATGCTGAGGGTCCGGACGCCCGGGAACGCGGCGATCAGGATCAGGACGGCCAGCGTGGTCCCGAAGCCGATTTGCAGGTCCCTCCGGCTCCAGAGCGGGCGGAAGCCCGACCGTCGGCGGAGCCGGCTCCAGCGCTTCTCGATCGGCTCGCGGGTCGACTGGTCGTAGAGCGCGGCCAGCAGGAGGAGGTCGCGGCGCTGGTCGAGGGTCAGTGCGGTCAGGTCGGCCTTCTCGGCGGTCAGGGCGTCGATGAGCTGGGTGACGCCGAGCGCGAGGATGGCGTCCATGTGATCCTGGAGCCGCCAGCGTTCCAGGGCCTCCCCGGCGTCCCTGGCTCGGAGCGCATCGCGGAAATGGTCGAGGAACGGGTTGAAGTCGTCATACGAGATGACGAAGACCCGCGATTCGGGGTGGGCGTTGTTGTACGATTCCAGCTCCGAGGTCACCTGGAGCCGGAGCGCGGTCTTGCCGCTCCCCTTCTCGCCGAAGACCAGCGCGGTGGAAGGATCGGCGGGGCTCCCGAAGAACTTGTCCCAGGCGGGGTGGTGGATCGTCCCGAGGCAGCCGCGCTTGAAGACCGTGTCGGTCTGCGCGTCCTCTTCGCTGAACGGATTGCCGGCGATCCCGTGATGCCGGAGGAACTGGTCGATCTTCATCCCGTCGCGCCCTTCCTTACGATTTGTCCCGAGTTTCGAGCTATCAGTCTTAACCGATCGACGAGCCCCGGACAATCTCCAGGCGTGACCGGCCGGACGCCGGGCGGTGGCAGGGGCTTCCGCGAGACGGTCCTCTCGGATAATCTCATCATGATGGCAGGCCGTGCCCCCCCGACCCAGCCGCCGGACCCTCGATGACGCGGTTCCAGACGACTCGATGGACGATGATCCTCGCCGCGCGAGATGGCGGGGGCGACGGATCGGATGCGGCTCTGGCGGAGCTCTGCGAGGCCTACTGGTATCCGCTGTACGCCTTCCTGCGACGCAAGGGACACGGGGCCGAGGCGGCCGAGGATCTCGTCCAGGGCTTCTTCGCCCGCCTCCTGGAGAAGGGGGACCTGTCCGGCGTCGTCCCGGAGCGGGGCCGGTTCCGCTCGTTCCTGATGGCCGCGTGCTCGCACTACGCGGCCAATCGCCTCGACCACGACCGTGCCGAGAAGCGGGGCGGCGGGCGATCCCCGATCTCGATCGACCGGTGCAAGGCCCGGGGTCGCTACGACCGAGAGCCCTCGCATACCCTGACCGCCGAGCGACTGTTCGAGCGGCGGTGGGCGCTCACGGTCCTGGATCTGGTCCTGGCCCGGCTGGAGGCCGAGATGGCCGTCAGCGGCAAGGCGGATCTCCTCGAGGCCTTGCGTCCGGCGCTCCTGGGCTCGGCCGATCGGATGCGATACGCCGAGGTCTCCGAGGTGCTCGGGCTCTCGGAAGTCGCCGCGCGGGCGGCCGCCGGGCGGCTCCGCCGTCGCTATCGGGCCTTGCTCCGCGAGGAGGTCGGGCGGACTCTCGACGATCCCTCCGAGGTCGAGGGGGAGATTCGGGAGTTGCTGAAAGCCCTTGCCGACTGAAATCGAATTTCTCGCGTCACGAATCTCCGCGGATGCTTCTCTCGGGATTAGACGCCCCCCCTCCTCCCTGGGAGACCGAACGATGAACGGCCCCGACGCCTGCCCGGAATGCGGTTCGAGGCTGCCCGCCGACGCGCCGAGGGGGCTCTGCCCCAGGTGCCTGCTGGGGGCGGCGGATTCCGCGAACTCCACGGCCGCCTATCAGCCCGCTCCGGCCTCGGCCCCCGCCCGAGGGCCGGAGGCGAGCGGCCCTCCCGCGACCCTGGACGAGTTCCGCCGCGCGGTCCTCGAACTGGGCCTGATCGATCCCGACGAACTGGACGCCCACGCGGAGCGAGCCTCGGGCGAGGTGCCCGGCCTGGCGCGGGCCCTGGTCCGATCGGGGAAGCTGACCTCTTATCAGGCCGGGGCGCTGGCGCAGGGCAAGGCGAAGGGGCTGGTCATCGGCCCGTATCTGGTGCTGGAGAAGCGGGGCCAGGGGGGCATGGGCGTCGTCTTCAAGGCCCGCGAGCGAGCCACCGGGAAGGTCGTGGCCTTGAAGATCCTCCTCCCCTCCTTCGGTCGAGATCGCGAGGCGGTCCTCCGGTTCCGCCGCGAGTACGAGGTCGCCGCCCAGTTGGTCCATCCCAACATCGTCTCGGCCCTGGATGCCAGCGAGGATCGCGGGGTGCAGTACCTGACGATGGAGTACGTCGAGGGGCACGACCTCGACGATCTCGTGCGGGAGGTCGGCCCGCTGCCCATCAAGATGTCGCTGCACTGCGTCATCCAGGCGGCTCGGGGCCTGGCCGCCGCCCACGCCCGGGGGATCATCCATCGCGACGTCAAACCGGGCAACTTGATGCTCGATCCCGGCGGGATGGTCCGGGTGCTCGACCTGGGCCTGGCCCGCGTCATCGAGGCGTCCAACCCCCTGGCCCGGGGGGCCGGGGCCACCCTGACGCAGAGCGGGGCGTACATGGGCACCGTCGACTTCATCGCCCCCGAGCAGGCCGACGACTCCAAGAGGGCCGACCACCAGGCCGACATCTACAGCCTGGCGTGTACCCTCTACTTCCTCCTGGCCGGACGCCCCCCGTTCGAGGGCGAGACGATCCTGAAGCGGCTGATGGCCCACCAGCAGCAGCCCGCCCCGTCGCTCCATGCCGTCCGGGATGACGTGCCCTCCGCCCTGGAGGCGGCCTACCAGACGATGATGGCCAAGCGGCCCGCCGATCGCCCCCGGTCGATGGCCGAGGTGATCGAACTCCTCGAATCGTGCCGAACCACGCCCAACGAGGCCAAGGAGGCCCGGGCCAGCCTCCGGAACTTCGCCGAGACCGTGATGAAGCGGGCCTCGCCCCGGAAGCGAGGGTGGGGCGTCGACGCCTCGGTCTTCGCCCGGCCTTCGGAATCCCGTGGCCTCCGGTTCGACCCCGACCTCAAGCTCGAAGACCTGGTCATGGACTATCGAGAGGAGGCCAAGCCCAGATCCCTCGACGAGGACGAGCTTCCGCCCCTCCTTCCCCGGATCGCCTCGCCTCGGAGGCGATCCCGACGCTTGAAATTCCGGCCCTCGATCCGACTGATGACCCTGGGTGTCATGGCCATCGGGGCCTACGTCTTCTTCCCGAAGCTCGATCGCAACCCCGTGATCTCGCCGCGGCCCGCCCTCAAGAAAGTCGCCGCGAGCCCCGAGGAATTCCGGCCCCTCTTCGCGGGGAACGACCTGAAAGGATGGGCTCCCATTGATGGGTCGTTGGGGGATTGGTCCCTGAAGGACGGCGTGCTGGAATCCACGCCTTTCGAGGGAAAACCCGCAGCATTCCTCGCGAGCGAGCGAACTTACTCCGACTTCTCGCTCCGGCTCGAGGTCCAGACCTCGGCCGGGGCCAACGGCGGGTTCATGATGATGTCGCCCGCGCGAGCCGGTGAGGCCCGGTCCTTCGCCGAGATGCTCGACATCGGCGCCTCGAGGACGGGGGAGACCTGGCTCTGGGCGGACGGGGGGAGCTTCCGCAAGGTGCCGGTGCCCAGGCTCGTCCTGAAGTCGGACGGCGGCTGGAACCTGGTGGAGGTCGAGCGTCGGGGGGGCCTGATCACGATCAAGGTCGACGGGCAGGTCGTCCACGATCATTTCGCCGGGGTCCAGGGCCCGCGTTCGATCGGCTTCCAGAACTATCCCGGCAAGGGCGTCGTCCGCTACCGAAACGCCTCGATCAAGGACCTGACGCGATCCGACCCCTGGGTCTCCCTCTTCAACGGCAAGGATCTGCATGGCTGGATCGGGGCCCCCGAGGATTACGAGGTCCGCGACGGCTTGCTCTCCTGCAAGCCGGACAGGCGGGCCATCCTGTCCTATCCCTATGAGTTCGCCGATTTCGCCGCCCGGGTGGAGTTTCGCGTGGCCGCGGAGGGGAATAGCGGCCTGGCCATCCACTATCCCGGCGAGGGCGATCCGGCGATGACCGGGCTTTGCGAGGTCCAGATCCTGGATGAGACCGCCCCGAAGCATGCCCGGATCGACCCCCGGGGCGCACACGGCTCGGCCTTCGGGATGGCGGCCGCGAGCCGGAAGACGCTCCGCCCTTCGGGGGAGTGGAACACGATGGAAGTCACGGTGCGCGGCACGACGGTGAAGGTCGAATCGAATGGTGTCGTCGTCCTCGACTCCGACCTCTCGAAAGTCCGGGAGTTCCCCGAGGGGCAATCCCACCCCGGGCAGAATCGGGCCTCCGGCTTTTTCGGCCTCTTCGGCATACCCGGGGGGCGGGTCGAGTTCCGCAAGATCGAGGTCAAGGTCGACGAATGGAACGAGACGCCCGATTCGAACTCGCCCGGAGATCCCGGACGGGATCGGTCGTCTCCGATCCTCTTTTCCGAGGACTTTTCCGGGCCGAACGAGGCCTGGACCTCATCGAAGCCGAAAGATTCGGGCAAGGTCGAGACGACCACTCGGTGGATACGCGATGGCATCTATTCCACCGAGCTCAAATCGGCCGGCATCATTTTCTGGGTTCTCCTGGACGGTTCTTATTCCGACTTCTCCTATGAGACGGTCGGCCGGCTCGTCGGAGACAATCCCGGTAGCCGGGGCTCGATGGTCTTTCAGATTTTCCCGAAGGAGCGAAGTCTCAAGATCCGGATCGACGAGGCCGGAGCCCTCTTCGTCGAGCCCGGGGCGATGGTACCCAAGGAGCAGCGAACCGGCCCCTGGCTGGGCCCGATCGTCCATCCCGCGATCACCCCCGGAGGGGCCGGATTCAACGTGGTCCGGCTGGTCGTCCGCAAGCGTCAGCTCGAGATCTTCGTGAACTCGGCCCGGGTCTGCGATCCCCTGGAATTCGATTGGGACCTGACACCCGCCCGGCTTGGCCTGGGGGTCGAGAGCAGGGCCCCCAAGATCCGTGCCGAGTACGATCGGCTCGAGATCAGGCAGTTGGACAATCCGGCCGCCACCAATTCTCCCGCGATCGCCCGATTCCAGAAGGGTGGGGGCAAGCTGCTGCCCAAGGGTCAGATCTCCTACGAGGGCAGCAGCCTCAAGGTCGCGGGGGTGACCGGTGGCGCGGCCTCCTTTCAGACCGAGATGAAACAGAGATTTCAGGGGCAATGGGCCAACGACCGCCAGCTCTTCTGGAATAGTCCCAATTCCGGCGATGTCCTGACTCTGGATCTGCCCGTCGAGGTCGCGGGTGAGTTTTATCTCGGGGCGGCATTCACCAGGGCCGGCGACTATGGACAGATCAAGCTGGCTTTGGACGGCAAGCCGCTCTATGGCGACAAGGTGATCGACCTTTTCGACCCTCAAGTCCGCCCATCGGGCCCGCAGATGCTGGGGAGCTTGCCCTTCAGCCCGGGGACGAAACGACTCACCGTGACGGTCGTCGGCAAGAACGGGGCTTCCAGTGGGTACAACTTCGGACTCGACGAGATCCAGCTCATCCCGGTCCGTTGAGGGCGACCGCCGTTTCGGGACCTGATTTCCAGGGTCGTGACATTATGCGAAACTGGACCGACGGCCGGGGCACCCGCCTTCCACGGTCCGGTTCGAGTCCGGTGGATGATCCCGATCATGGCATGGATTCGTGTCTTCCTGGGCATCGCAATCGCCTGCTTCATTCAGGGCTGCGGGAGTGCCGAGCCCGATCCGTCGGTGCTCCGGGTGGCGGCGGCCAGCGACCTGGAGCACGTCTTACCGGTCCTCGCGTCGGCCTTCCGGTCGAAAGGCGGGGTCGAGGTCGTCCCGAGCTTCGGGTCCTCCGGTCAGCTGGCCGAGCAGATCCGACAGGGAGCCCCCTTCGACCTCTTCCTCTCGGCCGATCGCCGGTTCGTCGAGCGACTGGCCGACGAGGGGGCCATCCGGCCCGGCTCGGTCAAGCCTTATGCCCGGGGGTCGCTGATCCTGGCCCTGAAGGCGGATTCTCCCCTGGTGGTGAAGGGTCTGGCCGACCTGGCCCAATCGGGGATCAAATTCGTGGCGATCGCCAATCCCGAGACCGCCCCTTACGGGAGGGCCGCGAAGCAGGCGATGGAGCGAGCCGGGATCTATCAGGAGGTTCAAACCAGGCTGGTCCAGGCGGGGTCGGTCCGCCAGGCCTTGCAGATGGTCCAGTCGGGCAACGCCGAGGTCGGCATCGTCGGTCGTTCGATCGCCGATGCGAAGGGAATCCGCTGGATCCCGCTCCCCCTCGATAGCTCCGATCCGATCGACCAGTATCTCGGGGTCGTGGCCCGGTCTGGTCGGGTCGAGGAGGCCTCTAAGCTCGCGGAGTTCCTCCTCTCGGAGGACGGGCGAGGAATTCTGAAGGAGTTCGGCTTCGGGCGAGTCCCCGATGCTCCGGGGGGCTCGAAGTGACGGGGTTCGGCGATCTCGGGCCGTTCTGGCTCTCGATCCGGGTGGCCCTGGTGGCGACGGCCCTGATCGTGATCGTGGGAGTCCCCACGGCCTGGCTCCTGGCCCGGGCGAGATTCCCGGGCAAGGAGGTCCTCTCTGGCCTGCTGGTCCTCCCTCTGGTGGTCCCCCCGACGGTCCTGGGCTTCGCGATGCTCCAGGTCCTCGGGCGTCGAGGGTGGGTCGGCTCGTGGCTCGAATCGACTTTGGGCGTCTCGGTTGTCTTCCACTGGTCGGGTGCGGTCCTGGCCTCGGCGGTCGCGGCGTTTCCGATGTTCCTCCTGCCCAGTCGGGGAGCGTTCGAGGGGGTGGACCCGGCCTTCGAGGACGCGGCGCGGCTGCTGGGCCGGGGCGAGACCTCGGTCTTCCTCCGGGTGACGATCCCCCTGGCCTGGCGAGGGCTGGTCGCGGGGGCCGTCCTGGCCTTCGCCCGCGCGATCGGCGACTTCGGGGCCACCTTGATGGTGGCCGGAGGCATCCCCGGGCGGACCCGGACCGCCTCGCTGGCGATCTACGACGCGGTGAACGCCGAGGACCCCGCCCGAGCCGCCGGGCTCTCGGCGATGGTCGCGCTCGCCTCGATCGCGGCGGTCCTGGTCGCCCAGTGGACCATGCCTCGAAGGGGTCGGGACCAGGCGAGATCACGCGTCCCCTCTGTCTCCATCTCCCCCCGGGAGAGGGCCGGGGTGAGGGTCCACGACCGGCGATTGACCCTCGACGATCCCATCGGCGAATTGGATCACCTTCACCCGAGAGATCATGGAACGAGCCGGCCCGATCAGGAGCCGGGACGTTGAACGGACCCCGGGGAGAGTTGGAGGCCCGACTGGCCCGCCGGATCCACGCGACTCTAACGATCGACCTGGCGATCCGGCTCGGGGAGGAATGCGGGATCCTCTTCGGACCCTCGGGTGCGGGCAAGTCGACGGTCCTCCGGATGATCGCCGGGCTGGAGCGGCCCGACTCGGGGCGGGTCCGGCTGGGCGGGTCGGTCCTGTTCGACTCTGAGGAGGGAGTCCGGGCGCCGCTTCGTTCGCGACGGATCGGCCTGATCTTCCAGGAGGACCTCCTCTTCCCGCACCTGAACGTCGAGGGGAATGTCCGGTTCGGGTTGCACCGGCTCCCCCGGGGCGAGGCCGACGCCCGGCTGTCCGAGGTGGCCGGGCTCTGCGGGATCGACCACCTCCTGGGGCGACGCCCCGAGACACTCTCGGGGGGGGAGCGGCAGCGGGTCGGGCTGGCCCGCGCGATCGCGCCTCGTCCCAGGCTCCTGCTCTGCGACGAGCCGGTCTCGGCGCTCGACCTCGACGCCCGTCACTCCTTGATCGATCGGCTCAAAGCTGTGCAGCGGGCCGAGGCCATCCCGATGCTCTACGTGACCCATGCCATCGACGAGGCCGTGGCCCTGGGGGATCGCCTGTTCCTCCTCCACGGCGGGAAGATCCAGGCCGAGGGGAACCCTCTGGAAGTCCTTGCGGCTCGATCCCCGGCCCAGGCTGGTCCGTGGCCGTCGCTCCGGAACGTCTTCGCGGCGATCGTGGAGGACCACGACCCCGGAGGCCGGTCATCCACCGTCCGGCTGATCGACGGGCCATCCCTCGTTGTCCCGACGCTCGGGCGAGCGATCGGGGCCGGGCTCTCGGTGGCGATCCGCTCCGAAGAGATTGTTTTGGCCCGTGGTCCGATCGGAGCCATCAGCGCCCGAAATCTGATCGATGGCCGGGTCGATCGGCTGATCCGGCACGGAGGCGACGCCGAGGTCCTGATCCGGACGGACGGGGTGGTTTGGGTCGTCGGCCTGGTCGCGGCGGCGGTCGACTCGCTCGGGCTGACCGAGGGGGGCGACGTCCGGATGATCATCAAGGCGCGAAGCTGCCAGGTTGCCGGGGATGGCCCGAAGGGAGAATCGTCGGCGGCCGATCGGTGAAACTCCGAAATCGAGCCTCGGGGTCGTGCCGTCGGGCCTCGCCCTCGATTCCGAGATGGACACTTCGGCGTCAAGCCCCTATAACTATAGGGCAGACTCGGCAACATCCCGTTGTTATTTCCGGTCGGGCCTTCGGCGCACAGGGAGGATCGTCTTGAATTCGTTCTTCACCTCGCGACGGATGATCCGGCTGGGGCAGTTGGGCCTCCTGGCCCTGCTCACGATGGCCCTGTGCGGCCCGGCCCCTTCCGTCTTCCGGGAAGGATCGACCGTCCCGACGGGTGCCGCTCGCGAGGATTCCGCCCCCGAGGATGCACCCCCGAGTGACCCCGAGACGTCCGAGGAGTCGAATTTCGCCGAGGGTCTCCTCGTTCGGCGATACGTCCAGGCGAGTCGGGTGGAAGCCCCCTCGGTCCTGTTGCCCCTCCGACCGGCCGCGCTCCGGGCCCCGACGCTCGCCGAACCCCCTCCTCCTCCCGGTCACTTCCTGGCCGATGGGCGGGCCCTCCGCCTCCATCTCCGCTCGCTGACCTGCTGATCCCGCCGCCCTGCCCTTCCCCCTTCGCACGATCCCCGATCCTGCAAATGTCGCCCGATCCGCGCCTGCTCGTTCCTCGGGCCTGGCCGGTCGGCCGTCGGATTCCAGGCTTGAGTTCCCGGCGCGGCAGGGCCGACCGGGTCGTCGTTCCTGTTGATTAAATCCATACCTGTGATCTTGAAGCTCGCTCATTTCTGGGGTGATCTCGGATGAATCTCATGAAGTCTTCCGGCCTCCGACAGGACCTGGCGGCCGGGCTGGTCGTGTTCCTGGTCGCTCTTCCGTTATGCCTCGGAGTGGCCCTGGCCTCGAATGCCCCGCTGTTCGCCGGGGTCCTGGGCGGGATCGTCGGCGGGATCCTTGTGGGCATCCTGAGCGGATCGCACACGAGCGTGAGCGGGCCGGGGAATACCCTGATGGCGATCGTGGCGGTGCAGATCGTCACGCTCGGCTCGTTCCGGGCCTTCCTGCTGGCCCTTGTCGTCGCGGGGATGATCCAGGTGGTTCTGGGGATCGTCCGGGCCGGTTCGATCTCGGCCTTCGTCCCTTCGAGCGTGATCAAGGGCATGCTGGCGGCGATCGGCCTGATCCTGATCCTGAAGCAGGTTCCTCACATCCTGGGCCACGACCCCGACCCGGAAGGGGAGATGTCGTTCTTCCAGCCGGACCGCCAGAACACCTTCTCGGAGCTGATCCAGACGATCGGCGATCTCCATCCCGGGGCGGCGACGATCGGACTCCTGTCGATCGCCCTGCTGATCCTCTGGGACCGATGGACGCCCCTGAAGCGGCTGGGCCTGCCCGCCCCATTGGTCGTGGTGATGCTCGGGGTCGGGATGAACCTGGCCTTCCGGCGGATCGGGGCCCCCTGGCAGATCGGGCCGGGCCACCTGGTGCAGGTCCCGGTGGCGGAGAGTCTGGCGGGATTTCTCGATCTCTTACAGATGCCCGACTTCTCGCAGTGGTCCAATCCGGCGGTGTATACGGCCGCCCTGACGATCGCGGCGGTGGCCTCGCTGGAGTCGCTCCTGAGCCTGGAGGCCGCCGACAAGCTCGACCCGAAACGAAGGTCCTCGCCCCCCAACCGGGAGATGGTGGCCCAGGGGATCGGCAACATCGCGGCCGGGATGATCGGCGGGATCCCGATCACCTCGGTGGTCGTCCGAAGCTCGGTAAACATCAACGCCGGGGGCCGGACCAAGCGATCCACGATCGTCCACGGTCTCCTGCTCCTGGTGAGCGTCGTGGAGCTTCCGTCCTGGCTGAACATGATCCCGCTGTCTTGCCTGGCCGCCATCCTGCTGGTCACCGGCGTCAAGCTGGCGAGCCCCGCCTTGGTCCGGCAGATGTGGCATGAGGGACGCTACCAGTTCATCCCGTTCGCGATGACGGTGGCCTCGATCCTCCTGACCGACCTGCTGATCGGCCTGTTGATCGGCATGACGGTGAGCATCGGCTTCATCCTCCGGAGCAACGTCCGGCGTCCGCTCCGTCGGGTCGTCGAGAAGCACCTCGGGGGCGAGGTGACGCGGATCGAGCTGGCCAACCAGGTGAGCTTCCTGAACCGGGCCGCGCTGGATCTGGCGCTCGACGGGATCCCCAGCGGGGGCCATGTCCTCCTGGATGCCAGAAATACCGACTACATCGACCCCGACCTCCTGAGCCTGATCCGGGACTTCGAGCACCAACGCGGCCCGGCCCGAGGGGTCCAGGTCAGCCTGATCGGATTCCGGCAGAAGTACCAGCTCCGCGACCAGACGCGCTACGCGGATTATTCCACTCGCGAGATCCAGAAGTCGATCACCCCCGAGCAGGTCCTGGACCTCCTGAAGGAGGGGAACGAACGTTTCCGCGCGGGGCATCGGCTGACCCGGGACCACGGGCGGCTCGTCAGCAACACGGCCCTCGGGCAGCATCCGCTGGCCGTGGTCCTGGGCTGCATCGACTCGCGGACGCCCGCCGAATTGATCTTCGACGCGTCGATGGGGGACCTGTTCAGCGTCCGGATCGCCGGGAACGTGGTGAGCCGGAAGGTCCTGGGCAGCATCGAATACAGTTGCGCCGCGGCCGGGGCGAAACTCGTCCTGGTCATGGGGCATACCCGTTGCGGCGCGGTGACCGCCGCCGTCCAACTGGCCACCTCGCACGAATCCATCGAGCGGGCGACCGGCTGCCAGCATCTCGCCCCGATCCTCGAGGAGATTCAGCGTTCGATCGATCCGGAGACCCTCCGGGTCTTCGACCAGCTCACCCAGGAGGAAAAAGAACCGATCGTCAACGCGGTGGCCTGGCGGAACGTCGAGCACATCGTCGAGCAGATCCTCCGCCAGAGCCGGACGCTGAACGACCTCGTCGTCCAGGGACGCATCGCGATCGTCGGGGCGATGTATGACGTCGCCACCGGCGAGATCGCGTTCCTGCCGGATCGGGCTGTCGGCCTTGGCCCGGGCCTTGGTGTGGTCGATTCCGAGGAAACGGTCTTCGGTTGACGGTCGAGACGGCGGATGGCCTAGGGGTTGGCGAGACTCGAACGGCCTTTCGTCCCGATCGAGTCAGCAGCCGGCTTCGACGCCGTGTGCCGTCGACTCGCCTCCGACTTTCTCGGGTGGATGGGCCGGATCCACCAACCCTGCCCCTGCCATCCGGTCCCGGATCCTTCCGGTGATGCAGGCGATGTTGATGCTCTGGAGCTGCCGGGTCATGCCTTCCTGGACCTTGTCGTAGACCTCGGTCAGGACGCCCTGGATGTGCAGGCCGCACGGGCAATCGGGGCTGGGCTCGCTCCGGTGGAGGGCGAAGATCTGGTTGTGGGGCTCGACCGCCCGGAGGATGTCGAGCAGGGTGATCCGCTCGGGGGCCAGCAGCAAGGACCAGCCCCCGCAGACGCCGGTCCGAGATTCGACGATCCCGGCGTCCCGGAGCAGGCCGAGGAGCCGTCGGATCACCACTGGGTTGGTGTTGACGCTCCCGGCGATGAACTCCGAGGTGAGCGATTCGCCGGGCTTCATGGCGAAGATCGTCATCATGTGGATTCCAACGCTCAGCTTCGAACTCAACACGGCATCACCCCGATCGAAATGATGGGGGTGGGTGGAGAGCACCCCCATCGTCCGAGCCTAGCGCCGGGAGCCCCGGAAAACAACCCCTGCTGGGAAAATCAATGGACCGCCACCTCGACCTCTTCGCGTGAGGGGGCGTGATGTTCAGTTCGCTCCTCGATCGGGGTTGGTTCGTTCTGGGCGGAATCCCCGCGTTTCCGGGCCAAATAATCGATCAGCCGTTCGCCCAGGACGTAATAGATCGGGATCACGAACCGGCCCAGGATGGTGCTGATGGCGATCCCGAAGGCGATCACGATCCCCAGCGAGTTCCGGCTGTAGGCCCCCGCGCCGGTGGCCCGGGCCATCGGCAAGACGCCCATGACGAAGGCAAAGGAGGTCATCAAGATCGGCCGGAGCCGCTCTCGGGAGGCCACCTTGGCCGATTCCAGGATGCTCGTCCCGTGCTTTCGACGCATCTCGACGCCGAACTCGACGATCAGGATGGCGTTCTTGGTCTCCAGCCCGATGAGCATCACCAGGCCGATCTGGCCGAAGACGTCCAGCGACATGTCGTAGTACCAGAGCCCCACGACGGCACCGAACATGGCCAGGGGGACCGTCAGGATGATCACCGTGGGCCGGATCCAGCTCTCGTAGAGGGCGGCCATGAACAGGAAGACGCAGACCACCGACAGGGCGAAGATGTAGATCGCCTGGTTGCCGGTCTTCTGCTCCTGCAAGGTGGTGCCGGTCCACTCGGTCCCGAACCCTTCGGGGAGGACCTCGTCGGCGACCTCCTGCATCGCGGCGAGCGCCTGTCCGGAGCTGAAGCCGGGGGCGGGCCCGCCGTTGACCTTGGCGGCGGCGTACATGTTGTAGTGCGGCACGTCGATCGGCCCCAGGGCGTAGCGGACCTCGCCCAGCGAGCTGAGCGGGACCCGGTCCCCTTTCCGATTCAGGACGTAGAGGTTGGCGATATCCTCGGGCTTGGTCCGGACGCCCCCCTCGGCCTGGACCATCACCTTCCAGACCTTCCCGTAGAGGTCGAAGTCATTGACGTAGTAGCCGCCGAGGTTGGCCTGGAGGGTGACGAACAGGTCGGTGATCGGCACGTCCAGGCGTCGGGCCTTGGTCCGGTCGATGTCGAACTTGAGCTGCGGGACCCGCGCCGAGTAGGTCGAGAAGACCCCGGCCAGTTCGGGACGCTTGCGGGCCTCGTCCTGGTAGCGGTCCACGACCTTCTGGAGGACGTCGACCCCCTTGCCCGCCCGGTCCTCGATCATCAATTCCAGGCCGCCGGTCTGGCTCAGGCCGCGGATCGGCGGCGGCTGGAGGACCATGACCCGGGCGTCGCGGACCTTGGAGGAGATGTCCTGCTGGAGCTTCTGGACCAGCCCGGCGGCCCGCAGCTCGGGCGTGCTTCGCTCATGCCAGTCGGTCAAGCGTGCGAAGACCACGCCGCAGTTGGTCTGGTTGGCCGAGGTGATGATGTTCATCCCCTCGATCGTGACCGTGTGCGCGACCCCCTCCTGAGCCCGGGCGATCGCCTCGACCCGGCCGATGGCCGCAGCGGTCTTCTCGCCGCTGGTCCCGTCGGGCGTCTGGATCACGCAGATCACGTAACCCTGGTCCTCGGTCGGGATGAATGCCTTGGGCCTGGAGGCGATCATCCACCCGGTGAACCCCAGCAGGAACAGCGAGGGCACGACGATGACCCACCAGTGATGGGCCGTCCATTCGAGCACCGAGTCGTACGAATCCTCGATCCACTTCAAGGCCGCGTTGAACCAGCGGAACAGGAAGAAACGCGTCTCGCCGTGCTTCTGGCGGAGGAACAGCCGCGACATCGCCGGGCTGAAGGTCAGGGAGTTGAACGCAGAGAAGACGAACGAGAAGACGATCGTCATGGCGAACTGGTTGTAGAGCTTGCCGGTCATCCCCGGCATGAACGCCACCGGGACGAACACCGCGGCCAGGACCAGCGTGATCGTCACGATCGGCGTGGTGATCTCGGCCATCGCGGCCCGGGTGGCCGCCAGCGGCGAGAGGCCCCGGTGCAGGAACTTCTCGACGTTCTCGACCACGATGATCGCGTCGTCCACCACCAGGCCGATCGCCAGGACCAGCCCGCAGAGCGTCAGCGAGTTGATCGAGAACCCGAACGCCGCCATGACCGCGAACGTGGCCACCAGCGAGACCGGGATCGCCAGCATCGGGATGATCGTGGCCCGGAACCCCTGGAGGAACACGAAGACCACGATCATCACCAGGATGAACGACTCGATCAGCGTGTGCTCGACCTCCTTGATGTTCTCGTCCACATAGTCGGTCGTGTTGTACACGATCGTGTAGTCGAGCCCTTCCGGGAAGCCCGCCTTGAGCTGGTCCATCTCCTTGCGGACATCCTCGATGATCCCCAGCGCGTTGGCGTCGGCATACTGGAAGATCAGGATGCCGCCGGCCGGCTTGCCGTCGATGTAGGTGGCCGACTCGTAGTTCTCCGAGGACAGCTCGACCCGGGCGACGTCCTTGACCCGGACGATCGAGCCGTCGTCGTCGCGCCGGACGATGATCTCCTCGAACTCTTCCGCCTTCTCCAGCCGCCCCTTGATGGTGATCGGCAGCTCGAAGTCCTGCCCGTTGGGGACCGGCCGGCTGCCGATCTTGCCGGCGGCGGCCTGGACGTTCTCCTGCTGGATCGCCTGGATCAGCTCGGTCGGGGCGATCTTCATGTTGGCCATGCGGTCGGGGTCGGTCCAGATCCGCATGGCGTACTTGCGGCCCCGGACCGTGGCGTCGCTCACGCCGTCGATCCGCCGGAGGATGTCGGCGACGTAGATCTGGCCGTAGTTGTCCAGGAAGTTGGCGTCGTAGCGCCCGTCGGGCGAGATCAGGTTGACTACGCAGACCATGTCGGTCGAGGTCTTCTTGATCGAGACGCCGTACTGCTTGACCTCCGGCGGGAGCTGGGCCTGGGCCGTCTGGACCCGGTTCTGGATGTCGACGGCCGCCATGTCCTGCGAGTAGCCGACGTCGAACGTGGCCACGATGTTCGAGACACCATTGCTGGTGCTGTCCGAGTTGTAGTAGATCATCCCCTTGGTGCCGTTGATCTGCTGCTCGATCGGCGTGGTCACCGTCCGGGCGACGCTCAGGGCATCGGCCCCGGTGTAGGTCGTGGAGACCTGCACCTGGGGGGGCACGATCTGGGGATACTGCGCGATCGGCAGATTGATCGCGCTGATCGTGCCGATCAGGATCATCAAGAGGGCCGAGACCGTCGCGAAGATCGGCCGTCGGATGAAGAAGTCGACCATGAGCGTCGTGGGCTCCGGGGGTCCGATCGGGCTCGGGTGTCGGGTTTCAGGATCTCGGCGAGGCCTCGGCCTCGGTCGCGGTGACCTTGGAGTCGTCGGCATTGCGCCGGGTGAGGGCGGCCGGCTCGCTCTTGACCGGCAGCCCGGGGCGGATCATCTGGAGCCCGTCGACGATCACCGAGGCCCCGGGGTCCAGCCCCTTGGTGATGACCCGGAGCCCGTCCTGGGTCAGCCCTGCGGTCACCTTCCGGACGGCCACCTTGCCCGCCTCGTCCACGACATAGACGACCGCACCCACGTCGGATTCGACGACCGAGGGGGCGGGGACCACCACGGCGTCCTTGAGGTGGTCGACCACCATCCGGACCTTGACGTATTCGCCCGGCAGGAGCTTGCCGCCGGGATTGGGGATCCGGGCCTTGGCCAGGAAGGTCGAGGTCGTCTCGTCGACGGAGTTGTCGATGAAGAAGCATTCCCCTTCGAAGGGATGTTCCAGCACGCCCGAAGGCCCCTGGCGGGTCAGCTTGACGGCCAGGCCCCCCTCGATCAGGGTCGTGGTCCGGTCGAGGTCGCGAGAGCTGAGCCGGAGATCCACGCCCATCGGGTCGAGCTGCTGGATCGTGGCCAGGTCGGTGTACGCCCCCCCGCCGCTCGCGTCGGGGCCGACCAGGTTGCCGACCTTCACCTTAGCCTCGCCGATCCGCCCGTCCAGCGGGGCGTGCATCCGGCAATAGCTCAGGTTGATCTCGGCGTCCCGGACGGCGGCCCGGGCGGCCGAGATCTGGGCCTGGGCCGAGGCGATCCCCACGGCGTAGTCGGCCTTGGCCTGGTCCAGGTGGGCCCGATCGGCCAGGACCTGCGATTCCCAACGCTTGCGGTCGGCCTCGGTCTTGTCCAGATCCTCGGCCGAGCCGGCACTCCGGGAGACCAGCGTCCGATTCCGCCGCTCCTGGATCTGCGCCAGCAGCAGTTGGGCCTGGTCCACCTCCACCTGGGCCGCCGAGACCTCGCGCCCCTTCGATTCCTCGGCCTTCTTGAGCGCGGCCTCGGCCTCGGCCTGGCGGGCCCTGGCCGATTCGAGGGCCACCTGATACGGCTCCTCGTCGATCACCAGGAGGAGTTCCCCCTGCTTGACCATCGCGCCTTCGGTGAAGTGGCGCTCGGTGAGGAACCCTCGGACTCTCGCCCGGATCGTCACATTTTCCAGGGCCCGGGTGGTCCCGTTGGGCGTGACCTCGATCGGAAGGTTCATCCGTCGGGACTCGACCACGCCGACCGTCGGGGCCGGGGGATCTACCTTGGGCGCGGCCTTCTGGCAGCCCGCCAGGGCCAGCAAGGCCAGGGCCGTCGCGGAGCCCACCAAGTATCGACGAGCGAGGCGGACGGAGACGGGGTCGAACGGTCGCATGACTTCCAATCCTCCCGGAAATCGGAGCGCGCACCGGTCCCTCCCCGGGGACTGGTCCTGCCCCGGTCGAGTTGGTGATCGCGCTGAGGCCCGCCGATCCCATCCGGGATCGACACGGCCGAGATCGGGTCCAGGCCCTCGGCTCACCGGCCTGGCCGACCCTCGTTTGAATCGGAACCATGGTAGTTGCGAATCGAACGAAGTCAATCCCGCCCGCCCGATCTCTCCGGGTTGGGACACTTTTGTGGGTCCCGTGGTTCGGGTCCGAGGCCCTTCTTTCCGAAAGGTTTGCGGCGATTCGGGAGGGTCGTGCTTTTTTCTGCCGAGTCTTCCAGATCATTCGGAGTGACTACGGGCGGACTCGTTCGTTCGGGGGTGGCTCCGGGTCTCGATGGAAAGCTCAGAGCGGGGCATTCGAGGCGGATGTCGAGCGGGTGGCCGAGCCCTCGGGCTTGATCGCGAGCATCGAAGACCGGATGATCGTCGAGGAACGGGCCGACCGGCCCCGACCACGACCAGCCGTGAAACGGAGCCCAGACCGATGAGCCGAGATGCGACCCTCAAGCGAATCCTGGACGGAGGGATCGTGGCGGTGGTCCGGTCCGAGTCGCCCGACCAGCTCGTCCGGGTCGTCCGGGCCTTGGCCGAGGGGGGCGTCACGGCCGCCGAGATCACCTTCACCGTCCCCAACGCCCTGGAGGTGATCCGCCAGGTCCGACAGGAGCTGGGCGACTCGATCGTCCTGGGGGCCGGGACCGTGCTCGACCCCGAAACCGCCCGCGCCGCGCTCCTGGCGGGGGCCGAGTACATCGTCTCTCCTTCGACCAATGTCGACGTGATCCGCCTCTGCCGGCGCTACGACAAGGCCGTGATGCCCGGGGCCCTGACCCCCACCGAGGTCGTGACCGCCTGGGAAGCCGGGGCCGACGTGGTCAAGATCTTCCCCTCCGACCTGGGCGGGCCCGGTTATCTGAAGGCGCTCCGGGGGCCCCTGCCCCAGATCCGGATGATGCCCACCGGCGGCGTGGACCTCAACACCGCCGAGTCGTTCCTCAAGGCCGGGGCCTGCTGCCTGGGCGTGGGTAGCTCGCTGGTCGAGCCCAAGGCCGTGGCCTCGGGCGACTTCGACCGGCTTCGCGACCTGGCCTCTCAGTATTCGGCGATCGTCCGGAAATTCCGCGAAACGTCGAGTCGATGACCCGGGCCGTCCGAGCCTTCCGCCTGGCCCTGGCCTCCCTGACGATCTTCCCGGTCCCGATCCGAGGCGACGAGGCCACCCCGGCTCGGCGGGCCGACGCCCGGTTTGCCTACCCGGTCGTCGGCGCCTTGATTGGCCTGATCCTGGCCGCCCTGAGCGAGGCCCTGACCGCGAACGGGACATCGAGCGGGCTCTCGGCCTTCCTGCTGGTCGCCACGCTCGCGATCCTCTCGGGCGGGCTCCACCTCGACGACCTGGCCGAGACCGCCGACGGCCTCCTCCTCCGGGGTGACCCAGCCCGGAGGCTGGCCGCGATGCGCGACCCGCACCTCAGCAGCTTCGGCGTCTCGACCCTGATCCTGGTCCTGGTCGGCAAGTTCGCCGCGATCGAGGGCCTGGGGGGGACCTCCCGGGCGCTCGTCCTGCTGGCCGCACCGATGGTGGCCCGGTCGCTGGTCCTGGTCTCGGCGGGCCTGGCCCCCCCCGCCCGACCCGATGGGACCGGTCGATTCCTCATCCAGGCCACCACCCCTCGCGACGCCGGATGGGGAGGGGTCCTCGTCCTGGGGGTGGGGAGCCTGGCCTGCGGGGGGCCTGGCCTGATGGCCGCCCTGGGTAGCCTGAGCGTCGCGATGATCCTGACCCGGTCGGCCCGTCACAAGATCGGCGGTGTGACCGGGGATACTCTCGGGGCGCTGATCGAGCTGGCAGAACTCACGTTCCTGGCGGTGGTCGGGCTGGCCGTCGCGCGTTGAAGCCGCGGTTGATGGATAACCTTGCGTTCTCAAGGAGCTTCACTTGAATTCTGCAAAATTCAAACAGGTCGTGACGTCGGCGGATGAGCTCACCCGGTTGATCGGCGAGCCGAGCGAGCTGGCCCTCCGGAAGCAACTGACGGAACTCGACCCGCACATGATTCGGTTCATCGCCGAGTCGCCGTTCCTGCTGCTCGGGACGGTCGGCCGCGATGGCTCGTGCGACGTGTCGCCCCGGGGTGATGCCCACGGCCTGGCGAAAGTCCTCGATTCCCGGACGCTGATCATCCCCGATCGTCGGGGGAATCGCCGGGTCGACAGCCTGAGGAACATCCTGGAGACCGGGAGGGTCGGGCTGCTCTTCCTGATCCCGGGACTCGGCGAGACCTTGCGCGTCAACGGCCGGGCCTGCGTGATCCGGGATGAAGAAGTGCTGGCCCCGCTGGCGGCGGAGGGGAAGGTGCCGACCCTCGGGATCGCCGTCGAGGTCGAGGAGTGCTTCCTGCATTGCGCCAAGGCCCTGATCCGGTCGAAGCTCTGGAAGGCCCGCGAAGGGGCCCGCGAGACGTCGCTCCCCTGCTTCGCCGAGATCCTGATCGACCAGACCAAGCTGGAAGGAGAGTCGGTCGAGTCGCTCCAACGAGTGATCGAGGATGCCTACGTCAACAACCTCTACTGATAAGGATCAGGACGACAGCCCCGAATCGCGCCGTGCTCGGAGAATCGCGTACTACCGGCAAATCGGGCGATCTACGAACGAGGAGCACCTGATGCGAGGATTTGTCGGGTTGCTGCCGAAAATTATTGATAAATGTACGTGAATAAATTCGTTGTCGATGGTGATCGAGTGGCCTTGTGGTGGCTCAATCAGAAGGCCCATCGTTCGAGGAGAACATCGAGACCCTTCGCCACTCTCCGCCGTTCCGCTCGTAGATCTCTCGGTGACCATCAGCCATCCACGTCGAACGAAGTCGGCCGAACAACTCGGCGTCCTCGGTTACCAGATGAATGTCGGATTCGTGACAGAGTAGGAATTCAGCCCGCCCGTCCGAGGCCTTGACGTGCAGATTATCCCGCCCGACCCGGTAGTTATTCGCAGCCTCGGCCTCGACGATGAATTCCGGAAGTCCAGAGGACGGGATCATAACATCCTGGTAGAGCAACTCATCCGGGCAGTCGCATCCGAAGCCGTAAGCGACCAGGACCTCGGGTATCCCGACCGTCGCCAGCAACTCCACCACCCTCCCGACCGCCCGCAGGTATTCGCTTCGCGATAGGATGCCTGAACATAGTTCCATCACCGACTCCCTGGCGGTATTTTTCCCTGGTTACTGGCGGGCTCTCGGCATAGACGAGGCGAATTGGCATTGCTATCGAGGATGCGAAGGCAAATCATGCCGGTCGCCAGCGTTGCTCGGGCATGCTCGGCCCTTACCCTGTGATTCTCGGGGATTTTCTTTCGGGGATCGGGTCACGTTGGCTCCCGGAGCGAGCTCCGAGTCCTAAAGCGGGAGCAAGCTCCCGCACTCCAAGGCGGCCTAGTCGCTCTGGGGTAATCACCGCATCCATCATGCCGCCGGAGGCTTCGGAGTGCGGGAGCTTGCTCCCGCTTTGCTCGGGCGGAGCTTGCTCCGCCAACACAACCCCCCAGAATCCCTGGGCACACCCGTTCCGACGCTTGGCGATCGGTTCGAGCGGTCCCTCTATGATCAGTTGGAGTAACAAGGATCGTTTTTGTGGCTGTAGATCATCGCCAGGGCGGTCCCCAGAGCACCCACAAGCTTTCACGATGACGATTCTTAGTGTGTCCGAGACCCAGGCCGGGCCGCGATAGTATTCGGG
Source organism: Tundrisphaera lichenicola (assembly GCF_051175385.1). Taxonomy (GTDB): domain Bacteria; phylum Planctomycetota; class Planctomycetia; order Isosphaerales; family Isosphaeraceae; genus Tundrisphaera; species Tundrisphaera lichenicola. Next base: position 6,569,864 of record NZ_CP195106.1, on the reverse strand, counting down.
AAGGGCCGACCAATCGGCTGCCTCCCCGACCACGGGTGCTCCTTTGTTCGGAATCTTTTGCGAAAACTCGAAAGTTATCGCTACTCCATCCTGGGCCGAAGCCGAGGGCGGCGGTCGGAACGAACCCATTCGTGCCTCGATGGAACGAACCCATTCGACCGGCTTAGATCCAGGGTTTCTGGCGCAAAACAAAGCCATCTTGTCTCGACGAAACGAAGCCATTTCTCGCCGCTTCCGAAGGTCAAACCAGGCCCTGAGGTGGATCGAAGTAGAGGTTGTGATTTTGTCTCAAACTCTTTTTCCTAGGGCATTAATGGCTAGTGGCCGATGGGCGGTTTGCGGAGTGAAACCGTATTCTCACTGTGAAAATGAGAAGAATATGGATTCGGGGAAGGTAGGTTCGGTCGAGCGTGACAAGCCCCACCAGTCCGACTTGATTGAGCCCGCCGCGATCGACCCAACCTACCGGAATTGCCAATATTCAAGTGTTTTCAGAACGAAGCCAACTGACCTGGTCGAAACAAAGCCACTTCTAGAGCGGAACAAAGCCACTCCTGGGATTCTCCGGCGAGCGGGAGAGTCTCCCCTGGACGGTTCGACAGCCGGGATTGCTCCGCCTTGGAGGCCCGGAGGGGACCGCGAGTCCGGGAGATTGGCCCGCATAATCCGCATCTTCGGGCGGTTCGGTTCAAGCCAACTTCGCGGAAGGGTCGATAAGCTCGGACAGGGCGGTCTGGTGCGCCGAGGGGTCCGACTCGGGAGTGGTGACCGAATGGGCGAGTCGATCATGATCCTGGGGGGGGCCCGATCGGGCAAGACCCGCATGGATCTGGTCCATTGCTGAGGGGCGGGCCTCTCGATCCGCGTGAAGTGAGTCGGTCGAGCCCGAGTCTGAGTCTGGGGGAGAGTCGAATCGTGATCCGATGGCGGGGCGGCAAGCGACTGGCGACGATCGGGCTGGGCCTGGCCCTGGCCTGGGGCTCGCTCGCGCAAGTTGCTCCCGCCGCCAATCCCAGGGTCCAGACGCTCTACAGCAAGGAGCGGGCCTTCCGGCTCCCCTTCAACATGGAGGCGGCCGACCGGCCCCGGACCAGGCAGATCCAGCTCTGGGCGTCGAGCGACGGAGGCGAATGGCAGAAGGTCGACGCCAAGGACCCGGACGCCCAGGCGTTCTTCTTCCGAGCCCCGAAGGATGGCGAATACTGGTTCGCGGTCCGGACCCTCGACACCAAGAACCGACTGATCCCCTCCGACGTGGACGAGGTCGAGCCCAACATGAAGGTGATCGTCGACACGACGGTCCCCGCGATGAATCTGGACGCACTCCCGAGACGCGGGAGCGTGGCCGCCGTCCGCTGGGAGGTCGTGGACGACCACATCGACCTGGAATCGCTCCGCCTGGAGTTCAAGGTGGAAGGGGGCGACTGGACCCCGGTTCCGATCCGCAAGCCGGCCCGGATCGGCCAGGAGAAGTGGGACTGCGGGACTTCCGAACCGATCAAGGTCCGGCTGAACGTGGCCGACCGGGCCAAGAACCTCCGGATGCTGACGCTCGACCTTCCCGACGGGTCGTCGAGCGCCGGGGCGATGAACGGGCCGGGCCAGGGCCTGGAAGGGGACGTCCCTCCCCCCCGGAGCACCTTCGCCTCGTCCGAAAACGAGCGAGAGTCGCCCCGGCCTATCTCGGCCAACCCCCCGGCGATGACTCCGGCCCGGACGACTCAGCCGGTTGGCCAGTTCAACCCGTTCGCCCCGGCCGAGTCCGGGGCCGCCGGCGGCGGAGCACCCGCACCGGAGGGTCCGGCCCCGCCGATCCTGGTCACCAACCCCAAGTTCGGGCTCCAGTACCTCGTCGAGGACCCCGGTCCTAATGGCCCGGCGGTCGTCGAGCTATGGGTGACCACCGACGGCGGACGAACCTGGTACAGCCGGGGAGAGGACCCCGACCGCCAGTCTCCCTTCCCGGTCGACCTGGGGGGCGAGGGGACCTTCGGCCTGAAGCTGGTCGCGCGGTCCTCGGCCAATCAGGGCGACCAGCCCCCCGTCCCCGGCGAGCCGCCCGAGACCATCGTCGAGGTCGACTCCTCCGGGCCGGCCATCAAGCTCGACCCCCCCCGGATCACCGGCGGGCAAATCACGATCGCCTGGCACGCCAACGACCCGCACCCGGCCCCCCGTTCGGTCATGATCTCGGTCCGGCCCGACGAGCCCGACGCCAAGTGGGTCCCGATCACCCCAGCCCCCATCGACAACTCCGGGCAGTATGTCTGGGCCTTGCCCGCCAACAGCCCCCCCAAGATCCACTTCCGCGTCGACATCGTGGACTCGCTGGGCAACCGGGGCTTCGCCGAGACCACCGAGACGGGAGCGGTCCTGGTCGACCGGAGCCGACCCAAGGGTCGGATCATCGGCCTCGATCCCTCGACCCGCGAGGGGACCGGACCCTCGGCCCGCGCCTTCAAATGAGCGTGCACCGAGAGGTCTCAACCACGTGCCATCAAGCGATCAGGGCCGCGGGACGCTCGAAGACCCGGCTATTTCCCCGCTTGGCGACCACCTCGGCGGCCCCGCCCATTCTCAGGCAGTAGGCCACCCGCCGGGCGAATTCGTCCGACCGTCCGATCGCCCGAGCCAGCTCGCCCGTGGTGAAGCGGTCGGGAAGATCGTCGGGTAGGAGCGACCAGAGGTCGGCCGACACGCGGAGAGGGACTGTCTGGCGGACCTCCCGGAGCAGACGGTCGACGACCAGATAGCCCGGCTTCCGACGACGCGGGGCCCGGATCTCGTCGACGTCGACTGCCAGCAAGTCGATCCGGAGATTCGAGTTGGGGAAGATCCGGGCCAGCTCGATCAGGTCGTCAAAGGCATCGAGCAGGGACCCGCGTTTGGGGCTCCTGCGGGCCTCTCGATCCGGCCCCTCGGCCCGGTCGCGTCGGATGATCCGGCGGGCCACCACGACGGGCCGGACCACGACGACCTCGTGGTCGGGCAGGAGCCGATCGAGCTTCCCACGGAGCCGCCCGAGCGGCGCCGACTGGATCTCGACGAGCCTGCCCTCGGGGTCGATCGCGTCGACCCGGTAAGCTCCGACGACGACCTCGGATCGTCCCCCGATCCGAGGTCCGTAGCGGTCCTTGAGCTCGCGGTGCAGACTCCGTTCCACTCCGACTGGCCCTCCTCGGCCGCGGGTGCCGTCCGTCAGGGCCTGGGCAGGGGTTCGACCCCGAGGTCGCGGATGGTGACCAGGGCCCGGAAGTCGAGCCCACGGGCGGCGAATGCCTCGGCGGCCCCTTCGAGCCGGTCCAGCAGGGCGATCACCCGGACGACCCGGCATCCCAGGGCCTCGGCCGCGTCGACCGCCTGGAGTGCCGAACTGCCGGTGGTGGCCACATCCTCCACGATCACCACATCCATCCCGGGCCCGACCGGCCCCTCGACCAGCTTGCCGGTCCCGTGCCCCTTGGCTTCCTTGCGGACCAGGAAGCCTTTGAGGGCGGGTCGAGACCCCGCGCCGGCGACCGCGAGGGCCGCGCCGACGATCGGGTCGGCCCCCATCGTCAGGCCGCCGATGGCCGCGACCTCGGGGAGGTCGGCCATGAGATCCAGCACCCCGGCCCCGATTTCCGTCGCTCCCACGGCCGAGAGGGTCACCGTCCGACCATCCACGTAGTAATGGGAAGTCCGGCCGCTGGCCAGGGTGAAGGTGCCCGTCTTCAGGGCATCGCGCTGGAGGAGCCCGATCAGTCGGACTCGGTCATATCCGGTCGCCATCTCGATCACGTCCCTCGGTCTGATCGCCCGTCCTCGAAGTTCGCGACCAGCCTACCAGACCAGCCGGCCCGGTCCAAGCGCGAGCGACCCCATTCGATCCCCCGACCGGATCGAACGGGGTCGCGAGGCGGGCTCAATCCTCCGCTGGCCTGCTGGAGGTCGCTTCGGGGAGGAACTTGCGAGAGCGTTTTTCGATGTTCGAGAGCATCGGTCCGATGCTCTCGCGGACATCCTGCCCATCGACCCGATCCGCATCGACCAGCGGTTGGAGATTCTGGAGGATCAGCCTGGCGTTCGAGAAGCCTTGTCGGGCTTTTTCGAATTCCTGGGCGATGGCTTCGAGCGAAGCCTGGCCCGAAGCGATGGCGGCGCGATAATACTCCCGGAAATACTCGATCTCCCTGGGCTTCACTTCGCCCCAGCAGAGGAGCAACTCGTTCAGGGTAAGCTCGACCTCCCGGAACATCGGCCGGGCTTTCCGTCGATCATCGGTGGTCTCGCTGTTGTCGAGCTGGGCATCGGCACGCTGGGTCAGCAGCGGCAGGAGGAGCTTCCGCGAGAAGGTCAAGGCCTTCGGATGCTCATAAGGGTCTTTCTTGGCAACCTCGAGCGCGTGGTAGAGGTGCCGGATCGCGGAGTCCTCCAGCCCGACCCGGCGTTCAATCTCGGCGATCTCCCCGAGGGCCTGGAGCATGTCGGGATCGATTTCGAGGGCCTTCTGGAAGTAGGGGAGGGCCTCCTTAAGGACCAACAGATCGACCGATGTCCCGGCGATCAGCCGGCCTTTCCTGGCCAGGAGGGTGGACGATCGGCGGTCTTCGCGAAGTCTTCGGTCCAGGGCCACGGAGAAATCGGGCTTCTTGCTGGCCTCCTCCAACCTCGCACTGCTCTCCTTAAGCTTGGGCTTGGCCTTCCGGTACTTCTCGACCTTCTCCATCGCGACCGACTCATAAAGGATGGGCATGGCCAGGTCGGGATGCGCCTCGGCCAGACGATGGAAGGTGTCTCGGGCGCGGGCCCAGGACTCCGGGTCGCCCGAGTCGAGTTCGGCCACGGCCTTGCGGAATTCGGGAGTGTCGGCCAGTTCGATGGCAATCTCGGCGATGGGCTTCGGCGGGAGGAGCTTCAGGATCGGTCGAACTGCCAAGGCCGCGACGATCAGGAAGAGCAAGGTCAGGGTGAGGATCCGGTTCCTGGAGATGAAATTGACGGTCCGCTCGATGGTCGAGGGGTTGTCGGCATACTTCATGGGCCGGCGATCGAGGAACCGTCGGAGATCCTCGGCCAGCTCAGTCGCGTCGGAGTAGCGGTCCTCGGGCCGGAACTCCAGGCACTTCGCGATGATGGCTTCGAGGGTCGGTGGCACCCCCGGGTTGAACTGTCGGACCGGGACGATGGGCTCGGATCGGCGATCATGGAGGGCCTGAATCGCGCGGGTCAGTGGCAGTTTCGAGTCCGGCACCTCGGGGCGTTGGCCGGTGAGCAGGCCCCGGAGGACCAGACCCACCGCGTAGAGATCGGCGGGCGATTCGACCTCGGACCAGGCGGAGGGGTCGAGGAAGGCCCGGAGTTGCTCGGGTGCCATGTAAGGGAGGGTCCCTCCCTTCAGGGCCGCCTGGGCCTGCTCCGGGTCGCATGGGGCGTGGGCCAGGTTGAAGTCCAGCAGTTGCGGACCTTCGCTGTAGGCCAGCAGGATGTTGGCCGGCTTGATGTCGCGATGGAGGACGCCCCGGTTGTGGAGATAGGCCAGGGCGTTGGCGAGTGCCAACCCGAGCCAGGCGACCGCCTCCGAATAGGAGCCCTTGTGCGGGAAGTCGTCCCAGCCGGGCCTCTCATCTCGAGGGCCGCCCTCCTTCGAGGGGTCCGAGAGCATCAGCGCGTCCCAGACCGCCTCGGCGGACCGGGGGACGGATTTTTTCCCCAGCCTGAGGATCAAAGTCTCCAGGGTGATCCCCGGACGATACGGCATGCAGAACCCCCGAAGCCCGTCCTCGGCCTTGGTGACGTCGAGGACCGGGACGATGCTCCGATGGTCGAGGTTGGCCATGATCGAGGGCTCTCGGCCGATCGAGGCCGACAGCTTCAAGGCCACCTTCCGGCCGCCGAGCTCTTCGTCCGTCGCCAGGTAGACCCGGGCCGCACCGCCCGTCCCCAGGATGGATCGAAGGTGGTACTTGGCGAACCTGGTGTTCGGCTCCGGGTACTTGGGCGGGGCCGGCTCGTGCCCGACGATCTGGCTCAGCTTCCGGTGGTAATCCAGTTGCGAGCGGAGCGAATCCTGCCAGGCCTGATATCGCTCGCAGAACTCGCCGGAGTCCGGGCTTTCGCCTCGCTCTTCGAGCTGGCAAAATTCCTCGTAGATCAGGCTCACCGCACGGTCGCCCGAGGCGGAGAGCTCAGGGAATCGGTCGAGATATTCGCCCGCGGTGGGCCGCTCGCCCCGATCGAATCGATTCTGGAGGTCGACCTTGATCAACGAGCCCAGGACCCTCAGCGAGTGCGTCGAGCCGATCTCGGCCCACACTCGCTCCAGCGAAGGAGGGCCTTCCTGCCAGAGCGCTTCGTAATCTTCGATTGCGCGATCGCCCGTATCCGTCCCGTCGTACCTGGGACCGGAGAAGATTGGACGCATGCGGCCCACCTCCTCCGGTTAAATTCGACAGGATCCGCGGAGCTTTTCCAGGAATCGCTCCACTCTCCGGAGTTTCCAGCCCGTTTCTCGGGCCACCTCGGAATTGGTCAATCCATCGCGCTTCAGTTCCAGGATCCTCCGCCGCTCGCCGCTCTGGGCCTCCAGGAGGTTCTCCTCCTCCTCCGTGGCGACGGCCACCTGGCTCGCCGTGGGCGAGTCGTCGGCAAGCTCCCAACCGTTGGCGTACGCGCCCCCTTCGAGCGGTCGATCGCGCGAGAAGTCACGCTTCTGGGCGTGCCCCCATCGATGTCCGTCGACCACTTTCTGCTCGGCCGCGTGGATCAGGAAGGCTCGGAGCCCGGCGACCGACGAGAAATCGAAGTGGTTAAACTTCGCGGCGAGGCTCTTCATCACCTCGTTCGCGATGTCGGTCGAATCGGCGAACTTTCGCATCGGCCGACTCATGCGCCGGCTGATGACCCGGACGACCTTGGGATAACAATCTTCGAATAAGGCTTGCCAGGCATGCTGATCGCCCTGACGTGCTCGTTCGATCAAGTCATTTGATGTGCCGGCGGACGGCGACGACGCAACCATCAAGACGCCTCCCAGGTTGTCAATGGGAGGTGGATTCGCGCGGTCCGTCTTCAGGAGGTAAAACGGGATGGTTCGGGCCGCGCCGAGATCCTCCACCAGATGCCACGATTCTAGCGTGGTGGAGTGATTCGTAACAGCGTCGACTTCCCATCGAAGGGCTTGGACGCCAAAATCAAGCAAGATTTTAGGGTCGAGTGGACGGCGAGGGGAAAAAAAGCGACATCAAGTCATTTTATCGAGACACTCCCTTGTCGCCGTCGCCCGATCGAGCCGCTTTCGGCCGGTCCATCTTCACCGATACATTCCGATCTGCCCTGGGCGTCTCGGGCGCTCCAGCCCTCTCGATTCGGGAGGATGAGGCATTTTCGATCGCGCCCGGCTCCGGGCAAGACTTCATGAAGGGGGTAGGTTATAAAGGATCTCGCGGTCCCGGAGCCGCGATCGTCGAGTTCAGCTCCAGACCGACGGATCCGCGGGGGGCTGATCCAGGTCGATCGGGCCGGAAGAGCCATCAAGATCCCAGCTGGTGAGAGTCGTCCGCTCGCCGGGCATCGTGCAGGTATAGAAAGGGATCTCGGTCGACTGCGAGCCGGAGGAGACGCTGGCGGCTAGCGTGGTGGTCGAAGGGGTGATCCGCAGGCTCAGCGAGTCGAAGCTGGGGCTGAAACGACGTCGGCGCATGGAAAGATCCTTAATCCTAACGATGAGGACTTGAGTGAAAATGGGTTCAGGTAGGTTGAGGCATCGGGCGGCCTGGACGCGAACGGTCCGGCCTTATCCGTCACCTTGCCGAGTTTTTAGTTGACGCTGAAGGCAAGATTTCCGGACACGCCAGACGCTGGGAGGCTGCTGAAATCCTGCGGGTATGCATGATTCGGCAGCAGGGATCGCGAGGCCTGTAGGTAGAGCGGGCAGGAGCGATGTTGCTCCACGGCCTCATTGGCGAGCCTCACCGAAAGGTCATGCCGCCCGGCCCGATGGGTCAAGATATAGAGGGCTAGCGGAGAAATTCCCTTCGCTCCCGACTCGACGAGTTCATCCAGCGTCATACCGCGGAGGAGGCGGCTTTCGGCACGGCGGACCTCCCGGATCAACTCCTGGCGAAGCTGCCCGACGATTCGCTCCAGGGCGCGGAGGTAGCGTCCGAGGGACCGCTCCTGGGTGAGCTCGGACCAGGGATCCGGCCGCGAGTGGTCGACCGATTGTACGGCCACGAAGAGTTCCGGGTCGATCGGGATCGTGGGCTTGAAATCCGAGGCTTCCAGGAGCCGAGTCGCTGCCGATTCCCAGACCCCGGGCGTCAGGCCGATCGAGTTCCAGTTCGGATATCGACGTCGGTAAGCCCGCTCGATCCGATCCGCAAGCACTTCGATTGCATCCTGGGTGGCGAGCACGGCAACCTCGATCAATGGTCTTTGAGGTAGGAGGATCATCGGGATTGAGGAGGAAGTGAGTCGCACCGAGATGCATCCGACGCCCCCCGTCGTGTGTAAGGACCGTAGAAAGAAAATCGCCGCGACATTCTTTTTTGGAAAATTTCGGATTTGCTGTCGGGACCGCGCCGGCATCCCAATCGGTCGCCCGTCCGATCCACTCAATCTCGCCCGAGTCGAAGATCGGGAGATTCGATCCGTGGGTGGATTTGTGGATGAGCGAATAGCCGGGTCCGGTGAGCCCGAGGACCGGGACCGGGGAGGAATCGTGCTGTGGGGGATCTTCATGATCTTTGATCGGAAACAACGTCGATAGACTTCGGACCGATCATTCGATAGGCTTAACCTAATGTTGATAGAAGGTGCTTAAACTTGCTCTGGCATCGGGCGGTGGATCGCACTTTGATACGGCACGACCGCCCTCGCCCCGACGAGACGGACCGAATTCATGGAAACGTTTCCCAGGCATTCGGACTGGCAAACGATCAAGCTTGATCTGGCTCATCGCATTCGGGTCGTACGCGAGGAGCTCTTTGGCGAGCTTGGTGGTCCCCTATTGGCCCAGAAAATCGGCGTCCCTTACCGGACGTGGATGAACTATGAGGATGGCTTCACCATTCCTGCTCAGGCCATCCTTCGGTTCCTGGAAGTGACCAATGCCGACCCGCATTGGCTCCTGACCGGTGCGGGCGATAAGTACCGGACCGCCTGATCCTCAGGACCGCTCCCCGAGGGGTTCCCCACCCGTGGGGGTGGTACTCCCGGCTCGTGAATCACGATCCTGAGTCAGTAGCCCGATCGAGAGGTTGAGCGGCGCTTTCCGGCCCTCGGCTTGTGGAGGCCGCTGAAGAGCGGGTGGTCGGAGGTCTTCACCTCGACCGGCCGGGTCTGCCGGGATCGCATTCGAGCCCCGCGCCAGGATCGATAGGCGATCATCCCCAGCACGCCGAAGCCGACGGCCGGGGCGATCGAGGCGATCTCGATCTGGGGGGATTCCATCCTGGAGTCCGGATCTTCGCCATCGATGAACGACGGGATCTCGGTCGTCTCGTCGAGCGTCAAGGCGACCGGCGAGGTCGTGCGTCCGGACAGGAACTCCAGCCTTTCGAACCCCAGGGCTGCGATCCGGTCGATCCACGCTACGGCCGCATCCAGAACCTGCTGATCAGTGCCGGGGGATGCATCGCGAGAGATCAGCCCATAGTCGATTTCCGGTGTCGAGTTCCCGGTCTCCGTCGGGATTTCGCGGGGGCCTGCCAGCTGCGGATAACCTTGGCCGGGAGCACTTAGTTTATTGTGTGGCTTCTTCGGGACCACCACGAGACCGCCCGGCAGGGAGTCCGAATTGGAGGCCAGTGCCACCGAGCCCGACACCCCGGATGGGCCGACCACGCTGATTCGCTGGGCCACCAGCAAGGGGCGGCCGACCAGTGCGGAATAGTTCTCGGTATTGGTTCTCGTGTGAACCCCGGAGGAAACCTGATAGGTGGTGACGTTCGGGGAACCCGGCGAGTTCGCCGGAGGGATCGACGGGCTGCCGATGGGGGGCGCCAGCACGCCCGACTCCGGGGCCGTATCGACGGGCTCCGTGATGACCGGCCCCAGGCTCGCCGTCGGCGCGATCAGCCGGAGGTTCAGGGCCGGCCCCTGGGCGATCCCGCCCAGCAGCAGCGACTCGTTCGATGAGGACTTCTGAGAGACCGTGAGGGTCCCCTGGAATCCCGAGTCGCTGGGGTTGGTCAATTCCAGCGTGTAGGAACCGGCGAGCAGGTATCCGTCGACCTCGGCCGATCCGTCCGGGTTCGGGGAGAGCTCGATGCTCGTGCCGTCCTGATTCGTGAGGGCCGCGGTCAGGCGGGTCGGACCTCCGGCCATGGAGATCGTGTAGATCCCCGGCTGGAACACCTGGAAGTGCCGGATGATCGATCCGCCGGCCGCGACCTGGACGGTCGTGCTCAATCCCGCCGATGCCACGCCCGGCAGGAGCGCCCCGAGGTTCTCGCTCCGGGTCGAACCCGGCACGATCTCGATGTTTCCGAGGACCCCGGCGGGGAAGCCAGGGGCCCGGGGAACCAACCCCGCGAGGTCGACGAGCGATCCCCCATCGGCGACCTTCAGCGTGTATCGACCCAGCGGGAGAGGCTGATTAAACAGGAACGAAAGCCGAGCGTTGGTCTCGTCGTAGGCGATCGGCGTCATGTCCCAGGAGACTCCCGAGGAGTCCACCAGCGTGGCGGGAGAGACGCCCGAGAGGAGATCCTTGACCTGAATGGTCCCGGAGAACTGGATCGTCAGGCCGGTTGGGACGGTCGAGTGGGCATCGCCCCGATCGACCCTCACCCCGGTGACGCTGGTCGGCAGATCGGCCGAGTCGGCCACGAAGGAGAGGCGGAATGGCCCACCGATCGCGCCAGTTTCCGAAGTCCCGACCAGCCCGCTGGCGGGGTCATAGCCGGTCGGAGTGCCCGGGATGTTGCCCGGCCCGGAGATTCCCACCAGATAAGTTCCGGGGGACACCCCGTCGAACAGGTACGGGTCCCCGACCGAGCCGGCGTGACCCCCGGAGGCCGAGTCGATCAGATTCCCTTGCGCGTCGAAGAGGGAGAGGACCGTGAGCGAGGGAGCGCGCCCGTCCGGGGTGGTCACCGAGAGGCCGAGCCGCCAATGATGGCCCGCCGGGATGCTCAGCCGGTAGAGGCCGACGGCGCCCGGGTTCGTCGCCAGGTCGAGGATGCCATCGGTCGACCTCACGATCGGTCCCGCCTGGCCGAGGTCGATCACCTCGATCGGTCGGCGACCTATGGTGAAGCTGGAGATCGCTAGGTCGACCCCGCCGGTGGTGATGGGCTGATTGTCGCTCGTCAGGAGAAAGTTGTCCGCGCTCAGGAGGAGCTGATAGCGCCCGTTCGAGAGCGGCGCGCCGGGGGTCAGGAGGATCCTCGACCCCGTGGGGTCCTGGAAATCGAGCTCCTCGGTCAACGAGCCCTGGGGTCCCATGATCGGCGTCAAGGTCCCATCGTCGGCCACGCGGACGAGCCGGAAATCGGCCACACCGATGGAGAAATCGTTGAGCGAATGAGCGAAGGTGACCGAAATCACGCTTGGAGATTGCTCGACGACCGAATTCGGTGCCGGGTCGACCAGGGCAATCGGCGAACCGGATTGGTCCGAGGAGAAAAATGAAGTCGATCCGAGACCATCGGGGAGGATCGGATTCCCGGCAGAGAGGGCCAGTCGGGCTTCCATCTGGTCGAGGCTCGGCCGGAAGCGTCCGTGGGACGGTCGTCGATTCCGGAAGAGTCGTTCTTGGTAAGTCATGATGAGTAGCACCCCCGTGGAACTCGGCAGAAGCCACGGTCGCCCTTCGGAGATCAGGCGGATCACGTCGCTCGCTGCAACCCTAGGCTTTGTTTGTCGCCGAGTCGAATGCCGAGCACGATTCGCCGCGAATCCACGCCACGGTTGGGCGGAATCAACGCGACTCGGGGTGTTCGAGTGGTATTTTTGATAAATGGGCTTCCCCAGCGGCCGGGCAATCCCGTAAGATCGTCCTTCCTCGGTCAGCAAACGAGCACCCGTAGCTCAATTGGATAGAGCATCGGTCTACGGAACCGAAGGTTAGAGGTTCGAATCCTCTCGGGTGTACTTCCGTAAGTCCCGCCGATCGTGAGATTTTGCGTACCTGTCCCGACGGGGACGGAGCGGCCCGAACAATCCTCGAAACCGGTCGTCAACCGGATTCGAAGTTTGGCCCGTGACAAAATCGACAACTCACGCCTTTCGCCTCGTTCTCACGAGCCCAGTAATCAAGCCGTCGTGACCCTCGTTGGTCTCGATTTATCGCTTGGTCGCCTCGGTACTTCCGAGAGCCGGGCGGAATAAGATCGTCTGATCGCCTAATGGCTCACTAACGGTCGACGGCCTCCGGTGGCCGATGCGAGTCCGGGAGACGATCTCACGATCAACGTGGACTTCCCACCGATGGTGGGCGGCGGGTTAAGGGTCTATCCGGCTCTCTCGGACTCGGCGATTGACTAGTAATCCAGCGACGAATGTCGTCGGATCCGGTTGAAGCAGTCCTCGGCGGGACTCGAACAAGCTCGATCGCGCCTCGTCGCGAGTCGCTAGCCGTTCGCCGAGCCATCGAAATCATACACCTCGCCTGACTTTGCAATTGTCGCATGCTTCGATGTCGGATATTTTGCCCCGGCGAAGTGCCGACCTGAGCGATCTGGCTGGCATGGCTCGAGTCTCCCGGATCGACGAGTGTCCAACATTGCTGGGGTCTGGTTCAGGGCTGACGTTGTAGGGTGGGCTTGTTGCTCGAATTGATCCGGCGGACCGGGCATACCTTCTCGAGCGATTGTACTTTTCGAGGATGGTTCTTATCAGGTCGGTAGGGGCGGAGCACGAATGCGATATCGCAGTCGCCTGCAAAGCTCGATGAGCCCGAGTTGTCTTGTGTGGATCGCATTCCTGGCACAGGGAGCAATCTCCCACTCGCAAGACCTTCCCCAGCCTCCCGCCCCGCCGACTTCATCGCCAGGATCGGGTGACTCGACGCCTTCGCCTCTCTCCCCGAGGATCACGATCGAGCAGCTTGCCAAGCGACTCGAGGCCATGGAGGCGACGAACCGGATGCTCGCCGAGGAATTGGCGAGGACCAGGAAGGAGCAGGAAGCCCGCTTGCAGGAAGTCCTCGACCGGGTCGAGAACCTTCCGAAGCGCTCGAGCAGTCTAGTGGATGGTATGGCGATCCCCGAGGCCATCGAGGCGGCCCCGGGCGCGGACGTCCCGGCCGCGAATGCCGAGAATGCCGCGAGCACGCCGGTCCCGGACTACACGGAGGGCCAATTCTTCCCCAATACGCCCGCTCCGGGATTCCCCGTCACCAAGTCGGCCGGTCGAGGTGGTCTGCCCCTGTCGGGGAGATTCGGTCCCGGGTTCCAATTCATGACGGAGGACGAGAAGTTCCGGCTCCAGATCCACTACGAATCGCAAATCGAGGGGCGAGTTTGGGGTCAGAGCGATCAGGTGCCGGCCAATAGCGGCATTTTCCTGCCTCGTCAACGCATCTTCTTCAATGGAAATATCACCAAGCCAATCGAGTATGAACTCGCGATTAATCGTGGATTCGGTACTATCAATGTCTTGAATGCCTATATCAATCTGCATTTCGACGATCGATTCGAACTCCGCTTCGGCCGATTCTTCACCCCGTTCAATTATGATCAGTATGCGATCTCAAATTACTGGCTGCCGACTCCGGAACGGTCGATCTACACCACCAACGTCGGGCTGAACCGTCAGTTCGGGCTCATGGCCTGGGGCTACCTCTTCGACAAACGCCTGGATTACGCCGCGGGGATCTTCAACGGTTCGCGGAATTCCTTCGAAAGTCTGTCCAACGGCGTGGATTTCGTCGGTTATCTCAATGTGCGACCATTCCAGGAATCGGAAACGTACCGCCTCCTGAGATTCCTGAATCTGGGCACCTCGTTCTCGGTCGGCCATCAAGATCAGTCGCCCGTACCCGTGTCTTTCCGGATCGCCGGCGGATCGCCGAACGCGGACAACCCTGGACCCGGGACCGTGCCCTTCCTGATCCTCGATCGCGGGGTGATCGAGCGTGGGCAGCGCCTGCTCGGGTCGGTCCACTCGGCCTATTTTTACAAGAGCCTTTCCCTGATCGGCGAATGGCAATACGGCTACGGCAACTACGCGTCCCCGGCCCATCCGAGATCGGCCCAGGTCCCCTTCTCGGGATTCTACGTCTCCGGGGGATATTTCCTGACCGGGGAGGAGGTCGAGCGTCGGTCGAGGGTCGTTCCCTTGAGGCCATTGGTCCCGACGAGCAAGCTCGATCGGCGAGGGTTGGGAGCCTGGGAACTCGCCGGACGGGTCAGCAAACTCAGCCTGGGCCGAGAAATCTTCGACTCTGGATTCGCCGACCCGAATCTCTGGTCGAACCAGGCGATCACGACCGAACTGGGCGTGAATTGGTACTGGAACGAATACGTAAAAATGTACATGTTCTGGTTGCATGGAGACTTCGGGAGCCCGGTCCAGTATCGCCCCGGCGGGTTCCAGACGACGGCCGACCTGTTCTGGCTGCGGTTCCAGCTCTATTTCTGATCGAACGAGGGATCGGCGGACATCCGCCCCTCGGCCGGGCCGATGAGGTCGCCGAGGCGATTCGGCCGAGCGTTGGGTCGTGACCACCCCGTCATAGGCATCACGACCCCCGGATGCCGAGTGTCATTCCTAATCGAATAAAATTTGAGAGTGCACACTTCTCGCGGGCGCTCGGGACGCGTATCTTTTGACTTGCGAGCGAGCGGCAGATGCGTCCCCGATGTATCCGAGAGAAGTCGAATGGCCTCGAGACAGCCGATTTTCTCGATTGTTTCGCGCATCATTCACTCCCCGACGCGGTCTCGCCATGCGCCCGCCCACCTTGCCGGTCCGGGACACGACCGGACGGGGATCTCAAATCGGGGAATTACATACAAAATCGATTATTGAACCGGAGGGGCCATCGTTCGCCTCGACGACTTTAACGAGGCGCCCTGGCTCCGGTCCCTTCGGTGATTGACATTCGGGTGGTGGGCGTCCTGCTTCCGGCAATGGGCCAGGTAGGCGGCTCGCTCCGATCGTTCCGAGCACCGCCCTGACTTGAGACCGGCGATTGCTCGCACCGCCAACATTTGTTGATGTTGTCGATCTCGGTCCGCAGGAATTGCGTCGTCATTGGGAGGGGTCGGCTTCTGGTGAGGTCCGCCGCAGGGTCGGGACCGCGAGTCTTCGATCCAGCACGGGTAATTTCAACGCCAGGATCGTAGGCGCGAAGCTCGGCGACGTGTACTCCCGAATGCCCTGCCTTCGAGAGCGTTCTATCGTCGAAGCATCGTGCGGAACCGTGCGAAGATCATACGACCGCTACACCGAGCCGTGATATCCGTCGATAAGTCGCCCATAATCGAGAGAGGATTTGCCGATGCAAGCTCCGAACCGACCATCAAGACGAGATTTCGTGCGAATGACCGGCATGGCCGCCAGCCTGGCGATCCCCCAGGTTGCGCTGGCTGTCAACCCGCAAGTACCGGCCCGCGACCCCGATTCCGTGCTCGCCCTCCTGCTCGAAGGTAATGAAAGATTCGTCAACGGCAAGCTCACCCATCCCGGTCGGTCCCCGAAGGACTTCACGGCACTGGCTGAGGGACAGGCCCCCATGGCCGTCATCGTGGGTTGTGCCGACTCGCGAGTCTCCCCCGAACTGGCGTTCGACCAGGGTGTCGGCGACCTGTTCGTGATCCGAGCGGCCGGTAATATCGTCAGCGGAGCGGGAGCGCTGGTGAAGGGGAGTATCGAATTCGCGGTCGCCGAACTCGGGGCTCGCCTCATCATCGTACTGGGCCATAGCCAGTGTGGCGCGGTCAAGGCGGCCATCGCGCACATCGATTCCAACGACGCCTTGCCGGGGTCGATCGGGGACCTGATCAACCCGATCCGCCCGGCCGTACGCTCCGTGGCCGGAATGCCCGGGGATAAGCTCACCAACGTCACCCGAGCGAATGTGGAACAGGGCGTCAAGACGCTCAAGGGCCTCGATCCGATCCTGGCGAAGCTCGTCCAATCGGGCGAGCTGAAGGTGGTCGGCGCGACCTACGAATTGCGAACCGGCAAGGTCGACGTCTTCTGCTGAACGAGGACCGCTGGGCCGCCATCTCGGATCAGGTTTCGACCCGGCCGGATGAATCGTTCGCGAACGGGCATGAACCCTTCAAGTCTCCAGCCCTGGTCGGTCGAGACGCACTCCTTGACCGATCGGGGCATGAGTTAGGGTGTTTTCGCGCGTGCCCTTGCCTGAGCTAGATCCACGATCCCTGCGGATGATGAACTTCTCTTCATTCTATCTACTTGAGCCTATGTTTTTTCTCGGTCGTCGGGACGCGTCGTTGACTTCACTTGATCGGTTAATATATTGTCTTGAAACAGATCGAAATGCAGCACATCAAATTGCTTCGCATCTCTCGTCAGACATCGGATCCTACATCTTGAAGGGAACCTCATGTCTGGATTGACGGACAGTTACGTCCCGGAGCCAGTCCGTGCCGAACTTCGCGGAATCGGTCAGATTTTTTTCGCGGAGAATGCGCTAACCGGATTTCTCTTCGTCCTGGGGATCGTGCTGAGTTCCCCGCTCATGGCGGCCGGGCTTGTCGTTGGTTCGGTCATCGGTACGGTGACGGCCAGGGTCCTGAAATTCGACGCGGCCGAAATATCGGCCGGTATTTATGGCTTCAACTCGGCATTGGTGGGTATCGCCGCGTTCTTCTTCTTCAAGCCCGGTCCGTTGAGCCTTGCCCTGCTGGTCGGGGGTTGCGTCCTGGCGACGTTCCTGACCCGGCTGATGCGTAGGCACGTCCCATTTCCCACCTACACGACGCCCTTCATCGTCACGACGTGGCTCCTGTTTTTCCTCGGGACTGCGATCGGAGCGGCACGCGTCGAGCCCGGCGGTCCTATGGTGGGAGTGGGCTTCGCCCAGGCGGTTGCCCACGGGGTCAGCCAGGTGATGTTTCAGGCCAGCGTCCTGACGGCTTTGCTCTTCCTGATCGGGATCGCCATCAGTGACTGGCGACACGCTTCGTGGGTGCTGGTCGGGTCGTTCGTGGGGGCGCTCGTGGCGAGCTTCCATGCCACGGCGGCGGCGCGAGTGCTCGACCCCGAGAGCCTGGTCGAGCGGTCCTTGCCCGAGACGATCGCGCTGGGGCTCTACGGATACAATGCGACGCTCGCGGCGATTGCCCTCTTTCTCGGGAAGCGGTCGTTCATCCCTCCGCTGCTCGGGATCCTGATCTCGGTCCCGCTCACCGAGTTCGTCCCGATGCTCGGACTGCCCGCCTTGACGGCGCCTTTCGTATTGGCGACCTGGCTTGTCCTGGGGCTGGCCTGGCTCGAAGGTCGATATTTTGGGCCTTCCGCACCGCCCACACCTTGATTTGATCAAGCCCGACGCGTCCATCTGATCGGATCCGACACGCTCGAGATCCGGATCATCTCCTGGAGTCTTGCCGATGCATCTTTCCCCGCAAGAACGAGACAAGCTGTTGATCTTCGTGGCGGCCCAGGTCTCCCGGGCTCGAAAAGAGCGCGGGTTGAAGTTGAATGTGCCCGAGGCGATGTCGCTGATCACGGCCGAGTTGATGGAGATGGCCCGTGACGGGAAGTCCGTGGCCGAGATCATGAGCGCCGGGCGGGAGATCCTGGGTCGAGACGACGTGATGGAGGGTGTCCCGGAGATGATCTCCATGATCCAGGTGGAGCCGACCTTTCCGGATGGTTCCAAGCTCATCACCGTTCACGACCCGATACGCTGAGCAGGGGCCAGGATCCCTCACGTCCGCTGATTCTCTGGGAGGCTGATCATGATTCCGGGCGAGTACATTTTCGACGGACCAGACCTTGAACTCAACGAAGGCCGCCCCGTCGTGACGCTCACCGTCAACAACACGGGGGATCGGCCGGTTCAGGTCGGCTCCCACTATCATTTCTTCGAGACGAACCGGGCACTGGTCTTCGACCGCGAGAAGTCGTACGGGATGCGCCTCGACCTGCCGAGCGGGAATTCGGCCCGGTTCGAACCGGGTGAGGTCAAGGAGGTCAACCTGATCCCCTATGGCGGACGACGCGTCGTCTACGGATTCAATGCGCTGGTCATGGGCCGGCTCGACGATCCCTACACTCGGCAGTCCAGCCTGAAGCGTTGCTTTGAAGGTGGCTTCGGACACAAACCATCCCAGTGACGTGTCGCATCGCGACCCATCCCGTAGCGAAAAGGCAAGGGGACTCGACCGATGAGCGTGCGACTTTCACGACAATCCTACGCGAAGAAGTACGGCCCTACCGTCGGCGATCGCATCCGACTGGCCGATAGCGAGCTGATCATCGAGATCGAGCACGACTATACCGACTACGGCGAAGAGTCGATCTTCGGCGGCGGCAAGTCGATCCGCGACGGGCAGGACCAATGCTCGATCGAGGAGCCGATGAGCCCGCCCCATTGCGACCTGGTGATCACCAACGCCGTGATCATCGACCACTGGGGGATCGTCAAGGGAGACATCGGCATCCGCCAGGGGCGGATCGTGGCCGTGGGCAAGTCGGGTAATCCCATGACCCAGGCGGGGGTCGACCCTCGCTTGGTCATCGGGCCGGGCACGGAGATCATCGCGGGAGAGGGGCGGATCTGCACCGCCGGTGGGGTCGATACTCACATCCACTTCATCTGCCCGCAGCAGATCGAAACCGCCATCGCCTCGGGCATCACGACCCTGATCGGCGGCGGGACGGGATCGGCGACCGGGACCTGGGCGACCACCTGCACCCCCGGCCCCTGGAACATCATGCGGATGCTGCAGGCCTTCGAGGGGCTTCCGATCAACGTCGGGATCCTCGGCAAGGGGAACGGGAGCGTTGCCAAGCCGCTGGAAGACCAGATCAGGGCCGGTGCCTGCGGATTGAAGCTCCACGAGGACTGGGGGACCACGCCCGCGGTCATCGACACGAGCCTCACGGTGGCCGATGAGTTCGATATCCAGATCGCGATCCACACCGACACGCTGAACGAGTCCGGATTCCTCGCCGACTCGATCGCCGCTTTCAAAGGGCGGGCGATCCACAGCTTCCACACGGAAGGCGCGGGCGGCGGACACGCCCCGGACATCATCAGCATCGCCGCCTTGCCCAACGTCCTGCCATCCAGCACGAATCCGACCCGTCCGTTCACGGTCAACACGATCGACGAACACCTCGACATGCTGATGGTCTGCCACCACCTCTCGAGGAGCATCCCCGAGGACGTGGCGTTCGCCGAGAGCCGGATTCGGGCCGAGACGATCGGCGCCGAGGACATCTTCCACGACCGGGGCATCATCAGCATGATGAGCTCGGACTCCCAGGCGATGGGCCGGATCGGCGAGGCGATCGTCCGTTGCTGGCAGACCGCCCACAAGATGAAGGTCCAGCTCGGTCCGCTGGCCGGGGACAGCTCGCGGAACGACAACGAGCGGGTCAAGCGCTACGTCGCCAAGTACACGATCAATCCCGCGATCACGCACGGCCTGGCCGAGCACATCGGGAGCATCGAGGGGGGCAAGCTGGCCGACCTCGTCCTCTACAAGCCGGAGTATTTCGGGGTGAAGCCCGAGCTGGTCCTCAAGGGGGGGCTCCTGGTCTCGGCCCAGATGGGCGACCCGAACGCCAGCATCGCCACGCCTCAGCCGGTCTACCCTCGACCCCAGTTCGCCGCATTTGGACGGGCCCTCTCCCAGTCGTGCCTGTCCTTCGTCTCGAAGGCGTCGCTGGACGCCGGAATCGGCGAGCGATATGGCCTGGAGCGTCAACTTGTCGCCGTCCAGAACTGCCGAGAGATCGGCAAGAAGGACATGCGACGGAACGAGGCTACACCGGAGATCCGGGTCGACGCCGATACGTATCAGGTCTGGGTCGACGGCGAGAAGGTCGGGAGCGAACCGCTCGAAGTATTGCCCATGGCCCAGCGCTACTTCCTTTTCTAACGTCGATTGGCCCCAAACCGGTCGAGCACCTCTTTGAGGTTCGACCGGCTGCGGGTCTCGAGGCACGATGAACCTTCATTTGCTCCAGATCGCCGACTCCGCGCTCCCGATCAGTGGCTACACTCATTCCTGGGGACTGGAAGGAGCCATGGCCCGGGGCCTGGTTCACGACGCCGAGTCGCTGGAGCGATGGACCGGCCGATGGCTTCGGACCTCACTCGGGCCTCTCGAAGGGGTGCTCGTCGCATCAAGCTGCCGAGCGGCTCGCGCCGGGCAAACCGCCGAGGTCCTGGCCCTGAATCTCCTGGCCAATACGTCCATCATGCCCCCTTCGATCCGCAACGCGAGCCGGGAGATGGGCGAGCAGCTCGTGGCACTCGGGGCGACCTGGGGGTGGTCGGCCGGGGGGCTCTCCCCCTGGCTTGCCAATCAAGGCGAGGCGTCGGGGGGCTGGCATCATCCGGTCGCTTTCGGACTGCTGGGGGCGATCGCGGGCGCCGGGATCGAGGACGTGCTGACCGCCTATCTTCATCAGTCGGCCCTAGGAATGATCGGCGCGGGTGTTCGCGCGATCCCCGTGGGCCATACTCATGGCCAGCAGGTGCTGGCCTATCTCCAGGATGACATTCGCAACCTGGCCGCGGATCTGGTCGATCGCGAACCCGAGACGGCCGGAGCCGGTTGCCCCTCATACGAGATTCTCTGCGATGAGCAAACTCGACTATACGCCCGGATGTTCCGCTCTTGAGGACCGTCTCGATCCGCCGAGACCTCGACGTCGCCCGAGCTGGGGAGTCGTCTACCACAATGATCCCGGCCACGATCACATGGGACGACCAGGCCCGGCGCGTTACGCCGGTCCCACCCGAAAGGTCTACACGATCGGCGTCGCCGGCCCGGTCGGCTCGGGCAAGACGGCTCTGGTCGAGATGCTCTGCCGTGCCCTCTGGCCGGAGGTGAATCTGGCGGTCATCACCAACGACATCTACACCCACGAAGATGCCGAATTCCTCTCCCGGAGCGGGGCCTTGCCGGTGGAGCGCATCATCGGCGTCCAGACCGGGGGCTGCCCTCACACGGCCATCCGCGACGACGCCAGCGCCAACCTCAGCGCCGTCGCCAACTTCCAACGTCAGCTTCCCGGCCTCGAACTGATCCTGGTCGAATCCGGGGGCGACAATCTCACCGCCGTCTTTTCGAGAGAGCTGGCCGATCGTTTCATCTTTGTCATCGACGTGGCGGAAGGGGACAAGATCCCCCGCAAGGGGGGGCCGGGCATTTGCAACAGCGACCTGTTGGTGATCAACAAGACGGATCTGGCGCCACACGTCGGAGCCGACCTGGAAGTGATGCGTCGAGACAGCCTCAAGATGCGCGGCGAACGGCCATTCCTGATGGTCAGCATTCGCCAGCAGGAAGGAGTCCAGGAGGTCATCCGTTGGGTCCGCGAACAGCTAGGATCACCCGTGACGAACTCCTGACGCCGGGCGATTTTCGCGGGCTCGACTCGAAGTCACACCCGGCAGCCCGCGTCGGTGGGGCGCGAATCGAACTGATCCGTTCGGGAGATGAGACCCGCCTGGGGGCCTGCTATCAGCAGGTCCCGGTGCGTCTGATGCCCCCATTCGCCCTGCACTCCGAGCCGGCGTCCTTGCTCTATCTGATCAACCTCACCGCCGGCTTGATGGATGGCGATGGCCACCTGATCGAGGTGGTGGCCAGGCAAGGCACCCGGGCGGTCGTGACCGGACAATCGGCCACGCGTGTCCACCCCGCGCTGCTGGGTTATTCGACCCAGCAATGGTCCGTCTCCGTCGAGGACGATGCGTGCCTGGTCGTCCTGCCCGGTCCGACGATCCCGTTCCAGGGCAGCCGTTACTATCAACGAGGACGAGTCGAACTGGCACCTCGGGCCAATCTGATCTGGGGCGATCTCTGGTGGCCCGGGCGTTACGATCGCGGCGAGCTCTCCGAGCGATTCCAATTCGAACGGATCGTCCAGGACTTCGAGGCCCGACGCGATGGGCGTCTCATCTACCGGGACCGATTCCGATGGGATGGCCCGTGGACTACGGAAGATATCGACTGGTACCTGGGCGGGGCGCTCGCGTCGGCCAGCCTGTTCATCGCCGGTCCGATGCCCAACGCACTCCCGGAGGCCGATCCATCGCTCCGTCGTTCTATCTTCCAACTCGATACGGGAGAGACGTGCATCCGATGGTGCGGCCACCCGACGAGACTGACCACGGAACTGGTGAGG
Organism: Tundrisphaera lichenicola; assembly: GCF_051175385.1. Taxonomy (GTDB): domain Bacteria; phylum Planctomycetota; class Planctomycetia; order Isosphaerales; family Isosphaeraceae; genus Tundrisphaera; species Tundrisphaera lichenicola. Next base: position 6,547,589 of record NZ_CP195106.1, on the reverse strand, counting down.
GTCGCGTTGAAAGTGGCCGGCACCTGGACCGGCGGCCCCGAGGCGAGATCCTGGCTCCTTGACTCGGGCGAACTGGCCCCGAATCACTGGTTCTCCATGCCCCTGGACCGCCAACTTCCAGCCGAGCCCGACCGGGAAGCCGCGATCTCGACCACCTGACCAGAACCCCTTTGAAGCGGACCGGGGAGGGGTCAGAACTTGAGCAAGACGCTGATCCCCCCGGTCAACTGGCTCCGATCCGTAGGATTGCCGGCGCTGCCGAAGGCGGGTTGGCCCGCGAAGTCTCCCCGGATCTCGGGACGAAACTCGAGGCACTTGACCGGATGCCAGTTCAAACCCAGGGTCACCTCCGAGTAATCGGTATTGATCCCGGTCCGGGTCCCCAGGGCGTCCTGGAACCACTCCCCTCGCGCGTTGATGTCGAGCTTGCTCGTCAGATGGAAGAGCCCGATCGTGTACAGGCCGTACCAGGAACCGACTCCGACCGGTGTATTGGCGTCCCACCCCATATTCGACTGGATGATCTGGGTGAATCGCTCGCTCCAGTTGTGCTGGAGCCGGAATTCCAGGGTGGTGTCGAACGTGCCGGCCAATCCTGGCGCGGCAAAGATGGCGTTCGGTCCGCAGTAGACCGAGGCCGTCAATCGGGTCTTCTGCTCGTCCGTCAGCCAGTAGTTGATTTGACCGATGTAACAGATCGAATTCGTACTGCGCTTGGTGAAGAACGTATTGGCGCCGAAGGTCATTCCATTCCACATGTCCAGCCGCTTGTTGACGTGCAGATTGGTCAGGACGCCGGTGAAGGCACCGTCTTGCGAATAGAAGAACTGGTAATCGCTGGAATAGAACGGTCGGTAGGGAGCCAGGAATCCGTTGTAGCCAATAATCGAATTCATGCGACCGGCTTTAACATCCACACCCCCCTCGGTCAGGATCGGCAAGTGCGCCGAGACGTAAAGATCTCGGAAGTCCTGGCCGAAGTGCGAATTGCCGACGGGGAAGCCGATGCCCCCTTTGGGCTGTCCCAGCGCCGCGTCGGCACCGGCGAAATAGCGGATGTTGAATCCAAAATCGAGCTGATCTTGCCTGAGCGGCTTCTGAAGGACCAGGCCGATCTGGTTGAGCAGGAATTCATTACCGAAGCGGTTTTGACGGGGCTCGACCGACAGCAGGCCGGAGGCGCTCGAGGCCCCGCTGTAACCCCCCTCAACCCAGCCGAATGATCGGATCCGACTCTCACCCAGCAGATTTTCCAATCCCAGGCGATCCATCAGGAACCGGACGTCCGATACGGCGGTCGGGCCGAGTTTGGGAGTATTGGCCCCCTGATAAATATCCTCCGCGAGTTCGCGAGGGAGCGATTCCGGTTCCAGGCCGGCCGGGCTACCGGCCGTCTGAACACCCGCGGTGTCGTTGACGGTTATCGGGTTTGACGCTTCGTTATTCTCCGGCGGCAGAGCCGGAAAATCCTGGGCAACTGCCCCTGAACTGATCACCAGGGAGAGGATGCACCCCGATAGTCGACCGTTCCTCCCCAAGATTCCTAATCGCCGAATGGCTTGCCGGCAACAGTCGAGCATCTTAGGGACTCCATGTCGAACTGAATCGATAATGCGGGAATCGCCCATCCTTGGGGATTCGATTATAGATTCGGTTGCAACGGATCGGATGCTTGACTGGGATTCAAAGGAACCGATTTCAAGCCGGTGATTGCGGATCCGCAGCGGAGAAAATGTTGGTTGTATGATGTTTTCGTGAATTCTGTCGAGGATTCTGCCGTTCGAGCATCGAGGGTCGCGAATTCCGCGTAACCGTTTCCTCTCGGCCTCGCGATTCGTCCGACTTCATCGTAAGGCTGCGACATTCACCGGGAGTGTGGCGGAAGTTTTGTTGACCCGGAGAAATCCGGGAAAATCTGGCGTCGCCGGAGATAGTGAGTCCGAGAGGTCGGGATAGGAGACTATCCCGACCTCGTCAAGTCGGACGAAAATCCCGCCCACGAGCGAGCCGTTACGATGCAATTCGCCAAGGTCCATGACCTGGTACGAGGAGGGCTCGGCGAATCGAATCCGGCCCGTTATTGAGGCTTCGCGGGGGATTTGCTCTCGGCATGGTTGTATCCGAGATCATCGAAGACCGCGCCCGGGGCATCTTCCAGGCCGGTTACGGGTGATGGGAGAGCGGAGGCCGGGTCGGGAATGAGCTCGTCTCGAATCTTGGTCAACATCGGCTGAAGCGTGAGAAAGGCCTGACGCTGCTGAGGGTTCTGCGACGCGCCAAACCGAAGGTTATACGCGGCCATGAAGGCGAGCAGATCCCCGAGCGTGGCCTCGGGCCGATTCTCGACCCCTGCGAGGAGGAGATCCACGGCAGGGGTCTCGAGCATCGTCGCCAGGCCGTAGAGCGCCTTGAGATATCGCGAGGCGTCGCGGAAGTCTTGCGAGCTTCTCGGGAAGGTCGCCTCGACCTTGGTGCGGATCACCACGATCTGGTCCTTCGCCTTCAGGATCGTCTCGGGCTTGGTCGTGCCGGATTCCTCCCCCTCCCGGCGGAGTTCGGCGACGATCTCCTTGAGCTTTTCGATGTCGGGGGTGAACTCGTCACGCCTGAGGCAGGCCGGCGGCCGACCCTGCGTGAGCTGATGGAAACTGATCGATATCGCGGCCGCAGCATACGAAAACGGAATATTTCGGATCAACTCGCCGCCCAGCTTCAACTTCGAGCCCTGGTAGACGGCCTTCTGGAAAATTCGCGGGTTGCTCAACTCGTCGAGGGTCACGTTCAGGGCGTTCCCCGAGCTGATATCGACCTGATTCGGCGAATTTCGGAGCCGGAGCCGGATGGCTTCCGAGTTCTCCCTCCTATTCTGTTCCTGGCGGGCCATCCTCTCGCGATTAAGCCGGGCACCTTCCAGTCGAGAGTTGTAGATGTACTGGTTCCACCGCATCATCGTGTCGGCGTCGATCGAATTGGCCTTGGCCGTATCGAGGTTATACTGACCCATGCCCATCGCGTACATCCCCGCGCCGCGGGCCATATCCCCCTGCGGGGTCCCGACGCCGCCGAACCCCTCTCCCCAGAATCCTCCGCCATAAAACTGGGCCTCGGCCGAGCCGGAGGCGAGAAGCAAGCAAATCGCGGCCGATCCGATCCACCGACACTTCGAGATCATGAGAAGTGCTCCAATGATTAGGGTCTGAGAGTCGCCCCGTTCCACGACGAGGGGCCTGTTCCATCCGAGGCGATCTGATTCGATCCCGAGGTCGTGCCGCTCGAAAAGAGCTATGCCGACTTGAGATGGCGGTAAAAGTGTAACACGACGCGTCAGACTCCGGACGCCGTAAACTCGATCACTTCGGTTCTGTTGGATCGCTGCGGATCGTTGGTCGAGGATTTCGATTTCCGAGATCGTCCGCTGGCTGGAATCGAGCCCACCGATCGACCTGCGAGGACATCCTCAGAGCAGTCGATGCTCGACCCCGAAGTCCCCGATTACGTCGGATCTGGCCGTTCCGGTCACCCATCCGAGGGAACCCGGGACCGCTGATCTCTTGCCGATTTGCGACCGACTGAAGAACTGAACTTCCAGCCCTGTCGCTTCTTGCAATGCCGATCTGAAGAGTCAATACTCAGAGGGGGTGTTTGCTCGTCTTGCCCACTTTGAATTGACTCGAGATCCCGTGCGTCACCTCTAAAACTGCCCTGATTGTCGAGTCAACCAACTTCGCGTCGGTGCCGGGACACTCACTCAACCGATCCGCTCCCCGGTGAACTTCGAGTCTCGACAATTCCCCCAATCATGATTCAAGGCAACACATCCGTGCTTCCGATGGCGCGCGAATCTGGCGGCGGTCTAGTCGACCAGCGCCGATCGGGTCCGGGGTTCGGGTGGGTTCCGACAACAATGCCCGGACTTCTCATCCGCCCGAATGGAGCGATCCCGTCGAAGGTTCACCGTTTCGACGCTCAAACGCACGGCTCGCGCTTTGTCGGCGAGATCCCGGCGGCCGGACCGGCCCTAAAATGTCGGCCGTTTGTGTTCATCATCCATACTGGTCGAGTTGCATTCCGTTGAAGTTCCACCTGGTCGAGTCGGGCGTGCTGGGATCCAGCCCGCCTCGATCGTTCTGAGGCGATCGATCCTTGAGGGAGTTACGATTTATGTCGCGTCCAGCTCTGAAGACGGGTCTGAGGGCGGGAATGCTCCTGCTCGGCGGATTCGCGGGCTTCATCCTCCTGGGGCGAGCCTCAGCCATGCCAGCAGCCCCGTCGCCCGCGTTGGCACAAGCGGCGAGCCCACGATTCACCTACGCATCCGGCTTCCAGGGCGTCGGCTACTACGCCAACCCCGGAACCACGACCGTCGCGCGGTCGGCACCCGCCCCGAGAACTACGGCCGCACGTGGCTCGTCCGTCGGGCCCGGCACACGCGATTGGTCGACGGGTCGGAGAGGCCGGCTCCACAAGCCCTGGCTCAGCCCTCGTTGATGTCCCTTCCATGTTTGAGGCTCCCAATTCCCACCAAGATCACTCCGGACGGCGAGCCGGGGAAGGAGACTGAGATGATGCTCATGTCAGGAAGCCGTAGAGGATTGACTATACTGGCGGCGTTCGCCCTCGCGTCGACCGTAGCATCGGCAGCCGACTGGAAGGTCGAGCTAGATGCCGGTTGGAAAGCGTATCAAGAAGGGCAACTCGACGAAGCCGAACGCCGTCTCAAGTTGGCCGAGAAGGAAGCCAGGGCATTCGGCGAGAATGATCCACGACTCGCGACGACGCTCGACCACCTCGCCTGGGTGCTCAGCTCCGAGGGTCGTGCGGCCGAGGCATTGCCCCTGGCCAAGTCGGCCCTCGCCATCCGGGAGAAGGCCGCGGTCGGCAAGCCGGCCGAAATGATCGAGAGCCTCAATACTCTCGCGAGCATCTACGACCTGGCCGGGCTCCCCGCTCAGGCTCGTCCGATCTACGCACGATGCCTGGAGGCGGCAGAGTCGACCCTGGGACCGGAGCATCCCAGCGTCGCAGCGACCCTCGATAACCTGGCGACGGTCGACCACGTCCTGGGCGATGGCGAGAAGGCCGAGGCCGAGTACAAGAAGGCCCTGGCGATCCGCGAGAAGTTGAACGGAGCCGAATCGATCGATCTCGCCGCGACCCTGCACAACCTCGGCACGCTCTACACCGACCAGGAGAAGTATGCGGCAGCCGAGCCGATCTTGAAGCGTGCGCTCGCGCTCCGCGAGAAGGCCCTGGGCCCGGATCATCCCGACGTCGCGTCCTCTCTCGAAGCACTCGGCTGGCTCTACACCAATCAGAAGAAGCCCGCCGAGGCCGAGCCACTGCTCAAGAAAGCGCTCGATCTCTACGCGGTCGACCTGGGTGATAACCATCCCCACGTTGCCGTTTGCTCCTCGAAATTGGGGCGTACCTGCCTGATGCAGGACCACAAGGCCGAGGCGGTCAATTGCTGCAAGCGGGCCGTCGGCATCTACGAGAGCCTCAAGAGTGATCCCGAAGGACTGGCGACCGCACTCGACGATTATGCCGCCGCCCTTCGAAAGGCGGGCGACGAGGCCGAGGCTGGAAAGGCGGAGGCTCAAGCCAAGGCACTTCGGCAAACCCTCCGTAAGTAAATCAGGCGAGTTGGCCGGATCGCATCCCTCGGGAGCCTTCCCCGGGCAAACGAGGGGCATGTTCCGCTCGGCGCTCCCCGAGGTCCCCCGCGTATCGTGGTGCCTCGGGTGTGACTTACACCCGGGGCGATCCACCTGGACGCGGCACCCCTCATCGAGACTACCGGTTTCGAGCCGACGATCCCGCGAGAGGTCCGGCCTGGCTCTCTGGTCGCGCCGGCCTGACGTCGATCCTCGTCGAGAGTCGCGGATCAGAAGAGTTCGGCGATCGGTTCGCCGTGATAGACCTGATGGGGACGATCCAGGTCATCTTGCCAGGCCGCGAGCGGCGGTATCCCGAGCGATCGGTAGATGGTCGCCGCCAGGTCCTCGGGCGAATGGGGATTGGATGCCGGATAGCCCCCGATCCGGTCGGTCGAGCCGACCACGCGACCCCCCACCACGCCGCCTCCGGCGAGCAGGACCGACTGGGCGTGCCCCCAGTGGTCGCGGCCGGGGAGCTTGTAGGCCGAGGGGAGCAGCGAGATCCGGGGGGTCCGGCCGAACTCGCCGGCCATGACGATCAGCGTCGAGTCGAGCAGGCCCGCATCGTTCAGGTCGTCCAGGAGCGCGGAGACGGCCCGATCGGTCGGCGGGAGGAGGTTGTCCTTGAGGTGGGGGAAGGCGTTCCCGTGCGTGTCCCAGGTCTCATTGTTGCCGAGGTTGACCTGCACCAGCGCGACCCCCGCCTCGACCAGGCGACGGGCCATCAGGAGCGACCAGCCGAAGGAGTTCCGGCCGTATCGGTCGAGCACCGAGGGGTCGGCTTCGCTCAGGTCGAACGAGCTTCGGACGCGGGGGTCGGTCAGGAGCGAGACGGCGGCCTGGCGGTGGTCGTCGAAGCGGCCCAGGTTGCCCGACCCTTCGAGCTCGGCTCGCTGGCGATCGAGGTGTTCGAGCAGGCCCAGTCGGCCCGAGAATCGCGGCCCTTGCAGCCCCTCGGGGAGCGTCAGGTCGGGGACGATGAAGTTCTCTCGGCGAGGGCTCCGCTGGCGGTCCTGGTGATCGAATTCGTATTCGGGGAAGGCCCCGTAAGCCTTCGGATCGAATGGGGAAGCCTCGATGAACCAGGGGTCTCGACGCGGCCCCATCACCCCGGCGAACTGGCCGGGGAGCGTCCGCCCGGTATTGTGGACCAGCCGCTCGGGCAGGACGATCGCCGGCGGGAGGTTATTCCTGGGGGGCGTGACCGCCCCGGCCACGGCTGCGATCGAGGGCCAGTCCGTCGGCTGCGGCTTGGAGGAATTGAATCCGGTCGGCAGGTCCGACCGGCCGGTCAGCATGATGTGGTGGCCTTCGGAATGATCCTGCGATGCGTGGGTCAGCGACCGGACCATCGACCAGAGCTGGCTCCGGGCGGCCAGGAGCGGAAGGTGCTCGCAGATCTGAACGCCGGGGGTCCGGGTGGCGATGGGTCGAAACTCGCCCCGGATGCCTTCGGGGGCGTCGGGCTTGGGATCGAAGCTCTCATGCTGGGCCAGCCCGCCCGACAGGAAGATGAAGATCACGGACCGGGCCCGCGATACCCCAGGGGCAGCCGCGGCCGTGCGGAGTATCGAGAGATGGTCCATCCCGAGGCCGAGCAGGCCAACGGCTCCGGCCTGGAGGGCGAACCTCCGGGAGAACCTGGGGTGACCGGCCTTCGAGGGCGGAAAGTGACGCATGGCGACCCCATGACCGGAAACCCGGGCTCGGGCGAGGACGAAAGGCTCGGGGCGGCCTTCGATCCTCCCACCGCGCGACGCGCGGCCGTCTTTGAAGGATAACGTCCCCGGTGAGGGGACGCCACCGATTCCCGCCCGGTGGCTTGGTCCCCAACCGGCGGCCGATGCGCGCCGTCGGTCGAGTCCGCCCGAATCTCGGCCTTCAATTTGCTGTAACTAAAGAATTTCGAAGAGATCGAGGCTTGGAGTCGTGTTCTCGAATGTCGATGGCTCGGATCTGTAGCAGATCCCTTCCTTTGAAATCATTCGACCGGAACGTGTGGGCTCATGATGACATCCCCGAAGGCGGCTGATCGGAGGTCCGTCGAGAAGTTTTGGGCGATGTCATTGGCTTATTCGGGCGCCATAATCGCGGTCGGCCTGGCCGCGTTCGCGCAGGTGATGCTAGCTCCCTTACTCGGCGATCGATTTCCCTTCGTGGGGTATTATCTCGCGGTCCTGCTGACGGCCCGCGCGGGCGGCATCGGGCCATCGCTGCTGGCGACCGTGCTGGGCTCGCTCGTGGCCGACGACGCGTCGGTGATCCTCCGCAATCCGGGCCTCCCGGCCCTGGTGGCCTGGAATTCGAATCCGCTCGGCCTCCCCGTCTACTTCGCGGTGAACCTCTCGATCGTCCTGGCCATCGGGAGTCGGCGGGACCGGGAACCCATCCCGATCGAGCATTTCCGGATCGCGATGGAGTGCATCGGCGACGGCGTGATCGTGACCGATCGGAGCGGCCTGATCGTCATGGTCAACCCCGTCGCCGAAGGTCTGGTGGGCTGGACCTCCTCGGAGGCCTCAGGCCTCCCGCTGCTGGAAGTCCTCCGCCTGATCGAGGAGGAAACACGGGCCGAGGTCGAGTGCCCGGCCGCGCACGCGATCCGGCGAGGCGACGTCGTGAGCCTCCTCCGGCCCACTCTCCTGCTGGCCCGGGATGGGACGACCCGGGCCATCGACGACAGCGCCTCCCCGATCCGAGATCGGGCCGGTGCGGTCTGCGGTGTGGTCGTGATTTTTCGCGACATCACCGAGAAGCGTCGATCGGTCCGGGCCCTGGAGGAGAGCGATCAGCGGCTCCGGCTGGCCATCGAGGTGGCGGGCATCGGCAACTGGACCTGCGAACTCTCGAATTCCCGACTCACCTGGTCCTCCGACCTGGAGGCCATGTGCGGGGTGTCACCCGGCACGTTCGCTGGTACCTTCGAGGCCTTCCTCGGCATGATCCACGAGGAGGACCGCGAGCGCGTCGCGAGTGCGATCCGACGGACCATCGATCAGGGTGAGAGTCATCGGATCGAATATCGATTCGTCAACCCCGACGGGCGCGTCCGCTGGGTCCAGGACCGGGGCAGGCGCTGTTGCGATCGGCAGGGCCGTCCCGACCGGCTGATCGGCGTCTGCGTCGACATCACCGAGAGGAAGCGGGCCGAGCAGGAGTCGAGGGAGGCGGACCTCCGCAAGGACGAGTTCCTGGCGACGCTGGCCCACGAGCTGCGAAACCCGCTCGCGCCGGTCCGGACCGGGCTGGAGTTGCTCAAGTACGCGGAGATCGCCGAGCCCTCGATCGAGCCGCTCCGGGCGATGATGGATCGCCAGGTCGAGCACCTGGCCCGCCTGGTGGAGGACCTGATCGACCTGTCCCGGATCACCCGCGGGACGATCGAACTGCGCAAACGGGCGAGGGGGATCGCCTCGATCATTCGCGAGGCGGTCGAAGCGAACCGTCGCCTGATCGAGGAAAGCGGGCACACGCTCGAGGTCCGCCTTTCCCGGGAGGATTGGCAGGTCGAGGTCGACCCGACCCGGATGGAGCAGATCCTCTCGAACCTCCTGGGCAACGCCGCCAAGTTCACGAACCCCGGTGGTCGGATCGGGATCGACGTCGACCGCGAAGGGGACGAGATCGTCATTCGCGTGTCGGATGATGGGATCGGGATCGATCCCGAGATGCGGGGCCGGATCTTCGATACGTTCTTGCAGGTCGAGCGGCGGCTGGACCGCTCTCAAGGCGGGCTCGGGATCGGATTGAGCCTGGTCAAGAAGCTCGTGGAATTGCACGGTGGGACGATCACGGCGGAGAGCGAAGGCCTGGGCCTGGGCTCGGAATTCGTGGTTCGATTGCCGGCGATCTTCCGCCAACCGGAAGGCCCCGCCCCGTCGAGCGGATCGAAGCAGCGGGGCGATCCCGCCGAGCTGCCCCGGTTGCGGGTCCTGGTCGTGGACGACAATCAGGACGCGGCGGATCTCCTGGCCCGATGCCTGATCCGGCTGATGGGGCAACGGGTCGAGGTGGCCTACGACGGGAGCCGGGCGATCGAGCTGGCCCGGGAATTCCGCCCGGATGTCGTCCTGCTCGACATCGGCCTGCCGGGGATGAGCGGCTACGAGGTGGCCGAACGACTCCGACATGCGCCGGAGTCCGGGGAGGCCCTGCTGATCGCGGTGACCGGATGGGGCCTGGAGGAGGATCGGCGCCGGTCTCGCGCGGCGGGGATCGACCATCATCTGGTCAAGCCAATCGAGATCGAGACCATCCGAGAACTGCTCCTGAAGACCCGGAGATCGGCCCGGACCGGCCTGATCGATCCTCGGGCCGGAGGAGTCCCCGAAGATTGATTCGCGATTCGTGATTTCCCGGGAGTATCCGGGACCGAATTCCTGTCAAGAATTCGGCCGCCCTGGGAGGCCCCCAATCTTCGAAAACCCCTTTGTGGTTCCTATCAAACGGGTTCCCCTGCCCATCAACAACCAGGTTGTTTGACGAGGCTCGAAAGAGTCAACGGATTGTTCTATCGGTTTGTTGCAGGATTTGCTAAATTTGGATTGGCTGGCCTGACGACCGAGTAGCACCGCTGGTTCTTACCGATCCGGTCTTTGCTTCGCTCCATCGCCTCTCCCGCCTCATCGGGTTTCAACGGAAGCCCCTTTCTTCTCGACCCTGAAAGTATCCCGAGGGTCGTTCCCGCCTCATTCCGGAGTTTGACCGTGGGTAAGAAGCTTTACGTGGGCAACCTGACCTACACCGTGAACGAAACCGACCTGGAAGCCCTGTTCTCCCAGTTCGGCACGGTGCAGAGCGCTCAGGTTATCATCGATCGGGACACCAACCGCTCCAAGGGCTTCGGGTTCGTGGAGATGGGCTCGGACGCCGAGGCTCAGGCAGCCATCCAGGGCCTTAACGGGCAGGATCATGACGGTCGGAACCTGACGGTCAACGAGGCCAAGCCTCGCGAACCCCGCTCGGGCGGCGGCGGCGGCTACGGCGGTGGCGGCGGTGGCGGCTACGGCGGTGGTGGCGGCCGGAGTGGTGGCGGCGGCTACGGCGGTGGCGGCGGCTACGGCGGCGGCGGGGGCGGCGGTCGTTATTGATCGACCGACCGAACTGAATCAACCGGGGGCCTGCCTTGAGCAGGCCCTTACTCTTTTCCGGCTCGCGCATTCTCCAGCCTGACTGGAGGAGGGTCCTCGATGTCACGGAATTTCGTCCTGACCCTGACCGGCCCCGACCGGATCGGGATCGTCGACGAAGTCACCAGATTGCTGCTCGATCGCGGAGGGAATGTCGAGACCAGCCGGATGGCCCGACTGGGCGGCGAATTCGCGATCTTGATGCTCGCCACGATGCCGGACGAGCATTACGCCGGCATGCTGGCCGACCTCGAACACCTGACGTCCCGTGGTTACAAGGCGACGACCACCGAAGCCGAGCGGACTTATGCCGAGGCCCATCCCGGATGGGCGGCCTATCGGATCGAGGTCCAGGGTGCCGACCACGAGGGGATCATCCACGAGATCGCCCACCACCTATCCGAACGAGGGATCAGCATCGAATCCATGGATTCCGAGTGCACTCCCGCGCCAACCAGCGGGGCCCCCTTGTTCTCGATGTCCGCGCACGTCGTCGCGCCTCCCGGGCTTCCCGCGAGCGATTGGCAAGCCGGCTTCCGGGAGATCGGCGGCCGGATGAATCTCGACGTCCAGGTCGCCGAGAAGTCGGGCCGATAAGCAGGCCCGATTCGTCGTCGATCGATCCGAGCGATCAATTCCAGGGCAATCGCGACCGGGTCGTCCAGTAGGACTCCGGCTCCTCGGTGATGGCCTGGAGGGCAACCTCGGCCCGTTCGTCCCAGGCGACCGAGATCGCACCGAAGTTGGACCGCAGTTGTTCGACGCCTCCCGCGCCGCTCAACGCGACGTCGACCCAGGGACGGGCCAAAACCGCCGAGATCGCCAGGGCATCCGGCCTCGTCCCGAGCCGATTCGCCTCTCGATCCAGGAGGGATCGCGCCCGAGCGAACCCCGGGTCGTCATTCCGATCGGTCAGCCGTCCATTGGCCAGGGTCTCCTTGATGATCACCCCGAGGCCCGCCTCGTGCGCCTCCGCCAGCGCTGGCCCGCTTGATCGCTCCAGGAGGTTCCAGGTGGCCTGGACCGCACCGAAGAGGCCCCGACCCCCGATGGTGATCCCGAGCGCCTTCCGGAGCGTCTCGGCCTGGCGAGGCCCGGTCAGCGAGAGCCCGATGATCAGCCCGCCATCGCGGAGCCTGCCGAGCGCCTCCAGGACCGTTCGGTCGTCGAGTACGCCACTCTCCAGGGTGGCGGAGTGGATCTGGTAGAGTCCGAGATGGCCTCCGATCGTCGAGCGACTCTCGGACACCTGGCGTTCGAGGGTCGCCAGCGAGTGATCCTTGACCTCGTGCCGATCGGCGTCGACCTTCCAGCCGGCGGTGTAGGTATATCCCCACTTCGATCCGACCGTCACCGCCCCGGGATCGATCTTCCGGGCGTCGAGCCATCGCGCCAAGAACTCCTCGGCCCGCCCGTAGGAACGTGCCGCGTCGAAATATCGGATTCCGGACTCCCAGGCGAGATCCAGGACGGCGTGGGCGTGCGACTCCATCGCGTCGACATCGAGGCCGCGCCGGAGGTCTTCCGAGTGTCCGATGTTGATATAGCCGGGCCGCCCGAGCGCCGCCAACCCGAGGCCGATCCGCGAGGCGAACAGCCCCGACTTCCCGAGTTCGATCCGATTCATGAGCCAGGTCCCCTTTCGCTCTCGGCCGGAATTCAGCGAGGCCTGGCCGCTTTCGCCCGCGCGACCAATCCGGCCAACTCGGAGTCGGGATCGATCCCTTCGCCCCGGGCCCCTTCTTCGATCCAGCGGCGGAGGATGGCGATCTCGGCCGCCGGCAGCGGCTTCTTCCCTTTGGGCATCCGGCCGTTCGGTTCGTTCGATTCGATGAGCATCAGGAAGAGACTATCGTCGGGCCGTCCGGGCTCGATCATCGGGCCCGCCCTGGAGTCGGCCATCATCCGGGCCCAGGTGTCGACCCGGTAGTTCCCCATCGCCTTCTTCGGGTTGTGGCAGCTCAGGCACCGTTCGACCACGATGGGCGCCACACGCCCCAGGAACGGGATCTCCTCGGCCTGGGCCGTGCCAACGGCCCACACCATCGCCCCGAGGACGATCTTCCATCGACGATCCATCGTCGCCACTCCCGTCGGTTGACCGCGCCTGGAGCGGACCTTGATGAGGTCCGCGGTGAACCACGCGACCGCAATCTTACAGGGCTCGCGGGCCCGTGCAATCTCGAACAATCCGGGCGAGGGTGAGGTCACTGCCGATTCTCCCCCGTCCTTCCATGACGAAGCCGGGTCGGTCCTTCGCGAGGGCCGCCCGGCTTCCGAGAATCCGAGAGATCTTCTCTGATGGGGGAGGGAACGCCGGCCTTGGCAAATTCCGACCAGGAATGGTGGGGTCGGCATCACCCTGAGGACGCGGGTTTTGGGGCGGCCCTGCGTCCTCAGTTCAGCAGGGCCGGCTCCTCCATCAAGAGCCCGTACTTCTTCATCTTCTTGTAGAGCGTGGTCCGGTTGATGTCGAGGACCCGGGCCGTTTCCTGACGGTTCCAGTTCAGGGCCCGGAGGGCCGCGATGATGATCTGCTTCTCCGGCTCCTCCAGGGCTTCCTTGAGGGGCCGGAGGCTATTCAGCTCAACATGCATGCCCATCCGGGGTGCGTAGGCCGAGGGCCTGGATGACCGGGCCGGCGCGATCCCGACGGCGAGATTGGCCGAGGTGACTCGGGGGCCCTGGCTGAGGGCGACGCCCCGCTGGACGACGCTTTCGAGTTCCCGGACGTTCCCCGGCCAGTCGTGTCGGAGCAGGAGATCCTGGGCGTCGGGCGTGAAGCCGACGACGGGCTTGCCGAACTCTCGGGAGAATCGGTCGCGGAAGTGATCGGCCAGCTGGATCACGTCGTGTCCCCGCTGTCGGAGCGACGGGAGCTTCAGGCAGATGCCGTTGATCCTCTCGAAGAGGTCGCGGCGGAACTTCCCCTGCTCGACGAGCGAGGGGAGATTCTCGCGGGTCGCCAGGATGAATCGGACGTCGACCTGGATCGACTGGGTCGATCCCATCGGCTCGAATTCCCCATCGACCAGGACGCGGAGCAGCCGGCTCTGGAGTGAGGGGGAGAGCGCGGCGACTTCGTCCAGGAGCAGGGTTCCCCGATCGGCCCGGGCCAGGCGGCCCGCCCGCTCGGAGGATTCCCCTTCGAACCTCTGGCCGAAGAGTTCCCGCTCCAGTCCCAGCTCGTCGATCCCCGCACAGGAGACTTCCAGGAAGGGCTGATCTCGACGGCTGCTCTGCTGATGGATCGAGCGTGCGATCAGCGACTTCCCCGTCCCCTGCTCGCCGACGATCAAGACCGTGGCGCGGGCCGGGGCGACGGTCGCGGCCAGGTCGACCGCCTGTCGGAGCGTGGGGTCTTCGCCCAGGACGTTCGGGAGCGAGATCGCTGCGGGGAGCGAGACCGAGGAACCGTTCCGGGGATAGCCGTTCTCGATCGACGCCTTGCCTTGTTGGGCCGGCTCGATGAGGGAAGGATCGACGGTGCTCCGATGGGAAGGAGTGCCGTTCATCGAGCCGGAATAGCTATTGCTCGCGGGATTCGATGCGGCCGAGAGGTGGGGCTGCTCGCACGCCTGGGTCACCGCGGCCCGGAGTTCGGTCGCCGGCATGGGGAACTTCAGGACCGCGGCGGCTCCCATCCGGGTCGCTTCGCGGGCCCGTTCGGGATTCGCGTTGGGGAACAGCAGGATCACCGGGACCTGCGGGTACTTCCTCCTCGAGAACGAGAGGAGTTCCAGGGCCTCGGGATCGAACGGGTCGATCCCGGCGATCACCAGGTCGATCCCACCCCGCTCCATCCGACGGACCGCCGCACGGTCGTTGGACGCCTCGTCGATCTGGTGGCCCAGCGAATGGAGCATCGAGCCGAGGAGGGCCAATATCGAGGGCTCGGGGTGGATGATCAGAATTCGAGATTGAATCATGGTGTCATTCTCTCGGAAGGGGCGCCCGCCGGAGGCAACAGGGGCCGGTGCGTCATCCTTGAGGGAATGAGTGAACACACTTCGACTGATCGGACCAGGTCCGCGACGTCACCCGCGAGGCCGGGAATCATCCCGGCCTCCTCATCGGCCCGGCCATGGTCCGTGGGAAAATTCGCAGAGGAAGGAGACGTGTCGATTTTCCTATACATCACGGCGCGGAGATCGTCAAAAAACAACAACGCGTGGTCCAGGCGGGTCATGAAGGGCGGCCCAACATTGGTTTCAGGCACGGGGGTGTGCCTCGTTATACGCATCGATGAGACGCTCTCGGGTCACGTGGGTGTAAATCTGGGTCGTCGTCAGGCTCCGATGGCCGAGCAGATCCTGGACGCTCCGGAGATCCGCCCCGCCGTCCAGCAGGTGAGTCGCGAAGCTGTGTCGCAGGGTGTGAGGGCTGGAGGAGGGATCGAAACCCAGGGAGATCAGGTGCTCTTGCAGCAGGCGACCGACGCTCCGTGAGGTCAGGCGAGTCCCCCGATGGTTCAAAAACAGTGCCACTTCTCCCGATTTCTTGGGCCGGCGGCAGACTTTCCATCGCTCGATCCAGTCCATGGCCATCGCGCCGATCGGGCAGAGCCGCTCGCGACGCCCCTTGCCGCGGACCCGGACCATCGACGATTCCCCATCCAGGTCGTCCAGGTCGAGCCCGACCAGTTCGCTCACCCGGAGCCCGCCACCGTAGAGGGTCTCGAACATCGCCCGATCGCGGACCCCCGCCGCATCCGCGACCGGGATCCCGTCGAGCAGGCGGATCACGTCGTCGACGCGAAGGAGTTTCGGTAATCGTTGCGGCTGCTTCGGGTTTCGGAGTCCGCCGACGGGGTCGGTCGTCACGACGCCCTGGCGTCGCTGATAGCGATAATACGACCGGAGGCTGGCCAGTCGTCGAGCGATCGTGCTCGCCGCGTAGCCCTGGCCGCTGAGCCAGGCCGAGAAGGAGCGAAGCCGACGAGCATCCGTCTTCGTCGGGTCCGCCGAATTTCCCGACGACTCGATCAGGTAAGACTCGAACTGGACCAGGTCATCTTCATAGCAGCGGACCGTGTGCGGGGACGAGTTGCGTTCGATTCGGAGGTGTTCCAGGAATTGAAAGATGGAGGAATGCATGGTCGTGTCTCGCTCAGACCAGATCGAGAGGCCGGTTGCCCTCATCTCGAATTCATCAGGGAGGGTGCGCCGGGCCACTGATGTCTCTTCGTGGCGGTCATCCTCATGCGGAGTTCGAGAGGGAATAGTGTGGGTATCGACCATCAAGCCACTGAACCCGTCGGTAGACGCATCGCAATCGGTCGGCGGTCACCGGCGAATGGTTTGCAATCGACCGGATCTGGATTTGGAATTTTTACGAAAGATCAGGCCAATCAAAAATTCTTGGGATGGTAAGCTCGCCTCGATTCCTCCAGCGTTCTAGGTTTCTGAGAGAATGGGACGAAAGCCTGGGCAACTCCGGAGGGAAGCGGTTTCGGTGGGATTCAAAATCGCGTCGAGGACGAGCGATTCCAACCGATAGCCTCGGCTTCGAGGTTCTTTTCGTTGATTCGACATGTTGAGTTACGGCACCGTTTGGCATTTTGGGACACCACGTCCTGGAAATAATTCTCAACGGGCACTCGACCAGCACGGGTCGAGAACGAATGTTGGGCCTTACCGGCTCTGGACATCGGTAAATCGAATGTTGGTCGATTGGATGGAGTCATCATCGATATTCCTTCACGGCACATTTGTTTTTAATAAAGAGATTATCCGGACGAGAGGGCTGTCGCATAAGTGGGCAGGGATTTTAAGCGGGATCATGGCCAATGGTTTACCATGGCCGGCGTTGAGTTCGCGGGGCCCCGGATGGGTTTAGCGGGATGAGAGGAAGACCGGGTCAGGTCGAGAAAGGTCGGTCCCGGCAGGGGAGATGGCCCATGATGGGTCTCCGGTAGGCTCGGCCGCGAGGCTTCGGCACGGGCGATTCCATCCGCAGGTGTGGTCCCGATCGGGCGACTTGGCCTGGACAGATCGTGGTTTGACTTCTATCGCGGATCAAGATAAACCCTAACTGCGGTCGATGCTAGAAAAAACTGGAAATCGATCCCGAGACCCGAGATCGGGACCGTCCACCTTCGGCCGATTCGGCGGATCTCTCCGGGGGCCGATCGGATTTCGACGTTCGATCCGGGTCGTGCTAGTCCAGGACGGCAGGGAAACCCCGCGGGCCTGGGTCGAGCAATCCGGCTCGGGACGAACCCCGTGGATCCCGACCGGTCTCGGCGGGGGAGATTCGGGGCGATTCTCCAATTCTTCTCATGGCCGAGATCGGGCGACGTGTCGTCCCGACCCGAGAGGCCGATCCGGAAGCCCGACCCGATGCCGACCACGCCCGACCTCGAGACCCTGACCCATCGCCTGATCCTCCCGCGCGACGCCAATCACCACGGGACCCTCTATGCCGGGGCGATGCTCTCGCTGGTCCTGGAGGCCGGCTATGCCACGGCCTATCGGGCCGTCGGGCCATCGGCCAACCTGGTCCTGAAACGGGTCCTCGACCTCCGGTGCTACGACCCCGTCTCGATCGGCCTGGTGGTCGAGATCCGAGGTCGAGAAGTCCACCGGGCGAGGGCCCAGGTGGTGGTCGCCCTGAGCGGGACCCCCCTGCCCGGCCGATCCAAGCCCTGGGTGGACAGCCTGATGCAGTTCGTCCAGGTGAACGAGTCGGGCCGCCCCGAACCCCTGGCCGTCGAGCCCGAGGAGGGGGCATTCCGCGACCTTCCCTCTCCCTGGTCCGCCCTCCGCGACCGGGCCCGCAAGCTCCTGGCCGTCCGGAACTGATCCGGGCCTATGGGTCGGCCCTTCGAAATTCGGGGAAAATCTGTATCCAATCCTCCCCCTCCTGGCAGTATGAGGCGATCCGATCGCGCCTGGGGGGAGATTCTTCGTCATGATCCAGCGGCCGTGGCCGATGATCCTCGGGAACCTCCATCGGCTCTTCCAGGGCGGGAGCGTGGCGGGCCTGAGCGAGGGTCAGCTCCTCGACCGATTCGTCGAGACTCGCGACGAGATCGCCTTCGGGGCGATCGTCGAGAGGCACGGGCCGATGGTCCTCGGGGTTTGCCGGGGGGTGCTCGCCGATCCCAACGATGTCGAGGACGCTTTCCAGGCGACGTTCCTGGTCCTGGTCCGGAAAGCATCGCGGCTTCGTGACCGCGATCTCCTCGGCCCCTGGCTGTACGGGGTGGCTCGCAAGGTCGCGCTCCGTGCTCGCGCCGATGCCGTCCGTCGGAGGGTCCATGAACGTTCGGGGGCGGATTCCCGGCCCCAGGCGGTGGCGACCTTCGATGCGGAGCTTCGCGAACTCCAGTCGCAGGTTCGCGAGGAGGTCCACCGCCTTCCCGCCAACGACCGGATGGCGGTGGTTCTCTGCTACCTGGACGGCTTGACCCACGAGGAGGCCGCCGAGCGTCTCGGATGGCCGGTAGGGACGGTCAAGGGGCGACTGTCCCGCGCCCGGGACCGGCTCAAGGTCCGACTGGTCCGCCGAGGGATCACCCTGCCCGCCGTCGCCTCGACCCTGACTCGCGGGACCCTGGCCGCCGTCCCGGTTCGACTCGTCACATCGACCACCCGGGCCGCGGCCCAGCTCGCGGCCGGACAGGCCTTGAAGGTCGGGATCGTCTCGGCCCAGGCCATCGCCTTGATGGAAGGAGTGATCGGCACCATGTTCACGACCAACTTGAAGATCGGCGGGGCAGTCTTGCTGGTTTCGTGCACGCTCGCCGTCCCGGGCGTGATCGCCTATCAAGGGGCCGGGCCCTCGGAGGCGCCGACGCCGAAGCAGGCTCCGGTTGTAACTCGTCCGGCGGAATCCTCGCCGATCGAAGCGAATCGGAGCGCTGCCACGCCCAAGGTAGGCAGCCTGCGAGATGCTCAGGAGGTCCAGGCGGAATTCGCGAGACAGGCCATCAAGCTCCTGGATCAGCGGATCGCCCAGGGGCAAGCGTCTCCGACGGATCCCTCGTATCTGACCTGGTCCCGAAGGCTGGCCGAGGCGATCTCGGCCCCGGGGATCGACGAGCCGGATCGCCGGGCCACACTCGAAGCCCACCTCAAGCGGATGGAACTCAACCAGGAACGAGCCAAGGTTGCCTTGAAGGAGGGGAAGATTTCCCAGCTGGATTCGATCGAAGCGTCCTACCTCCTCAACGAGGCTTATCTCTGGACTCTCAACGGTACGGCCCTACCCCAGGGACCGGCCCCCTCGATCGAGCCCGGTTTCGAGGGTGGGGCGTCCTCCCCGCGTAAGCCGCTGGCCATCAAGACGTTGCCCGCCGACGAGCCGAAGAACAAGGCAATACTCGAGAAACTCGAAGAGAGAATCTCGATGAACTTCCCGCAGGAAATACCGCTGGAAGACGTGAAGAAATATATCGAGCAATCGACCCAGGATGAGGCCGCCGGCCTGCCCATCGGGATCCCGATCTATATCGATCCCCACGGACTCGCGGATTCCGATCACACGATGGCCTCGACCGTGACCATCAATCTCGAAGGGATCCCGCTCCGGACCACCCTCCGGCTGATCCTTCGCCAGCTCCACCTCGATTACAAGGTCGTCGGCGGCCTGCTTTACATCACCGATGAAGATTACCTGGACAATGACTTGCCGGCGACGGCCCCGGAGTGACCGTGGTCGATGGTGATTGGATACCCTATTAGGTCCCAGTCGCCCTCACCGGCATCCCGTCCTCCATCGGCGCGAATTCGGGCGATCGTGGCGAGCGATGGCTGGAATAGACGATCTCGCCTCGCTCGAAGACGATCAATTCGCCGAGCCGGAAGCTATGCCAACCGGCCCGGCTGAGCGGGCAGGTGGCGACGACGAAGCCGTGATTCAAGGCCGGGCCGCTGATCTCGATGGAAATCTCCTCATCGCCGAAGTAGCGGTGATGCCCCTCGCGGACCCGGATCTTGCGGAAATTCAGCCCCTTCCAGCCATTCACGTCGTGGTAGATGAACAGGCGATGGCCGTCGGAAAGGAGGACGTTGAGCTTGCCGAAGCGGTTCGCCGAGGCCAGGGTCTCGTGGAGCCAGTTCCAGTCGTCCGGGGTGTCGAGCGGCTTGCCTCGCCCGGCGATCTCGCCGAGCAGGTGGCAGAAGAACCGCTCGGAGTCGGTCTCGCCCACTGGCCGATAATTGCCGAGCGGGAGGTGCCAGGCCGGGCCTTCGAGCGTGCCGTTGTGGGCGAACACATAATCACGCCCTCCCCATTCGCGGGTGAATGGGTGGGTGTCGGCGTGGCTGGGATCGTCGCCCACGGTCTTGTACCGGACGTGGGCCAGGAGGATCCGAGCATGAATCTCCCCCGCGGCTTCGAGGAAGCCCGCCAGGCGGCTGGCCCCCCACCGGACGGGCTGCTTGATCATCGCGAGCGACCGATCGGGATACCAGCCCAGGCCCCAGCCGTCGGGATTCTCCTCGCCCCTGGCCCCGAACTCGCGAATCGAGAAGTCGGCCGAGACCGGGGCATCGAACGACATCGCCATCAATTCGCACATCGAGCGGGGCCTCGGACTTCGGGAGACGGGACGTCGCGGGCGGCTGGGGCCGGGCAGTCGATTCTATCCCGAAGGCCGCCATCGTTCGAGGTGAATGGCCTTGAGGATCGCCCGATCGGATGCCGATTTCATTCAAGGTTAACGGATTCCGTTGGTGTGCGGTTTGCACTCATACCGAATCTCCCGTATCAATTGACCATTGTAGGGTCCGCTCTGCGGACCTTATCCTCAGTTGGATACCGGAGATACGGCCCGCAGAGCGGACCCTACAAGAGCCACTCATTCAGGCGATTCGCGATCACTCGGGCGGGTGCTCCGCGAACCAGGCTTCGAGCCTGGCGAGCCCTTCCTCGATCGAGACGGTCGGTCGATAGCCGAGGTCGCGCCGGGCGGCTCCGATGTCGTACCAGTGGGCGGTGGAGAGCTGGTGGGCGAGGAAGCGGGTCATGGGCGGCTCGCCGGGGAGCCGGAACAGGCCGTAGACCCCTTCAAGGATCGAACCGGCCAGCTCGGCGACTCGGGGCGAGACGGCGCGTTCGACCGGCGGGATGTGGGCGGCCTTGAGGATCCCGTTGATCAGGTCCCAGAGGGGCCAGGGGTCGCCTTGCGAGAGGAAGTAGGCCCGTCCCCCGATCGTCGAAGCGGGCTCCAGGCGGTCGGCGGCCAGCAGGTGGGCCTCGGTGGCATTGTCGATGTAGATCGAATCTACCAGATTCGGACGCGTCCCGATCCTCCGGAGCCGACCGACCCTCGCCTTCGCGACCAGTCGAGGGATCAGGTGGTTGTCCCCCGGCCCCCAGATCAGGTGAGGGCGGAGGGCCACGGTCGCCAGCCTGGCATCATTCGCGCCGAGGACCAGTCGCTCGGCCTCGGCCTTGGTCTCGGGATAAATAGCGTCGTAGTGGTCGGGATAGGGGGTCGACTCATCCACGCCTTCGAGGTCGCCCCCGCCGTGGACCACGCTGGGGGAACTGGTGAAGACCAGCCTGCGGACCTCGTGGCGTCGGCAGGCTTCGAGGACGTTCCGGGTCCCCTCGACGTTGGCTTGGACGAACTCGGCACGAGGCCCCCAGATCCCGGCCTTGGCCGCGACGTGGAAGACCACGTCAACCCCCTCTGCGGCTCGAAGGACGCTGGCCAGGTCGGCGACGTCGCCCCGGATCGTCTCGACGCCGGACTCGCGCAACTCCGGGTAATCGCCCCGGGCCAAGCTCCGGACCGAGTCGCCCCGCTCGACCAGTCGCCGGACGATCGCCCCGCCCAGGAACCCGCCGCCTCCGGTCACGAGGGCCTTCACGAGATCCGCTCCTCGGCCCACTTCGCCAGCTTCTCGCGGAAGATCTTGGCGTTGTGCCGGATGTCGACCGGGAACGAGGGGTGGAGCAGGAACGTGTGGATGTCTCGGGTAATTTCGTTAGCTCGACCAATCTCGATCAGCTCGCCTCGGAGCTGTTCCCAGGCCGCGCGGCCGAGCCGCTCCCTGGCTTCGACGCAGAGGACCGGCTGGGCCTTGTTCGGCTCACCAACTCCCACCAGGGCGGTCCGGGCGACGTTCGGGTGGGTGTTGAAGACCCCCTCGACCGGGATCGTGAACAAGGTCCGGTCGGGGGTCCGGACCCGGTGCGCCTTCCGGCCGCAGAACCAGATCCTCCCTCGGGCGTCTCGATAGCCGAGATCCCCCATCCGGTGCCAGAATCCGCCGGAGGCAGGCTCTTCGATCTTGGAGAGGGCGGTGGCCTCGGGTCGGCCGAAGTAGCTTCGGGTGACGACCGGTCCCCGGACCGTGACCTCGCCGATCTCTCCCTGGGGGACCTTCAGGTCATCCGACCAAATCGCGATCGGCTCGTCCGAGATCGCGATGATCTCCACGCGCATCCCCTCGACCGGCGAGCCGACGCAGACGCCGCCGCCCTGGTTGGTCCAGTACCGGGTCTCGCCCAGGATCTCATTCGAGCCGATCGAGCAGACCGGGAGGGATTCCGTGGCCCCATACGGCGTATGGAGTTGCGTCCCGGGTGCGAGGAGGGTCGCGAACGTCTCCAGAACCCGCGCCGGGACCGGTGCCCCGGCCGAGATCACCCGGCGGAGGGTCGGCAGCCAGAGCTGCTTCGAGGCCCCGTACTCGCCGACCCGGCGGACCAGGGCGGGCGAGCCGAACAGGTTGGTGACGCCGAAGTCCTCGATCGCCTCGACGATCTTCGAGGGGTCCACCTGGCCGGGTCGGGTGGCGTCCATCTCGGGGACGACGCAGGTCATCCCCAGGATCGGGCCGAAGAGGGCGAACAGGGGGAAGGTGCAGAGATCGACCTCGCCGGGCCGGATCTCGTAGAGGTCGCGGAGCATCGCAACCTGATTCTCGAAGATCGCGTGAGTGTAGACCGCGCCTTTGGGGATGCCCGTGCTCCCGCTGGTGAACAGGATCGCGGCGGTCTCGTCGGGGTCGACCGGGTCGAGTTCGGGAGTCGTCCCGCGTCCGCGTTCAATGACCTGATCGAGGGTCAGGCCGCCTCCGGGCCATCGACCGCCCACGGTCACGACCGTCCGGATCGAATCCCTGCCCCATTTCAGGGCCTGACGCGCCGCCTGGGCCTTCTTGATCCCGATGAACGCCCCGGGGGCTGCCTCCGCCAGCGCCGGGCCGATATTCTTGACACCCAGCCCGGGGTCGACCAGGACCGGGACCGCCCCCGCCTTGAACAGCCCGAAGGTCAACGCGAAGAATTCCAGGCTTGGCTTGACCATCAAGACCGTCCGGACACCTCGGCCGACGCCGATCGACCTCAGGCCCGAGGCGATCGCGTCGCTGTCCCGGTCGAGCTGGAGGAACGTCCGGTGGACGTGCTTCGCCCGGCCCGATCGGTCGCGACCGGCGGGGGCCAGGACCGCGAGGGCGTGGGGTCGAGATCGCGCCATCTCGGGCAGGCCGGCGGCGATGTTTCGTCCCGCTCTGGCGATCATCCGACCTCCCGGAGCACCGGGTTCGCGGCCAGGAATGCCCGGATCAGCGGGATGATCTGGTCTCCCGCGTCTTCCAGGATGTAGTGCCCGCAGTCCTCGAACCGGTGGACTTCGGCCTCGGGGAAGCGTCGGGTCCACTCGTCGAGGAAGTGGCGGTCGAAGACGAAATCCTTCAGGCCCCAGGCGATCATCATGGGAGTTTCGGCGAACTCTCCCAGACGATCGGCGGTCCCCGCGACGATGTCGTATCCCTGATCGTTCGGGCTCAGGGGGATATCCTGGACGAATCGGAGGGTCGCGATCCGGTTCGCCCACGAGTCATAGGGCGCGACGTAGGCTTCTCGGAGATCCTTCGGCATCGGGTTCCGCTTGCAGCAGACCCGCGAGGCGATCCCGGCGAAGGCGTTGCCCCCCCGGACCATCCAGGCTCCGACCCGGGTATTCCGGCAGATCCAGAGCGGCCAGGGGAATGGCTTCGACTTCGGGAGCGGGAACGCGCCGGTGTTCAGGATCACGAGGCGGGCGATCCGCTCGGGGTGCCGGGCGGCGTAGGCCATGCCGATCATCCCGCCCCAGTCGTGGACGACCAGCGTGATCCCCCGGTCGACCCCCAGGTGATCCAGCAGGGCCTCCAGGTCGTCGACCCGGCTCTTGAGCGTGTAATCATAGCGCGAGTCGTCCGGCTTGTCGGAGTACCCGCAGCCGATGTGGTCGGGGACGATCGTCCGGTGAGATCCGTTCAGGGCCTCGACCAGGTTCCGGTAGTAGAACGACCAGGACGGGTTGCCGTGGACCATCACGACCGGCTCCCCCTCCCCCTCGTCGAGGTAGTGGAGGCGGAGCCCATCGCGGTCGAAGTCGCGCCCGGGGTGGGCCTTGCGGAAGGTGTCGAGGGCCTGGCTCATGCGATGGGGAGGTCCGATATCATGAACGGTTGATGAGTTGTTCGCGACGAATCGCCGCGCCGAGGGCTCCTGGCAGGGCCGGCCCTGCCCTACCCGATCAGTTCACCACTCCACCCCGAGCATCAGGCAGTTCAGGCCGCTGCCGATCCCGAGCAGCCCGACCCGGTCGCCGGGCTTGAGGAAGTCGCGTTCCTCGGCCACGGCGGCGGTCAACGGGAGCGAGACCGTGCCGATGTTCCCCAGGTGGGCGAACGTCGAGTATTCCTTGTTGGTGTCGATCCCCAGGGCGTTCAGGACAGTCTGCCGGTGGCTGATGCCGACCTGGTGGCAGATCACCTTGTCGACCTGCTCCTCGCGCCAGGAGAGTTTCCGCAGGAACGCCTTCCAGGTCCGGTGGCCGAGCTCGACCCCATGCTTGAGGACGGCGATCGAGTCGGTGGCCATGAACTGGTGGAACTGCGACGGGGCGAGCGAGCCCAGGGCCTCGAACCCCCACCGGCAGAGGGCGTGGAACTGCGGAGCGTTCTGCGTGACCCCCCCGACCAGCCTCCGACGCTTGGGGCCGGTGAACGAGCCGTCGGTCAGGATCACCGCGACCGCGCCCGAGCCCCCGGTCAGGGTGGCCAGCGAGTCCTTGAAGTTGTCCATCGTCCGGGCCTTCTGCATCTTGTCGATGGCGATGTCGTTGATCTCGCGCGAAGTCTCGCACGATACCACCATCCCCGCCCGGATCTGCCCCAGCTCGATCCGGTTGGCGATGTCGACCATCCCGTTCAGGACGCCCAGGCAGGCGTTGCTCAGGTCGTAGATCGCCGCGTCGGTGCTGACTCCGACCCTCGCCGCGACCCGGCAGGCGGTGGCGGGCTCGAACAACTCGCGGCAGACGCCCGCGTAGATCAGGACGTCGATGTCCTTGGGCCGGACCGACGAGCCCAGCAGCGCGTGCTTGGCCGCCGCCACGGCCCCCTCGGAGATCGGGTAGCCGGGGTCCCACCAGCGACGCTCGATGATGCCGGTCAGGGCTTCGAGCTGGCCTCGGGGGATCCGGAGGTCTTCGTAGACCCCCTTGAGCCGATGCTCCAGCTCGTCCGAGGTGACGACGACGGGCGGCAACTCGTAGCCGATCGCTTCGATGAAGACTCGCGAATATCTCATCGGCTAACCATCCTGCCTGAGCGTGAAGTCTTTCATCCCGTAGATGACCCGGCCGTCGACGTCGAGGAAGCCGTCGGCCTGGATCCATCGCCGGGCGTCATCGATCGCGGTGATCACCGCCCGGACGGTCACGAGGTGGTCGGTCGGCAGGATCTGGCCGCGATAGGTCCAGCGGTGGAGGTCGCCCAGCCCGGTCGACTCGAACCGAGCCCCGGGCCTGGCCCCCCACCGGCGGCCCGCTACCACTTTAAGGAGTTGCTGGAAGGATTCCAAACCCAGAGATCCCGGGCAGACCGGATCCTGGTGGAAGTGGGCCTTGAAGAACCACTCCGAAGGGTCCACATCCTTGGTCCCCCGGATGAAGCCAAGCCCCTGCGGACCGCCCTCGGGATGATACTCCTCGACCCGGTCGATCATCCCCCATCGCCCATCCGGGAAGGGGGATTCCCTCGGGAACGGGGTCGGTTTGGGATGCCCCTCGCCCGGCTCGGACCAGAGGACCGCGTCTCGGATGCCGACCTGGTTCGCCAGCGACGCCTTGCTGAAGAATCCGAAGGTCGTCTCCCCCCGGTAGATCGGCCGACCCTCGCTGGTCATCTCGAAGTCGTACTGCTGGATGATCATCCCGCCCGACTTCGAGACCTTGGTCAGGGTGGCCGAGGTCGTCAGGGTGCCGATGTCCGGCCCAACCGGGGCGATCTGGACGGCCGAGCCCCCCAGGTTCCGGAACGAGAGGTCCACGTCGCTCGTCAGGGCCGAGCCCACGTAGGCCGCCAGCCAGCCGCAAGGTTGCAAGGCCGTCTCCAGGAGGACCGCGAACGGCATCCGGTCCTGGCGGTCGGCCTCGAAGTACCAGGCGTCGGGGGGGACGTCATACTCGGCCACCGCCCGAGGCCCGGCGACCATCTTCCAGGGCTCGCCCGAGACCTCGACCACCCGGTCGAGGAACTGGTAAGGCGGACCCGGAAGCCGCGCGATGATCCGCCCCTCGTCGAAGATCCGGTAGCGATCGCCGAACGCCTCGGAAGGCTTGCCGATCGCGAAGGCCAGGATCTTCGAGGTGTCGTAGAGGGGTGACTTCTGTCTGCCTCCCTCTCCCCCCGGGAGAGGGTTGGGGTGAGGGTCCCCCGCACGACCCCAGGTTTTCGCCGTAAGCCTTCCCCCTGCACCACCCGCTTGAAGATGACCCTCACCCCGGCCCTCTCCCGGGGGGAGAGTGGGGCAGACGGGGAGCCCCTCACCGTGGGGGAGAGTGGGTGAAACAGAACCCGACCTCGCCCAGATCCGAGCCAACATCTCGCGGTCCAGGCCGGTCATCCTCAGCGACATATCCGTGATCTCTACGATCGGCTTGCCGTCGGCGTACATCAGGGCGTCGACGATCGCGTAGGGCTCGGGCCGGTAGCCCAGCTCCTTGATCGTGACTTCATAGGTGACCTTTTTCGTCGACTCGATCACCTGCCCCCGGCACTTGAGCCGGCTGGGCACGCCGGGGACGGGCTGGCAGGCGACCTGCCCGGCCTCGCCGATCCAGCCCATCCTCATGAGGAAGATCCGGAGCGTGTGCAGGCAGCACTCGAACATGAGCGTGCCGGGCATCACCCGGTCGTCGACGAAGTGGCAAGTCATGAACCAGTCTTCGGGCCGGATGTCGGCCTCGGCGCGGATCAGGCCCAGCCCGAACCGGCCCCCCTCGGGCTCGATCGCCAGGACCCGGTCGACCAGCCGCATGAGGCCCCCCGGGAGTCGGATCGGATCGGCCAGGGCCAGCCCCTCGAACCTCGGGCCGAACGCCCCGGGCAGGTCGCCCCGGCGGAGCGCCTCGACCTGGGCGTCCGACATCGACTCCTCGGACATCGGGACCGGGGGCGACCAGTCGTCGGGCTTGACCCCGACCATCGGCCTCCGGTCGAGGGCGGTCTTCACGATCCCCTGCCCCGCCGCGAGGGCCTGGTCGGTGAAGAACCCCGCGCAACCGTCCTTCATCGTCATCAAGGGTTCGCCGTCGACCGTCGCCGTGAACCGGAACCGGAAGAGGCGGCTGTCCCCCTGCCGGAAGAACCCGTCGATGGCGATGTCGTAATGGATGACCTGGCCGGGTTCGGGCAACTCGCGGTCGAAAGTGACCACCGCGTCCAGGAGCCGGTAGACGGCCAGCCCCTTCGTCTCGAAGTCGATCCCCAGATAGGCCGAGAGGAAGAGATCCGCCTGCCCGGCCTCGACGGCGATGCAGGTCGGGATCTTCCCGCCGTCGAGATACCAGGCCCCGGGGAAGATGTCGTGCTCGGTGACGACCCGGCCGGTGGTCATGGATCGAGGCGTCCCCTCGATGTTCAGGATCCGGTCGACCAGCATCAAGGGCTCGTCGGGCAGCCGGACCCGGGTCGGATTGGCGTCGATCGCGGCGAAGTCGGGGCCGAGGACGTCGCCGATCCGGCCGACGGCGAACTCCAGACACGCCCGGCGATCGAGCGCGGGGGGTGGACCCTGGGGAGTGGACGCTTCGGAAAAGTGAACACCCGGGAATTCCGAGGCGGGCGGCTCGAGGGCCTCGATCACGATCGGGTCGAAATGGCTTCGGTCGAACTCGGGGGCCGGAACGAACCCATTCCCGCCCGAGGCCATCCGTTCGATCAGCTCCAACTGCAAGGCCATCTGGCGGGCCATCGACTGGCCGATCGCCTCCGAGGTCCGGAGGAACGCCTCGTGAGCCCCGGCCCTGGCGGTCTCGGTGGCGAAGACCTGATTCAGCAACGGGTTAGAAATTGTCGGGGGGGCGGGGCGTGCGGTGGTCGGCACCGGAGTGGGCTCCCGGAGGGCCTGGAGGACGGGACCGAACGAAGCCACTTCGGCCGGGTGGAAGGGACGGAACGAAGCCATTTCGGTCGAGTGGGAATCCCCGAACGAAGCCATTCCGGCGGGCTCAGGCTCGTCGAACGAAGCCACTTCGGGAGGGTCATCCTGGCCGAACGAAGCCACCGAGGGCGGACTCGGGATCGGGGGGGGATCGAAGGGGCGGCCCCCGACCTCGACGCGGATCGTCCGGCCTTTGGGTTCGTTTTTCTCGACGCCTTGCCCGTAGAGGGCGGCGAGGTCGACCGGGTATCGCTCGGCGATCAGGCGTCCCAGAGCCGCGAGGAGGTCGGCCACCGGGTCGCGGTCGCTCGGGGTGGCGGCGAGGGCCAGGTGGGGCTGGCCCGCCAGGATCTCGCCGATCATCCGCGTGCAGGAGCCGCCCGGGCCGACCTCGACGAAGGTCCGGATCCCGTCGTCGTAAGCCCCTCGGATCACTTTGGGGAAGTCGACTCCGTGGAGGGCGTGGGCCAGGATCGAGTCGGCGGCCGACTCGCGATCGAGCTCGTAGGACTCGCCGCTCGACCCGCTGTAGAACCGGACCTGCGCCGGGGGCGTGGTCCTCAGGAGGTGGAGGTCGTGGTAGGCCTGCTCGACCTCGCGGACGATCTCGCAATGCACGGTGCTGACCAGCGGGAGCGGGTGGAACCGCCCTCCGACCACCTCGACCAGCTGGCGGATGGAGTCGCCCTGGCCTCCGACCACGACCTGGGAGTCGGTATTGACGATCAGGAGGTAGGCCCGGGGGATCGCCCCGATCGCCTCTCGGACCACCTCGGCGGGGCGCTGGAGGATCCCGGCGATCCAGTCGACCGGCTCATCGTCGGGGAGCTTCCAGGAGAGTCGCGCGGCCTGGCAAGGCCCGGCCAGGTCGGTCCGGAACAAGGGCGAGGCGTCGAACCGACGGAACATCTCGTCGCGGTCGGTCCAGGCGTGGAGCGAGAACAGGGCGGTCGTCTCGCCCAGGCTGTAGCCGATGGCCGCGTCGGGGGCCACGCCGAACGATCGGAGGAGATCCGTCACGAACGTCCCGAAGGAGACCTGCCCGAAGATCGAGGCCCGATGGTCTTTGAACTCGGCCGGCGGGGAGTTGTTCCAGTAGGTCCCCTCGGCCATCTGGCTCCGGAGCAGCCCGTTCTCGCGATCCTGAACCCGGAGGATCTCGGGCCAGTGCGCCGAAAGCTCGCGACCCATCCCGTCGAAATGGTTCCCCATCCCGGGGAAGACGAAGGCCAGGCCCGAGCCCGGACCGAGCGGCTCGGGAGAATACGCCACCCCATCCGTCAGCCGACCTCGTGGGTCGGTCGACCCGTCCACCTTCCGGCGGGCCAGTTCCAGACGTTCCCGGAGCGCTCCGACCCCATCGGCGACCAAAGTCACCGCGAGTTTCCGGGCCGGGTCGGAGGGGTGGGCCCGCCACCAGTCGCGGGCCAGCCTTTCGATCGGCCCGCCCCAGGATCTCGCGGATGTCTCCAGCTCGCCCAGTCCCCGGAGGAGCCCGGATGGCTCGTCCGCCTCGATGACGAACAGGGCCGAAGGGCGAGGGCCGATCGGCTGGGGTTCGAGCAAGCCCGAGGGTTCGTGGGCTTCCAGGACCGCGTGGGCCACGTTCCCATCGACCCCGAAACTGGCGACCAGAGCCCGCCGAGGCCCTTCGAATCGGTCGCGGAGCCAGGACTGCGGACCTCGCGGGGCGATCGTCGAAGGGGGGGCTTCCCCGTCACGCAAGGGGGGCAAGATCTGCTGATGCAAGCACAGGACTGCCTTGACCAGCGAGGCGAATCCCGAGGCCGATCCGGCGAATCCGACATCGCCAGGGGCCGAGGCGAGCGCGGGAGGATCGGATCGTCCGGCCGCGATCAGCCCCAGGGCGTCGGCCTCGACCCGATCGACTCCGGAGCCGGACCCGCCCGCCAGGAACAGGCCGACCCTCGACGGATCGACCTGGGACTCGGCGAAGGCCCGAGCGGCCGAGGCCAGGTAGGCGTTGCGGTCGGGGTCGAGATTCCCGGTGGCCACGCCCACCCCCCGGACGATCGCGTAGATCCGGTCGCCGTCGCGGACGGCGTCATCGAGCCGCTTCAGGACCGCGACCCCCGCGCCATCGCCGAGGACCGTCGAGGGGTGGATCGACGCCTCGGCCAGGCTGCTCCGGAGGTCTCCCGGCAGGTCGACCGCCCCGACCAGGGCCTCGTCCAGCTCCCCTCGGCGGAGGAACCCGCACGCGACATCGAGCGCCCGGAGGCCCGACGCCTCCTCGGCCGAGACCGTGAAGCTAGGACCGCCCAGTCGGAACTCGCGGGCTACCCGGCTGGCGACGATGCTCCCGAGGGCCCCCATCGTCCGGTTCGCCGAGAGCGCCGGGCCGAACGCCTCGCGAAGCTCCAGGACCCAACGATCGAACGCCTCGCCCGCGAGCCCCAGGCCCAGCCGATCATTCCACTCGCGGGCCCGATTGAGGAGCGACCAGCGGACGTGGAAGTTCGAGGTGTTGGGGTCGAGCCCGAGCCCGATGAAGCATCCGCAGCGGAGTCGAGTTCGGTCATCCCAGCCCGCGTCGAGGATCGCCTCGGAGGCCAGCCGGAGCAGGAGCGACTGCTGGGGGAGCATCTCCTCCAACTCGCGAGGGGGGATCCGGAAGCGGTCGGTCGGCAGGACGATGTCTTCGATTCGATAAGCTTGAGGAGAGGAAAGCGTTTGATGTTCATCCCACCAACCCGACGATTCGGCCCCCCACCAGTCGCGAGGCCCGACCGGCGTTCCTTCGATCGATCCGCCGAGGACCCGCTCCTGGACCGCCCGGAGTCCCTCGAACGGCCCGAAGTGCGCGGCGAGGCCGACGATGGCGATCGGCTCGGCCAGGGGGGGATGTTCCGGGGGAGAGGGGGCCGTGGCTCGACCGGAACCAGGAACTCCTGTCGGAATCACGTATTCTTCAATCAGGACGTGGGCATTAATGCCGCCGAACCCGAACCCGCTGATCGCGACCTTGCGGGGCTTTCCCTCGCCTCTCGAACGCCATGTTTCGGCCTCGCCCAGGATTCGGAAGGGAGTTTGGTCCAGATCCAGGCCGGGCGCGGGGCGGTCGAATCCGGCGGTGGGCGGCAGGACGTCGTGTCGGAGGGCCAGCAAGACCTTGAGCAGGCCCGCCGCTCCCGCCGCCGTCAGCGCGTGGCCGAGGTTGGACTTGACCGAGCCAATCACGCACTGGCCGCGATCCCAGCCCGACTCGCCCCAGAGGGCCCGAAGGCTGGCGAACTCGACGGCGTCCCCCACCGGGGTACCGGTCGCGTGGCACTCGATCAGGTCGACCTCGCGAGGGTCCCAGCCCGCGCGGGTGTAGGCGGCCCGCATCGCCCGGAGTTGCCCCTCCGAATTCGGGGCAAGCAGCCCGCCATCCACATCATTGGAAAGGCCGATCCCGGCGATGACCCCGTGGATCGCGTCCCCCTGGCGGATCGCGTCGCCCAGACGCTTAAGGACGAACATCCCCGCCCCATCGCCCACCACCAGCCCGTCGGCCGCCTCCCCGAACGGGGACGCCGTGCCGGTCGGCGAGAGGGCCCGGAGTTGCGAGAACCCCATCTGCGTATAGAGCGGGTCGGGTCGCGAGAGTCCCCCCGTCAGCATCGCGTCGGCCCGGCCCGAGAGCAACTCGTCGCAGGCCAGCTTGAGCGCGTAGAGCGACGAGGCGCAGGCCGCATCCAGGGTATAAGCCCCGCCCCCCAGGCCGAGTGCCCGGGCCAGCAACCCGGCGGGGAGCCCGGCCGCTCGGGTGTTCAACGGCTCGAACGGTTCGACGGGCCCGGGCTCGAAGCCCAATCGCTCTTCGAACGTCCGGCCCAGCGTCGACCGGGCGATGGCGGAGGTCGAATTGGTCGGCAGGACGATATTGCCGAAGACCACGCCAACCCGGGAACGGTCCAGGTCCGAGGTCGCCGCGTCCTGCCAGGCGGCCCGGCCGGCGTGCAGGGCCAGGTGGAACATCGGGTCGAGCCGATCGATCAGCGAGGGGTCGAGATCCAGCCCCTCGGGGTTGAGCTGAAACCCTTCGACGAACCCTCCGCGCGTCGAGTAGACGTGATCCGGCAGGGCGACCCGGGGGTCGTAGGCGTCGGCCGGGTCCAGGAGCCACCGACCGGCCGGGATCTCCCCGATCGCCGCGACGCCCTCCTCGACATTCGCCCAGAATCGGCCCAGGTCGGGCGATCGGGGGAAGATCCCCCCCATCCCGACGATCGCCACTCGCTCATCCCGGCTCATGATCGCTCGCTTTCCCCTCGAATCATACCGAATCTCCCGGATCAATTGACCATCGTAGGGTCCGCTCTGCGGACCTTATCCTCGGTTGGATAAGGAGATACGGCCCGCAGAGCGGACCCTACAAGAGCCACTCATTCAGGCGATTTGGTATCACTTCGACTCGACCTGGGCCCGGTTGCGCCGGAAGGCCGACTTCAGGGAAGCGTCGATGACACACTCGTAATCCTCGATCCGTGCGACCGCCTCGCCCTGCTCATCGAGGAAATCGACGTCGGCCCGAGCCTTGTGGGGGCTGGCCTCGGTGATCCGGGCGACCACCCGTACGCCCCCACCGGGGAACGATTTGCGGAACTGGCGATAGCGGCCCACGAAGGTCGGCAGCGAGCCGTCCCCGGTCCGCTCGACGCTCCAGAGGATCATCATCTGGAAGGCGCAATCCAGCGCCAGGGGGTCGGTCAGCCACTGCTGGCGGAGCGGCCGGTCGACCCAGTCCGAGGGGGCGGGGGCGGCCTCGACGGTCGCGGCGATCCCGAGGTCCCCGCAGCCTTCCACGGCGACGATCCCCTGGAGCCCCGGCCCATGAAAGAGGATATCCCGGTAGATCTCGCGGCGGGTGGTGGCGTAGGGCAGCAGGTCGGGTTCTTCGATCGGGCTGGGGGTCTCGGGGTGACGGTCGCCCAGGACGACCTCGCCCCGGGCGTGGAGGACTTCCCGGCCGTCGGCCAGGACCCCTCGAAGCTCGACCGGGACGACCGAATGGCCGTCGCGTCGGGTGGCCCTGGCGGCGAGCACCCGGATCGTCTCGGGGAGGGCCTCGCGGACGACGACCCCTTTGAGGACCCGGAGGTTATCGACCCCGCAGCAGGCCAGGCCGGGGTTCCGGCTCATCGCCCCCTGGGCCATCCATTCCAGGATCAGGGCCATCGGCAGGACCGGCCGACCGTCGATGACGTGCGAGCGGAGGATCGGCGTCGAGGCCACGTCGAGCGGCCGCTCGAAGACCGGCGCCATCCCCGAGGCCGGTTCGGGCTCGGCCGCCGGGGTCGGTACGGTCGGCCTGAGGAACGCGGGATCGGGCCCGCCCCCGCCCAGGATCACGACCTCGACCGGGGATTCGCCCGAGCCTCGGAGTTCCTCGACCAGATACCGGGCTCCCGCCCCGGTCGGGATCAGCGGGATCCCCTCGGCCTCGAACAGGGGGCGGAGCGAGGGCGTGACCATCCCCCCGTCCCACGGGCCCCAGTTCACCGAGACGACCCGGCAGCCGGGGCGGGACCTCGATTCGGCCTGGGCTCGCTTGTTCAGGACTTCATTCGCCGAGGCGTAGGCCACCTGCCCCGCCCTCCCGAACCTCGCGGTCGTGGAGGAGAACAGGACCAGGGCCTTCAGCTCGTCCGCCTCGATCGCCCCGAGCAGGGCGTCCAGGCCCTTGACCTTGGTCTCGAAGACCCGGGCGAACTGCTCGTCGGTCTGGTCCTCGATCTTCCGGTCGGCCAGGACCCCGGCCCCGTGGACCAGGCCTCGGATCGGCCCGAACTCGGACCGGATCGCCGCCAGGGTCGAGCGGACTTCGCCCGCGTCCCGGACGTCGAGCGACCGATAGACGACCTTCGATCCGGCCTGCTCGATCCTCGCGATATTGGCGAGCACCTCGCGGTTGGCGGCGAGCTTCCGATAAGCCTCGCCGATCGCCTGCGGGGTCGTCGGGCCTTCCAGCCGGGCATGAAGGGCTCGCTTGATCTCGGGCTCTTCCGAGAGCGAGGCCAGCCAGTCGGGCTCGGGGGAAGGCTCGGGGCTCCGGCCCAGGATCACCACGGTCGGGCGGAATGCCTCGGCGATCGAGCGGGCGACCTCGGCCGTGACCCCACGGGCCCCGCCGGACACGACCACGACGTCTCCCGGGGCGAATGGCCCCGAGCTGGACGGATCGGAGAGTGGGCTGGCCTTCAGGACAATCCCGGACCGCCCCGATTTCGAGAGCCCGACCTCGGCCGGGCCCCGGCGGAACATCTCATCCACGATCGCCTGCGCGGCGTCTTCGGCGGGCAAGGCGGGATCCAGGTCGATCGCCTTGGCCAGGACCTCGGGCCATTCGTGACCGGCCGTCTTGGACAGGCCCGCCAGCCCTCCCGAGGCCGGGTCGGCCCCTTCGGCCAGCCCACCCAGGCCGAATGTCCCGCCCAGCCTGGTGACCGTGACGACCGCCGAGCCCCCCCCGGCATTCCGCAAGGCGGGGGCCGCGAGCCTCAACAATCGGAAGGCGTCGGGGATTGCCGAGGGGGCGATGCCCGATGCCGGTGCCAGGAGCACGAGCCCCGCCAGTCGCTCGGGAGCGGGGATCGACCCGATCTCGGCCTGGGCGATCAGCCGGGCCTGGAGCCCCAGCCCTTCGAGCCGGGTCGCGATCGCACCCGCCAGGCTCGACCCGTCGTCGAGGACCCAGGCCATCCCGCCCGCCGGGGGCTTGATCGACTCGCGATTCGCCGAGGCGTCGAGCGTGACCACCGAGGGGATCAGTCGCCGGACCGGCTCATGAGCGGGACGCTCGATCGGAGGAGTCGCGGGCGAAGGGACGACGGGAGTCGGGCTCGGGCTGCCGCCGGTTCCCCCGAGGAATTCGGCGATCTGCCCGAGGGTTCGGATGGTCCCGAGGTGTTCCGGGCCGATGACGGGGGCCTCGGGGAGTCGTTCCTGGAGGGCGGCGAGGATCTCGACGCGCTTGATGGAGTCGATGCCGAGGTCGGCGTCGAGCTGCATGCCGGGCTCGAGGACCTCGGCGGGATATCCGGTCTTCTCGGAGACCACCTCGATGAGTGCCTGGTGGACGGCGGAGGCATTCGAGACCGATGCCGGTGCTGGGGTGGTGCTTCCGCTGCTCCCCCCGAGGAATTCGGCGATCTGGCCGAGTGTCCGGATGGTCCCGAGGTGTTCCGGGCCGATGACGGGGGCCTCGGGGAGCCGCTCCTGGAGGGCGGCGAGGATCTCGACGCGCTTGATGGAGTCGATGCCGAGGTCGGCGTCGAGCTGCATGCCGGGCTCGAGGACCTCGGCGGGGTATCCGGTCTTCTCGGAGACCACCTCCACCAGGGCCGCGTGAATCGCCGAGGCGTTCGAGACCGATGCCGGGGCCGGGGCCGGAGCCGGGCTCGGGCTTCCGCCGGTTCCCCCGAGGAATTCGGCGATCTGGCCGAGTGTCCGGATGGTCCCGAGGTGTTCCGGGCCGATGACGGGGGCCTCGGGGAGCCGCTCCTGGAGGGCGGCGAGGATCTCGACGCGCTTGATGGAGTCGATGCCGAGGTCGGCGTCGAGCTGCATGCCGGGCTCGAGGACCTCGGCGGGGTATCCGGTCTTCTCGGAGACCACCTCCACCAGGGCCGCGTGAACCGCCGAATCCCGGTTCGGCGAGGTCGGCGTGAGCTTCACCGGGGGTGCGGGTGGCGGGGCGATCTCCCGGGTCGATGGCGTCCCATTCGAGGCTTGCGGGACCGGTGCAGGGATCGGCTTCGAGACCTGGGGCGGGAGGGGCGTCGCCGCCGGCAGGGGGGCCGGGACCGGCATGACCGGCGGTTCAATCGATCGAGGGGCCGGCGCGATCGGGGCTGGTGTGGGAGTGGGGACCATCCCGAGCGAGGCCAGGGTCAGCCGCTGCTGATGCTCGACGAGCGACTGGAAGGTCTGCGTGGCCCGATCCTGCCCTTCGAGATACTGCCGGTGGAGGTTCGCGGTCTGCTCGCCGAGCCGCTGGAAGGCGACCAGATTTTCTTGAGAAGCCCGGATGGCCTCGACCAGGAAGGGAGCCTGGACCGGAGTTGGAGCCGATTCCTGCCGAGGTGCCGGGGCGATCGGACGGGGTTCGGTCCGGGTGATCGAGGCGTGCCCGTTCGTGTTCGCGGGAGCCGAGCCGTTCCGGCCGGCTCGGTGCTCGGTCGAGGGGAGGGAGTCGAGTCGGGTCGGCTTGCGGTCGGCGGGTTCGGGATTCATCTTGGGGAGCGGTTCCGGGGTCGGGGCGGGGGGGGCGGACCGAGGTCGGGGCGCGGGCGGCTTGGGGGCGAAATTGGCCCCGGAGACCTTCACCGTCAAGGCGGGCTTGCGGGCGACGTCCGGGGTCGGCTCGGCCCCTTCATCCCAGAGGGTCAGGTGGATGGCGTGGCCCATCGCGGCCAGTTGGGACAGGGCTCGGGCGAGGTCGGCGACGTTTCCGCGTTTCCCTCGCGAGGCGTCCAGCGCGAGGGCCTGGTGTGGCTGGCCTTCGAGGATCGCGCCCACCATGCCGGTCAGCTTGGCGTCGGGGCCGACTTCCAGGAAGGTCCGGATCCCGGCCTTCGCCATCGCCCCGACCTGCTCGACGAACCGGACCGGCCGGGCGAGCTGGTGGGCCAGGAGCGTCCGGGACAGGTCGGGATCGTCGGGATAGGTCTCGGCGGTCGTGTTGGCGAAGATCGGCAGGCTCGACGGGGAGAACTCGACCTTCTCCATCGCCTCCAGGAGAGGCCCGGTCGCGTCCTCGACGAACCGGCTGTGGAAGGCGGCCGAGACTTCGAGCGGGCGGGTCGCGATCCCTCGTCGGGCGAACGCGTCGGCGGCCCGGGCGATCTCGGCGGTCGGGCCGGAGACGATGGATTGCTTCGGGGCGTTCCGGTTGGCGATCACCAGGTCGAGCTTCTCCTCGGCGAGGGCCGCCTCGATCGCCTCGACCGGGGCCAGGGCGGCGAGCATCGAGCCTCGGTCACCCCCCTGCCCCGCCATCAGGCGACCTCGGAGCCGGGCCAGCTCGGAGAACGATTCCGGGTCGATCCGCTTCGAGGCGCAGAGGGCGGTCAGCTCGCCGAAGCTGTGCCCGGCCATCGCGTCGGCCTTGAGCCCGAACCGTTCGAGGACCCGGTAGGCCCCCAGGCTGGCCGCCCCGATCGCGGGCTGGGCGATCTGGGTCGATCGGAGCTTTCGGTCGGCCTGCTTCCGGCCCTCCTCGTCGAACGAGGGGTGGGGGTAGATCCAGTCGCCCAGGCCTTGCCCGTCGATCGGCCCGGCCGAGTTCGACTCGTCCAGGACCCGGTGGATCTCGGGGAACTTGCAGGCCAGGTCGCGGAGCATCCCGACGTATTGCGAGCCCTGCCCCGGGAACAGGACGGCCAGCCCGCCCGGCTCGGTACCGGACCCGTAGTAGACCCCCTCGGGACTCGCGACGATCGGCGAGGGCGTGGGGCCGTTCAGGAGCGACCTGGCCCGCTCCGCCAGCTTCGGCCAGGCGATTCCCCCGAGTTCGGCCACGATCAGGAGCCGATGGGGATCGGTCGCGAGGAACCGGGAACGGGCCGTCGCGGCCGAGGCCCGGAGGGCCTCCCATCCGGGTTCGGCCGGGAGGGCGTCGATCGCCGATCGGATCGCCTCGGGGGTCTTCCCCGAGAAGGCGAGGATCTGGGTGTCGCCGTCCCAGTCGACCCCGGTCGGTTCGGGCTCGGCCTCTTCCAGGACGCAGTGGAAGTTGCTCCCGCCGAAGCCGAAGGCGCTCACCGCCGCCCGCCGGGGGTGCCCCGGGTTCTTGAGCCAGGGGCGGGCCTCGGTGTTTACATAGAAGGGGGTGGTCCCCGGCGCGGCCCCTTCGGCGGGACGGTCGACCTTGATCGTGGGCGGCAGGACCTTGTGGTGGAGGGCCAGCGCCGCCTTGATCAGGCCCGCCGCCCCGGCCGCGGCCTTGGTGTGGCCGATCTGCGACTTGACCGAGCCCAGGGCGCACCAGGTCCCCTCGGGTCGGCTCGATCGGTAGACCTCGGCCAGGGCCGACAGCTCCACCGCGTCGCCCACCTTGGTCCCGGTCCCGTGGGCCTCGACCAGCTCGATCGTGTCGGGCGTGACCCCGGCCGACTCGTAGGCCCGTCGGAGGCACTTGACCTGCCCGGCGGCGCTGGGGGCGTAGACGGCGTTCCCCTTGCCGTCGCTGGACGAGCCGATCCCCTTGATGACCGCGTAGATCCGGTCGCCGTCGCGTCGGGCGTCGTCCAGCCGCTTCAGGGTGAGGACCCCCAGCCCTTCGCCCAGGGTCGTCCCGTCGCCCGCGGCGGAGAACGGCCGGGCGTCGCCCGTCGGCGACAGCGCGGGGGTCTTGCTGAAACACATATACATGAAGATGTCGTTGAAGGTGTCCAGCCCGCCGGTCAGGACGACGTCGGACCGCCCGGCGGCCAGCTCCATCAGGGCCAGATGGACCGCGCCGAGCGAGCTGGCGCAGGCGGCGTCGACCACGCAGTTGGTCCCGCCCAGGTCGAGCCGGTTGGCGATCCGGCCGGCCGCGACGTTGCCCAGTAGCCCGGGGAACGAGTTCTCCTGCCAGCCGACGTAGGAGTCGGAGATCCGCCGGACGACCTCGGAGGCTACCGGCTCGGCGACCCCGGCCTCCTTCAGGGCCCGCCGCCAGATCGGGTGGCCGAGCCGGGCTCCCAGGGGGATCACCAGTTCCAGGGTCCCGGTCACGCCGAGGAGGACGCTGACCCGCTCGCGGTCGATCGATCGCCCGCCCCGCTCGCCGTACCCGGCATCGTCCAGTGCGGCCTTCGCGACCATCAGTCCGAGGAGCTGGGTGGTGTCGGTGGCATCGAGGTTGGTGGGGGCGATCCCGAATTCGAGGGCGGGGAAGTCGACCGGGTCGAGGAACCCGCCGCGCCTGGCGTAGGTCCGGTCGGGCGACTTGGGGTCGGCGTCGTGGTAGTCGTCGGGGTTCCAGTGGGTCTCGGGGATCTCGCGGATGGCGTCGACCCCGCCGGCGATGTTCGCCCAGTAGCGGCGGAGGCCGTCGGCCCTGGGGAACAGGCAGCCCATCCCGATGATCGCCACGGGCACCGAAGGAGTTCGATCGGCAGGATTCAAGGGTCGGTTCCTCTGGGGCGACGATCGGGGGACGGGGGCGAGGTCGGGCGTGGGGTCGGGGCGTCCGGCGTGGCGGCTTGGATTCATAGGACGGACCGCTCGTCGATTACCGCCACCGGGAGGGGCGCGAGTCGGGGGATTCCCGGCGGGATCGGCACGCCCTGGGCGGCCAGGGACCGGGCCCGGGTCAGCACGGCGGCATGATAGAGGATGTTTCGTGCGACGGTTGCCACCCGCCGCTCGGCGGGATTCTCCAGGAACGACCCCCGTACCCACTCGTTGAAGGCCGCCATCGCCGGGCCGCACCAGATCTGGTAGTCGACCGCCCGGGACGGGTCGCCCGCGTTGGCCCAGTGCGAGGATTGTCCCAGGTACGACCGGAAGACCAGGGCCATCTTGTGCTTCGGGTCGCGCTCGGCCCGCTCGACCTGCTTGGGGTCGCGTTCCAGGAAGTAGCCCCGGGTCTGATTCCAGATCTCTTCCAATGGGGCGCGGAAGATCATCTTTTCGAGCATCGCGCGGTCGGCGGCCGGGATTCGTTCGATCGAGTCGTGGGCCCTGTAGAATTCCAGGAGCTTGGCCCCTCTCATGGCAAACATCGTGCCGCGTTTGAGGACCTGGACCTTGACGCCCATCTCGAACATGTCGGCGGCCGGTGCCATCGCGATGTCGGCCTGCTGGGCCTCGGCCAGCATCTTCCGGACGATGTCCGAGGTCCCCGACTCCACGCACGATTGGTTGACCGAGCCCACCACGACGTAGGAGGCCCCCATCGCGAACGCCCCCGCCGCCGACCAGGGGGTCGAGATCCCCCCCGCCGCGCCGATCCGGGGGGGCACCGCATATTGATATTGGGCCTGGAGCCGATCGCGGAGCGCGAGCATGGTCGGGATCAGGACGATGGCGGGCTGGTTGTCGGTGTGCCCGCCCGAGTCGGCCTCGGCCGTGACGTCGGCCGCCATCGGGATCTCCGAGGCCATCCTCGCCTGATCTTCGGTGATCTCTCGCTGGGCGACCAGCTCGCGGAGGAATCGCTCGGGAGGAGGGGCGAGGAACTTCGAGGCGACCTCGACCCGCGAGACCTTGGCGATCACCCGATTGGGCGCGACGACCTGGCCCGACTCGTCGCGGCGGAGCCCCGCGACCCGGTACTTGACCACGGGGAGGGTCAGGTCGAGATAGGCCGAAGCCTCGACCAGGCGGACCCCTCGGCGGAGGTAGAGGTTGGCCACTTCCCCTTCGAGTGCCGGGTCGTTCGGGCTGTGGATCAGGTTGAAGCCGTAAGGACCGGCCGGACCGAGCGAGGCTTCAAGCCGCGTGATCGCGGCGTCGACCGCCCGGATCGGCAGCCCGGCGGCCCCGAAGATCCCCAGCATCCCGGCGCGACCCATCGCCTCGGCGATCTCGACCGAGCCGATCCCGTTGGCCATCGCCCCGGAGACGTAGGCATAGCGGAGCCCGTGGTCGAGCCGGAACGATTCATCGCCCATCGATTCGGGCCGACAGGCCGGGAGGTAGCCGACGACCGACCCTGGAGGCGCGGGCTCGCCGGCTTCGAGGAGCCCGAGCCCCTGGGCCTGGCGCGCGACCACGAAGGGGCGGGCGACCCGTCCCAGGGCGTCGTTCAGCACTTCTCCGGCGATCGTGGCTGCCACTCGACTCCTCCGCCCGCGATTCCTGAAGACCTCAACCCTCCGACGCACCGGAGGAATCCAGATCGGCGCGGGACGGCCCATGTTACAACAGCGACGCCCGGGCCGACCATCTCCGCCGAGCCGAGTGGAAGATTTTAAAGAATCGGGGTGCCCGTCCACTATGCCGAACCGGGGAATTCCCGCGTCCTTCGGTCTCTGGACTCCGGGCCTTCGGGT
Source organism: Tundrisphaera lichenicola (assembly GCF_051175385.1). GTDB lineage: Bacteria > Planctomycetota > Planctomycetia > Isosphaerales > Isosphaeraceae > Tundrisphaera > Tundrisphaera lichenicola. The sequence continues at coordinate 6,506,411 of NZ_CP195106.1, read as the reverse complement.
TTCCTTCCTGGCGAAATGCGGGAATCGTGGTGCCGCTGCATTACGGGTGCCAAACTGTGTGTAAGATGATTCTTGATCGAGAAGGATTTTGCTCCGGCCTCGATTCGAGGTTATCCGATCATGGAGTCTCCCCCCACCTCCCGGAGCCTGCTGGAGCGGGCTCGCGATCCCCGCGACGTAGCTTCCTGGCGACGGCTGATCGATATCTACTCGCCCCTGATCCGCCGCTGGGTGGCCGCGTATGTGGCCCAGCCGGCCGACGCGGACGACGTTGTGCAGGAGGTCCTGACGACGGTCGTCCGGGAGATCTCGCGATTTGAGCACAGCGGTCGCGCCGGGGCCTTCCGCGCCTGGCTCCGCTCGATCGCCGTGAATCGGCTCCATGCGCATTGGCAGGCACGACGAGGAGTTCAGGCGACCGGGGACTCGGCCGTCCTGGAGCAACTCCATCAACTCGAAGACCCCGAGAGTTCGCTCAGCCGCGAGTGGGACGACCAGCATGACCGCCATGTTGCCGGCGTCCTCCTGGAATCAATCCGCCTGGAATTTCAGCCGGCGACCTGGCACGCCTTCGAGGCTACGGTCCGCCAGGGACGCCCGGCGGCCGAAGTCGCCGCCGAGTTGGGCCTGACCGTGAATGCGGTGTTGATCGCCAAGTCGCGTATTCTCAAGCGGTTGCGGCAGAAGGCCGCGGGGCTGATCGACTGAGTCCGAAAAAAAACGACAGTCGTGAAAGGATCGGGGTCGTTCGCTGCTTTCTCCTTGTCGAGGGAGAATCCCGGAGCGGCACGATCGACCCCGAGGAGAGCATCCACATGAGCCGAGTCTCGATGATGAGCGGACCGGGCAATGAGCATCCCGATGTCGAAGTCCTCGCCCGGTTCATCCAAGGAAGGCTTGATGCGGCCGCGATGGCGAGCGTCGAACTTCATCTCGGGGGTTGCGAAGTCTGCTGCCGGACCCTACTGACTGCGCCCGATGACCGGCTCACTCGGCTTCTGAAGTCGCGAAACCCCGAAGGGATTGAAGTATGACGAATTCAACCTGGAACCTTCATGGGCGGAGGTCTCTCTTGGCCGGTCTGATCCTCTCCGGGCTCTTGGGGCCGGGTTGTTGGAGCGAGGATATTGTCGTCATCAAAGGGACGGCCGCCAAGCAGAAGCTCAAGGGCCGAGAAGAGGCCGAGCTGAAGAATCGGTCGAAAAAACGGAGGCGCGGGTGAACAGCCCATCAGCTCGGACCAGGCTTGTAATCCCATTTATTTCGTCATGGAGCCGCTCATGCCCCCCATCCGACTCCGGACTCGTCTCGGATTCACGTTGATCGAGTTATTGGTTGTCATAGCGTTGATTGGTGTCCTGATCTCCCTCCTGCTGCCGGCGGTCCAGGCGGCTCGCGAGGCGGCCCGTCGCTCGCAATGCACCAATCATCTGAAACAGATCGCGCTCGCACTGGCCAACTACGCCGATGTCCATGGAAGCTTCCCGATAGGAAGCTATTCGACCCAGGGGTGGTCGACCGGGAGCTTCTTCCTGACGATCCTCCCACAACTGGAAGCCCAACCACTTTACAATATCGTGAACTTCAGCGTGAACTACGCCGAATCGCAGAACGCGACGATTCACGATGCTCGGCTGGCCAGCCTGATTTGCCCGAGCGACCCCGACGCCTCCCGCCAAGTCAAGGTCGACGGCGCCTACGCGTTCGAACTGACCCCGTTCCCGGTGTCGGTCCGCTTCACCAGCTATGCCGGCTGCGCGGGACTTTATTATCAGTACAGCAGGCTAACGGAACGTCTGGATCAGCAGAATGGACTCATCATCCACCGGAGGACGGTCGGGTTCGCGGGGATCACCGACGGGACAAGCCACACCATCCTGGCGGGCGAGCATGCCATCGCGAAACTTCAGGAGCCCGAGCGGTCGGAGTGGCATTGGTGGTCCTCGGGCTACGTCGGGGACACGCTCTTTACCGGGTTCTACCCCATCAACCCATTCCAGAAGATGCCCGAGGTCGTGGCCGACGACAACACCGGCCCGTACCTGGAGGGAGCCTCGAGCATGCACCCCGGAGGGGCGAATTTCGCGTTCGCCGATGGCTCGGTCCGCTGGATCGGCGAGACGATCGAATCCTGGACGAACGACCCACAGTCGGGACTACCGCCCGGGATAACCTACTCGGGGGGGCTCTACCAGATTAGCCCGAGGGCGAAGCTTGGCCTGTACCAGAAGCTGACGACCCGCAATGGCGGTGAGGTCATCGACGAAGGATTCTGAGACCGGCCCCGGCGAGGGTCCGGGCTCAAGGGCCCTCGACCGAAGTAGCGATCGATGACGGGTCGGAGCCGCGTTCCAGGAATGGATTGTCCCCGGCCTCCCAGACCCTAACCTTTCCGCCCGAGTCGGCGGTGACGAGCCGACTCCCGTTCGCGGCGAATGACAGCCCTACAACCTCGCTCTCATGGCCGAGGAGGGTCAACACCTCCTGTCCGCTTCGGGGGTCCCAGAGCCGGACCGAGGAGTCCCTCCCGACCGAGACCAGGCGTGGCTCGCCGCCCCCGCCGAAGGTGACCCCCCAGACGCTTCTCGCATGCTTGGACATGCTCCGGATCGGTCGGCCTTCGTCACAGTCCCAGGTCTTGACGGCTCCATCATCGCCGGCCGTCGCGATCGATCTCCCGTCGGGGTGGAAGGCCAGGTCGTGGATGATCGAGCGGTGCGCCTGCCAGGTCAGGCGCGGCTGGGCCGAGTCCGTGTCCCAGAACCTGACGGCCCCATCTCCGCCGGCCGAGGCGACCGTCCGTCCGTCGGGGCTGTACGCTACGGCATAGACGACGCCCGAGTGGCCCTTCAGGGCGGAACGGCCCCGCCCCGTCGGCAACTCCCAGAGCTTGACGACCCCATCGTCGCCAGCCGATGCGATCTCCAGCCCATCGGGCCGGTAGGCAACCCCGTAGGTTGGCCCGTCGTGGCCCGGAAGCTCGCGGAGCGTCCTGCCGGTCTCGGCATCGATGATCCAGATCGGCCCCTCGTGGCTCGAAACGGCCACGGACCGGCCATCCGGCGCGAATGCGAGTCCGAGCAATGAGGTCGTTCCCAGCCTGACCAGGACCGGGGGGCGGCCGGATTCGAGGTCATCGAGGTAGAGCGAGCCGTCGGACTGGCCGACCGCGAGCCTCAGCCCATCGGGCGAGAGGGCGACCGTCTTGGCCTGCCCCGGATAGGACTTCTCCGTCGAGGATTTCCTCTCGGATCTGGTGAGCCAGAGGTGGATCCCTCCCCCCACATCGGTCGTGACGAGCCGCTCTCCGTCGGGACGGTAGGCCAGGCTCATCACCGCTTCGCGGTTGGCGATCATCCCGAAAAGCAATCGCCCGCGGATATCCCAGAGTCTGACGGTATGTCTTCGGAGCTGCATCCGTGGCAAGTCGGGCAGTTCCGGGGGCTCACGACCAAAGCTGGCGACGATCTGATCCCCACGGGGCGGTGCAAAGGCGATGTCCGTCAAGAACCCATAACGGTTGATTTCTTTGTTGGCGACCGTGGTCAGCCGGAGCAGCGGCTGTCCCGACTCGAGTACGAAAACGACGCCCGAACCATTGGAGCTGGATACGGCAAGTCGCTTCCGATCGGGATGGAAGCCGATTTGTAAGGCTCCCCAGTCGAAGTATCGCTTGAGCTCGGCCCCCGTCCCGGCGTCCCGGGCCTGGACCGAGTTGAATCCTCCCGAGATGACCTGCGAGCCATCATGGGAGAAACCTACTGCGAGTTCCGCACCGGTAGGCTCGGTTTCAATCCAGAGTCGTCGATGCGTTGCGATATCCCATGCGGCCAACTCGCCCTTGGGCTCGAGTGCCGGACCTAGTCCACGGATCGGGTATCGATTCCCGCTGGTCACGGCCAGCCGTCGGCCATCGGGGCTGAAGGCGACCCCGTTGCAGGTGTCCTGAAACGGGCCGTACTCTCCGAGAAGACTCCCGGTCGTCGCCGACCATCGGCGGGAGATCCGGTCGGCTCCGGCGGTAGCGATCTCTCGGCCGTCGGGCGAGTAAGTCACGTCGAAGACCGGCCCGGTGTGGGCCTCGAAGCGCAACGGGTTCGCCCCGGTCTCGGAGTCGCAGATCAAGACCTCGCCCGGCTTCGACTCGAAGCCTCGCTTGTCGCCGAATCCCAGGCCCAGGGCGAGCCGTCGGCCGTCCGGGCTGTAGGCGGCGCTCTGGACCGGCGCCCCGGCATTCCATTCCTTCAGGTGCTCATATCCGCAGAGCCGCCAGAGGTAGGACCACTCGAACCCCCGGCGGTCGCGATCTCCGGGGTCGGTCGGCCGGAGCATCTCGAGCTGCGAGTACGCTCCGGCGATGTCGCCGACGTCGATCGACCTCCGGGCCAGGTCGATCTCGGCGATGTAGGCGCTGGTCTCCGCGCGATAAGTCTGGGCACGGAGGGCGTCGTTGCTCCGCTGGAGACTCCAGGTGAAGGCGAACCCGCCCCCGATGAGGGCCCCCATCGCCAGGCAGAGCAGGCCCATCAGGGCCGCGATGCCCGGCCGACGCTTGACCCACTTGACCGCCCGCTCGCGGGCCGAGACGCGCCTGGCCTCGATCGGTTGCCCGCCCAGCCATCGCTCCAGGTCGTCGGCCAGCGCCTCGGCCGACCCGTAGCGTCGGGCCGGGTCCTTCTCCAAACATTTCAGGGCGACGGTCTCGAGGTCGATGTCGAGGCTGGGGTTGATCGCTCGGGGGCGGGCGGGCTCCTGCTCGACGACCATCCGCAGGATTTCGGGGACCGAATCGGCCGAAAATGGAGGTTGTCCGGTCAGGGTCTCGTAGAGGGTCGCTCCCAGGCTATAGATGTCGGCCGACGTGGTGAGGGTCCGCGACCGGCCGAGTGCCTGTTCCGGCGACATGTACGCAGGAGTCCCCATCACCGACCCGCTCTGGGTCTGGGCGTCGAGGTCTCCCGGGGTGCCTTCGAGCCGCTTGGCCAGCCCGAAGTCGGTGACGTAGGGCTCGCCTCGCTCATCCACCAGGATATTGGAAGGCTTGAGGTCGCGGTGGAGGATGGCCCGCTGGTGGGCGTACTGGACGGCCCGGGCGACCTTGGCCATCAGGAGCGCCGCGGCCCTCGGGTCGTCCTTGAGCCGATCGACGTGCCGGGCGAGGTTCCCGCCCTCGACCAGCTTCATGCTGAAGAACGGCTGATCGTCGACCTGGCCGACCTCGTAGATTGGCACGATGTAGGGGTGGTCGAGCCAGGCGACGGCCTCGGCCTCGGTCCGGAATCGTCGGAGGTCGGAGGGCCCGGCGAGCCTGCTGTCGCGGATCAGCTTGAGCGCGACCAGTCGGTTGAGCTTGACCTGCCGGGCCCGGTAGACGATGCCCATCCCACCCCTCGCCAGTTCCTCCAGGATTTCATACTCGCCCAAGAAACGGGGCGGTCGGGCATGATCGCGGACACTCCCGGCGGATGTGGTCGCCCCGCCCTCGGTTGGCCCGATGGAGCGCGAAGCGCCGGGCTCGCCCACGGTCTCCCGGTCCGGGGCTCCGATCGTTTGCGCGGAGGGAGTGCCCGCCTCGGTCGCGGCCAGCTCGTCTGCGGACCGGCCCGGGCTCGGGGAGGGCGTGGGGGTCGGGTCGGGGAGCAGCACGGTCCCACCCTCCGAGTCGCTCGACATGATCGCCACTCTCCCGTAGGATTCGCCCCCGATCAGTCGCTCTACATTAGCAGAGCCCTGGCCCCGGCGCTTCGAAGTTCCGGGATTTCGCCGCCATGCGATACGATTCGGCCCGTCTCGTTGCGTCGGTGTTCTTGGATCGCTAGACTCCTCATTCTGTTTCCGATTTGAGGAACGCCGTTCGATAGGCGAGCCGGAATCGGGAAAGGCCAGCTCAATCGGCGCGAGGAATTTCCATCAAAGTGGTTAGAATCGACCCGGGAACCCTGGCCCCGATCCCAGGTCGGTCGAGGCTGGGACGCTCGTTCGGATGATTGACAGGCCAGGTTAGACCGGCCCGCTGCCCGCTTCGGCGGTTCGGCCCTTCGGGGTTGCGGCCGGATTTCCGGCCGTCCCGGGAAGACTCTCCAGGGAGATCGCCAAGCAGGATGAGCCCTTCTCTCGCAGCCAGCAACGACTCGGCCACCTTGGCCTCGGACCCGACCTCCTCGCCGTTCATCGACCCTCGAGGGGAGTCGCCGATCCGGGCGGAACTCTATGGCCTGGATCGGCTGGAGGCCCTGGCCCGGCTCCTAGCCTCGGCCGGGGTGGTGGATGCCGACCTCAAGGCGGGCGACCACCTCCTCCGCCGGTTCGTCGAGAATGGCCGGATCCTGGTCCGGACCCATGCCCGGATCGTCGGCGAGTCCGACCGGCCCGAGGGGCGAGGGATCGACGCCGACTGGCTGGCCGACAACTTCCACATCGTCGAGGAGGTCCTCCGCGAGATCAAGCACGACCTGCCCGGCGGCTATTATGCCGAGCTGCCCAAGCTGGCCGTGGGGCATGTCCGGGGCTATCCCCGGGTGTATACCCTGGCCCTGGCCCTGGTCAGCCACACCGACAGCGAGCTGGACGAGCCCCGGATCACCCGATTCCTCCGCTCGTTCCAGTCGGTCGAGCCCCTGACGATCGGCGAGCTCTGGGCGATCCCGACCATGCTCCGGCTGGTCCTGATCGAGAACCTCCGGAGGCTGGCCGATCGGATGGTCCGGAGCTGGGACGAGACCCGGATCGCCGAATCCTGGATCGCCCAGCATTTCGGAGAGGCCGAGATCCCCGAAGGGGCCGAGGCCCCGAGGCCCGAGCGGGCCCACCCTTCGGCCGAGACCGCCGCCTTCCCCTCGCTGACCAACTCGACGATCGTCCGCCTGGTCCAGTTGCTCCGCGATCGGGGGGCCTCGGCCGCCCCGATCCTGAAGCGTCTGGAGAACGAACTGTCCGCCCGAGGTGTCTCGTCCAACCGGGTCCTCCGCGAGGAACACCGACGCCAGGCGGCCAATCAGGTCTCCGTCGGCAACTGCGTGATCAGCCTCCGGCTCCTCTCGGCGGTCGACTGGAACGACTTCTTCGAGCAGAACAGCGAGGTGGAGGTGGTCCTCCGCGAGGATCCCTCGGGCGTCTATCCTCGGCAGGATTTCGCCACGAGGGACCGGTGTCGGAGGGCCGTCGAGGGCATCGCGAGGCGATCCAAGAGCGACGAGCAGGCCGTGGCACGCCGGGCGCTGGAGATGGCCGAGGCCGGGAGTTCCGACGGCCCGGCACGGGGTTGCGTCGCCTATTACCTGATCGATCGGGGCGTGATCGCCCTTCGTCGGGAGTTCGGCTATCGCGGCCCGATCGTCGAGCGGCTCGAAGATTTCGCGCGGGCCCACCCCCGTCGGGTCTATTTCGGCTCGATCGTCCTGATCATGGCCTGCCTGATCGCGGCGATGCTGGCCTGGGTCGGCTCGATCGGGGTCGGCGGCGGAATCGGCCTGATGATCGTCGCGATCCTGGCACTCCTGCTGCCCGCCAGCGACATCGCCGTGGGGATGGTCAACCATGTGGTGACGTTGCTGATGCCCCCCCGGAAGCTGGCCCGGCTCGATTTCAAGGGCGGCATCGCCGAGGACTGCGCCACCATCGTGGTCGTCCCGAGCATGCTGGTCCGGGCCGATAGCGCGGCAAACCTCCTGGAGCGGCTGGAGATCACCTACCTGGCCAACCCCGACCCGCGGCTCCGATTCGCCCTCCTGACCGACTTCGCCGACGCCAAGGAGGAACAGCGTCCCGAGGACGAGGGCTTCATCCTGGGTGCGCTAGATGGCGTCCGGGCCCTCAACGCCCGGTATGCCGGCGACGGGCCGGATCGCTTCTTCCTGTTCCACCGGAGGCGGACCTGGAACCCGGTCCAGGGTTGTTGGATGGGCTGGGAGAGGAAGCGCGGCAAGCTCTCGGAGTTCAACCGGCTGATCCGGGGCGATCGCGAGACCAACTACGTCATCCAGAGCGGCGACCCGGCCCTCCTCCCCCGGATGCGGTTCGTGATCACCCTGGACGCCGACACCATTCTGCCTCGCGAGAGCGCCCGGAGGCTGGTCGGGACGCTGGCCCACCCGCTCAACGCCCCCCGGTTCGATCCGGCGCGGGGCCTGGTCGTCGAGGGGCACGGGGTCCTCCAGCCGAGGGTCAGCTATCACCTGTTCGCGGCCACCCGGTCGAGGTTTGCCGGGCTCCTGGCGTCGTCGGCGGGGATCGACCCCTACTCGAATGCCATCTCCGACATCTACATGGACCTCTTCGACTCCGGGAGCTTCACCGGCAAGGGGATCTACGAAGTCGACGCCTTCGAGGCCGCCAACGGGCACACCTTCCCCGAGAATCAGATCCTCAGCCATGACCTGATCGAGGGGAACTACGCCCGATGCGGCCTGGTGACCGACGTCGAACTCTTCGACGACTTCCCCCCCCGCTACCACGCCTACGCCCTCCGGGAGCACCGGTGGGCCCGGGGCGACTGGCAGCTCCTCCCCTGGCTCGGCCGGACGGTCCCGACCCTCGACGGGCCTCGCCCCAACCCCTTGCCGGTCCTCGAGCGGTGGAAGATCTTCGACAACCTCCGTCGGAGCCTCGTCCCGCCCGCCCTGATGGTCCTGCTGGTCCTGGGGTGGACGATCCTGCCGGGTTCGCCCTGGCTCTGGACCGGATTCGCGCTGGCCGTGATGTTCCTGCCGATCTTCCAGCTGGTCCTGGGGTCGGTCTACTCGGCGGCTCGGGGTCGCTCGTTCTCGCCGATCGTGGGGATCGCGCACAATTTCCCGGCCACGGCGGGGCAGTCGCTCCTCTGGGTCGCCTTCCTGGCCGATCAGGCCCGTCGGCTGGTCGACGCGACCTTGCGGACGCTCCATCGCCTGCATGTCTCGAAGCGGAGGCTCCTGGAGTGGGAGACCGCGGCGGCGACCGAGCACCGGCTCGGGACCGGCCTGGCGAACTTCGTCCGGACCATGTGGCCCTCGCCGGCGCTGGCCCTGGCGCTGGGAGCCCTGGTGGCGGTGGTGAACCCGCCGGCCCTGTCGGCCGCCTTGCCGGTGCTCCTGGCCTGGTTCGTCGCCCCGGTGGTGGCCTACTGGGTCAGCCTGCCGAGGCGAGCCAGTGAGTCGTCGCTGACCGACGCCGATCGTTCCGAATTACGGCGGATCGCGCGCAAGACCTGGCACTTCTTCGAGACGTTCGTCGGCGACGAGGACCACTGGCTCCCGCCCGACAACTTCCAGGAGGATTCGATCAATCCCGGCGGCCGGGTCGCGCATCGGACCTCGCCGACGAATAAAGGGATGCTCCTGCTCTCGACCCTGGCCGCGCACGACCTCGGGTATCTGGGCCTCCGGACGATGCTCGATCGCCTGGAGAAGTCCTTCGACACCTTCGATCGGCTGGAGACGCACGAGGGGCACTTCTTCAACTGGTACAACACGCAGACCCTCAAGACCCTCCCGCCCAACTACATCTCGACCGTCGATAGCGGGAACTTCCTGGGCTGCCTGGTGACGCTCAAGCAAGGGATGCGCGAGAAGCTCCGCGAGCCGATCCCCGGCCCCCGGGCCGTCGAAGGGTTGATCGACACCCTGGCGGTCCTGGTCGAGGACGTCCGGGCGGGTCGCTCCTCCCGGGCGGGCGAAGAGTACAAGGAGTTCGACGCGGCGGCCGAGGAAGTCCGGGCGCTCCTGGTCGAAGTCCCCGCCGATCTGTCGGCCTGGGATGACCTGCTGGGTCATCTGGAGTGGTCGGTGATCGCGCTGCTGAGCCGGGTCCGCGCGCTGACCGGCGTGAGCCCGAGCACCGTGGAACGTTGGGAGGGCTACGCCCGACGCCTGGAGAACCTGGTCCGCGACCGGAGGGCCGAGGTTGCCTCCGTGACGCCCTGGGTCGCCTCGCTCCGGTCGAGCGACGAGACCGCGTTCGCCGTGGCCCGTCGACGCTCCGGGGAGTTCGACCGGGCCTGGCAGGCCCTTCGGTCCACCCTGGCCGCCCCCGGGAGCCCCGCCGAGCTGGCGACGAGGGCCTCGATGGCGGTTGTCGAGCTGACCCTCCTCGAATCGAGCGTGCCCGAAGGGGACGGGCACGACCCGGCCATCCGGGCGCTCCGCGAGCTGGCCGAGGGGGCCAGGGCCTCGATCGCCCCCGACCTGGTGGCCCGGTGCACCCGACTGGCCGAGCGGTCCGAGCGGCTCGGCTCCGCCATGGACTTCCGCTTCCTCTACAAGGAAGATCGCCACCTCTTCTCGATCGGCCAGAACATGGTGGTCGGCCGGCTCGACCCCTCGTGCTACGACCTGATGGCCTCCGAGGCCTGCCTGTCGAGCTTCCTGGCGATCTGCCGGGGGGATGCCCCTCGTCGCCACTGGTTCCAGCTCGGTCGGCCGTTCATCGAGGCGGCGGATCGGGTCGGCCTGCTCTCCTGGGGCGGGTCGATGTTCGAGTACCTGATGCCCCGCCTGATGCTCCGCCCGCTCGACGGGACGCTCCTGGACGAGGCGCACCGGACGGCCGTCGCCCGCCAGATCGAGTACGGCCGACAGCAGGGCGTGCCCTGGGGGATCTCGGAGTCGGCCTACGCCACCTTCAGCGTCGACGGCGACTACCAGTATCGGTCGTTCGGGACCCCCGGCCTGGGCCTGAAGCGGGACATCGGAGAAGACCTGGTCATCGCCCCCTACGCCACGGCCCTGGCCGTGGCCATCCGCCCTCGAGAGGCCATGGAGAACTTCCGGCGGCTGGCCGCCGAGGGGGCCGAGGGGCGTTACGGGTTCCACGAGGCGGTCGACTACACCAAGGGACGAGTCCCCAAGGGCAAGCGATCGGTCGTGATCCGGTCGTACATGGCCCACCACCACGGGATGAGCCTGGTGGCCCTGGCGAATGCGCTCCAGGACGACGTGATGCCCCGGAGGTTCCACGCCGAGCCGATGGTCCGCGCCGCCGACCTGCTCCTCCAGGAGCGGGTCCCTCGCGATGCGCCGATCATCGAGCCCTCGGCGGCCGAGGGCCCTTCCCCCTCCGAGCCCAGGGTCGAGACCTCGCTGGTCCCGCTGATGAGCCGACGCCTGAGCACGCCCTCCACGCCGTCGCCCAGGACGCACCTGCTCTCCAACACCCAGTACAACGTGATGATCACCGGGGCCGGCTCGGGGTACAGCACGTGCCGGGGGATCGACGTGACCCGCTGGCGCGAGGACAGCACTCGCGATGCCTCGGGGCTGTTTTTCTACATTCGCGACGTGATGACCGACGCGGTCTGGTCGGCCGGATACCAGCCGACCTGTCGCCCTGCGGACCATTACGAGGCGATCTTCTCGGCCGATAAGATCAGCTTCCGGCGGCTCGATGGCGGGATCGAGACGGTGACCGAGATCACCGTCTCGCCCGAATCCCGCGCCGAGATCCGCCGTCTGACGCTGACCAACCACGACACCCGGACCCGCGAGCTGGAACTGACCAGCTACGCCGAGGTGGTCCTGCTCCCCCACGGGGCCGACCTCAGCCACCCGGCGTTCGGCAAGCTCTTCCTGGAGACCGAGTGGATCGCCTCATCGGGGGGCCTGATCTGCCGGAGACGCCCCCGGTCGGAGGATCAGGAACCGATCTGGGCGGTCCACGTCGCGGCCTCGGACGCCCCCTCGCCGACCCCGATCCAGTTCGAGACCGATCGGGCCCGATTCCTGGGCCGGGGCCGATCGCCCGCCGATCCGTGCGCGATGGATCCCGGGGCCACGCTCTCGGGGACCACCGGCGCCGTGCTCGATCCGATCTTCAGCCTCCGGCGAAGGGTCCGGATCGAACCCGGCCTCTCGGCGACGGTCGCCTTCACGACCGCGGTGGCCGACTCCCGGGACGAGGCCATCACCCTGGCCGACCACTATCGAGAGACCTCGGCGATCGCCCGGGCTTTCGAACTGGCCTGGGCCCACAGCCAGGTCGAGCACCGGAGCCGGAACTGGTCGGCGCAGGACTCCCACCTCTTCCAGCGGCTCGCCTCCAACCTCATCTACGCCGGGACGATCCTCCGCGCCGATCCCGCGATCCTGGGCCTCAACACCAAGGGACAGCCCGGCCTCTGGGCCTACGGGATCTCCGGCGACCTGCCGATCGTCGCCGTCCTGGTCGACGCCTTCGACGATCTGGCCCTGGTCGTCCAGCTCCTGGTCGCCCACACGTTCCTCCGGCTCAAGGGGCTGGAATTCGACCTGGTGATCCTGGGCGGCCCCTCCGAAGGCGACGCCGACGAGTTCCAGCAGCACATCCTGGAGATCGTCCGGGGGAGCGATGCTCGCGACCTCCTCGACAAGCCCGGAGGCATCTTCGTCCGGAAGATCGGCGTCATCCCCGAGGAGGATCGGGTCCTTATCCAGTCGTATGCCCGGGTCGTCTTCCACGGCAATCGCGGGAACCTGGTCGCCCAGCTCGACCGGATGGAACGGGTCCGGGCCTGGCCCGAGCCCCTGGTCCCCTCGATCCCGATGCCCGATCACGTCGTCCCCGAGGCCATCGAGCGGCCCGACCTCCTGTTCTTCAACGGAGTCGGCGGATTCAGCCCCGATGGGCTCGAATACCGGGTGATCCTCCCCGCGTCGGAACGGCCCGACATCCGCCGGAACGGACGGGCCGACCGCCAAAATCTCCCCCGGCCGATCCTGCCGCCCGCCCCCTGGGTCAACGTCGTGGCCAATCCCGACTTCGGGTTCATCGCCTCCGAAGGGGGATCGGGCTACACCTGGGCCGGCAACAGCCAGTCCAACCGGCTGACCCCCTGGAGCAATGACCCGGTCACCGACCCGCCCGGCGAGGTCGTCTACCTCCGCGACGAGGAGTCGGGGGATTTCTGGTGTCCCACCAGCCTCCCGGTCCCCTCGGACGAGCCGACCTTCGTCCGACATGGACAGGGCTACACGACCTATCAGCGGAAGGCCCGAGGGCTCGACCACGAGCTGACGCTCCTGGTCCCCCCGACCGACCCGATCAAGGTCATCCACCTCCGCGTGAGCAATCCCGGAGACCGCCCCCGGCAACTCTCGGCGACCTTCTACGCCGAGTGGGTCCTGGGCGGCGTCCGCGACCTGGCGGCCATGCACGTCATCACGTCCGCCGACCCCGAGACCGGAGCCCTCCTGGCGAGGAATCCGTTCCACCCCGACTTCTCGGACCGGACGGCCTTCGTCGACGCCAGCCGGCGCCCGATCACCTTCACCTGCGACCGGGCCGAGTTCCTCGGCCGGAACGGATCGCTGGCCGAACCCGCCGCGCTCGGGAGGGTCGAGCTGGGCGGGGTCACGGGACCCGGGCACGATCCCTGCGCCGCGATCCAGGTCAAATTCGAGATCAAGCCGGGGTGCGAGGAGCGGATTGTCTTCGTCCTCGGTCAGGCCGCATCGGTCGAGGAAGCTCGCCGACTGATCGCCCTGCATCGCGACCCCGCCCGATTTGGGGCGACCCTGGACGAGGTCAAGGCCCTCTGGGATCAGGCCCTCGGCCGCTTGCAGGTGAAGACCCCCGACCAGGCCATGGATCTGGTCCTCAACCGATGGCTCGTCTACCAGGCTCTGAGCTGCCGGTTCTGGGGACGATCGGCCACCTACCAGTCGGGCGGGGCTTACGGCTTCCGCGACCAGCTCCAGGACTCGATGGCGCTGGTCTATGGATCGCCGCACGAGGCCCGGGCCCAGATCCTCCGGTCCGCTTCCCGCCAGTTCGTCGAGGGGGATGTCCAGCACTGGTGGCACCCGCCGGCGGGCAAAGGGGTTCGGACCCGGATCTCCGATGACCTCATCTGGCTCCCGTTCGTCGCCTGCCATTACGCGACGACGACCGGAGATAACGCCATCTTCGACGAGGTGACCCCTTATCTCGAAGCCCCCCTGCTGAAGCCGGGCCAGGAGGACGAATTCGGCCTCCCGGCGATCTCCAAGGAGTCGGGGACGCTCTACGAGCACTGCATCCGGGCATTGGATCGTGCCCATCAGCTGGGGACCCACGGCCTCCCCTTGATGGGGACCGGCGACTGGAACGACGGGATGAACCGGGTCGGGTCCGAGGGACGGGGCGAGAGCGTCTGGAATGCCTGGTTCCTGATCGACACGCTCCGGCATTTCGGCGAGGTCGCCCGATCTCGGGGCGATGCGGCTCGGGACAGGATTTGCGTCGATTCCGCCGAAGCCCTCCGGGTGGCGACCGAAGCCCACGCCTGGGATGGCCAATGGTATCGCCGGGCCTACTTCGACGACGGGACTCCCCTGGGCTCATCGAGCAACGACGAATGCCAGATCGACTCGCTCGGGCAGAGCTGGGCCGCGATCTCCGGCGTGGCCGATCCCGATCGAGTCCGCCAGGCGATGGCGTCCGTCGACGAGAGGCTGGTGAAGGATGAGGACGGCCTGATCCTCCTGTTCACCCCCCCATTCGATCACGGGAAGCTGCATCCGGGATACATCAAGGGGTACGTCCCGGGCGTCCGCGAGAACGGCGGCCAGTACACTCACGCGGCCACCTGGGTCGCGATGGCCGCCGCAATCCAGGGCCGGGGCGGCCGGGCGGTCGAGCTGTTCGGCCTGATCAACCCGATCCGGCATGCCACCGACCCCGCTTCGGTCGCCCTTTACAAGGTCGAGCCCTACGTCGTCGCGGCCGACGTCTACGGGAGGCCGCCCCACACCGGTCGGGGGGGCTGGACCTGGTACACCGGGTCGGCTTCCTGGCTCTATCGGGTGGGGGTCGAGTCGATCCTGGGCTTCCACCTCCGGGGGGACCACCTGGCCATCGACCCGAGGATCCCGGCCCAGTGGCCGGGCTTCGAGATCGCCTATCGGCACCGCTCGACCCCGTACCGGATCGTCGTCGAGAATCCCGAGGGGGTCGAGCACGGTGTCGGCTCCGCGACCCTTGACGGCCAGCCGGTCGACCCCGCCGCCATCCCACTGGCGGAGGACGGTCTAGCCCACGAAGTCCGGATCGTCCTCGGAGGCGGAGACGCCCCGACCGACCGAGCCTGAGGTCGGACGCTCGGGGGCATGCCTCGAGGACGATGTTGCCGAGCATCACCGGTGCGTATCACTCACGCAGCCGGTGATGCTTCCGGTCATCAATGCAGGACCAGTCGCGTCTCTTCGAGGAAAATCCGCGCCAATCGCACTTCCTCCGGGTTCGCTATCCGATAATATCCCCGGAAGCGTTGGCATTGGTGGATCGAGGTTGATTCCCCGGCCCTCAATCGAGGAGTGGTCGCCATGCCCAGCCCCGCCGTCGTGCTGGATTCTCCCGAGGACGAAATCCTGCTCCGGGCCTTGCAGGTCCGGGCGATCGGCTATTTCCTCGAGAATCAAAAACCGGGTGGGATGGTCGCCGACCGGCAGCGGAACCATGGCCCGACCCTCGATGCGGGCATGTGCAGCCTCGCCGCGACCGGGATGGGCCTGATCGCGATCGCCCTGGCTTCGGCCGACCCTTACGGGTTGATCTCGCGAGCCGAGGCGATCGCCCGGGTCGAAGCGGCGCTCCGTGCCGCCTGGGACCGACTCCCGCACGACCATGGGATGCTCCCCCACTTCGTCGACGATCGGTCGAGTCGCCCACTCGGCCTGGATACCTTCAGCACGGTCGACAGTTCCTGGTTCTTCGCCGGGGCTCTCTGGGCTGCGGACTTCCTGAACGATCCCGGGCTTGTCGATCTTGCCGGTCGAATTTACAAACGGGTCGATTGGATCTACTGGTCCCGGCCCTGGAACTCGACCCGCCCCGGCCTGATCCGGCACGGCAAGGGGCCCACGGGGAAATTCCTCCGGTCCGATTGGGACCGGGCCAATGGCGAGACGGTGATGATGTATGTCCTGGGGGCCGGTGCCGAGGACGGCCGGGCCCTCCCGGCGAACTCCTGGCGGTCGACCCGGCCCTTCTACGGCGAATTGGCGGGATATCGCTTCAATAATGCCGATTTGGGACTATTCGTCTTCCAGTACGGCCTGGACCTGCTGGATCTCCGGAGATGGCGCTCTCCCTGCGGTCTCGACCTGGCGGCCGAGGCCGCGACCGCCACGACCGCCAACCGCGAACATTGCCGGGCACGCTCCGATGAGTTCCGGACCTATCGGGTCCATTGGGGCCTCTCGGCCGGCGATGGTCCCGGTCGAAAGCCCGGCATGGGAGCCTACGAGAGCTATGCACCCTACGGCCCGATGGATGGCACCGCGCACCTGACCTCGGCCCTGACCTCGATCGCCCATCGTCCCGCCGAGGTCCTGGAGAATCTCCGCGCCGCGCTCCAACTTCGCATCTCGCCACTAGGTCGATACGGGTTGAGCTGCATCAATCACGAGGCTCGAGCCTGGGTTGCCCCCGACATGGTCGGGATCGACGCAGGGGCTCTGGTCCTCGCCCTGGAGAACGTCCTGATGGAAGACCGGGTTCGATCGGTCTTCCATGGCCTACCATGTGTGAGTCGAGGTCTGAATCGACTGAACTTCCGAGATGCCACGGCCGTGCGCCGGGCGTCTTGAGCATGGCGAAGTGACGTCTTCGAGGGGGGAATGGAAGTGAAACGGACTCCGGGCGTCCCTGGGCCGTGCGATCCGTCCTCGCGCTCCCTCGCTCAGGCCTCGTAGCGGGCCTTGACCAGGCCTCGCATCTGGAGATGGCTGACCGGGAGCGAGGATTCCCTGAGTCGGCTGATCAGCTTGGTCTCGACCATCTGGGCCGGGGTCAACAGGGATCGGTCGTCCACCACCAGGGATTCCTCGGGTTGTGAGACCGCGAATCGCGAGGCGAGCGGGCGAGTGGGCACATCGGCGTTAACGGGGTTAGAGGCGTATCGGGTGCCATCCTTCGACGCGACCGCGATTTTCATCGTTTGATGATCTTTCATTCTGGTCTCCTTCGCACTGAGATCGAGTCGAGCCACACGCGCCGTCTCGAGTCGAAAGCAAAGGTCATACCGAACAGGGGTTGATCTTTGCATTCTCAAAGCCATCTTGTCAAGAGCCTGTATTCTGGGCAATTGACATTGGCGATCACCTCATGCTCTAGTTCATACGAGAACCCAAGCGCCGAGGTCGAACGGAATATTGCCTTTCTTTTTTGCTTCGTGCCCGGATTGGGGCACGAATTCTCGAAATCTCCGCACAAATCACACATTAGGACGGAATTCAAGAAAAAAAAGATCTCGACCAACGATCCTTTCGCCGCTCACGTATAATCCGTGGAGCCTCGACAAATCCTCTCGCAAAGAACCCCATTTTCCATTCACGAATGGCACTACGCTGACCGGTTATAGGGATGTCCAAGCCGATGGCATTAGTCTTGCAATCGGATTGAAGTCCCCCTGTCCGCGAAATCGCTCGAAACGCCACCAAACCTACAAACGAGACCGGATTCAGGTTGTCGGAGCGGCAGCAACCCAACCCGGTTCGTGATCGTTCCCGATGTCCGCGCCGGCCGCGGCGAACTTCCCGACCGTCCGATCGACGGTCAGTCTCGTTTTCCCGGAAGGGACCGAATGTTCCCGAAGATGGTCAGGGCGTCGAATGGACTCTGGCGCGAGGTTGGTAACATCTTCAGGAGGGGGGGAGATGTCTGGCGACTGGTCCCCACGGCCCAGAAAGGGGCCTTGGGCGCGGCCGGTCTGGCGATGGCCTCGGCCTCGCTGGCCGAGACCTCGATCGCTCCCCAACTCGGGAGGCTTTTCGATGCGGTTCAGAGGGGCAAGACCCTGGGGCTCGACCGATCGGCGTTGCTCCAGCTCTGTTTCGGGGCGCTCGGGCTGATCGGCCTGGCCTATCTGGCCCGCGAGACGATGAACGTCCTTCGGCGTTTCCTGGTCGAGAACGCCTGCACGCGAATCGAGAAGAATCTTTGCGTCCGGTTGGTCTCCCACCTGATGGAGGTCGATCTCTCGACCCACTCCCACGAGCAAGTCGGCGCGATCCACGGCCGGATCCAGCGGAGCGTCGAGGGGTACGTCCGGTTTCTCCGCCTCACCTTCCTCGACTTCATCCCGGCGTTGTTCCGGGGCGGGTTCGCTCTGATCTACGTCTTCACGCAGCAGCCCCGGATCGCGATCGCGATGGCCGGCGTGGTGCCGATCTCGATGGGACTGACGCTCTGGCAACTCGTCACCCAGAATGGCGTCCGAATGAGTCTCCTCCGGATCCGCGAGGCGATGGATGGGACGGTTGTCGAGCAACTCGGCGGGATCGATTACGTCAGGGCGGCCCACACTCATACCCAGGAGATCCGCCGGGTTGAGCATGCGGCCGAACGTCGACGATCCAAGGAGATCCGCCACCACTTCGAGATGTCGCTCTTCGGCAGCGGTAAGGCGATCAACGAGGGGTTCTTCTATCTCCTGGTGGTCGCCAGCGCCGTCCTGCTCTACATCGGAGGGCACATCGAGAGCGGCGAGATGATCATGTTCCCGATCCTATTCCTCCAGGTGATGGCCCCGCTCAACGAGGTCCACCGGTTCATCGACGAGGGGCACGAGTGCAGCCTGAGGGTGGCCGACCTCCTCAATCTGCTGGACGAGCCGGTCGACCGCTCGTTCCGCCCGGTCGAGGTCCGCGAGCCGAGGCTCGACGGCTCGGTCCCGCTCTTCGAAACCGAAGGGCTCCAGGTCGATTATCGGACCTCCGGCGGCCAGTTCAAACGGGCCCTCAATGGGGTGGACCTGACGATCTATCCGGGAGAGACGATCGGCGTGGCCGGTCGGTCCGGCTGCGGCAAGTCCACCTGGCTCAAGGTGATGATGCGGCTGATCCACCCCTCGGCCGGGGTCGTCAAGCTGGGCGGGGTCCCCATCGAGAACGTCTCCCGCGAGGCGATCGGCGACCTGATCGGCTACGTCGGCCAGAACCCCTTCGTTTTCTCCGGGACCATCGCCCAGAATATCGCCTATGGCAGCGAGGATGCGACCGAGGAGGAGATCCGCCGATCGGCCCGGATGGCCTGCATCCATGACGAGATCATGGCGATGCCCGGCGGATACGACGCGACGGTTGCCGAACGAGGGCAGAACCTCTCCGGCGGCCAGCGTCAGCGACTGGCCCTGGCCCGGGTCTTCCTCAAGAATCCGCCGATCCTCATCCTGGATGAAGGGACCTCGGCCCTCGACAACATCAGCGAGCGCAAGGTCCAGCGGGCCATCCACAAGGCCCGCGCCGACCGGACCGTCATCCTGGTGGCGCACCGGCTCTCCACCTTGCTCGACACCGATCGGATCTTCGTCTTCGACGAGGGACGCGTCGTCGAGACGGGCGAGTACAACGAACTCGTCCGGCGGGGTGGTGCCTTTACCGACCTGGTCCACTCCGTGGCGGTCGAGGAATCGGCCCCGGCCCCGGTCCCAGGCCCGTCGATGATCACCGAATCGATCATGTCCCCGGTTTCCTTCGGCGAGTCGTCCGGCGTCGAGCTGCACAGCATCTTCGACGTCACCGCTCACGGCGAGCCGGTCGAGGTCGCCTGAGCGCCCAATCGATCGGATCGACCAGCCTCGGCGCGACCGGTTCACCGGCGAGCCGAGGTTGGTCGTTGATCCGGTCCGACTTCCCTCTCGAGGATCGCCGATGATCCCGATCGGTCGAGAAGCCCTCGGACGAGCGGCCGAGGTCATCGCCCGGGCCGATGCGCTCCTGATCGGCGCGGGGGCCGGCATTGGGGTGGATTCGGGCCTGCCCGACTTCCGCGGCCCTCAGGGGTTCTGGAAGGCCTATCCGCCCTACGCGAAGCTGGGCCTGGCGTTCGAGTCGGTCGCCAATCCCGACCACTTCGCCGACGACCCCGCGTTCGCCTGGGGTTTCTACGGGCACCGGACCAACCTCTATCGGGCGACCCGGCCGCACGAGGGTTTCGCGATCCTCCGACGATGGGTCGCCCGGATGCCCTTCGGCGGCTTCGTCTTCACCTCGAATGTAGACGGGCATTTCGAGACGGCGGGCTTCGATCCCGAGCGGATCGTCGAATGCCACGGCTCGATCGAGTGGCGGCAGTGCCTGGACCAGTGCGGGGTCGGCATCCATCCGGCGGATCCGGCCGGAGTCGTCGTCGATCCCGAGACGTTCCGGGCCGGAGATCCCCTGCCCTCCTGCCCTCGATGCGGCGGCCTGGCCCGGCCCAACATCCTGATGTTCGGCGACTGGGGATGGGATTCGCGGAGGACCGCCGAACAGCATTGGAGGATCGAGCGATGGCTCGGCGGCCAGGCCGGTCCCCGGCTGGCGATCCTGGAATTCGGTGCCGGTCGGGCCGTTCCCACGGTCCGCCATTTCTCCGAGCGGGTGGCCGAGCGGAGCGGCGGGACCCTGATCCGGGTCAACCCTCGCGATTCGGAAGTGCCCATCGGACAGGTCTCCCTGCCGATGGGCGCACGGGAAGCGATCCGTGCGATCGAGGGCTTACTTTCGGGGTCAGTTGGCGAACGACTCGACCAGCGGTGAGAAGCGTCGACCAGCCCGGGGCCAGTCGGGACGGCTCCCCATCCGGACATTCGGGCCGGCCAACGAGCCGGGGCGCCCCGAGTCCCGCCTCCGATGGGGCCCGCTCGCGATGGTCCCTCGATGATCCCGAGCGGCCAGCACGAGGCCCAGGGCCAGCAGCGAGGCCAGGTAGGCGTACGTCGTCCCGAGCCCCAGCCCGATCACTGGGCAGGCGAGCCGGAAAACCAGCAGAAAAGCGACCATCCCCAGATTTGCCATTGGCAAGGCACGCGCCATCCGGATCGCACCGAGCGAGCCCGCCTCCATCGAGGTCAGCACGAGGACCGTCAGCGTGACCGCCGGGAACGCGATCATCAGGCCCGCCCCGCCCGGCCCCAGGACATTTCCGAGTGCGATCGAGGCCGAGAGGCAGGCGACCGGGACCATCGTCCGGAGTGCCAGGGTGCGACCTCGGGACGGCTCCATCCGCCCGGTTATCGCATCCTTCAGGGGAGTCCGTGCGGCCAGTCGCGCGGCGACCAGGATCGCCGCAACCACCGCCGGTGCCGCAAATTCCGTCGGGGGATCGAGTAACGCCGCGACCGGGGCCATCATCAGGTAAGCCGCGACTCCCATCGAAGCCGATCGCCAGGGGCCGGACCCCCGGCCCAGCGACCAGGCGAAGGCCACCGGCAGGGCCGAGGCCCCGATCAGGCCGATCAGGCAACTCCCGGCCATCTGCACCGACTCGTCCACCCCCCGGTCCGATCCGCAACCGACTAGGAGCACGGCGGTCGAGCAAGGGAGGCCCAGGGCCAGGGCTCCCCACCGAGGTCCGAACCGGCGGCCAAGCTCTCGAAAGCCGTGGGTCATCGCCACGACCAGGACGATCTTCCAAAGGTGCTCGCTCATGGCGTCGCTCCCGCTCGGGCGCCGATCTCGCCGAGGCCGCCCCCTGGACGTCCCTCGCGATCGGTCGGCCGGTGTCCTCTCCCAGGGTGTCTCTCTTGGTGTGTTCGGGACGGTGATCGAATCGGCTCGCTGGCCGACCCTCTCATGGAATGATTTATCGGATGGATTATTTAAGAAGATGAGTGTTTTGGGGAAGAAATGCGGTTTAGTTGGAATGGGTCGTCCTGGTTGATTTGCGGGTCGGTTTGTCCCTGGATCTAGGGACGGGGGGATGCCGAGGTCTCGACCGATCGGTTACCATCGGGCCTTGTACTTCCTCCCGGTCGTTTCGGACCTTCTTATGACCCCTGGTCTGTCTTCGCGCCCACCGGCCCGGACGATCGGGGTGGAGCGAGGCATGCGGGTTTCGCTGTTCATCACGTGTTTCAATGACACGATTTTCCCGAGCACCGGCCAGGCCGTCGTCCGTCTGCTCGAACGGCTCGGGCACTCGGTCGAATTCCCGATGGATCAGACCTGTTGCGGGCAGATGCACTACAACACCGGGTATCAGCTGGAAGCGATCCCGCTGATCCGCCGGTTCGTCGAGGTGTTCGGGTCGGCCGAGGTGGTGGTCTCCCCCTCGGCCTCGTGCGTCGGGATGGTCCGGCATATGTACCCGCACGCCGCCGAGCTGGCCGGCGACCCTGAGCTGGCCCGGGCCGTCGAGGCCATCGCGCCCAAGGTCTTCGAGCTTTCGGAGTTCCTGGTGGAGAAGCTGGGCGTCGAGGACGTGGGGGCCTACTATCCCCACCGGGTGACGTATCATCCGACCTGCCACTCGCTCCGGATGCTCCGGGTGGGGGATGCCCCTTTGAAGCTCCTGCGGGCGGTCCGGGGGATCGACCTGGTGGAGCTTCCCCGGGCCGAGGAGTGTTGCGGGTTCGGCGGGACGTTCGCGGTGAAGAACGCGGACACCTCGATGGCGATGCTGGGGGACAAGCTCCGGGCCATCCTGGACACCCGGGCCGAGGTCTGCGTGGCGTCGGACAACTCGTGCTTGATGCAGATCGGCGGGGCGCTCCATCGCCAGCGGGCCGGGGTCGGCACGATCCACCTGGCCGAGATCCTGGCATCGACCGAAGAGGAGGAGGTCCATTGAGCGTCGAGGCCATACCAACCCACCCGGCCGTCCCCTTCCAGGACGCCGCCAAGCTCGCGCTGGGGAATACCCAGCTCCGGCGGAACATGGGCAAGGCGACCCAGACGATCCGGGGCAAGCGAGCCTCCGTGGTCGCCGAACTCCCCGACTGGCAGGAACTTCGCGAGGCCGGTCGGGCGATCAAGGAGCGGGTCCTCCGCCACCTCGACGACTACCTGATCCAGCTCGAAGAGTCGGTCCAGAAGGCGGGTGGGCACGTCCACTGGGCGGCCGACGCCGCCGAGGCCAACCGGATCATCGCCGAGATCGCCCGGAAGCATGGGGCGAAGGAGGTTGTGAAGGTCAAGTCGCTCACGACCGACGAGATCGGCCTCAACGAGGCCCTCCTTAAGGAAGGGATCGAGGCAATCGAGACTGACCTGGCCGAGCTGATCGTCCAGCTCGCCGGGGATCGGTCGTCGCACATCCTTGTCCCGGCGATCCACAAGAACCGCTCCGAAATCCGCGAGCTATTCCGGCGGAAGCTCGGGATCGACCAGTTGACCGACGAGCCCAAGGCGCTCGCGGGGGCGGCCCGGACCCACCTCCGGACCAAGTTCCTCTCGGCCAAGGTCGCCGTCAGCGGCGCCAACTTCGGGGTCGCCGAGACCGGCACGATCTGCGTGGTCGAGTCTGAGGGGAACGGCCGGATGTGCCTGACCCTCCCCCCGGTCCTGGTCTCGGTCATGGGCCTGGAGAAAATCATCCCCACCTGGGACGACTTCGGCGTCTTCCTCCAGCTCCTCCCCCGGTCCTCGACCGGCGAGCGGATGAACCCGTACACCTCGTTCTGGAAGGGGGTTTCGCCCGGAGACGGCCCCCAGGAATTCCACCTCGTCCTCCTGGACAACGGCCGGACCAAAGTCCTGGCCGACCCGGTCGGTCGAGAGGCCCTCAACTGCATCCGGTGCAGCGCCTGCCTCAACATCTGCCCGGTTTATGAGCGGACCGGGGGCCACGCCTACAACTCGGTCTATCCCGGCCCGATCGGGGCGATTTTGACACCGCAACTCGCCGGGGTCGAGAACGCGGGTTCGCTGCCTTACGCATCTTCACTCTGTGGGGCCTGCTACGACGTCTGCCCGGTGAAGATCAACATCCCCGAGATCCTGGTCCACCTCCGAGGGAAGGTCGTCCGCCACAAACAGAAGAAGGGCGGTTGGCCCGACCCCGAAAACATCGGGATGAAGATCCTGGCCCGGATCTTCTCCAGCCCCCGGATGTTCGAGCGGGCCCAGAAGTTCGGGCGACTCGGCCAGAAGGCGATCGTGAAGGACGGCTACATCCGGCAACTGCCCGGCGAGCTGGCGGCTTGGTCGACGATGCGCGACGCCTATCCGGTGGCCCAGCAAACCTTCCGGGAGTGGTGGAGGACTCGATCATGACCGACAACCGAGCCGAGATCCTCCGACGGGTCCGATCCGCCCTCGCGGACATCCCCCCGGAGGAAAAGCCGGAAGATGTGCCGGTCGCCCGCGACTACCTCCGGGGGGATGACAGCCCGCTGGAAGAACGGGTGGTCCAGTTCGTCGAGCGAGTGACCGAGTACCGGGCGACCGTCCACCGGGTCGAGGCGGCGAACCTGACCGAGGCCATCACGGCGGCCTGCGCCCGGAGGGAGATCCGGACGCTCGCGGTCCCGGGCGACCTCCCCGAATCCTGGGCCCCGCAAGGGGTTGAGTTGCTACGCGATCACTCGCTCAGTAATGAGCAATTGAACGACTCGGGGGGCGTCCTGACCGCCTGCGCCCTCGGGATCGCCCAGACCGGGACGATTGTGCTCGACCGAGGCCCGAGCCAGGGTCGCCGAGCCCTGACCCTCCTGCCCGATTACCACCTCTGCGTGATCCGCGAAGACCAGATCGTCGGCACCGTTCCCGAAGCGGTAACTGCGCTCCAGACCTCGGCCACCGACCCAGGGCGGCCCTTGACCTGGATCTCCGGCCCGTCGGCAACCTCGGACATCGAACTCAACCGAGTCGAGGGGGTTCATGGCCCACGGACGCTTGAGGTGCTGGTGGTTCGTTGAGTGATCGGGGAAGCTCGCCATGTTCGAACAGATCCGGCGATCACGACCGGCCCGATGGACCCTGACGCTGTCGCTCATGGTCGTGGCCGGTTACGCGTCCAATGCGGTCAGTGTTCACACTTGCGAGCGGAACACGGATCGCTGGCTGGATGCCAATATGGCCCGTCATCGGACGAACTGGCCCGGGCGACATGCATCCTCGGAGCCGGCGGAATATCGGATCCCCTGGGTCGTCGGCGTCAATTACGGATGGGCGGTGGGCGACACCGGGGGCGAGTGGGGCACCCGGTACTACTTCTGCCTGCCCGGACTCCCGATCCCGATCTGGAATCAGATTCGCGAGACTTCCTGAGCCATCCTCGGCGGGCGGAGATGCATCGAGGATTCTCGTCGAAGGGTCTTTTCTCCTTGATCGGTGCGGCTCGGGTGGTTTTAATGGATGTCACTGCCACCGCTGTTTACCCGCCTCAGACCATAACCCCCGAGTCCGCATGGCGCCCTCACTCTCCAGGAGCGACCGGCGGCGACCGGCCCTCCTCCCTTGCCCCTGGCTGGCTGGTCGGCTTGCCCTGGCGGTTTCGCTGCTCTCGCTCGTCGGGACGATCGACGCTCGGGCCGATGGCCCGCAATCCGTCGACTTCGGCCGCGATATCTTGCCCATCCTCTCGGATAAGTGCTTCCCGTGTCATGGGCCGGACGCGGAGACGCGCAAGGCGGACCTGCGGCTCGACCTGGAAGAGAGCCTGCTCCGGAAGAAGGACCCGGTGGTCGCCCCGGGACACTCGGAAGAGAGCGAATTGATCTTCCGGTTGCTCAGCGACGACCCGATGGAGAAGATGCCGCCGCCCGAGTCGAACCTGACGCTCACGGGGTCGCAGGTGGACTTGCTCAAGCGATGGGTGGATGAGGGGGCCCGGTGGAGCGGGCACTGGGCGTTTATCGCCCCGCGACGCCCCGAGCTTCCGCGAGTCGCCCGGAGCGACTGGGCCATCAACCCGATCGATCGATTCGTCCTGGCCGACCTGGAACGCTTGGGGATGGCACCCTCGCCCGAGGCGAGCCGAGAGGTCTTGATCCGCCGGGCGACCCTCGACCTGACCGGTTTGCCCCCGACCGTGGAAGAGATCGACGCCTTCCTCGCCGACCAGGCCCCGGGGTCCTTCGAGCGGGTGGTCGACCGGCTGCTGGCCTCGCCCCGATATGGCGAGCGGATGACGACCGACTGGCTCGACCTGGCCCGCTATGCCGACACGCATGGCTATCAGTCCGATCGCGAACGCCCCGTCTGGCCCTGGCGAGACTGGGTCATCAGCTCGTTCAACCGGAATCAGCGATTCGATGAGTTCGTGACCTGGCAACTCGCCGGCGACCTGCTGCCGAGGCCCACCAAGGAGCAGCGGCTGGCCACCTCGTTCAACCGCCTCCACATGCAGAACGAGGAGGGCGGGATCGTCGAGGAGGAGTTCCGGGTCACCTACGTGGTCGATCGCGTGAACACCGCCGGAACCGCCTTCCTGGGTCTCACCTTCGAATGCACCCGCTGCCACGACCACAAGTTCGACCCGCTCACCCAGCGCGATTATTACTCGCTCTTCTCGATGTTCCAGAACATCGACGAGTCGGGGCAGACCTCGTACTTCACCCGGTCCACGCCCGTCCCGGCGATGCTCCTCTCCGACGAGGCGACCGACGCCAAGCTCGAAGACCTCGAACGTCGGATCGAATCGAAGGAGGAAGAGATCCGACGCCTCCGCGATGGCGAACTCGCCGCGTTCGAGCGCTGGCTCTCCGATCGAGGGGCCGAACCGCCCCCGACGACGGGGTTGGTCGGTTCGTTCGCGTTCGAATCGATCGACGACGGGAAGACGGCGAACGCCGTTAAGGACGACCAGCCCGCCAAGGCGGTCGAAAGTCCCACGATGGTCGAGGGGAAGTCGGGCCAGGCGGCGCAGTTGAGCGGCGAGGACGGGTTCACCTTCCCCAAGCTCGGCCACTTCTCGCGGGCCGATCCGTTCTCGATCGGGATCTGGATCAAGTCGCCCGCGCACACCCCCAGGGCGGTGGTCTATCACCACAGCAAGGCCCCCATCGACGCGGGGAGCCGGGGCTATGAACTGGTCCTGGAAGACGGCAAGGTCGCCTTCGGGCTCCATCATATGTGGCCGGGTAACTCGTTGAAGGTGGTCACCCGGACGCCGATCCCGACCGGGGAGTGGGCCCACGTCGCCGTCACCTACGACGGTTCGAGCCGGGCCGTCGGGGTCCGGATCTTCGTGGACGGCGAGTCGATGCCCCTGGACGTGGTCCGGGACAAGTTGGTCAAGGACATCACCTACGAAGGGGGCGAGCCTGACCTGGCCATCGGCCATCGGTTCCGCGACAACGGATTCAAAGGAGGGCAGGTCGACGATTTTCGGGTCTTCGATCGCGAACTCTCGCCGATC
Source organism: Tundrisphaera lichenicola (assembly GCF_051175385.1). GTDB lineage: Bacteria > Planctomycetota > Planctomycetia > Isosphaerales > Isosphaeraceae > Tundrisphaera > Tundrisphaera lichenicola. The sequence continues at coordinate 6,479,417 of NZ_CP195106.1, read as the reverse complement.
GAGGTCGCCGACCTGGCCGGTCGTCCCGACCTTCGTCAAGACTGGGCCGTGGTTCCCGCCGATCTGACCAGTTCTCAACGTGATCGTTTGCTGGCTTACTATCTTGCGAATGTTTCCGCCGGAGCCCGGCAGGGGATCGCGGAGCTGCACACGCTCCGCCAGGAGTACAGCCAGCTCATCAATCCGATCCCCGAAGCCATGGTGATGAAGGAGATGGCCACCCCCCGGCCCGCCTTCATCCTCAAGCGAGGGGCCTACGACTCCCCCGGCGAGCCGGTCTCGCCGGGGACGCCGGCCGTCCTGCCGCCGATGTTCCCCGACCTGCCCCGGAACCGGCTGGGCCTGGCCCGCTGGCTCTTCCAGCCCGACCACCCCCTGACCGCTCGGGTCGGGGTCAACCGGTTCTGGCAGATGATGTTCGGCCGGGGGATCGTGGAGACCAGCGAGAACTTCGGCCGGCAAGGGGCCCGGCCCACCCATCCCGAGCTGCTGGACTGGCTGGCCCGGGAATTCGTCGATTCCGGCTGGGACGTGAAGTGGATGGTCCGCCTGATCGCGACCTCGGCGACCTACCGGCAATCCTCGAAGACCGACCCGGCCTTGCTGGCCCGCGACCCGGCGAATACGCTCCTGGCCCGAGGCCCCGCGTTCCGGCTGACGGCCGAGATGATCCGCGACCAGGCCCTGGCGGCGGGCGGGCTGCTGGTCGAGAAGATTGGCGGGCCTCCGGTCAAGCCGTATCAGCCCGATGGCCTCTGGGCCGTCGCATCGAGCGGCGGGTATGAGACCTCGAAGGGGCCGGACCTCTACCGACGGAGCCTCTACACCTTCTGGAAGCGGACCGTCCCGCACCCGTCGATGGTGATCTTCGACGCCGCCGATCGGAACAACTGCGCGATGCGTCGGCAGAGCACCAGCACGCCGCTCCAGGCCCTGGCGCTCCTGAACGATCCCCAACTCGTCGAGGCGGCCAGGAACCTGGCCCAACTGGCGATGAAGGAGGGGGGCGGGGACAACGGGTCGCGGGCCTCGTGGATGTTCCGCAGGGTCCTCGGCCGGTCGCCGAGCCCGCGCGAAGCCCTGGTCCTCGCCGGACTCGTGGACGAGCAACGCTCGATCTTCGAGGGGGATCGCGAGTCGGCCGGCAAGCTCCTCTCGGTCGGCGATTCCAAGCCCGACCCCGCGCTCAATCCGGTCGACCTGGCGGCGGTCACGGTCCTGGCCGAGGCGATCCTGAACCACGATGGGGCGGTCAATCGCCGCTGAAAGGGCACCGATGAACTGCCAGCACATCGACTTCGCCATGAATCGCCGCGACTTCTTCGGCCGCTTCGGCCTCGGACTCGGGGGCGCGGCGCTCTCGACCCTGCTCCGGGGCGAGGCCTCGGGCGCGACCGCCGACGGGACCAATCCCTTCCGGGGGGCCTTGCCGGGTCCGCATTTCGCGCCCAAGGCCAAGCGGATCATTTATTTGTTCATGAGCGGCGGGCCTTCTCAGCTCGACCTGTTCGACTACAAGCCGGTCCTGAACGAGCGGAATGGGCAGGACCTCCCAGATAGCGTCCGGCAGGGCCAACGCCTGACCGGGATGTCTTCGAACCAGGCCACGCTCCCGCTGGCCGGATCGGCGTTCAAGTTCGCACAGCATGGCCAGAGCGGGACCTGGATGAGCGACCTGCTCCCCTGGACCTCGAAGGTCGCCGACGAACTCTGCGTGATCCGGTCGCTCCACACCGAGGCGATCAACCACGACCCGGCCATCACCTTCTTCCAGACCGGTTCGCAACTCGCCGGTCGGCCGAGCTTCGGCTCGTGGCTCAGCTACGGCCTGGGGAGCGTGAACGAGAACCTGCCCGCCTTCGTGGTCCTGATCTCCAAGGACCGGATCGACCAGCCCCTCTACGCCCGGCTCTGGGGCAACGGGTTCCTGCCCAGCATCCATCAAGGGGTCCAGTTCCGCAACGGCAAGGACCCGGTCCTCTACCTCGAAAACCCGGGCGGGGTCAGCTCGGTCGCTCGCAGGAAGATGCTCGACCGCCTGGCGGAATTGCACGCCCTCCAGTTCGAGGATCTGGGCGATCCCGAGATCAACGCGAGGGTCGCTCAGTACGAGATGGCCTTCCGGATGCAGTCGAGCGTCCCCGAAGTCATGGACGTCGCGGGAGAATCCGACGAGGTGTTCGAGCTCTACGGGGCCGAGGCCCGGAAGCCCGGGACCTTCGCCGCCAACTGCCTGCTGGCCCGCCGGCTGGCCGAGCGCGACGTCCGGTTCATCCAGCTCTACCATCCCGGCTGGGACCATCACGGGAACCTGCCCAAGGGCATCCGCCGCCAGGCCCAGGACGTCGATCAGGCCAGCTACGCGCTCATCACCGACCTCAAGAGGCGTGGCCTACTCGACGAGACGCTGGTCGTCTGGGGCGGCGAGTTCGGCCGGACCAACTACTCGCAAGGAAAGCTCACGCCCACCGACTACGGACGAGACCACCACCCGCGATGCTTCTCGATCTGGATGTGCGGGGGAGGCGTCAAGCCCGGGATGACCTTCGGGGCGACCGACGACTTCGGCTACAACGTCGCAGAGAACCCGGTCCACGTCCACGACCTCCAGGCCACCTTGCTCCATCTCCTCGGCATCGATCACGAGAAGATGACGTACAAGTTCCAGGGGCGCAATTATCGCCTAACGGATGTTCATGGGCATCTTGTGAAAGAATGCCTGGCGTGAGCGTGCCCGCCCGTCCGATCGGAGGGGACCCTCACCCCGCCTTCGGCCACCCTCTCCCGGGGGGAGAGGGACTATCCTGGCTCCCGTCCTCTGGGAGAAGGCTGGAGTGAGGGTGATTTATGAACAACCGAGCGTTCGAGGTCAGGCGAGGATCTCCCGGACCACCCGCCCGCTGACGTCGGTCAGTCGGAAGGGACGCCCGCTGTAGGTGTAGGTCAGGCGTTCGTGGTCGAGCCCGAGCAGGTGCAGGATCGTGGCGTGGAGGTCGTGCATGTGGACCTTGTCCACGGCGGCCCGGTGGCCGAACTCGTCGGTCTCGCCGAACGCGAAGCCCGGCTTGACCCCGGCCCCGGCGAGCCAGGTGGTGAAGCCGTCGGGGTTGTGGTCTCGTCCGGTCCCGTTGGCCTGGGCGTAGGAAGTCCGGCCGAACTCGCTGCCCCACCAGACGAGGGTGTCTTCGAGGAGCCCCCGACTCTTCAGGTCGGCGAGCAGCCCGGCGATCGGCTTGTCGACGGCTCTGGCGTGATTGGCATGTTTGGGCATGTCGGAATGCTGATCCCAGGCGGGGTTCGCGGTATTGTCGCCGTAGGTCACCTGGACGAACCGGACGCCCGCCTCGCACATCCGGCGCGCCATGAGGCACTGGCGGCCGAAGTTGTCGGTCTCCTTGTTGCCGATCCCGTAGAGGTCGCGGGTGGCCTGGCTCTCGTTGGCGATATCCAGGACATCCGGCGCGTTCTGCTGCATCCTCCAGGCCAGCTCGTAGGACTCGATCGTCGCTTCGAGTTCCGAGTCCCCGGGGTGCGCCTTGACCTGTTCGGCGTTCAGGTCGCGGAGGAGGTCGAAGCCCCGTCGACGCTCGGAGTCGGAGAGGAGCGGGTTCCGGAGGTTCCGGATCGTGGCCTCCGAGGCCGGGCCTCCCGCCTTGCCCAGCGCGGTCCCCTGGTAGAGCGCAGGCAGGAAGGCGTTCCCGTAGTTCCGCGCCCCGCCGTTGCCGGCCGAAGGGCCGATCGTGACGAAACCCGGGAGGTTCTCGTTCTCCGAGCCCAGCCCGTAGAGGACCCATGAACCCATCGAAGGGCGAATGTTGGTGGTGGCCCCGCAGTGCAGGAACAGGGTCGCCGGGCCGTGCGCCACGCCCTCGGTGTGCATCGAGTGGATGAAGCAGAGGTCGTCGAGATTCCGGTTCATCTCCGGGAACAGCTCGGAGCCCCACCGGCCGGACTCGCCATGCTGGTCGAACTTCCAGAGCGACTTCATGACCCGCTGCGACGAGCCCCGAGCCCCGGTGTTGGCGATGACTCGCGCGTCGTCGAACGGCATCGACTTGCCGTGATCCCGGTCCAGGCGAGGCTTGTAGTCGAACGAATCGACCTGGCTGACCCCCCCTTGCATGAACAGGAAGATGACCCGCTTGGCCTTCGGGATCAGGTGAGGAGCCCGAGAGGCCAGCGGATTGCCGGAGTCGGCGGAGGCCCGCCCGGCGGCCAGGCCCGCCAAAGCCAGGTAGCCGAAGCCGCACGCGGCACCTTTCAGGATGTCTCGACGACTGGTCGGGTGTGGCATGCGGTGGGTCTCCATCGGGGGATGGAAGGGGTGTAATCGAAGTCGGCAGGGAGGGACTGGCTCATTCGATCGGGCAATCCAGTATACCGAATTCGCCGAGGATCGACTCCACCCCCTCCTCCGTCATCTTGTCATATTTCCCTTCAAGCGACGTGATCACCTTGGCTCGCGTGGCTGCCTTCACGCCGGACTGGACTTCCTTCGCCGCGGAGATCCGCGACTTGAGCAATTTCAGGCGAGACACATGGAGCTGCTCCGAGAGACGGTCCACGGCCTGGGCCTTCTCGTTTCGATCCAGGATCGAATCCGCCGATCGAAGGCTCTGGATCGCCTGTCGGAGCAAGGCTTCGCAATCCTGGACCCGCGTTGCGATGGATTGCCCGGCGTGTTGGTGTTGTGCCACTCTACCCCTCCCAGATTCGCTCCGACTCATCTGAGGAAATGATTCATGCAGGGCCGCTGAGTTCGTCTCTCGGTTCGAGCCGCTCAATTCACGTATCGAAAATCGGCCGAACCAAAGATCGCCTGGAACAGGGTCGCCCACGCCTCTTCGGAATCACCCTCGGCCAGGAACGCCCGGCTGATCGATCGTTCCGGATCGGTCGGCAGACGCCCGAGCGTCCTCCGGTAGACCCGATCGATCCGACAGGTGAAGTCGAGGTTCGGTTCGCTCAGGAGTCGATGGGCCGCATGACGCGCCTGCTCGGTGACGAACGGGTGATTCAGGAGGAAGAGGGCCTGGGGGGCGACGGTGCTGACGATCCGACGGCCGACGACCATGCTGGGGTCGGCGAAGTCGAAGACCTCGAAGATCTCGGGCAGCGCGTTGCGGAAGGCCGGGATGTAGACGCTGCGCCGGGTGTCGTTCGACTGGTATCCGTAATCGACGGAGAGGCCATCGGGGAAGCCCGGCCCGCCCCGATCCGGGGAGAGTTGCCCGCTGACCGCGAGGATCGTGTCGCGGATGCATTCGGCGTCGAGCCGCCGACGGTTCATCCGCCAGATCAGGCGATTCTCCGGGTCGATCGCCCGGGCCTCGGCGGAGTCGTCATTCGAGAGTCGATACGCATGCGAGAGCACGATCCGGCGGACCAGCGCTTTGATTGACCAGTGCTCCTCCATGAACCGGCCGGCCAGGTCGTCGAGCAACTCGGGGTGGGAGGGTGCTTCGCCCGTGGTCCCGAAGTTGTCGACCGTGCGGACGATCCCCGAACCGAACAGCCAGTGCCAGGCCCGGTTGACGATCACCCGGGCGGTCAGCGGATTACGCCGGTCGGCGAGCCAGTCGGCCAACTCCTTCCGGCCGCTCTGATCGCCGGGCATGGGCGGGTCCTCGCCGAGGGTCGCCACCTGGAGGAAGCCCCGGGGGGCGGGCTCGCCCAGATTATGCACGCTCCCTCGGACGTGGACCTTCGCGTCCGAGATGTCCGACTCCTCGACAACCGACAGCACCGTTTGACGCTTCGGGCCGCTCGCCCGGAGTTGCTTCAACTCGGACTTCAACTTGTTGAGGCTCGCTTCCTCGTCCTTCGAGGGATCCTCGGCCGGGGTCGGCTCGGAGGAGTCGACCGGCAGGAAGACCACCGCATCGGCGACGACGTGTCCGGTCGTCCCTTCATTGGAGATCAGGACGAAGCCCTGGCCATCCTGCTCGAATGAATACCGGCCGATCGAGACGAACCGTCCCTCGATCGGCGGCGTCGACCGCATGTCGACGGTCACTACCTTCTCGCCATCGCCGCTGAAGACGGTCACCGGGACGGCGGCCGATCGGTTGCCCCCGGGGGAGTAGGCGAGCCGTACCTCGTACTTCCCCGAGGACGGGAGGTCGGGTTCGAACGTGAGGGTCTTCCCCCCCTTCCCGGAGTCGAGGTCGTGGCGGTAACCGGTGCCGATATAAATTTTCGAGAACTGAGACTCCTTCCACTCGCCGACCGCCTTGGCCTGGGAGTCATCCACAACAATCCCGGGCAGCTTCCGGGCCGCGATCACGCCACCCCGATCCGTCGCATTCCCCTTCGCCGCCAAGGACGCTCCGAGTCGATCCACGCGACGTGCCAGGTCCGCGACCGCGGCCTCGTGCGCGGCGATCTCGGCCTCGCGCTCGGGGGGCTCGGGCAGGGGCCGTTCGATCCACTTCGAGACGTTGGCATGCTCCACCGTCTTCGAGTTCCGGAGGATCCCGGCCATCGCGTAGTAGTCGCGGGTCGGGATCGGGTCGAACTTGTGGTCGTGGCACCGGGCACAGCCGATGGTCTGCGCGAGGAAGGCCTTGCCGAGGGTGTCGAGCTGCTCGTCGACGATGTCCATGACGAGCTGGGGTTTGTCCTGCTCTTCGAGGTTGTTGTTCCCGAGGGCGAGGAACGTGGTCGCGGTCAGCTTCCGGCGCCGGTCGGCCAGGTCGCCCCCGGGCAGGAGATCCCCGGCGACCTGCTCTCGGACGAACTGATCGAAGGGCATGTCGGCGTTGAAGGCTTCGATCACGTAGTCGCGATAGCGCCAGGCGTCCTTCAGGACGAAGGCCCGGAGCGTGAGGGATTCGCCGAATCGCGCCACGTCGAGCCAGTGGCGTCCCCACCGCTCGCCGAAGTGGGGCGATCCAAGGAGTTGATCGACCAGCTTCTCGTAGGCATCCGGGCTCGGATCATTCGCGAAGTCGTCGAGCTGCTCGGGGGTCGGTGGGAGGCCGGCGAGGTCGTAGTAGAGCCGACGCACCAGGGTGGCACGGTCGGCATCGCGGACCGGCCGGAGCCCCTTCGATTCCAGGGCGGCCAGGACGAACCGGTCGATCTCGTCCTTCGGCCAGGCGGCGTCGACGACCTCGGGAGGATTCTGATCTCGAACCGGCCGGTAGGACCAGAATTTCCGACCGGCGTCGAGGTCGATCGTGCCTCGGGCCGGGGCTGGTTTCCCGTCGCGAGGGTCGGGCGCCCCCATCTCGATCCAGCGCCGGAAGTCGGCGACGACGTTCTCGGGGAGCTTCCCCCTGGGGGGCATCTCGATCCCGTCGTACCGCAAGGCATCCAGCAGGAAGCTCTCGGCGGGCTTGCCGGGGACCAGGGCGGGGCCGGAATCGCCACCGGCCAGGAGGCCCCCTTTCGAGTCGAGCCGGAGCCCCCCCTTGAGCTTCTTGGCCCCCGCCGAGTGGCAGTCGTAGCACTCCCGGACCAGCACGGGACGGATCTTCTGCTCGAAGAACGCCAGGCCCTCCGGGTCGTCCGCCCAGCCGGTCGCGGACGCCATCAGCCAGGCCGCGAGCCATCCGATCCCGCCGAGCCATCCGGGTCTTCGCATGCCGGGAGTCCTCGTCCTGGGCAATTCGAAAAGTTGGAGCGGTGGGTCAGAACCCTTCGAGCCGTTCGTCGGCGTCGCCGAATCGGTCCTGGCGGACGCCCATCCGATCCATGATCGACAGGTACATCCCGCAGAGCTTCCGATCGTCGTCGCTCCGACCTTCGTAGTCCAGCACCCTCCCGGTCGAGAGCGTGCCGCCCAGGCCGCCGGCCAGGACGACCGGGAGCTTGCTGGAGTCATGCCGCGAGCCGGACCAGAGGCTGTTGATGAACAGCAGGCAGGAGTTGTCCAGGACCGTGCCCTCCCCCTCGGGCATGGCTTCGAGGCGCGAGGCGAGATAGGCGAGCTGACTGACGTAGAACCGGGTCACGCGCTCGTAGGCCTCGGACTTGTCGTCGTGCGAGGCGGGGTGGTGCGCCGAGCTGATGTTGAAGAAGGGATAGCAGAGGCCCGAGATGTCGCGGCAGAGCAGGAGCGAGGCGATCCGGGTCTTGTCGGTCTGGAACCCCAGGGCGATCAGGTCGCACATCAGCCGCATGTGCTCGCGGATGTCCTCGGGCAGGCCGTTGTCGGGCCTGGGCATCGCGACCGCCGGGGTCGACCGGCCCCTGGCCCGCTCCTCGGCGGCGTCCTTGTCGGCCCTCATTGAGGTGGCCCGCTTCTCGACGTCTCGGACGCTGGTCAGGTACTCGTCGAGCTTGGCGCGATCCCCGGCGCTCACCCTCCGGCTCAGGCCGGCGGCCTCCTCGCGGACCCGGTCGAGGATGCTCTTGTTCCGGAGGCTCCCCCGGTTGTCGAACAGGCTATCGAACGCCAGGGAGGGATAGACCTCCATCGGTACCGGCGAGGTCGCGCTCTGCCAGGAGATGTGCGAACTGTAGGCCATCGAGAAATTCGTCTCGTGATAGCCCGTGATCGGCTGCTCGCAGCCCAGGACCATGCTCGGCTGGACGGTCTCGCCCCCCAGGTGATGGGCGAGCAACTGGTCGACGCTGATCCCCCCCTTCAGCTCGGCCCCCTTCTGGAGCGCCGCCCCCGAGAGGATGTTGCCGGTCTGGCCGGGGTGGATGCCCACGCCCGTGGCGTGCTTGTTGAACAGGCCGTTGATGACGTTGATCTTCTGCTTCAGGGGCTCCAGCGGCGCGAGGCAAGGCCCCAGCTCCATCTCGGCGCCCGAGCCCCTGGCCCACCACTGGTCCGGGTTGACCCCGCAGCCCATGAACATCGCGGCGAAACGCTTCGGGCCGGAGGCCGGGGTGGCCCCCCAGGCCGGGATGGATTCCAGCCAGGGGAGCGCCATCGTCACGCCCACCCCTCGGAGGAACGTCCGGCGCGTGGCCTCGGCCGCCTTCTGGTCGATTCCGCGATCGTTCGGGCGATTCATCGGCTGTTACTCCGCCTTCAGGGCTTCGAGGCGCTGGTTCCGGAATTGAGGGCTGGTGACGATGCTCTCGACCAGGCCGCCGAATCGGCCGCCGTCGCTCGACAGCCTCAACCTCATGGACTCGATGGTTTCATCATCGGAGGGGAGCAGGGTCCGGCCGAGCGAATAGGCCAGGAGCTTCCGGCAGAGGTTCTCGACGAACTCCTCGCGGCGATTCGACCGGAGATAGCGACGGAGGCCCGAGATCCCCTCCCCTTCGTCCCCCCGGGGGAAGGTGGCCCGGGTGTCGACCGGTCGACCGCCGAGGTCCTTGTCGCGACCCTCGCCGATGGGACCATACCCTTCGAAGGCTAGGCCCACGGCGTCGAATCGCTCGTGGCAGCCCGCGCAGCTCTTGTCCGCCCGGTGTCGGGCCAGGGTCTCGCGGAGCGTCAGGTCGCCCAGCTTGGATTCGTCGTCGGGCAGGTCGGGGACGTCGGGCGGGGGTGGGGGGATCTCCTCGCCCAGGAGGCGGCGGACCACCCAGTAGCCTCGCTTGACCGGGCTCGTCCGGAGGCCGGGGGAGTTCCGGGTCAGGAACACGGCCATCGGCAAGAGGCCCCCTCGGCCGTACCGGGTCGCGTCGTCGATGCGGACCCACCCCTCGGTTGGCTCGGGCATCCCGTAATGCCGGGCGAGGGCCGGGTTGACGAAGGTGTGGTCGCCGTCGAGGAATTCGAAGACGGGTCGGTCGTTCCGGACGAGGTCGACGAAGAAGCGGATCGGCTCCTCGAACATCGACCGCCTCAGCTCGTCGTCGAACGACGGGAACCGGCCGCGATCGACGCCGTTGTGCTCCTCGAACCGGCGAAAGTCGAGCCAGTTGCCGCCGAACTCGGTGGCCAGGCCGCGAACCCGGTCGTCTCGGAGCATCCTCCGGGCCTGGGCCGCCAGGACCTCGGGACGGTGGAGTTCGCCGCTCCTGGCGAGGCCCAGCAACTCGTCGTCGGGCATGCTCGACCAGAGGAAGTAGCTCAGGCGGCTGGCCAGGTCGTAATCCGAGAGCGGTTGAATTCCCTCCCCCTCGGCGGGCAGGTTGACCCGGTAGCAGAAGTGCGGCGACATCAGGATCCCGACCACCGTGTCGCGGACGGCGTCCTCGTGGCTCAGGCCGTCGGTCTCCCGCAATTCCCGGTAGAAGCCGGTGACCCCCTCGCGCTCGGAGGCCGAGAGCGGCCGACGATAGGCCCGCTCGGCGAAGTCCTGGAGGGCCTCGACGTGCCGGGGCTCGGCGGCGGCTCGGTCCTGCTCGACCTGGCGGATGCTCGCGGAGATGATCCGGAACTGGTCCTCGATCGCCTGGAGGGCCACGCCCTCCACGCCGATCCGGCGGGCCTTCGCCAGGTAGACCTCGGACAGACGCCGGATCATCTCCTCCGACGCGGCGTTCTTGTCTTCGGCCCGGACGAACTCGAACTCCTCGCCCCGGAGGAAGTTGGTCTCGGCCCGCTCGTACCAGAGGTAGCTGGAATACTGCCGCATCGGGGCGCCGTTGATGAAGTCGAACTCCCGCCAGAGCCGGTCCAGCTCGCGCTTGCCGGGCTCGTCGAGCATCAATTCATAGAGCGGGGCGTCGTCGCGGAAGTAGCCGGTCATGCTGTGGAACCCGGCGCTCAGGAGCCTCCCGGTGTTGTCCCGATCCTGCTTGGGATCGAGATAAACCCGGGCCCGCTCGGAGACGAAGAAGGCGTCGGGGAAGGTCTTGCAGAAGCGGTCGAAGGTCGCCTCGAAGCGGCGGGCCCCCTCGGGGTCCTCGGGGGTCCGGAGGGCCTGGTTGGCCTGGTCGCCGAGGTCGAAATCGAACCACTGGACCTCGGACGCCCCGCCCGCGTAGCGCATCCGGTTCGCGACGAACTGGCGGTTCTTCCAGAGCACGAACGGCTGGGTGCCGTTGCTGATCCCCCGGGCGTCCAGGTTCTCGACCTTGGGCACGAGTTGCTTGCGGAGCCCGACCACGAAGTCGCGCATCCGTTCCGCCCCGGCCCGGACCTTGTCGGTCGGCTCCCCCTCGGGGCCTGGTAGCTCTCGCCAGAGGGCGCGAAGAGCGGCGATCGGCCCGATCTCGTCGCCGGGACCTTCGAGGGTCTCCCAGATCGTCGAGAGGTAGGGGGCGCTGATCCCGGATTCCCCGGCGAGATCGGCGAGCGTGGCCTCGGGCCGACCCAGGGCCGCTCGGTGGCGGAATCTCCAGGCGGCCTGGAAATAGTCGGCGTAGTCGGTCCGCTGGCGCTTGTAGAAGTCGATGATCTGATTGACGCAATACTTGTCGCGATCGGTATCGGCCAGCATCGGGTAGGGCGCGAAGGCCAGGCCTTCCGGCTTGAGGACGAGGTGATTGGAGACGGTTCGCGCGGCTTCCAGGTACTTCTTGAGGAGGGCCGGCGACATCGAGAGCGACTCGGCCGAGTTGTCGAAGCCCGCCTCGTTGGCCGGGTCGACGGGGAACTCGCGGGTCGGTCGGAGGTCGAAGCCGGTCAGGTCGCGGATGGTGTGGTCATACTCGGCGTTGCTCAGGCGGCGGGCCGGGACCGGGCCGGGATCGCCCGAGTTGCGGCGGGACTCCTGCGTCCGGAAGGCCTGGATCCAGGCGATCACGTCCCGGCGGGCCTGGGCCTCGGGATGACGCTTGGCCCCTTCGGGCGGCATCGCCTCGTCTTCGAGCTGCTCGCGAACGGCCTGCCATTGTCCGAGATCCCGGGCAACCGACCCGGCGTCGGAGTACCGGCTCAGGTCGAGGTCCCCCTTGGGCTTCTCGGGTCCGTGACACCCCAGGCAATAGGTTTCGAGGAAAGGGCGGACGGTCTCGCGAAACCCGTCGTCGATCGGAGTTGCGGGCGGGACCGGGGATGGGCCCTCGGCGGCCGATCGAAGTCCTAGAAAGGCCAGAAGCAGGGCGCCGGTGGTCGCCAGGATCAGGGTCATCCTCATCGTCCGTCGATTCCTGGAGATCGCTTCGGGGTCCTCGGGACGTTCAATCAATGTTAACCAGGCGGCTCGTCGAATGCCACCGACGATCGCGGGCCCCTTCCCCAGCTCCCTCAAGGAGTTCGCGGTGGCGGGGATGGCTCGCTCGTTTCCGGGTGAAATTCGGATTGTTCCGAATTGCATGCACACGTCCGGCCCGGGTCGCGATAGTATCCGTGGCACTTCATCGCCGGGAGGCTGGGATCGACCGTGAAGGGTGGGTCAAGCGTGGATGGCTGAGTCTGTCGTTAGCGAGCCAGGCCCTGCGACGGACGGAACGAACCCACTTTTCCGGACGGATCGAACCCATTATCCCGGGGTCGGAACGAACCCATCGTGGGTGACCCGGATCGAAGCCACCGGAGATCGGCGGAACGAACCCACTGGCTGCGTATAAACGAAGCCACCGGGGGATACCCGGATCCTTGAACTTGCCGCTTTGGGAGATCCTTGATGTCGATCGAAGAACAGCCGATCGCGGTGGAACGGGTCGAGCCGGTCTCGATTGAGGAACCGATCCCCGTTCCGAAGGCCTTGCCGGTCGAGGGTCGCGAGCGGGTCAAATCGGTGGACGTGATCCGCGGCGTGGCCTTGATGGGCATCCTGGCGATGAACATCGTGGGATTCGGCTGGCCGATGTCCGTTTATTCGATCCCGATCATGGCACCGGACCACGACTGGGCCGACATGGCGCTCTGGGGGTTCAATCATCTGATCTTCGACACCAAGATGATGACCCTCTTCTCGATGCTCTTCGGCGCGGGTCTGGTCCTGATGACGGACCGGGCCGAGGCCCGGGGGGCGAGGATGCGTGGGGTCTATTATCGGCGGGTCTTCTGGCTCCTGGTCATCGGCCTGATCCATTCCTACCTGATCTGGGACGGCGACGTCCTGGTCCTCTATGCCTCGTGCGGGCTCGTGCTCTATCCGGTCCGCAAGTGGTCGGCGAAGCGATTGATCATCGTGGGTACTTGCCTGAACTTGCTGCTGGTCCCGCTCCTGCTGGGCTTCCGGTTCGGGGGTGTCCCTTTCATGCGGGCGACGGCCGAACGGGTCGAGGCCAAGCAGAAGGCCCACCAGAAGCCGGCCTGGTGGGAGGAGAAGGTCCATGAGGGCTGGAAGGAGATGTCGAAGTCGGAGATGCCCAAGCGCGAGGACTTCCTCAAGCAGATCGCGATCTATCGGGGCCATTACTGGGGGATGGTGAAGGACAGGGCCCAGTCTTTAATCTGGGGACAGACGCTCGGGTTCGTCTTCGGGGGCTGGTTCTTCGCGGGCGGTCGGATGTTGATCGGGATGGGCCTGATGAAGCTGGGAGTCTTCTCGGCCGAGCGGTCGAGGCGGGCGTACCTGACGATGATGGTCGTCGGCTACGGGATTGGGCTCCCGTTGATGGCCTTCGACGCGATCCACGAGGCTTCCAACGGCTTCTTCCTCGGTCGACAGCTCTGGCACGCGCTCGATGGTTGGCCCTTGCTGACCATCTACGGGAGCCTCCCGGTCGTCTTCGGCCACATCGGGCTGGTGATGCTGATCTGCCAGGCGGGGGCCCTCCCCTGGCTGACCCGCCGACTGGCCGCCGCCGGCCGGATGGCGCTGAGCTGTTACCTGTTCGACTCGATCGCGTGCACGACCTTGTTCTACGGGTACGGCTTCGACCTCTTCGGGACGCTCCACCGACCTTTGCTCTACGCGGTCGTCCTGATCATCTGGACCGCTCAGCTCCTGGTCTGCCCGCTCTGGCTCGAATGGTTCCGATTCGGCCCGGCCGAATGGCTCTGGCGGTCGCTGACGTACTGGAAACCCCAGCCGATGCGGATCCGGGTGGCCTGATGACCTCGGACGCGGATGTTATCGAGGTTCGCCGTAGGACTGACCCTGCCGAGAGGCGGGTCTCGGCAGGGCCGGCCCACACGGGACTTGTCAGACCGGCGCGGGATTCCTCTCGGCGAACCCTCGCTGGTGCCAGTAGGGATAGGCCAGGTTCGTGGCGCTGGCCGCGTCGAGCCGGGCGACCTGCTCGGGAGTGAGGTTCCAGCCGACGGCCCCGAGGTTCTGGCGGAGTTGTTCCTCGTTCCTGGCTCCGATGATCACGTTGGCCACGCTGGGCCGCTGGATCAGCCAGTTCAGTGCGATCTGCGGGACGGTCTTGCCGGTCTCCGTCGCGACCTGATCCAGGGCGTCGACCACCTGATAAACGTACTCGTCGGCGACCTTGGGGCCGATATCGGTCACCATCTGGCTCTTGAGCCGGCTGGTCTCGGGCAGGGGCTGCCCTCGGCGGATCTTGCCGGTCAGGCGTCCCCAGCCGAGCGGGCTCCAGACCACCGCGCCGACCTTCTGGTCGAGCGCCAGCGGCATCAACTCCCACTCGTAGTCGCGGCCGATCAGCGAGTAATAGGCCTGATGGGCCACATAGCGGGAAAGCCCGTATTTCTCGGAGATCGCCAGCGACTTCATCAGGTGCCAGCCCGAGAAGTTCGAGCAGCCGATGTAGCGGATCTTGCCGGCCCGGACGAGGTCGTCGAGCGTGCCGAGCGTCTCCTCGATCGGCGTCATCGCGTCGAACCCGTGCAACTGGTAGAGGTCGATGTAGTCGGTCTTCAGCCGCTTCAGGCTGCCCTCGACCGAGCGGATCAGGTGGTATCGCGACGAGCCGACGTCGTTGGCCCCTTCGCCGAAGCGGAAGGTCCCCTTGGTCGAGATGATGACCTTGTCGCGTCGACCCTTGATCGCCTCGCCCAGGATCTCCTCGGCCATCCCGGACGAGTAGATGTCGGCCGAGTCGAACATGGTCAGGCCGGCTTCGAGGCAGATGTCGACGAGCCGAGAGGCCTCGGCGACGTCGGTCGCCCCCCAGGCCTTGAAGAACTCGCCGCCGCCGCCGAAGGTCCCGGTCCCGAGACTGAGGACGGGGACCCGGAACCCGGAACCTCCGAGCTGTCGATATTCCATCGGATGCGATTCCCTGGTTCGTGATTCATGCCCGCCGAGGATCGATCGGAGGCGCCGCCCGACTCGGGCCGTGAGGGCCGCGATCCGGGTCATCCCCCGGCCGGGCCTGGAGTACCAACCGGCCGGGGGTGCACTTCGATGATATCCTCGCGAGTCAAGCAAGACCGGCGAACCTCCGCCACCCCCGGGCCCCGGCGAGATGGGGATCAGCCCAGGATCTCCTCGATCGGCCCCATGCTGTCCTCCCACTCGACGAGCCGGATGGTCCGTCCGAGGACCCGGATCTCCATCTTCTCGTAGTCGAGGCCGAGCTGGCGGAGGATCGTGGCGTGCAGGTCGCTGTAGTATCGCGGGTCTTCGACCGCCCGGAAGCCCACCTCGTCGGTCCCGCCGTGGGTGACCCCGCCCTTCACGCCTCCCCCGGCGAGCCAGGCGGTGTAGCCCCTGGGGTTGTGGTCGCGCCCGGTCGTGTTCTGCGACCAGGGGCTCCGGCCGAACTCGCTGGACCAGACCACCAGGGTCTCGTCGAGCATCCCGCGCTGCTTGAGGTCGCGGATCAGGCCCGCGATCGGCTTGTCGGTCGCGTGGCAGAGCGGGGCGTGGGTCTTGATGTCGCCGTGGGCGTCCCACCCGCCATTCCCCCCGCCCGCGTGGCAGACCTGGACGAACCGGACCCCCTGCTCCGTCAGGCGCCGGGCCATCAGGAGTTGACGGCCGAAATCGTCGGTCCCTTCCTCGTCGATCCCGTAGAGGTCGCGGACGTGCTTCGGCTCCCGCGAGATGTCGACGACCTCGGGCGCGGCCAGTTGCATCCGGGCGGCCAGCTCATAGGCCCTGGCCCGGGCGGTGATGTCGGACTCGATGGCGTACTGGTCGCGGAATTCCCGGTTCATCTGCTCCAGGATCTGCATCTGGCGTTCGCGCTCGGCGGCGGTCCCGCCTTTGGGAGGCTTCAGGTTGGGGATCGGCGTCTCGCCCGGCTGGAACGGGGTGGCGGCCTCGCTCGCCCCCAGGTAGCCGCCGGTCAGTTGCACCGGGGAGGAGGCCCGGCCGATATTCACGAAGGTGGGCAGGTTCTTGTTCGCGCTCCCGAGCGCGTAGGAGACCCAGCTCCCGAAGGTCGGGTGGTCGAACTGACGCCCTCGATGACCGGTGCAGGTCTCGATGACCGCCGGGAAGTGGTTCGCCTCGTGACACCACATCGACCGGACGACGGCGATTTCGTCGATCACCCCGCCGACGTGGGGGAACCAGTCGGAGACCGGAATGCCCGACTTCCCGTGCCGGGTGAAGGTCCGATCGCAATGGATCACCGGCCTACGCATCTCGGCCCGGTTGTCGCCGAAGCCCACCGCGTCGATCAGCTTGCCCGCCCACTTGTTGTCCTTGGGGTCGAACGTGTCGATGTGGCTCACGCCCCCGCACATGAACAGGAAAATGACCGACTTCGCCTTCGCCGGGAAGTGCGGGCCGTGGACGGCGTCCCGGATCTCGCCCCCCTCGGCCCAGACCGCCCCCATCGCCGCCCCGAGGAAGCCCCCCCCGGCCCGGTGCAGGAAATCGCGACGGGAGACCCGGCCGCATGGGAAAAGTGGGTCGAACGCCATGCCGGATCACCTCGCGTAGAGAAATTCGTCCAGGTTCATCAGGAGCCAGGCCAACCCTTTCAGGCGAGCCGGATCCTCCTGGAGATAGGCCAGCGCGACCTCTCGCTCCGACTCCGATGGGGGGCGGGCCACCGCGATCCGATAGCCCAGGTCGACGGCCGTCTTCAGGTCCCCCTTCGACTCCCGGCGGAGTCGTTCGGCGAACCGGTCGGAGGCCGCTTCGACCACGTCGCTGTTCATCAGGAACAGGGCCTGGGGCGCGGTGACGGTACGGGTCCGCATCGGACAGGGGGCCCGGCCGTCGTCGACGTCGAACGATTGCAGGAAGTTCGGCACCACATCCCGGTTGGTGGCATAGCCGCGGATCATGTAGGCACCGCGCCGGGCCGAATCCGTGCCCTTCCCGCGACGTCCGCCCGCGTCGAACGACGGGCCTCCGATCGACAGGTCGAGGGTACCGGCCGCGGCGAAGACCGAATCCCAGATCGGCTCGGCTTCCAGGCGACGGAGGCGGAAGTGCCAGAGTCGGGCATTCGCCGGGTCGGCCTCGACGTTCGATTCCGAAGTTCCGGAGGGGACGTCGGAGGCCAGCTTGTAGGTGTTCGAGGTGACGATCAGGCGATGAATGTCCTTCATCCGGAACCCGAGGCGGACGAATTCGGAGGCCAGCCAGTCCAGGAGGGCCGGGTTGGTGGGCGTGCCTCCCAGGACTCCGAAGTCGCTCGAAGTGGCCTGCAACCCCTCGCCGAAGTGCCACTGCCAGAGGCGGTTCACGGCCACCCGGGCGAACATCCGGTTGTCGGGCGAAGTTAGCCAGTCGGAGAACGCCTCGACCCGACCTTCGCGGAACTCGACCTTCTCCGGGCCGAAGGGCCAGCCTGGCTCGACCTCGTGGTTCAGCTCGGGCCGATCGGGCTCGCCGCTGGTCAGGATGTAGCTCTTCTCACCCTCTTTCCTGGGGTCGACCTCGACGGTCCAGAATGCCGGGAGGGACGTGCCTCGACCGCCGCCGGTCCGGGATAGTTGACCCTGAAGATCCCGGTACTTCCGCCGATCGTCCTCGGACAGGGCTTCCTGGATCTTGTCGGAGTCGAGCCGGAGGACCGGGTAATAGTCGTCGGCGATCTTCTGCTCGGCGGCCGATCGATCCTGTTCGGGCTTCCGGATGATCGCCCGGACGTCGTCCGGGAGCATCGCAATCCGGTCTTCGAGGAGTTTCGCCCGGGCCGGGGCAATCAACTCGTTCAGGGGCCCTTCGATGGCCGCTCGCTTCCGATTCGCCTCGTCCTGAGCCCGACCGGCCTCGATCATCTCGGAAGCGGTGGCCAGGGTGACCTTCCGGAGCGAGAGCGGGTCGAACAGGGCCTTCATCGCGTAGAAGTCGCGCTGCTTGATCGGGTCATAGCGGTGGTCGTGGCACTTGGCACAGCCGACGGTCAGGCCCATGAAGGCGGTGGAGACGGTCTCGACGGCGGTGATCGGCAGTTCCTTGGTATCCTTGCCGTCGCGGAGGACGGCCCCTCGGGCCAGGAAGCCGAGCGCAAACTGATCGTCGGGCCTGGGCTCGGCCCGCGATCGGACTCCCGTGGCCGACATCTGCGTCCGCTCGGTGCTCCGGTAGCCGGTCAGTTGAGCCCGGACGAACTGGTCATAGGGGACGTCTTCGTTGAGGGCATTGATCACCCAGTCGCGCCAGAGGTGGATGCCGGGCGCGGCGATCATCCTCTCGTCTACGTCGGCATACCGCAGGACATCGAGCCAGTGCCGTGCGTAGCGGACCCCGTGCTGATCGCTGCCCAGGAGCCGATCGACGACCTTCTCGTACGCGTCCGGGGAATCATCGCCGAGGAAGGCGTCCTGTTCCTCGGGCGTGGGCGGGAGCCCGACCAGGCCGAGCGTGACCCGACGGAGGAGCGTCCGCCTGTCGGCCGGTCCGACAGGCCTGAGCCCTTTAGCCTCGTAGCCCGCCGCGATGAAAGCGTCGATCGGGTTCGAGGAGCCGGTCAACCCCGAGGGGACCTCGGGCCGGGCCAGCGGTTGCAAGATCCAGGGGGATGCCGACCCCTCGGGCTCCTCGACCGCCTGGGCGATGGGAGCGAGGAGGACGAGGAACGAGGCTATCCGGACGAAGGACGATCGCACTCTCCCCACCTTCCGTATTCGTAAGCCTGCAAAATCCCGAGCGCGTCCCGATCTCGCCCCGATTTGAGGCCAACACTCCAAGTTAATCAGCGGCAAAAGGAACAGGTCTGGTCACTCTTTGATCGACGAAGGTCCCGAGGGTCCTCCTGCCATCATGCAGAATTCCGGTCGAGAGATCGAGCCCCTCCCCCCTACACCGGCTCTCTCCACCGACCAACGGAGCGTCAGCGATTCGATCCTGGACGCGGGACCGATCGCCGTGGGATGATCGGGTTAAGTTGTTGTCGATGATGGGAGGTCCGAAGATGCGAATTGCCGCCATTTGCCTCGTCGCCGTCGTATGGCTGGAGATGCTCGGATCTTCGGGAGAGGCCGAAGCCCAGGTGGTCGGGTTTTCACCGACGATCGGCAACCTGCCCGACGGGGTCGGCCTCGGTGTCACGCCGGTGGTCTCGGCCGATCGCCGGTATGTCCGGCTCTCCGTCGGCGCCGGGTTCCAGACCGTCGATGGCTTCCAGACACTTGGGGTGCCGGGCGCGGTCGGGGGTGGGAACGGTGGCGGCCTGAATTCGATCGGGGTCGTCAGCGGGATGAATGGGCCGATCGGCCCTAACATGCCGGGCGGTCCGATGGGATATCCCGGACCCTCGGGATCGTTCGGGTATGGCTACGAGTTCGACGGCCCGGGTCCGGGCTACTGGCCTGCCGATGAATATGGGAACTGGCGTCCCGCTCCCCGGAGGACCAAGGCCGCCAGGACCAAGGTCACCCGCTCGAAAAAGCCCGCTGGCGAGCCGGTCGTTGCTTCGAAGAAGAAGCCGTGAGGCCGGGAGGAATGATCAAGTTCTCGTGAAGTTCCGATCTTCGGGCGAATTCGCTGCGAATCGAATGGGCGAAAGCACGAACTTCAAAGGCAGGGCCGAGCTCATCGCGACGATTTCGCGATGAGCTGGACCTCGAAACGGGATTGGGTTCGTTTTTCCCGGGGCGTGATGCGACGCCATCGGAAGGTCCGGCGACCGCGGGACCAGGGTACGATTCGCGGCGGATTGGGTTCGTTTTTCCCGGACGGGGCATATTTAGATGAGTCGGAGTCCGGGTGGTCGTCGCTGGTTCCGTGGCCTCGTGCTCCCCGCGGTGGGGTTGCTCCTGATGGCGGGATTGGCCTTCTCGGTCGTCCGGGACGACTGGCTCCGGCCCCGCTTGTCGTACCGGCTCACGATCACCGGGGGGAAGTGGCCAGGCCCCCGGCAGCGGAGCGTGGAACTCCTCCGACGCCTGGCCTCCCCTGCCCTGGTCCTGACAACCTCGGAGGTCCCCGGCTCGGTCGAAGCCCTGGATCGGGTGAATCGGGGCGAGGTGGACCTCGCGGTCGTCCAGGGGGGGCTCGACTCGAAGCAGTGGGTCAATGTCACCCAGGTGGCGGCGCTGAACGTCGAACCCTTGCAACTGGCCGTCCGGGGAGAGCTCGCCCAGGAAGTCGAGGGGAATCTCCGGGCGCTCCAGGGGCATTCGATCAACATCGGCGAGGAAGGCAGCGGCTCGAATGCCCTGGCGAGCGAAGTCCTCGACTTCGCCGGGCTCAAGGGCCCGGTCGGCACCAGTCCCGGCGCTTACTCGGTAAAGACCCTGAGCCATGAACAGATCGACGCGATCCGCGACTCCGAGCAACTGCCCGATGCCGTGATGACGGTCGCCGCCTTGCCGACCCCGATGATCCAAAATCTTGTCAACCGTTGGGGATACCGCCTCATCCCGATCCGGTTCGGCGAAGCATTCGCGCTGGAGGACCTGAACTCCGACCTGGATGTTTCTCGAGGGAATCCGTCGAATGCGCGGGTCCGCATCGACAAGGTTCACCTCCATGAGACTTACATCCCCGAGTTCACTTACGGCGTCGAGCCCGCCGTGCCGCCCGAGGATCAGTCGACTTTCGGGGCACGGGTCCTGGTCGTCACCCATCGGGACACCAACCCCGAGGTGGTGAAACGACTCCTGGAGACCGTCTTCCTCGGCAAATTCGCCCAGTCCACCCGCCCTCCCTTATCTCCCGCTCTCCTTGATCTTCCTGCCGAGTTCCCACTTCACCAGGGGACCGTCGATTTCCTGGAGCGGAACAAGCCGCTGCTGCTCGGGGATGTGGAGTTCCTGGGGAATTCCACGACCGTCCTCGGCGCCGTCCTGGCCGGCTGGTTGTTCGTCTATCAGATCGCCAAGCGGTGGTATCGGAGGAGGCGTGAGCTGGGTTTCGAGTCCTACCTGTTCAAGGTCACCGAGATCGAGCGGAGGGCCCTCGACTACGAGCTGGCGGCCCGACTCGACCTCCATGCCCTGGTGGAGCTTCAGGCCGACCTGGGCCGGATCAAGACCGAGGCCATCCGCCGGTTCACCCAGGGGGAGCTGGAAGGCGAGGGGCTCATGTCGGGCTTCCTGACTCATGCGAACGACGCTCGCGATTACCTGGCCCGGCTGATCCTCCACGCCCGGACGGCGATCGAGAAGCGGGCCAAGCGGCAAGGCTTGAGCCCCGAAGTCGCCTGGGAACGGGCCCTCGCCGGAGAGGAGCCGATCGAGAACCGCGAGCGGCCCTTGCCGATCGAGGGGGATCTCCTCTAGAGTGTGGGCGACGGAGCCCAGGCATGGCCGAGGAATGATGATGGGTGGCTGGTGACTGATATCGTTTGATCGGAGGGGTTTGTGGCGGGGACTCGGATTGCGAGCGTTTCGGGGGTCCGGGGGGTCGTCGGCGACGGGCTGGACCCGGCGATCGTGGCCGACTTCACGGCGGCCTACGCCTCGGGGCAACCCTCGGGGCCGATCGTGGTCGGGCACGACGGCCGGGTCTCGGCCCCGGTCTTCCTGCAAGCCGTGCTGTCGGCCGTGACCGCCACCGGTCGCGACGCGTTGCTGGCCGGGCCGGTCGCCACCCCCACCCTGGGCCGCCTGGTCCGCGACCTGGGGGCCGCCGGCGGGGTGCAGATCTCGGCCTCGCATAATCCTCCGAAGTACAATGGTCTCAAGTTCTTCCAGCCGGGGGGGATGGTCCTGGGGCCGGCCGAGGGGCGGGCGATGCTCGACCGTCTGGAAGCCCGCGCGCTCCACTGGGCGAGCTGGGACGCGCTGGGGCGGGTCCGGACGCTCGACGAGCCCGACGGGGGCCACCTGGCCCTGGTCCTGGCCACGGTCGACGTCGAGGCGATCCGCCGACGGAATTTCTCGGTCGTGCTCGACGCCTGCCACGGCTCGGGAGGTCGGCTGGGCGAGGCGCTGCTCCGGGCCCTGGGGTGTCAATCGGTGGTCCTGGGAGGGATTCCCGATGGTCGCTATGACCACATTCCCGAGCCGACCGAGGCGAATCTCGGGGGATTCTCCAAAATCGTCCCCGCCCTGGGGGCGGCGGTTGGCTTTGCCCAGGACCCGGATGCCGATCGTCTGGCGATCGTCGACGAAAACGGTCGATACATCGGCGAGGAGCTAACTCTGGCCCTGGCCGCCTCGCATCGGTTGACCCAGGCGACCGGCCCGGTTGTCCTGAATCTCTCGACCTCGAAGGTCACCGAGGATCTGGCCGGTCGGTTCGGCTGCCCTGTGATCCGGACCCCGGTCGGCGAGATCCACGTGGTCCAGGCGATGAAGGCTCATACTGCCGTGCTGGGCGGCGAGGGGAATGGCGGGGTGATCGACCCGAGGGTCGGGTTCGTCCGGGACAGCTTCGCCGCGATGGCCCTGGTCCTCGACCTCCTTGCGACGACCGACCGGCCCCTCTCGGAATTGGTCGACGCCCTGCCGAGGTACTCGATGGTCAAGGATCAATATCCGCTGGGAGGGGCGACGGTGGCGGTCGGCGACCTCTTCGACCAGATTGCGGAGGCCTACCCCGAGGCGAAGGCCGACCGTCGCGACGGGCTCCGGCTCGACTGGCCCGATCGCTGGGTCCACGTCCGGTCCAGCAACACCGAGCCGATCGTCCGGGTGATCGCCGAGGCCCCCGACGCGTCGACCGCCCGGGCCCTGGCCGAGGGAGTCGGCCGGCGGGTGACCGCCGGGAGGGAGTCGTGAGCAGCGTCTGGCCCTCGTACGAGAGTCCTCCGGCCGTGGCATTCCTGGACGTCGACGGCACGCTCCTGGCCGAGACGACCACCTATCTCTTCGCGCGGATCCTCCGACGCCGCGGGCTGATCCGCCGATCTTTCGTCCTCCGCGCCCTCTATCACGGCCTCCAGCATCGCCTCGGGCGGCTCGACTACGGGCGGCTCGTGGCCTTCGGCCTGAACAGCATCGCCCGGATACCGGTCGTCGAGCTTCAGCGGATCGCCCACGAAAATTTCATCGAGCATGTCCGGCCCCGCCTCTATGAGGGGGTAGTCGAGCACCTGAACGACCTCCGGAGCCGAGGGACCGCCGTCGTCCTGGTCTCGTCCTCGCCAGGGATCGTCCTGGAACCGCTCTCGGACTACCTGGGATGTACCGATACAATTACGACCCCGGTCCGGATCGAGCGAGGGAGGCTCGTCGGAATTGCTGAAGGTCCCCCATGTTATGGCGAGGGAAAGCTATTTTATGCTCGCCGTTGGGCCGAGTCTCGCGAAATCGCGATGGACTCGGTGGCCGCTTATGCGGATAATTGGAGTGATCGGGCCCTGCTGGGTCAGGTCGGACGGGCGATCGTCGTCCATCCGCACCGGAAGTTGAAGCGTCTCGCCCGGCAGAAAGGCTGGACGATCGTCTGGCCTCGACGACCTCGAAATGCCATCCGGGGCAACTCAACCCGGCACGCCGAATCGGACGAAAGCGCCCGGCGAGATCTCGGTGGCGGGCGTCCTGTGTCCTAGGATGAGAAGAGTTGCCGCCTCTCGCTTCCTCCTGTTTCCTGCCTTGCGGGAGTTGACCGCGATGCCTCCTGAATTTTCCCAGATCCCGAAAGCCCAGCGGGGCCGACGCGCCGGCGCCATGGCGTTGGTCATGGGCCTGGCGGCCCTGACGGCACAAGCGTCCGAATCGGAACTGGTCCACGACATCCAGCGCTATTGTGCCGTCTGCTGGCGGAACGCCCGGCTCGACCCCGGCATTTGGGACGACTGCACCCAGGAGGTCTGCTGCCGACTTCTGGGCAAGGCGAGGGCCGGAGACCTCGACCTGAACCTGGTCCTCGCCGACGATACCGCCGAGCGTCGCGAGCTGGTCCGGGCGATCGACATGGTTCGCAAGCGGGTCCAGCGAGCCCGGCGTCACCAGAGCTTCGACGAGCAACTCGCACCCGGCTCCGAGCGGGATACCCGCGATCGCGAACGGCAAGAGCTGGGCGAGATCCTCGAAGCCGCCCGTCAGGCGGTCCTCTCCCCGAGGCAAGACCGGATCGTCGAACTCTGGACCAGGGGCTGGAACGTCCCGGAGATCGGCCAGGCGATGGGCCTCGCCCCCGCCCGGGTCAGCGACGAGAAGTACAAGGCCCTTCGCAAGCTCGAACGCCACCTGGCCGACCGGCGCGATGACCTCAACCTTCCCGCCGAGCCGTTCGAGTCCGAGGACGTCCGCCAGGTCGGGTGAAGTCGCCGGTCGAGTCGGCCTGCCCCTCTCGACCGGATCCCTCCCGCCCGGCTCATCCCATCGCCTTGAGTGCCTCGAGGATCGCCTCGGAGTGCCCGGGGACCTTCACTTTCGGGAAGATCTTGCGGACGACCCCATCGCCGTCGATGAGGACGGTGGTCCGTTCCACGCCCATGTAGGTCTTGCCATACATGCTCTTCTCCTTCCAGACGCCGAAGAGCTGGCAGACCGCCGTCTCGGTGTCGGCCAGGATCGGGAAGTTGAGCTGAAATTTCGCGGCGAACTTGGCGTGTGACTTCACGCTGTCGGGGCTGACTCCCAGGATTTTGGCCCCGGCGGCCTGGTAATCCGCGTCGGCATCGCGGAAGGCGCAGGCTTCGGTGGTGCAGCCCGGCGTATCGTCCTTCGGATAGAAATAGAGGACGACCGGCGAACCCCGCTGCGCCGAGAGGGTGACGGCCTGGCCATCCTGGTCGAGCAAGGTGAAGTCGGGGGCGGGCTGGCCTTCTGCGATCATCTTGGGGATTCCTTTCGAGGGGCTTTCGGGCTCCGACGCCCCACCATTGTAGACATCCGGGCACCGGATCCCAACGCGAGCCATCGGGCCGGCCCAGGGTCCATTTCGGTCGCGGTAAGCCGAAGAATATCGGGGAGCCCAGGCTGTTGGTCTGGTATTTGCTCCTGCTAATATGGCGTTTCGTTGCATGGAGGAAAATGGTCGAAGGCTCTCGCAAGATCGGGCAATCGCTGGCTCGGGCTATTGAAGGTGCCGTTCATGAGTAAGTTTTTTGACGCGTTTCGCTCGGCGGTCGACCGGGCCTCATGGGAGGAACGAACGAGGATCTTGATCGTCGAGGACAATAACGACCTCGCTCGCGTCATCGCCATGCTGCTCCGCCATTGCGGATTCGACGTGAAGACGACGCACGACGGACGCCTGGTCCTCGCCGTGGCCCGGGCGTTCCGGCCCCGATATATCCTCATGGACATCGGCCTCCCGGGCATGGACGGTGCCCGGGTGGCCGAGCAACTCCGCCAGGATCAGGAATTCGAGGACACCTTGATCATCGCCATCTCGACGTATGGCCCCCACGAGCATCCCGCCATCACCCGCAGCGCCCAGTTCGACCACCACCTGACCAAGCCCTTCAGCCTGGAAGATCTGCTTTCGGTGCTCCGGTCGGCCTGAGGATCGGCCTGGCGGTCTCCGGGGACGGGACCGGTCAATCCTCGGCGGCCTCGTTGCCGAGTCCATACTCGCGGATCTTGTCGAAGAGCTGCCGACGGCTGATCCCCAGCTTCTCGGCGGTCCTGGTCCGATTCCCCCCCGAGGCGAGGAGCGCGCGGCGGATCGCCTTCCGCTCGACCTCGGCCAGGAGGACGCGGAGGGGCAAGTCCTCCGAGGTGTCTTCGGGGCTGATGGGCTTGGATGGGGTCGCCGGGTCGGCCTCCAGGTGATCGGGCAGGATCGCGCGACCTCGGGCGGAGATCGCGGCGCGGGCCAGGGTATTCTCCAGCTGTCGGACGTTGCCCGGCCACGGGGCCGATCGGATCGAGGCCAGGGCCTCCGCCGAGAGGGACAACCCGACCCATCCGTATTTCCGCTCCAATCTCCGGAGGACCGAGTGCGCCAGCGGTTCGACGTCCTCCGGGCGGTCCCGGAGGGGGGGGATGGCGATCCGGATCACATTCAGCCGGTAGTACAGGTCCTCGCGGAATCGCCCGTCGGCGACCTCTCGCGCGAGATCGCGATGGGTCGCGGAGACGACTCGGGCGTCGGTCGACAGGGTCTCGGTCCCTCCGACTCGCTCGAACTCGCGATTCTGGAGGACCCGGAGGAGCTTGACCTGCGCCGAGGCGGGCAACTCGCCGATCTCGTCGAGGAAGATCGTCCCGCCCGAGGCCCGCTCGAATCGTCCGACTCGGGCGCGGTCGGCCCCGGTGAACGCCCCTCGCTCGTGGCCGAATAGTTCGCTCTCGATCAGCCCTTCGGGCAAGGCCCCGCAGTTCACCCGGACGAACGGGCCGGCACTCCGCCGGGAATGCGCGTGGAGGGCCGAGGCCACCAGTTCCTTGCCGGTCCCGCTCTCGCCCGAGATCAGGACCGGCTCGTCGGTGGCGGCGGCCCTGCCGATCGCCTTGAAGACCTCGCGCATCGCGGGCCCCTGGCCGATCAACTCGGGCTCATCGGCCGGGTCCTCGCCGGGCTCGTCGGCCGAGTCCACCCGCGCCCGGAGCGCCCGGACCTCGGCGGCCAGGGCCCGCTGGCGGAGCGCTCGGCGTAGGGTGATCATGACCTCATCAAGATCGAAGGGTTTGCTCAGATAATCATAGGCCCCCCGCCTCATCGCCTCGATGGCCGGCGCGGAGCCTCCGAAGGCGGTGATGACGATGACCGGCAGGTCGGCCAGGATCGCGCCGAGTTCCTGGAGGACCGAGAGCCCATCGCGACCCGGCATCTTCAGGTCCAGAAGGACGGCGGCCGGGTCCTCCGAGCGGATCTTCGCCAGGGCGTCTTCGCCGTCGACCGCCTCGACCGAACGGAAGCCCTCGGCCTCGACCAGTCGAACGAGGTTCCTGCGGATGGTCCGGTCATCGTCGGCCACGAGAATCAGGTCGGTCGGTTCGGACATCGGAGTTCCTTCGATCGGGTTGAGCCTGCGGCCTCGGGACGATTGCGGGTCGAGCACTCGGAGATCGGCATGAGGAGGATCGGGCCGCGACCCCGCCTCAACCCAGGGGCAAGGCCAGGGTGAAGACCGCGCCGGGCCCGATGGCCCGAGGGCCGGCTTTCAGGTCGCCGCGATGGGCCAGGGCAATCTCTCGGGCGATGGCCAGGCCCAGCCCTGTCCCGTCCGGCTTGGTCGTGAAGAATGGCTCGAACAGGTGCTCCAGGACGTCCCGGGCGAGCCCCGGGCCGGTGTCGGCGACCTCGACCTCGACGAGGCCCTCCGAGGGGGCGAGCCGGGTCGAGACCTTCAGGAGCCCGCCCTCCGGCATGGACTGGATCGCGTTGGTCGTGAGATTCCGGAGGATTTGCAGCACGGCCGGGGCGGCCATCGGGATCGGCGGGAGCGAGGCCGCCAGCGAGGTCTCGATCCGGACTCCCACGGCAAGGGCCGGGCCCTCGGCCAGTCGGGCACTCTCGGCGACCAGGGCGTTCAGGTCGCCCGGGATCATCTCCTGGGCGTCGGCCCGGGAGAAGTGGAGGAGTCGGCCGACGATCCCGTCGAGCCGGTCGACTTCGGCGAGCAGTCCTTCGTATGACTCCTCGTCCCGGCCGATCCCGCGCTGCCAGAGCTGGACCGTCGATCGGATCCCGGCCAGGGGGTTGCGGACCTCGTGGGCGACGCCCGCCAGGAGCTTGCCCAGCGCCGCCAGCCGCTCGGATCGGCGAAGCTCGACCTGCAAACGGTCACGCTCGACCCTCTGCCGGGCCACGGTCCGGGAGAGGCCGAACGTCAGGGCCAGGGCCAGCGCCACGCCTCCCAGGGCCAGGCCCGCCGAGATCTGGTAACCCCGGAGCGATCGATCGAGGAACAGGGGGTCGATCAGGCGGGTCATGGTCCAGGTCGCGGCGACGACCCGACCGTCGACGATCACCGGGGCGGTCCGGATCGCGACGGTGCTGGGCGGGACATCCAATACCACGAAGAACGCCTGGTTCCGGCGGATCGCGGCGTCGGACTGGATCTCGATCAGGTCGGCCTCGCGCGGTGGGGGACCTTTTCGGATCCCAGGACGACCCAACCGGGTCGACCTGGGCTCAGTCGGGAACGTCGAGCCGAGAAACCGCTTGTGATCGCGGAGGAAGTACCCCCCCTCGACCCCGTCGAAGCGGGCCAGGACCCGGCGCGATTCCTCGGCCAGCCGACGGTCGAGGGCGTCCCACTCCTCCGGGGAAAGCTCGTAAGGCCAGCGAGGGGCCGAACCGAGGACGGTCCGGCCCTGACGAGACAGCGCCTCGCCGGCCCGGGCCAGGACGTTCCCGGCCGAGATCCGCCTCCGCTCGCGATTCACGACCGAGGTGCTGGTGGTCCAGAGCGTCGCCAGGGCCGCGACGAACAGCACGACCACCGCACCGACCTGGATCCGCAACGGTACGCGTAACATCCCGGACCCCCGTTGCCATCGACCCCGACCCATCATCGACCACGGCACATTCTCAAGCAACGATCGGGCCAAACGTGGCACCGATTCGGGCCGGTGGGGCCGAGCCGCGAGGAAGGCCGGTCGCGGTGCGGATCGAGGCCCGTTCGATCCTCGATCCCGATCCCCTCGGAGTTCCTCCGGTCGGTCCACTTCGGGCGGAAAGCCCCCGTGTCGGCGGGGGGATTCCTCCCAGGTTGAGGGGCGAGCGGGCGGAAAATCGCGGTTTTTTGGCCGATTTCGGGGTCGGCACGACTCGTGCAATGGCCATTCGACGAGGCGGCGAAATGGGCCGCATTAACGAATCGACAATCAACAGGATGGGAGAAAACACATGCTTTTGCTCAAGCTCCTGACGCTCGGCACTTCGAGCCTGCTGGGCCTGGCCCTCGCGGCTGGCCTGCCTGCGGAACCCGCCTCCCCTCCCGACGAACCCCCGCCCCCGAAGGCCAAGAAGAAGGGGGATCACGGGCCGGGCGGCGAGCTCAAGAAGACCTATGACATCCTCCGCCGGGTCCGCTCCGACAATCGATCGGCCGGCCGTCCCGAGGAGCGGCTCCGCGACTGGACCGAGCGGGCCACCCAGCTCTACCGTAAGGCCCTGAAGTCGTTCGAGAGCGGGGAGGATCGCGAGTCCCGCGAGTTCAGCATCGCGGCTCATGACCTGGCCCGTGCCATCGATCACGCCCGGAACGCCGCGAGCTTCGACATCGACGACGACCTGCCCCCGCCCCCCGAGGCCGGAGGACCCGAAGGCGAGGGAGAACGGACTAACCGCGACCTCCGTCGGGCCTTCGACCGGATCAACGACATGAAGGAGGAGTCCGGCGGGGACGACCTCGCCTTCTATCTCGACGCCGCGAAAGACCTGTACAATGCCGCCCAACGCGACGCGACCTCCGGCCGGGGCGAGCGGGCCGGTGAGCTGGCCCGGGCCGCCGAGGCGCTGACCCACGTCCCCGAGCACCTGGCGAGGGCCAACGGCGACGATCACCCCGAGCCTCCCAAGGCCAGGAAGAAGCCCGATCGCGACCGCCCCGAGCTCCCCAAGGAGAAGCGCGAGAAGAAGGAGCGGCCCGATCGCGCCGAGGAGATCCCCCCGCCGATCGACTGATCGGATTCGCGACCCCCTTCCGACCCTGGCGGCGGGCCTGGGCCTCGAGTGCCCCCTCCCGCCGCCCCTTCACTCCAGGAACCGCCGTCCGTGACAAACCCCTCCAACTCGATCCCGCTGGTCTCCACCGTCTTCGGGCTGACCTACCTGGGCCTGGCCATCGGCAAGGTGCCCGGGCTGAAGATCGACCGATCGGGGATCGCCCTCGTCGGCGCCTCGGTGATGCTGGGCCTGGGCGTCCTCACGCTCCGAGAAGGGGCGAAGTCCGTCGACTACGAGACGATCATCCTCCTCTTCGGGATGATGGTGCTGGTGGGTTATCTCCGGATCGCCGGCTTCTTCTCCCTGGCGACCGATCGAATCGCCGAGCGATTCTCCTCCCCTCGACCGCTCCTGGCGGTGACCATCGGCCTGTCGGGGGTCCTCTCGGCGTTCCTGGTCAATGACGTGGTCTGCGTGGCACTCACGCCTCTGGTGCTCGATTTGACCCGGCGATTGAAGCGTCCTCCGATCCCCTATCTGGTCGGCCTGGCCACGGCGTCGAATGTGGGCTCGGTCGCCACGATTACCGGAAATCCGCAGAACATCATCATCGGATCGCTCTCCGGGATCTCCTATCTCCGGTTCGCCGCGAGGCTCGCCCCGGTGGCCCTGATCGGGCTGATCCTGACATATTTGGTCGTCTCGATCGTCTACCGAGGATCGCTGGACGAGGCGGAGTCAGGAGATCGGGAATCAGAAGTCTTGCCCGAGCCGGAGGTCGATCGCGGCCTGTTGATCAAGAGCGTGGCGGTGGCCCTGGCGACGGTCGGCCTGTTCTTCGCGGGGTTCCCGATCGCCCTGGTGGCCCTGGGCGCGGCGGCCGTCCTGATGCTGGGCCGGGTCCGGCCCGAGAAGGTCTACGGATCGGTCGACTGGCCCCTTCTGGTGATGTTCGCCGGGCTGTTCGTGGTGGTCCACGCCTTCGAGATCACCGTGGTCCGGACCTGGGGGATTGATCGCTGGCACGTCCTGCTCGATTCGCCGGTGATCGCGGTCAGCGCTCTCTCGGCGGCCCTCTCGAACCTGGTCTCGAACGTCCCGGCGGTCCTGCTGTTCAAGCCCTTGATGGAAGCCATGGCCGCTACTCAGCGGGAGCAGGCCTGGCTGGCCCTCTCGATGTCGAGCACGCTGGCCGGGAACCTGACGGTCCTCGGATCGGTGGCCAACCTGATCGTCGTGGAGAATGCCCGACGCGCCGGGACCGAGTTGGGGTTCCTCGAATATCTGAAGGTCGGCATCCCACTGACGATCGCGACGACCCTGGTGGGCGTCGGCTGGCTGGCCCTGACCCATTATTGATCGAGAATTCTCCGATGAATGTCGAAGAGTGTCATCCGAGTCGCGCCAGCCTCCGGGCGCTCGACCTCCTGAACCTAGTCCTGGCCGACGTCCGCGACGGGCTCGGCCCCTACCTGGCGATCTACCTGGCCACGAAGCACTGGGACCCCTCGCGGATCGGCATGGCGATGTCGGCGATGGGGATCGCCTCGGTGATCGCCCAGACCCCGGCCGGGGCCCTGATCGACCGGACCACGCGCAAGCGATCGTGGATGGTTGTCGCGGCGATCCTGGTGGCGTTGGGCTCCGTGGCGATGGTCCGGCTCCCGACCTTGCCGGTGATCCTGGGGGCCCAGGCGATCATCGGCGCGGCCTCGGCCATCTTCGCCCCGGCCATCGCGGCGGTCAGCCTGGGACTCGTCGGGCACTCGAAGATGTCCCGGCGGACCGGACGCAACGAGGCCTTCAATCACGCGGGGAACGTCGTGGCCGCGATCCTGGCCGGCCTGATC
The DNA here is from genome assembly GCF_051175385.1 of Tundrisphaera lichenicola. Classification (GTDB taxonomy): domain Bacteria; phylum Planctomycetota; class Planctomycetia; order Isosphaerales; family Isosphaeraceae; genus Tundrisphaera; species Tundrisphaera lichenicola. The sequence goes on along the minus strand of NZ_CP195106.1, from coordinate 6,448,096 downwards.
GGCGATCATATCGCCTACGAGGGGATCTTCTACCTCCTGGCCGGGATGTGCGGGGCCTCGATCATCGCGACCCTGATGATCCGCCCCGACGAGATCGACGACGACCTGGCCCGTGGCGGCGAGGACTCGGTCGATGGCGTCCCGAAGGTTGCCGCGCTCGGTGCGCTGTTCCGCGATCGTCGGATCCTGGTCTTCTCGGCCTCGGTGGTCCTGTTCCACTTCGCCAACGCGGCCATGCTGCCGCTGGTCGGCCAGAAGTTGACCACCGGCAAAACCGATGGCGTGGCGGGATACATGTCGGCCTGCATCATCGCCGCGCAACTGGTGATGGTGCCCGTGGCGATCCTCGCCAGCCGGATGGCCGACTCGTGGGGCCGACGCTCGACGTTCCTGATCGGGTTCGCCGTCCTGCCGGTCCGAGGATTCCTCTACACGATGACCGGCAACCCTTACGCATTGGTGGCGATCCAGCTCCTGGATGGGATCGGCGCGGGGATTTTCGGGGTGGTTGGGATCCTGGTGATCGCCGACCTGACCCGAGGCTCGGGCCGGTTCAACGTGATGCAGGGGGCCTTGGCGACCGCGACGGGCATCGGGTCGTCGGCCAGCAACCTGATGACCGGGGCGATCGTCTCGCGATTCGGCTTCAACGTCGGGTTCCTGGTCCTCTCGGCCATCGCCGGGGTGGCCCTGGCCTTCTTCGCCCTGGCCATGCCCGAGACCCGCGATCCGGGCGGATTTCCCGTCGATGAAACGGAACCACATCCGCAGGTCGATCAGGCAGACTCCCCCGCGCGGGTCGGGTCGGCACCTTGACTCCCGAGGGATCCGACCTCGGATTCATGGGGCCTCGGGAAAGGACGACCCGCCATTGAGGACGAACCCCCGCAGGGATATGATGGGGCACTCCGATATCCTTCGAACACGAGCTGGGTGAAGGTCCTCCCGAATCCGGCAGAATTCCGCCCCCGGTGAACGGCGGATGTCGAGGCGAAAACGTCATGGTTGAAGTAGCAGCGAGCTTCAACTCGAATCAGGGTCGTCAGCCATGACGACGAGACGAATCCGGTATCGGTTCAGCCTCCGCGTTGCGATGGGATTGGTCCTCGTTTGCGGCGCATTGTTAGCCTTCGTGACCGTGCCGGCACATCGACACGAGCGTGCCCTCGCCGACATCCGAGCGGCCGGCGGCACGATCCGATTCCAGGTTGGTCCTTCGGAATCATGGATCGATAAGATCATCACCTCGACCCTCGGCCCTGATGCCGTGGCCAACGTGTTCGCTGTGGACTTGAGGAAGGCGAAGATCAACGACGATTTCCTGCATTGCTTCTCTGCGTTGCCCGAGCTCAGGGAACTCGAGCTTGAGGATACGCAGGTCTCCGATGACGGCCTGGAGCATCTTGGCAATCTCGGGGAGCTTCGCACGCTCCTGCTGGGCGGGACTGCGATCTCCGACGCCGGTCTCGCGAAGCTGACCCACCTCCGATTTCCCGAACTTCGCTCTCTCAGCATCCAGGGGACGAAGATCACCGACGCAGGCCTCGGCGAGATCGCGAGGCTTACCAATCTTCAGGAATTGAAGTTGAATGCGACCGAGACGACGAACGAAGGACTGGCCAAGCTCGTGTCGCTCAAGGGCCTAGTGGATCTCGGGCTACGCGGCTCGAAGGTGACTTCGGCTGGCCTTGTAAACCTGAAACAGATGCCGAGCCTGGAAAAGATCGGACTCTATCAGACTGAGGTGGATGACGTAGGCGTTCAGGATCTCGCCGAGATCCCCTCGCTGCGCCAGGTCGATCTCTCGATGACGCGAATCACCGACGCGGCATTCCGGTCCCTGGATCATCTCCCGAAGCTCGAATCCCTCGACGTTTCCGCCGCGGATGTTTCCGCCGAAGCGGTGAAAGTATTTCAACAGGCCCATCCGAAATGCACGATCGAGGCCTACGGCATCAAGGGCGGGAATCGGTAGGTGCGTCATGCCCGAGATGAGATGAGACCGAATCTCTCGGATTAATTGACCATAGTAGGGTCGGCCGTGCGGGCCGCATCCTCGGATGGATATCGGAGATGCGGCCCGCACGGCCGACCCTGCAAGAGCCACTCATTCAGGCGATTTTGTATGAGTTCGAGCGGGCGAAAAGGTTGACCCCCAGCCAGAGATTACAGCTCGACGTTCGGGAACGGTGAGTTAGAGTCGGGAACTGCCGGAGGCGTCGATGTCGAACGAGGAGCGGTCCCTCAAGTGCGAGCACTTGGCCTTTCGATTCGAGCGAGCGGCCGACCTTGACGAGACCAGGGCCGCCACATTTCGAGGGAGAGCGGCCCAGAAGTCTCGGGAGGTCGAGGAGCACCCGGAAGCACCGGAGCTTCGGGCACTCGAGGTCGAGTTGATGGGGGTGGCCACTTACTGGGACGAGCGGGCGGCATGGTCTCGCGAGATTGCGAAAAGATTCTCGCGAATGGCGGAGTCCCATCGGGCAATCGCCTCGCCGGGGCTGCTTCGAGAGAAAGGTCAGGCTCAGTAAATCACTCGATCACTGGCTCGGGCGAAGTAGGATGGTCGGTTGACCGTTGCCTCGTCAGCCGGTCGAAGATCGGTGTCTGAACTGGAGCGACTCAACCCCGATTAATCCGATGACGAACCCCTCCCGGGGATCAGGGGTTTCGCGGCGGGCCGTTGGCCAGGGCCCCGAGGGCGAAGGGGGTGGCGACGAGCGGGTCGTCCTCCTTCGAGGCGGAATATCGGTTGGCCCAGGTCCCGTCGGGGCGTTGCCTCCGGATCAATTCGATAGCCAATTCGTCGGACCATTCGACCTTCCGCCCGTCGCGGAGGAAGGTCCGGATTCCCATCGATCGGAATGCATGCGAGAGGGACCAGCAATAGTAGAAGTAGGTGGCGTCGCGGTCGGGTTCGAGGGCGGGCTCGAAGGTTCCCGGGACCTCGGTCGCGGAGAAATTCCGTTCGAGCCAGCGGCGCGCCGCGAGGACCCTCGGGTGGTCGGGGGCCAGGCCGAGCCGGAGCAGGGCGCGGAGCCCGTCGGCGGTGGTCGAGCCGTAGGAGTGGTAGCGTCCCGGTCTTGGGCCTCCGGCCTTGTTCCGGGCGGGGTCGGTGGGGGTGAGGAAGAAGCCGCCGTCGTCGAGCTTGGCGTCCCCCGACTCGAAATTCTGGCATCGAAAGATGAACGATCGAGCGTCCCGGATCGCCGGGTCTTCGGCCGAGGCGCCCAGGACCCGGAGCGTCCCGATGGCGAAGAGGGTCGAGGACAGGTCGGCGTCGACCGGGTGATCCCCGGGCCGATTCGAGGCGGGCTCGATGGCGTAGCCCCAGGCCCCGAAGGGAGGATCGTCGGGCGACCAGCCGAAGGGCTCGACGAGCTGCCTCCGCCGGAGATCGGCCAGGAAGGCGTCGATCGCCTCGCGACCTCCGGGCACGGGGATCTTCGAAAGGGCCAGCGCCGAGGCGGAGTCGGCATAGACCGGGTAGAGCCTCCCGAACGGCCCGGCGTCGATTGCGCCTCCGGGCTTGACCTGCCGGGTGAGGTAGGCGGCCGCACGGGCCCTCGCGACCTCGGAACCTTCGACGTCCGGGGCGAAGGCCACCGCCTTGAGGACCGAGGGGGTCAGCGAGGCCCCGTCCTTGAAGATCCCGTAGGTCCTCGACCGCCAGGCCCCGTCGGGGGCCTGGGCCTCGATCAAGGCCCGGGTCCCTCGGGCGATGGCCCGGTCGATCTGCGAAGTTGGGTCGTCGCCCGACGCTTGGGGCGTCAAGGCGACGATCAGCAGGAGGAAGGCTCGGCGTGGCCTCATTGGACGACGGCCTTCTCCTTCGACGGGTCGGCGGTCGGGGTCCGGTCGCAGAGCAGGACGAGGAGGGCGGTCGAGGTGCAGAAGCTCCGGCCGGTGATGCAGTGGTGGCCGGTCCAGCTCCCGTCGTCGTTCTGGATCCGGTTGAGGTTGGCGGTGATCGCGTCGTCCCACTTCTTCCAGGCGGGTCCGCCCTTCTGGACCAGGCTCTCGCCGATGTTCATGTAGCTCAGGAATTCCTCGCCGCCGTTGGAGCCGAAGCCGGCCAGGAATCCCTGGTCGTCCAGACGGGCGATCACCTGAGCCTGGGCGGTGTCGCAGGCGAGCTGAGCCTGCGCGAATCGATCCAGCTCCTTCTTGGCGTCGGCGACCGCGGGTTCATCCCTGGAAGTCTCGACGATCCGCCGGAGTTCGGCCTCCTTGGTCTTGTTGGTGTTCACGGAGTCGGAGAGGACCGCCAGGCTGGAGGCCCGGTCGTAGAGCTCGACGCCCGCCGAACCCATCCCTCCCCGGCCCATCATTCCTCCCATCATCATGGCCCGGCCCCCGAAAGCGGGCGAGCTCATGCCGGCCGACTTTCCCGCCACGGGGATCTCGGCGGCGGCGGGTGCCACGGCGGCGACCGTCACCGGGGCGATGCCCGGGCCGACAAACGGTGCTGCCGGCTCGGCCGCGGCGACCGGGGCGGACTGGGCGAACTGGAATTTGGCGAAATCCTCCGTCTTCGCCAGGAGCGAGGCATCCACGACCGCTCCCCGCTGGAAGGCCCGATTGATCCCCTTGCCGGCCATCGACTGCGCCAGGATCGGGGCCCATCCGGCCTGGTTGTCCCAGCTTCCATCGGCCTTCTGGTGCGCCTTGATCTTGCCGAGGACCTTGTTCAGGGCGACCTCGACGGTCGCATTCTCGGCCGAATCGGCCATCCGGTCCTTGACCTCGGCCAGCAGGAGCGAGGCGAGGAAGGTGTCGATATTGGGCCCGAGCTTGGCCTGGACCCGGGTCCCCTGGATGCTGGAGACGGCCAGCGATTCGGCGTCCGACCCCTCGACTTGCGACCGGACGAAGCGCACGGCCTTGGCGATGGCATCCTTGTAAGGGCCGGTCGAAGGGGTGCTGCCCGACCGGATCAGGGCCAGCGCCGCGACGCAAGTATCGGCCACATTGGCCTTGTCGCGAAGCTCAGCCCCCCCGCCCATCTGCTGCGACTCGTCCCCCTGCCCCCAGCCGCCGTCCTTGAGCTGGTGCTCGACCAGCCAGTCGAGGCCCCGCTTGACCGACCCGCTGATCGGCTTGGGATCGACGCGAACCGCCGGGGTCTCCGGGGCGTCCTGGGCGGCGACCGGGGCGATCACCTCCCCGCCGGGGAGCGTCGAGGCCTCGGCTCCCGTCGCCGGCGGTTCGATGAGCTTGATCTTCCCGGGCGTGGTCGCCTGTCGCGGTTCGGGGGCCTGCTGGGTCTGCATGGCCCCCCAGACACCCAGCGGCAAGATCAGGACAAATGCCAATCCTCGGACATGCTGGCGCATTGGATCCTCCTCGGCATCGGGAATCGGGAACACCGGGCGAAGTGGCCTCAGCTTGGACGCGGCCGGTCACTCCGAAGTTCCTCGGATTTCGATCCCGACCCGGTCCGTGAGGTACAACGTCCGGGGGGGAGGATCCTTGGGCGATTATCCCTCGTTCAAGGCCCGATGGATGAACTGGACGACGATCGAGCCCTCGCCGACCGCCGAGGCGACCCGCTTGACCGACCCGCTCCGGGCGTCCCCCACGGCGTAGACCCGGGGCATGCTGGTCTCGAAGAGGGTCGGTGGTTTCTCCCCGGGCCAGCCGAAGCAGTGGAGCTCGTGGGGCAGGAGATCGGCCCCGGTCTTGATGAAGCCCTTCTCGTCCATGGCCAGCGTCCCGTCCAGCCATGCGGTGCAGGGCAGCGCCCCGATGAACAGGAAGAGGTGGCCGGAGTCGATCGTCCGAGGGGCCTGGCCTTCGGTCGTCAGCTCGATCGATTCGAGGCACTCGCCTCCGGCCAGCCCCGTGACGCAGGTCCGGGGGTGGACGTGGATGTTGGGCGTCTCCTCGATCCGCCGGATCAGGTAGCGGGACATCGTGTCGGCCAGGTCATCTCGCCGAATCACGATGTGGACCGACCGGGCGCAGCGGGCCAGGAAGACGGCCCCCTGCCCGGCCGAGTTCCCCCCGCCGACGATCACCACGTCCCGCCCGTTGCAGAGGTCCGACTCCATCGCGGTGGCGCCGTAATAGATGCCGCATCCCTCGAACCGGTCGGCCTCGGCAACTTCGAGCCGTCGGTATTTGGCACCGGTGGCGATCACGACGGAGCGGCCCCGGATCTTCCGCCCGTCGGCGAAGGTGACCTCGAAGTTGGCCCCCTCGCGCCGGAGCGAGACGGCCCGGACCGGGTTGGCCAGCCTCGCGCCGAACTTCTGGGCCTGCATGGCCGCCCGGTCGGCCAGGTCGCGGCCCGAGATCCCGGTGGGGAAGCCCAGGTAGTTCTCGATCTTGGAACTGGTCCCGGCCTGGCCTCCGGGGGGCGAGTTGTCGATCGAGGTGACCGAGAGCCCCTCCGACGCCGCGTAGACCGAGGAGGCCAGGCCCGCCGGCCCCGACCCGACCACGATCACGTCGCAAAGCTCGTCGGTGGGCACGACGTTCAGCCCGAGTTCGTCCGCGATGTCCTCGTCGGAGGGGTTCCGGCAGATATCCCGGTCGCGGTGGAGGATGATCGGCGTCTCGTCGACCCCCACGCCGAATTTCTCCAGGAGCGTGGCCACGCCGGGGTCCTTCTCCAGGTCGAGGAAGGTGAACGGCTGATTGTTCCGGGTCAGGAACTCGCGGATCCGGTGGGTCTCGCGGGCGAACCGCGATCCGATCAGCTTGATCGAGGAGTGCCCCTTCTCAATCAGTGCGGATCGGCGGATCAGGAAGGTCCGGAGGATCAGGTCGCTCAGCTCCGAATCCTCGACCACCAGCCGCTGGAAAGAGGCGGGAGAGACCCGGAGCACCTCGGCCTCCTCGGCGACCCAGGCCTGGACCACGGCGGCCGACCCGCTGAGCGTGGCCGGGTCGCCGACGAACGAGCCGGGTCCGGCCTCGACGACTAGCCGGAAACCTTCGCCGGAATACTGGCGGATCTCGACCCGGCCCGAGAGGATCACGAAGAAGTCGATGTGCGTGTTCCCCTCGTCGAAGAGGAGGCTCTCGGGGGAGAGACGCTCGCGGCTCCCGTAACCCGACACCCGACGGATCTGCTCGTCCGTCAGCCGGGGCGAGATGTCTTCCTTGGTGATTCCGGCGACTTCAACGGCCATCATCGTCCTCCATGGCATCGAAACCAGGGCAGGTTGGCGGACCCTCCCCACGATCAATCCCACATCATAACCGGCCCGGCAATCCCGGACACTTCGATCGAGGGTCCGGGCGAACCCGGGCGGCCTCGACGGACCCGGGAAAAACGAACCCAAACGGCTCGACGGGAAGGAATTCGATCCTGGCCCGACTCTTGCAAGATATTATCGCGGGAGATGGCAATTGGTGAGTTGCCTTTCCGGGGTCGATCCCCGGGGAATCTCCCGGCTCGATTTACTCCCCCGGAGATTTCCCCCCGATGCTTGCTTCCGTCTTTCATGGAAAGGGCGATATCCGGGTCGACAAGGTTCCCGACCCCAGGCTCCAGGAGCCGACGGACGCGATCGTCCGGATCACCCACGCTTGCATCTGCGGCTCGGATCTCTGGTTCTATCGGGGCCTGGATGCCTGGGAGCCGGGGTACCGGACCGGTCACGAGTGGATGGGGGTGGTCGAGGAGGTGGGCCCGGCGGTCCGGACCGTGAAGCCGGGGGATCGGGTCATCGCCCCGTTCGCCTTCTCCGACGGGAGTTGCGAGTTCTGTCACCACGGCCTGTTCACCTCGTGCGTCCACGGCGGATTCTGGGGAGGGACCAATGACGGAGGCCAGGCCGAGGCGATCCGCGCCCCCTTCGCCGACGGGACCCTGGTCGGACTCCCCCCCTCGATCGAGGGGGATGAGACGCTACTCCGGGCGATCCTCCCCCTGACCGACGTGATGGGGACCGGCTACCACGCGGCGGCCTCGGCCGGGGTCCGGCCGGGCTCGACGGTCGCTGTCGTGGGCGATGGAGCGGTCGGACTCTGCGGGGTCCTGGCGGCGAACCGGCTCGGGGCGTCGCGGATCATCCTCCTGGGGCGTCACGACTCGCGGATCGCGATCGCTCGGGGATTCGGGGCGACCGACGTGGTGAAGGAGCGGGGCGAGGAGGCGATCGCCCGCGTGATCGAGATGACCGGAGGGGGCGCCGAGTGCGTCCTGGAGTGCGTCGGCCTGAAGGAGTCGCTCGACACCGCCATCGGGATCGCCAGGCCGGGCGGGAGGATCGGCAACGTGGGGGTCCCCCATGTCGCCGAGCCGATCGATCTCCGGCGGATGTTCCGGCACAATATCGCCTTGAGAGGCGGGGTGGCCCCGGTTCGCGCCTACTTGCCCGACCTCCTCGATGACGTGATCGCCGGCCGGATCGACCCATCTCCAGTGCTGGACAGGACGGTCAAGCTCGAAGGTGTCCCCGAGGGATACGCCGCGATGGACGCCCGCGAGGCGATCAAGGTGATGGTCCTGGTCTGAGTTCGCGAGGGACCGACCGCAAAATCCCGACTCGACGAGCCTCCCCGATGGACGGGGATGCTCGACATCGTCGACAATCCTCGGAATAGTCTTCCGAGGAGTGACGCCGATGTCCGATCCCGCCGAGATCCGGCTCGCCTGCATCGGTTGCGGGGCGATGAATCCATCCGATGCCGAAGTCTGCTCGGGCTGTGGCCATCGGTTCCGCGACCCGACCCCGGTCCTCGCCGAACCTGACCCGATGGCGAACCCTTACGAGGCCCCCCAGACGCGGGTGGCCCGGGCGCCCACGTTCCAGATTGGCACGGCCATGATCTGGATCGCGGTGGTCGCGCTCTGGATGGGGGCGTTCGCCGCCGGGGCCGCGGTCGGGGTCCTGGCGACCCTGGCCCTCCTGCCGGCGACGATCCGGCTCGTGTTGGTCTCGGCGAGGAGGTCGGCGGAAGGGCGACCGATGAGCATGGGGGATCAGGCCCTCTCCTTCGTCGGGACGGTCGCGTCCAGCATCGTGATCGGCTTCAGCTCGATCGTCGCTTTCGGCCTGACCTGCTTCCCGATGGCCGGAGGCGGGGTCGATCCCCTCGTCTCGGCCGTGATCGGCCTGGGGGTGGCGCTCTTCGTCGGCGGCGGGTTCACCTATGCTCTGGTCAAGGCGAACCGGTTGCGGGTGGAGCGGGAGCGTGACCGCGAGTTGATCGTCTGGAAATGATCGCACGATCCCCAGGACCCTCCGATGTCTCAGCCCGAAGAAGCTCCCGTCCCCTGCATCGGTTGCCGGGCGATGAACCCGCCCGGGGCCGAGGATTGCTCGGGCTGCGGGCATCGGTTGCGCGATCCCATCGCCAGCCCTCTTCCGACCGACCCACGTCCAAACTCCGACGAGGGACCTCGGACGCTCGTCGGGTGGATGCCCACTCTGAGGATCAGCACGGTGATGATCCTGATCGCCGTGGTGGCGATCTGCCTCGGCGCGATTCTGACGAGTCTGGTGTTCGGAGTCTTGTTCACCTTCGGGGTTCTCCCGGCCTCGATCCGGACCGCCTACCTTTCGGACCTGGGGAGATTCCATCGGAAGCCCCTCGGTCCCGACGAGAAGTTGGCCACGTTCCTGACGACATTGGGCACTGCCTATTTGGTCTCGTTCGCCTCCCTGATCGCCTTCGGGGTGACCTGCTTCCCGATCGGCATCGTGTCGATCGGCAGCAAACCGAATAATCCCGACTTCGTCTGGGTCTACGCGGGAGTCGGGCTGGGTCTGGTCGTGGCCATCTTCGTGGCGGTCCGATTCAGTCGGTTCTTGCTCCGGGCGGGCCGTCGAAAATCCGGGAGCGATCAGTTCCAGGATTGGAGTGGAGGCCCCGGATGAGGCCCGAACCCGACGAGACCCCCTGCACCTGCATCAGCTGCCGGGCGATGAACCCGCCCGGGGCCGAGGTTTGCTCGGGCTGCGGGCATAGGTTGCGCGATCCCATCGTAAGTCAGCCTCCGACCGATTGGCTCCAGAACCCATACGAGGCACCCCGGACGTCACTCGATCGGATGCCCGCCTTGAGGATCGGCACGGTGATGGTCCTGGTCGCGGTGTTCGCGGTCTGCCTCGGGGCGATGATGGCAAGCCCGCCCTTCGGAGTCTTCATTTCCGTGGGTATCCTGCCGGCCTCGATCCGGACGGCCTACCTGGCGGACCTGCGGAGATCTCGGGGGGGGTCGTCGCAATTCTTCGATCCGGTTTCCACGTTCCTGGTGACATTCGGCGCGGCTTATCTGGTCGGGTTCGCCTCCCTGATCGCCTTCGGGGTGACTTGCTTTCCGATCGGACTGATGACGTTGGGCAATAACCTGAATAACCCCGAGTTCCTCGGGGTGTACTTCGGAGTCGGGCTGGGCCTGGTCGTGGCCATCTTCGTGGCGGTCTGGCTGAGTCGGTTCTTGCTCCGGGCGGGCCGTCGAGGATCCGGGAGCGATCGGTTCCGGGACTGGGGTCGAGGACCGCAATGATGCCCGAGCCCGACGAAACCCACTTCACCTGCATCGGCTGCGGCGAGTCGGTCCCGGTGGGTTCCGACCTCTGCCCCGGCTGTCGCCATCCGTTCCGGGAACCGATCCCGGCCACCTCGCCGGAAGAGTGGCTCTCGATCCCGGATGAGGCCTCCAGGATGCAGGCCATCAAGGCCCCCACCATCGGGATCGGCACGGCGATGATCCCGATCGCGATGGTCGCGGTCTGCCTTGGGGCGATCTTGGCCAGCCCGATCCTCGGGGTCTTCGCCAGCTTGGGGATCCTGCCCGCCTCCATTCGTACTGCCAACGTCTCGGCCCGGCGGCGAGCCCAGGGGTTTCCCCTTGGGGTCATCGAGAAATTTGCCACTTTCGTGATGACGATTGGCGCGGCCTATCTGGTCGCGTTCGCCTCCCTGGCGGCCTATCTGGTCGCGTTCGCCTCCCTGTTCACTTTCGTGGTGACTTGTTTCCCGATCGGAATCCTCTCACTCGGCGGCGGCCCGCGTAATCAAGCGATGGGCGTGTATCTCGGGGTCGGCGCCGGCCTGATCGTGGCCATCTTCGTGGGTATCTCGCTCAGTCGACTCTTGCTCCGTACTTACCATCGAGAATCCAGGAGCGAGCGAAGTCACTATTCGGATCGAGGTCCGCAATGATGCCCGAGCCCGACGAAGCCCAGTTCACCTGCATCGGCTGCGGCGAGTCGGTCCCGGTGGGGTCCGATCTCTGCCCCGGCTGTCGCCATCCGTTCCGGGAGCCGATCCCGGCCGCCTCGCCGGAAGAGTGGCTCTGGATCCCGGAGGATCCCCCCGAGCCGCGAGCCCGCAAGATACCCGCGATCCGGATCGGCACGGCGATGATCCTGGTCGCAGTAATCGCGGTCTGCCTGGGGGCGTTCACCATTGGCCCGGACCCGACCCTTGGTGTCCTGGTGACCCTGGGTCTCCTTCCCGCCAGCTTACGCGTTTCCTACCTCTCGGCGATCCGAGCAGCGGAGGGGCGTCCCATGAGCCGGGACGACAAGATCCTGAGCTATTTCGCGACGGCCGGGAGTACCATCCTGATCGCCGCGTCCTCCATGGTCGCGTTCGGCATGACCTGCATGGGCATCGTGGGGGGGAGGCAGGACGATTCCCTCGGATACTGGGGCGGGGGCGCGGCGGCCGTCGTCGTCGGGGTCATACTCATCCGGATCTTGCTGAAGTGGAGCGGGGACGAGGACCGGCGAGCGCGAGATTGGGAACGCCTTCGCAAACGTCGATCGGGTCGTTGACGAACAGCCGAAGTGGCGATTGGTCCGAGAGGTGACTTCCATGCCCGAGCTCGACAAGGCCCACTTCACCTGCATCGGCTGCGGCGCGTCGGTCCCGGTTGGGTCCGACCTCTGCCCGGGATGTCGGCACCGTTTCGCGGGGCCTGACGAGGGCCCGAGCCCCGCTCGGCCGTTGACCGCTCCGGCTTACCGACCACCCTCCGCGCCTTCAAGGACCGATCTCCTGGAAAGCGTCGGGAGGAAAGCTGGCTTTTTGGGGGCCGGCTGCCTGACGATGGTCGCGGCGTGCATCGCCTTCGTGATGACCTGTTCGGTCACGGTCCGGAGTATCGGAGGACCTAATTTCAACTTGATGGGCGAGGATGAACCCAAGGGCATGACGACGGGACTTATCCTCGGGCTGCTGGCCGCCCTCGCGGTCGTCGCTGGTAGTATCTACCTCAACATACTCGCTTCTGCGCCCGAATCGTCCCGACGAAAGGCTGATCGATGAGCCATCTCCGCGATCAGACGTGGCCGGAGTCGACGAGAAAGTCCCCGTGATGTCCCGAGCAGACCAGTCGCAATTCACGTGCATCGGCTGCGGCGCGTCGGTCCCGCTGGGGGCCGAGGTCTGCCCGGGGTGCGGACATCGCTTCGCCAGCTTCGATTCCTGGCCTGTCCCCGATCCGTGGCGATACACTCCCAAACCCCGATCACGTCCGATTTCCGAGCGGAACTATCCACTCCGGATGCTCGGGCAAATCCTCGCCTTCACCGTGATCGGTGTCTTGACGATGCTTGCCCTGGCGATCGCGTTTCTGATGACTTGCTCGGCAATCATCATGGGCGGCGGTAACTCATTTAGCTTGCTGCTCGTTCTCGCCCTGGTGGCGACCCTCGTCGTTCTGGGCCTGGTGATCTTCATCACGGTGCGCCTCTCGCAGCCCGAATCTCCCCCCCATCGAAAGGACGACCGATGACGCGGCTCCGCGACCACACGTTCCTGGGGACCACGCAGAGCCTCTGCCCCGAATGCCTGGCCCTGGTCCCGGCCAAGATCATCAGCAAAGGCTCGCGCGTTTATTTCCGGAAACGATGCCCGACCCACGGGGTCCGAGAGGATTTCGTCTGCTCCGACGTGGCCCTCTACGACCAGATGCAATACAGCCTGCCGGGCAAGGTCCCGCCCGGGTTCGGGGTCGAGCCCGACAAGGGGTGCCCCTACGACTGCGGGCTCTGCACCGAGCACGAGCAGCACACCTGCATCGGCCTGGCGGAAATCACCTCGTCGTGCAACCTGAAATGCCCGATGTGCTACGCGTCGAGCGGGCCGGGCGGGGCTCACCTCTCCTTCGAGGATTGTGTCCGGTCGATCGACCGGCTGGTGGAAGTCGAAGGGCGGGCCGAGGTCCTGCAACTCTCGGGCGGCGAGCCGACGATCCACCCCGAGTTCCTCCGGATCCTCGACTACGCGGTCGGCCAACCGATCGACATCGTGATGGTCAACACCAACGGGATTCGACTGGCCCACGACGAGAAGATGCTGGACGCCATCGCCGGGCATGCGCCCCGAGTCGAGGTCTACCTCCAGTTCGACGGTTTCGAAGAGCGAGGTTCGAAGGCCCTTCGGGGCGAGTCGCTGGTCGAGACCAAATTGAAGGCGGTCGAGAATCTGGGGAAGCGCGGGATCAAAACCTCGCTGGTCTGCACCCTCCAGCCGGGGATCAACGACCACGAGATCGGGGCGATTGTGCGGTATGGGGTCGAGCGGCCCTGGGTCACCGGGATCAGCTTCCAGCCCGCCACGTATTCGGGCCGGCATGTGTTGCCCGAGGAGTTGGAGCGGCGGATCACCTTCCCCGACGTGATCCGCGCCATCGCCGAGCAGACCGGAGGGATGTTCGCCGAGGACGACTTCATGCCCCTGCCCTGTGCCCACCCCAACTGCCACAGCCTGACCTACGCCTTCCGGTCCGAGGGGAAGGTCACCCCGCTGATGCGGTTCATCGACGCGCGGAAACACCTGGATATCCTGGCCAATGGCATCCTCTTCAGCCGGAACGCGGCGAGGAAGCTGATCGAGAAGTATCTCGAACGGGTGGGCGGCTGCGGGATCGGCTGCTTCCCCGAGGACTCGACCGACGCGGCGGCCTCGGAGTTCTTCGCCAAGGCGGTCGCCGAACAACTCTCGCAGGCCGACGTCTTCCGGATCACGATCACCTCGTTCCTGGATGCGTATAACTTCGACGTCCGACGCCTGATGAAGTGCTGTATCCATCATGTTTTGCCGAGCGGGCACGTGATCCCGTTCTGCGCGTACAATGTCCTGTATCGCGAGGGGCATGCGGTCCTCCCCGCGCTCCGGGAGGCCGGTGCCTTGACCGAACAGCCGATGACGATCGGCCTCCCTTCCTGATCGGGGACGTTGCGATGGGCCTGACGGTCCCCTGGATTTATCCCTGGATCATGCTGGCCTCGCTGGCGACGGCGATCCTCCTGCGGGGCCGGACCCCGCAACCGGCGGGCCTGACGGCTCGCGAGCGCTGGGGGATCGGCCTGGGGGCGTTCTGCGGGGCGATGATCGGGGCCAAGCTGCCGTTCGCCCTGGCCGACTGGGAGGGCCTGGTCTCGGGCTGGGCCTGGCTGGAGAACGGCAAGACGATCGTCTTCGGGATGGTCGGAGGATACCTCGGCGTCGAGATCGCCAAGGCGATGCTGGGCGTGAAGGTGAAGACGGGCGACGGTTTCGCCGTGCCGGTGGCAGGCGCTGTGGCGGTGGGCCGGTTGAGCTGCTTCGTCGCGGGCTGCTGCCACGGGGTCGCGACGGGCCTGCCCTGGGGAGTCGACTTCGGCGACGGGGTCCGCCGGCACCCGACTCAGATCTACGAGATGATCTTCCACACCTCGGCCGCCGTCGTCCTGGGGAGCTTGCAGCGTCGAGGGCTGTTCCGCGGGCAATTGATCAAGCTCTATTTATTAAGCTATCTCGCCTACCGATTCGCGACCGAGTTCATCCGGCCCGAGCCGGTGATCGGCCTGGGTCTGACCGGCTATCAGTGGGCCTGCCTGGGCCTGGCCCCGGTGTTCGTCGCGCTCTGGATCCGTGATGCGCGGGCGTTCCGACGAATACCGGCCACGGGTCCCTGACGAGGGCTGTGGTCAGCCCTCGCCAGTGACGCCGATCAGAACGATCCTGCTCCGATGACCTCGCCCCCAGCCTTGGTGATCAAGGCTCGGAGCGTTTTCGGGTTGATGGTGGTCTTGAGGAACCGGACAGAACCATCGCAGAACAGGGCGTTGAAGCCTCCCGGGTGAGGCGAACCGGCGCCTTCGACCGGGACTGCGGGGTCGGGGCCGAGTGGCAGGTCATCGGGCTTGGACCAGGCAACCGGGTCGCGGGCCTCGACGACGGCGAGGGTGTTCATCATCCCATCGGTGATCTGAGGGATCGCCACTCCCTGACCGCCGTCGAACAAGGTCGCTTTGCCGGAAAACCCTCGGTAACTGGTGAGGCCCGGTTCGGTCCTGGGGCGACTCGGGCAAACGTAGGTGGCGGGCATCTCCGCCAGGAGCGCCTTGTTGTTCGGACTATCCCAGGGCTCATCGAGCTTGAACTTTTCGTAGAGTTCTACCTGGTCGATGAACGGGAGAATCGCGACCCGCCAACTCAGCAAGGGCTTGCCGCTCTTGTCGCGGATGTCGGCGGGGAACCGGTTGTTCGTGTCGTGGAAGTTGTGGAAGGCGAGCCCGATCTGCTTGAGGTTGTTCACGCACTGGGCCCGCCGGGCCGCTTCGCGGGCGGCCTGGACCGCGGGCAACAACAGGGCGACCGTGACTCCCCCAACGGCCGGGCTGGCGACGCTGGGGACCGACTCGCGGGTGATGAAGACGATCCCCGAGTCGTCGACGGCCAGCGTGGAGGAGGCGGGGAAGAGCCGGGCAGAGAGGGCCACGGGGTCGGGAATCTTGTCGGGATCGACCCGGATCGGGATCGCCGGGGCGGCGAGCGGCTTCCCCCCGGGGCCGGGCTGATTCCTCATCAACTGATCGACGTTCGCGACCAGGGCGGGCAGGCTGGAGAGGATCTGGGGGAGCGACTCGCGGGGGTCGCTCGTGCTCAGGAGGATCATCTTCTTCGGGAGGCTCTCCATCATCGCGAGATAGGCCGGGTCCGGCATCCATTTCGGACTGTTGCCTTCGGTCAGGGCCAGGGCTGAGGAACCGGCCCCGGGCGTCGCGGCGAGGACGAGCGTCTTCTTGCCGAGCAGGATCGTCGGCCGGATCGCCTGGAGTGGCCCCGGGGGCACCGTCCCCGGCGGGAGGATCAGCTCGAAGCCGGGTCGTCCCCCGGCCAGCTTGCGGAACTGGGGGGCCGGGGCACCGGGCCGGGCATTCGGGCGAGGGGCGCGCAACTGGGCATTCGCCAGGTCGAGGAGCTTGCCGAGCGCGGGGGCGAATTTCGAAGGATCGGCGAGTTCCGCCGTCGCGACGATATTCATCGGCAAGGCACCGGCGGGGTCGTTTGCGGTATAGACCGACCACTTCGGGCCGAGCTGACCGAGGACATCGTCGCGAATCTTGACCCCGAGCTGGTCGCCCACCTGCCCCACCATCGCCTCGACCTGCTCCGCCGCGTTGGGGTCCACCTTCCGGAAGATCTCGATGGCCTGGTCGAAGATCTGCCCTGGCGAGATCGAGGCCACGCTGAAGCCGTCGACGTTGGCCGGGAGCGGTGGCATCGAGCCCTTGTCGAAGGTCGGGCTATCGAAGATCGCCAGGACGCCCTCGCGGGGCGAGGGGGCCAGGAGTCTCAGCACGCTGTAGGTGGCCTGATCGCGGAAGCCCCACCGATAGTCGACCCGCTTGAGCCCGCCGAGCCCGGCCTTGATCAGCTCGGGCGGCATCTCGGGCAAGCCCGCGACATCGACGAAGGCATAGCCGACGGGCTGGAAATCCCCGTCGGGTTTGGATAGGTCCGCGACCGCCGGATGGGCCGAGACGCCGGGCTGCTTCCCGTCGAGCACGGCCAGGGCCTCGTCGACGTCGGGAGTGCTGGTCAGGACCAGGTCGTCGCCGTCCGCGATGAAGGCGTCGTCGTCGGGCCCTTCGCCATAGGTGATGACGGTCCGATTGCCCTTCTTCACCTCCTTGCGAGCGGCCTGCTCCTCGGCGTCCTCGGCGAGCTGGAGGAGGGGAGCTACTTCGGTCGCCCCGCCGCCGATCACGAGGAAGAACCGAGGCCGAGCCGGGGGCTTGCCGGCGACCGCCAGCGCGAACCCCTTGCGGGCCACCTGCTCGAAGGCCCGGACGATCCGCGCCCCGTCGAGCTTCCCATCCTGCTTCTGATCTTTCAGGGCCAGGTCGATCCCCTGGGCCGCCAGGTCTTCCAGGAGCACGCCCAGGCTCGTCTCATTCAGCGCCTTCGAGAGGGCCGAGCCCTTCCAGTCGGCGGCGTGGGCATCGAGGCCTTCGAATCCGGCGTAGCAGATCAACTCCCGGGAAGGGATCCGGCTCGCCAGCGATCGAGGTTCCTGGGCCTGGGCCCGGCCTTCGATCGTGGTGAGGATCGCCAGACCCAGGCCAATCGCCAGGGTCCGGAGGATCCATCGACGCTGCGTGGAGAGTCGCACAGGTGTTCCTTTCGTCACGAGTCGGGGTTCACCAACGAATGCATTGGTGCTGGCCCGGCTGGTGATCGTAAAGCCGGGCCATCGACGCGTCAACGACCCGATCGCGACGGGCTGGCCTGGTCGAAGATGGCAAGGGCCATCCGGGACCAGGGAACGGAGCCCGGATCTCCCCTCACTTCGCCGGTTCGGGCTTCTTCTCGGCGGGCGGCTCGGGCTTCGGGACCGAGAGCCAGGCGGTGTCGAGGCCGGCGGTCGTGGCGAACTTCCGGAGCCCCTCACGCGAGGTGCCGACGATCCGGATCGGCCCGGTCTTCGCGCAGTCGCAGGGTTCGAGCTTGAGCGTGACCGACTTGGCCGTGGGGCCCTCCGGCAGCGAGACGACGGGCGAGCTGATCACGCCGTCATAATGCCCTTCGAGCCCGATCTCGATCGGCTCGGCGAACCCTTCCTGGCGGTCGACCGCGACCTCGACCTCGGTGGGCTTGCCGGGCGTCAGGGGGAACTGGTCGCCTTTGAGGGTCAGGGCGAAGTCGGCCCGGGGGGATTCGGCCACCAGGAGATAGGCATGGCGTGGCCCCCCCTGCCCGTTCAGGTCGCGGACCGTCACCCGGAAGGTCCCGTCGGCCGGGGCCGTGAAGCGGACCTCGGGATCGAAATCACGTCGGCCGTTGTCGTCCTCCTCGATGATCATCTTTCCCGAGGCGTCGGAGATCCGCAGGACCGCGTCGACCATCTGGCCGATCGACCGGGCCTCGACCCGGAAGTTCAGGATCGCTCCCTTGCGGGCCTCGAAGGCGTATGCATCGACATCCCGAGGAGGGTCGAGCCGCCCGCTGATGGCGACGGGGAGGTTGACCGGTTGCGGATGGTCGAAATCGTTGGGTTCGGCCTCGATGATCGACGGGGGCCGGACGACGAGCACCTCGGCCTCGTTGGCCAGGCCCGCGTGATGGAGCCGGATCGGCGTGGAGGCTTCGAGCCCGGGCGGCTCGACCGGGAGCCTCCGGGCCCCCTCGGGGATGTTCCAGCCGGTCGCCTCGACCTCGGACGGGCCGCTTTCCGAGATCGCCAGCGGGAAGGAATGATCGACCACGCCGCCGGTGGCGAGGGTCAGTCGATAGACATAGGTCGATTCGCCGTCGAACCGGATCGTGCTGGCCTGGACGAACGGGAAGGCGAAGGCCCGGACGATGTAGTCGCCGTCGCTCGGGGCCTCGAAGGCGATCTGCGGGTCGCGTTCGTGCTCGTCGTCATTCTGGGCCAGGACGAAGCCCGCGCTCGATGCGACCTGGAGGACCCCGTCCATCGGCGAGCCGAGCCGCCGGTGGGCCTCCATCGAGGCGACCAGCGTCTGCCCCTTGGCCAGGTGGACCCGATAGCCGTCGACGTCCCCTCGCTTGGCAAGCCTGCCGTTGACGATCAGGTCGGGCAGGTCGATCTTCTGAGCCTGGCCGACCTCGTCGTTGGGCTCGACCTCGTTCCACTCGGGCAGGACACCCACGAAGAATGGGCGGGGGGCGGTGGCCCCTTCATCATCGAAGAGTCGGACCCAGTGGACCCCCGTGGGGGCGTCGGGGGCAACCTCGATGGAGAGCTTCCCCTTCTCCTCGCCGAACTTGATCGTCAGCCCCGGTTTCGAGGTCCAGGCCCGGACCGGCCAGCGCTCGAAGTTCCCACCGGCCGTCACCTCGACGGCCGAACCCCGGGCGGCCCCGGCTGGGAAGAGGGTTTCCAGCGTCGGGGCCTTGGCCGAGGCGATCGAGGCGAAGGCCAGCAGGAGGATCGGGGTCGAGATCGAGTGACGATCGATCCGGGATGATCGAGGGCCGATGGTGGTCAAGGCTCAATCCTCAGGTCTCGGGACGATCAGCCCATCAGTTCGCGGATCGGCGTCGGGTCGCTGACGAGGTGGACGGGGCGTCCGTTGGGGGCGTGGAGGATCTTGGCGGGGTCGATCCCGAGCTTGGTGTAGATGGTCGAGGCGAAGTTCTCGGGGGCGAGGATCCGCTCGACGGCGGTGTAACCTCGCGAGTCGGTCGCCCCGATCACCTGGCCGCCAGGGGTGCCGCCCCCGGCGAACATCACCGACATGGCGTTGGACCAGTGATCGCGCCCGCCCTTGTCGTTCACCTTGGGGGTCCGGCCGAACTCGCCCAGGACGACCACCAGGGTGGTGTCCAGCATCCCCCGCTGGTCGAGGTCCTGGATCAGGGCGGCGATCGACGCCTCGAAGGCGGGCACTCGCTTGTCGAAGGCGTCGTACAGCTTCTCGTGATGGTCCCATCCCCCCTCGTTCAGGGTGATGAACGGGACGCCGGCCTCGACCAGCCGCCGGGCCAGCAAGGCCCGCTGGCCGAACGGGGTCCGACCGTAGGCGTCGCGGACGGGGTCGGCTTCGCTGTGGATGTCGAACGCCTTCTGGGCCTCGGGCGAGGACATCAGGTCGTAGCCCTGCTCGTAATAATCGTCGAGGGCCAGGGCCGGGTCGCCCGCGGCCTTGTCGGCGATCCTCCGGAAGCGGTCGACCCGGGCGCGGAGGGCCTTCCGGTCGTCGACCCGAGCGACCTCGAAGCCGATCGGCGGGGAGACGTCGCGGACCCGGAAGTCCTTCGAGCTGGGGTTGTCGGGCACGACGAACGGGGCATACCGGGCCCCCAGGAAATTCGGCCCGCCCGACCGGGTCATCGACGGCATCGAGAAGTAAGGCGGGAGCCCGCCGACCGTGCCCCGTTCCATGGCCGTGGCCGAGCCGAGGCTGGGGTGGAAGCTGACGAAGGCCCCGCAACCGACCGGGATCCGGGTCGGGGCGCCGGTCATCATGTAATGATTCCCGGCACCGTGGTTACCCTGGTCGTGGCGGATCGAGCGGACGATCGCCAGCTTGTCGGCGATCGCCCCGAGCTTGGTCATGTGCTTCGAGAACGAGATCCCCGGGACCTTGGTGGAGATCGGGTCGAACTGCCCTCGGATCTCGGAGGGGGCGTCGGGCTTGGGGTCGAACGTCTCGTAGTGGCTCGGCCCGCCATCCAGCCAGATCAGGATGACGCTCTTGGCGGCGGGGGTGGCCCCGCTGGCCGCCATCCCGCGAAAGCGGAGGGAATCGATCAGGCCCCCGCCGATCAGCGTCGAAAGGCCGAGGCGGAGGCAGTCGCGTCGGGTCGTCGATTCGCAGTTGGTTCTGAGGGCCATTGTTATCAGATCCCCGTGGTTTGGGATGGTACGAGGGTAGGAAGAGTCGGCTGCCCGACCCCGACGTCCGACGGGGGCGGGAGGGAGGGTGAGCCTGGAGCGCGCCGGGCAGAGCCGACCCGACGTAGGAGGGCAGTCGCGAGGCAGAAGAGGGCGAGCGGGGCCGCCCCGGCGAGGGCGAAGATCATCCCGCGTTCGATCCGATACCGGGCGGCGATGCCGGAGTGGTCCATCAGGTCGATCTTCAGGGCGATGGCCGGGGCCAGAATCGCCAGAGCCCCGAGCCCGGCCAGGATCCGATCCCTCGCGGAAACCGGGCGTGTCGCAGGCCGCAACCTCCGCGCCCAGATCCCGATAAGCGCCGAGGCGATGGGGAGCGAGCCGAAGAACACCGGACCGGACGCCTCGACCTCGAGGTAGAGGACCGCCGCGAGAACGGCCACACCGATCATACATTGCCGGATTGTGATCCGAGGCCACGGCATGGCTCGATCTCCGCTGGTCAGGCCCACGATGACCCCGATCTTTCCCCCCGGATGCGGCGGGGCTCAGTCCTTGAACACGAATTCCGGCGAGTTGATCAAGGCCCAGAGCAAGTCTTCGGTCGCCCGGCGACGGCCGCTCGGAGCTTCGAAGAGGGCCGCGCCGTAATCGCGTTCCTCTCCATCGGGAAGTCGATTGTAGACCGACAGGTACAGCTCCTCGACCACCTGGCCGGGCGGGACGTCGGAGGCTGCCAGCCTGGCGGCGAGGCCCTGATCCGAACCGATCTTTTGGTTCACGCCCGGGGCGTTCATCAGGTGGAGGGCCTGGACGACCGAGGTATCCGGCGTCCGTTCGCAAGGGGGATCCTGGTTGGGGTCGGGGCGGCCGAAGGTGTCCATGAACAGCGAGGTATTCCTCGTCGTCCACTGGGCGGCGGCGCGGGTCCCGGGGGGGGCGGCGTCGTATGACTCGGGGACTCCGGTGATGTCCGAGATCGCGTCCAGGAGGACCTCGGCCCGGGGCCTCTGGCGATAGTGGCGGGAGAAGTTCCGGATGTCGGCGACGTTCCGTTCGGTCGGCTCCGAGGAGAGGCCGTAGGTCGCCGAGGTCAGGATCGTCCGGATCAGGTGCTTGAGGTCGTAGCCGTGGGCGACGAAGTCCTCGGCCAGGGCGTCCAGGAGCGGGCCGTTGCTGGGCGGGTTGGTCGCCCGGAGATCATCCACCGGCTCGACGATCCCCCGGCCCATCAACTCGGCCCAGGTCCGGTTGACGATGACCTTCGAGAAATAGGGGTTCGACGGGGCGGTCATCCAGGTGGCCAGGGCCTCGCGGGGGTCGAACTCGGGATCGTCCGGGACAGGGGCCGAGCCGAACAGCGGCTTGGGCGGGAGGACCTCGCCGGTCAACGGGTGCTTGACCGATCCCGACTTGGCCAGGAACACCGTCTCCTCGCCCGCGGCGATCGGAGGGGCAATGGCCGCCCCCTTGTGGCCAACCCGGGCGAAGTAGGCGGCGAACTCGTAGAATTGCTCCTGCCCCCACGACTCGAACGGGTGGTGATGACACTTGGCGCATTCGAGGCGGATCCCGAGGAAGATCTGGGTGACGATCGTCGTCGCCTCGGCGGGCTCGCGACGGTCGCGCCAGATGATCGCCGGGCCAACCTGGTAGTTGCTCCCTCGCGCGGTCACGATTTCGCGGACGAACTGGTCATACGGCATGTTCCGGCGGAAGGCGTCGCGGATCCAGGCGTCGAGGTTCATGACCGCCTTGATCCCGACCCGGTAGGGATTGGGCCGGAGGAGGTCGGCCCACTTGTTGGCCCAGTGATCGGGGTACTCGGGGCGATCGAGCAGGCGGTCGACCAGCTTATCCCGCTTGAGCGGGTCGGCGTCGGCCAGGAAGGCCCGGGTTTCATCGGGGGTCGGCAGGCGACCGATCGCGTCGATGAAGGCCCGGCGGTGGAAGGTGGCGTCGTTGGTGGTTTTCGAGGGGGTGATTCCCAACTTCTTCAACTTGGCCGCGACGTGGTCGTCGATGAAGTTCTTGCGGGGGAACGAGTCGTAGGCGTCGGCCGGGACATCGCCGGGGAGCGGGATCAGGACGTGGCAGTTGGCGAAGTTCCCCTGGAATCGCGCCGAGACGGTGGCCTCGCCCGGGATCGGGCCGGCCTCGGCCTTCCCCTCGGGGTGGGCCGTGACCAGGGTCGGCTCGCTCGACTGGAACGCGGCCAGGTGGGTCACGTCCTGGATCGAGCCGTCGGAATAAGAAGCCGTGACCTTGAGCGGGAACGCCTCGCCCGCCTTGACGGTCCGCTCGGTCGGCTCGATGGCGACCTTGACCAGCTTCGGTGCTTCGGCCGGGGTCCGGGGCATCCCGTCAGCAATCCAGCCCAGGAGGGTCTGGTAGAAGTCCGAGCCGACCTCCACTTTTCGCCCACCCCCGTGGGGGACCAGGGCGGCGGCTTTCTGGAGGAGCAGGCTCCGCTCCGGGGCGGCCGGGAAGACCCGGCGCCCTCGGGCCTCGCTGGCGATCGCCGCGTGATCGGCGTTGGGGTCGAACCCGAGCAGCGAGAGCTGGAAGCCGTTCTGGCCACGAGCCTTGCCGTGGCATGCCCCGGCGTTACAGCCGGCCCTGGTCAGGATCGGCTGGATGTCGCGCTCGAAGGTCACCCGCTCGGCGGCTTCCGTCCGGTGCGAGACGCCGAGCATCGCGACGGCGAGCCAGATCATCCGAGTCCGCTTCATCATCCATCCCCCTCGGTCGAGTTCTCCACTCGTCGAGGGTTATCGTACACCAGATTGGGCTAATCTCCAACAACGTTCTAACATGGCCCCCGGCAGGTCGGGCTGATCTCGCCGATCATTCGGGACTCGACGGGAGGAGCCCGGACCTACACGGACCCTTCGATCAAGCTCAGCCTCGGCCCTGGCCGGGGTGGACCCAGGGGTTTCGATAGGGGCGGAGGAGCAGGCGGGTGGCCTCCTCGTCGCCCGGGACGGTATTGGTCTTGGGGTCGTAGGCGATCGACCGGCCGAGCTTCAGGGCGTTATTGGCCAGGATGCAGGACGCGGTGGAGATGTGGCCTTCCTCGATGTCCGCCACGGGCTTGCCTCGCGACTCGATCGCGGCGAGGAGGTCGCGCATGTGGCCTCGGATGGCCGGGGCGACGTGCCTTTCGAGATCCTTCTCGGTCCGATCCTCGGGGTACTCGTCCAGCTCCATCTTGACGTCGACATGGATCGGCTGGGCCCCGCCGCCCATCGGGATGAAGTCGTAGCCGTTGACGCTCGCCTTGAGCGTCCCCTTGTCGCCGTAGAAGGTGGCCCCCCAGGGATACTGCGGGTCGGCGGACGAGCCCCAGGTCCGGTGTTCCCAGACGATCTTGGTCTCGCCGAAGTCGAAGGTCGCGGCCTGGGTATCGGGGATGTTGGGCTTGCTGCCCTTGTCCATCAGGATCCCGCCGGTCGAGGAGACCGAGGTGGGCCAACCCAGTTCGAGCATCCAGCGGGCCATGTCCAGCATGTGGATGCACATGTCGCCCATGATCCCGTTGCCGTACTCGGTGAAGCCTCGCCAGCCTCGGGGGTGGACCATCGCGTTGTAGGGGCGCATCGGGGCCGGGCCGGTCCACATCTCGTAGTCGAGGTTCTCGGGCGGGGCGGTGTCGGGCGGGTTGCCTCGCCCCCTCATGTGGTAGTAGCAATAGACCTCGACGAAGGCGACCTTGCCGAGCTTCCCTTCGCGGATGATCCGGTCTCGGGCGTCAATCAGGTGGGGTGTGCTCCGGCGCTGGGTGCCGACCTGGACGACCCGCTTGTTCTTGCGGGCGGCCTCGACCATCGCCACCCCCTCGGCCACGTCGTAGCTGATCGGTTTCTGGACGTAGACGTCGGCCCCGGCCTCCACCGCGGCGATCATCGGCAGGGCGTGCCAGTGGTCGGGCGTGGCGATCAGGACGATATCCAGATCCTTCTCGGCCAGCATCTTCCGGTAATCGTCGTAGGTCCGTGGTGTCTTCTTCGACTCCTGGCGGGAGGCCGTCATCTCGGCGGCGTGGGACAGCATCGCCTTGTCGACGTCGCAGAGCGAGACGACCTCGACGGGAGCGACCTGGATCAGGCGGAACAGGTCGGCCTTGCCGTACCAGCCGGTGCCGATCAGACCCACTCGCGGCTTCTTCAGGGCCTGGGGGGCGGCGAACACGCCCGAGGCCGGCAACGCGAGACCCGCGGCGGCCCCAGCCTGGAGCAACTCTCGACGATTCATACGATCTCTCCCGGGGAGTCGGGGTGGGGATGGGTCCGATCGCTCGAATTTAGCGGACCGGAGGCGCGATTGCGACAGGGAAGCCGTCCCGCCGCGGACTCCCCGGCCCAGTCACGATCCGTCGGCCGGTGAGTACCAAACTTTTAACGGTTGATGAACCGTGGATCGAACCAGTTTTGCTTCGAGACCCTTGTGAAACGTCCCCGAGGGCGCGACGATCGTCGTCGGGCTTGGGGGCGGCGGATTGGTCGTCGAGGCGATCAAGGAGGCCAGGGATGTCGGAACCGAAGATTGAGATCACCCCGATGAGGTCCGCCGTGAGGTCCGATGGGGCGTCGACGCTCGACGTCCTGGTCGAGATCATCCCCCCGGCACCCGAAGTCCACTTCGTCCGCCCTCCGATCAATCTGGGACTGGTCCTCGATCGCTCGGGGTCGATGTCGGCCGCTCGGAAGATGAATTACGCCTGCGAGGCGGCCTGCTTCGCCGTCCAGCAACTGCTGGCCACCGATCGGGTGGGAGTGACGATCTTCGATAACGAGGTGGAGACGCTGGTCCCTAACGCGCCAGCGACGGACAAACCGTATCTCGTCCGACAGATCATGGGGATCAGCCCGAGGAATGCGACCGCCTTGCACGCCGGATGGAAGCAAGGAGGCCTGGATGTCGAGCGGAATTTCATCACCGAGGGGATGAACCGCGTGATCCTGCTGTCCGATGGCCTGGCTAATGAGGGCGTGACCGACCCGAATGTGATCGCCGCCGACACGAAGGCCCTGGCCGCCCGAGGGGTCAGCACCTCGACGATGGGCCTGGGCAGCAATTACAACGAAGACCTGATGCAGGCCATGGCCGAGTCGGGCGACGGAAACTATTACTACATTGAATCGCCCCAGCAACTGGCGGACATCTTCCACACGGAGATGAATGGCCTGATGGCCAATTTCGGGCAGAAGGTCAGCCTGGGCATCGAGCCCCAGTCTGGCGTGAGGGTCGTCGAGGTCCTGAACGACCTGGAGCGGAACGCGAGGGGACGCGTGATGCTGCCGAATCTCCTGGTGGGGATGCCGATCCCGATCGTGGTCCGGTTGGAGGTGCCCACGATCTCGAAGAAGGCGGCGCTCTGTCGATTCCGGCTCGCCTGGGACGACCCGAAGGCGGGACGTCGGCGCCAGATGTACGCGATGATGGAACTCGGGACCTGCTCATCGGCCGAATGGGAGAAGCTTCCGGTCGAGGCCCTCGTCGCTGAACACGTCGCTCTGCTGATGGCCGCCCGGGCCAAGCGGGAGGCCATCGCCGCCTACGATCAAGGCAACGAGGAAGCGACCAGAGCCCAGCTAATCGGGATCCGTTACCACCTGAGTGCCATGGCCTCGACGGAGGCGACCCGGAAGGAACTCGATGAGATCTCCGAACTCGAGGCCGACCTCGACAAGGGTCAAGGGACGACGTTCCGCAAGCGAGCGGGCTGGCAGGCCTACCTGAGGAAGTTCGGCAAGAAATCGTGAACAGGACCGTCCCGCCCGGGCGGCGAACACCTCGGGCGATCGACCGATCGCCCACCGAAGCGACTAGAAACCGGAGAATGCTGATGCGTGCGATGATCGTCGTGGGACTCCTGGCCATCCTGGTCTCCCCAGCCCGTCCGGACACGATCGACACCGTGGCCGGCTCGGGCGAGGACGGGTTTGCAGGAGACGGCGGGCCGGCGACTTCCGCGAAGCTCCGGGCGCCGTTCGGGGTCGAGCTGGATGGTCGGGGGCACCTCTACATCGCCGACGCCGAGGATAGCCGGATCCGGCGGGTCGACCTGGCGACCGGGAACATCGAGAGCATTGCGGGGGACGGGCCGGGTCGCGAGGTGGGGACACCTTACGCCGTCGCGATTGAGGAGGATGGAACGTTCTACGTCGTCGACCAGATCACCCCGGTCGTCCGTCGGGTGGACGGTCGGACGGGAGCAGTCTCGATCCTCGCCGGGACCGGGATGAAGGGGTTTAGTGGAGATGGCGGCCCGGCGAGGTTGGCGCAGCTCCGGGAGCCGAACGATTGCTACCTCGACGGCAAGGGTGGCTTGCTAATCGCCGACGTCGCGGACTGGCGGATCCGCCGGGTCGACCTGAAATCGGGGATCATCTCCACCTTCGCGGGGACCGGCAAGCCTGCCAAACGTCCCGATCGGTCGGCGATCGGCGACGGCGGACCGGCGACCGAGGCGGTGATCGTCGGGGCTCGCGCGGTCTGCGTGGATGGTCGGGGAAATACGTTCATCTGCGAACGTGAAGGGAACGCGATCCGAAAAGTTGACCCGAATGGGCGGATTACCACGATTGCCGGCACGGGCCTTGCGGGCTATTCGGGCGATGGTGGCCCGGCTCTGGGCGCGACATTCCGGGGGCCGAAGGGGATTCGCCCCGATTCCTCGGGGAATCTCTTCGTCGTCGACACCGAGAATCATGCGGTCCGCAAGATCGACGTGACCACCGGAGTCGTCTCCAGCGTGGCCGGGGGCCATCAGGGACCCGATGGAGATGGGGGCGATCCCCTCAAGGCTGGGATGGACCGGCCTCACGGCTGCGTGATCGCGCCCGACGGGACGCTGTACGTCGCCGATAGCAGTAACCACCGGGTTCGCCGGGTCCGGACGAGATAGGGTCTCGCCCGAGGCATGTCGGAGAGCCCGGGTCGGTCGGGCGGTGGACCGTCGACAGGCCGTGAACAGATTGGTAGGCTCCAGATGTGAATGGGCGGCTGCTGCGATCCCCAGCGGATCGCGGCCTCTCTCGCTCGAATCGCGGGATCGGCGGTCGGTCGACAGCAACCCACCCCCCCCGGGGGCTGGCCGGATGACCCCGGCTCTGACAACGATGTCCAATTCTTGCCCCAATTGCCGTTCCCCGTCGGACACGGGGTTGGTCCTGCCCGCGTCGACGGTCTGCCCGGTCTGTGGCATGGACCTCAGGTCTTCCGAGCGTGACTCGGGGGTTCGACTCGAGGACGGCACGACCGCATGTCCCGCGGCGTTCGGCCCTTACCGAGTGGTCGGGGTGATCGGCCGGGGCGGGATGGGGGTCGTTTATCTCGCCCGTCACGAGGTCGCACTCGACCTGGTCGCGATCAAGACGGTCCGGCTCCGGAAGCGTGGGCTCCTCCGGAGGATCCGTCGAGAGATCCTGGCCCTGGCCCGGATCCGGCACCCGGGATTGGTCCGGATCATCGAGACGGGCCAGTCCGAGGGGCTTCCCTGGTATGCGATGGAGCTGGTCCGGGGGGCGACGCTGGACGACCTGTTTCGAGGCGACGGCGCCCGGAAGCCTGGAGGGCCGGAGACCCGGGCCGACTTCATCCTCGATGGAGTCGGGGGCTCGCTTTCTCCATCGGCCGCCGCCGTGGAGACCTGCGCGATGGTTGGGGACGGAGGGCCGGACGACCGAAACGTCGAGTCGACGGCGAATCTCCAACCGGCCGACTTCGAGACTCCGGCGACTTCCGCCGGGGACGTGGGTGTGTCCGGCGGGCCGCCCCGATCCGAGCCCGGGAAATCCACCGATCGTTCGCCGATTTCCGCGAGAGACCGCCCGGCGTTCCTGACGCTGATCGCGAGGATTTGCCGGACGCTGGCCTACCTCCACGGGCAGGGGGTGGTCCATCGCGATATCAAGCCTCAGAATGTGATCATACGGCCCGATGGCTCGCCATTGCTGCTGGACTTCGGCCTCGCGTCGTTCTTCGGCGCGGGCGGTCGCGAATGCCTGGAGATCGGCGGCCCGGTGGAGGGGACCCCGGAGTACATGTCGCCCGAGCAGATCCGGGGCGAGGTGGTCGATGCCCGGGCCGACCTTTATGCGGTCGGCTGCCTCCTCTATGAGGGGCTCACCGGCCGGGTCCCGTTCTCCTCGGAGACGGCCACCGGCACCCTCCGGGCGCACGTCAAGCGTCCGCCGATCCCGCCCCGACAACTGATGGCCGACCTGCCCGAGGAACTGGAGGCCCTGATCCTCCGGCTCCTGGCCAAGCAGGCGGTCGACCGTCCCGGCTATGCCCGCGACGTCGAGGAGTCCTTGAGCCGGATCGGGGCCGATCCCGGGGATTGGGCCGCGGATTGCCCGGTCCGGGACTATCTCTATCGTCCCGAGTTCGTGGGCCGGGCCGAGGTCCTGGATCGGATGGAGCGGGACATCCGCGAATCCCTCAAGTGGCCCGGTCGTTGCATCTTCCTCCGGGGTTCGAGCGGCGTGGGGAAGACGCGGCTGGTCGTGGAACTGGCCCGGAAGCTCGACGCGAGCGGCCTGGCGGTCGTGACCGGCGAGTGCCTCCCGATCGGGATCGAGGTCGAAGGGGACGGAGGCCCGGGGGTCCAGGCCACCCCGCTCCACCCGTTCCGAGCCCTCTTGCAGATCGTGGCCGACGCCTGCCTGGAGCAAGGCCCGGCGGAGGTCGAGCGGCTCCTCGGCGGTCGGGCGCGGCTCCTGTCCGAGTGCGAGCCCGCGCTGACCAACTTGCCGGACCTGCCCCAAGGCGATCTCGCTCCCGAGGCCGAGACGACCGGCGAGGGCCACCGATCGCGGCTGATCGAGGCCCTGGGCGAGACGCTCTCGGAGTTCGCCAGAGGTTCCCCGGTGGTCGTCTTCCTGGACGACCTCCAGTGGGCCGACGCCCTGACGCTCCACTTCCTCGCCCTCTTCCACATCGGGGCCTGGGATTCGCCGCAGGTCGCGATCGTGGCGGCCTATCGGAAGGAAGAGGAGGACGACGCGATGAGGGGCTATCGCCCGGTCTTCCAGGATGCCACCTTCGTCGAACTCGGCCCCCTCGACGAGTCCTGCCTGGGT
Source organism: Tundrisphaera lichenicola (assembly GCF_051175385.1). Lineage (GTDB taxonomy): Bacteria > Planctomycetota > Planctomycetia > Isosphaerales > Isosphaeraceae > Tundrisphaera > Tundrisphaera lichenicola. Next base: position 6,418,462 of record NZ_CP195106.1, on the reverse strand, counting down.
GAGATCATCGGCGGCATGCTCGGCACGAAATCGGTCGACGAACGGCTGGTCGGTCACCTGACCCATCGGGCCGGGGGTAACCCATTCTTCGTGGCCGAGTCGCTCCGGGCCGCCGTGGCCGAGGGGCTCCTCCGGCGCGATGTCGAGGGGATCTGGCGTCCCTCAGACGCCCACGGAAACCCCGCCGATCCCGAGTCGTTGGACGTCGCCATCCCGCTGCCCGGATCGATCCACGAGCTGGTGGTCCGCCGCCTCTCCCGACTTCCCGATGAAGGACAGAGGCTGCTGGAACTGGCCTCGGTGGTCGGTCGGGATCTCGATCTCGAACTGCTCGAAGGCGTGGTCCTGCTCGAAGAGGCCGAGACCATGGCCGCCCTGGATACCTTGCTGATGGCCCAGGTCCTCGAAGAAGGCCGAGACGGCCGGTTCCGATTCGCCCACGACAAGCTCCGCGAGGTCGCCTACGAGCAGATCCCGCTCGATCGTCGCCGCGACCTCCACCGTCGAGTCGCCCGGGCCATCGAGGGTCGCTATGAGCGTCGCGACGATTTCTCTCGACTGTACCCGACCCTGGCGCATCACTGGTACCGGGCGATCGGAGATCGGTCGGCCGATCCCCTGGCCACGTCCCGGGCGATCGGCTATCTCGAGAAATCGGTGAGCCATGCGGTCAACGCCGGGCTGCCCCGAGAGGCGGTGGACTTCGGCCGGGCCGTGGCGCGCCTGCTCGGTTTCGACTTGCCCGAGGAGCCCAGCGAGATCGCCCTCGCGATGGTCGACGAGATCGAGCGTGTCCGCCGAGCCCTGGGCGGCCGGAAGCCGCTCGATCTCCTGGAGATGCCCGACGTCGACGACCGGGAGAGCGACCGCCTGATCGGGCTGCTGATCTCGATCCATCCTCCGGCGTTCATGAGCGACCAGATTACCCTGTTCGCGCTGATGGCTTCGAAGAACCTCAGCCTGACCCTGGCCCACGGCAACGGGACCCTGGCCCCGGTCGTTTATGCGATGTACGCGATCGTGACCCGGATCATCCTCGACGAGGCCCGGCTCGCCCACCAATTCGGTCGCCTGGCCATCGAACTCGACCGGAAGCGAGGGGGGTCGCTCTCGGCCGAGGTCCTCTTCCTCAACAGTTGCTTCCTCAACCACTGGGTCGCCCCGATCGCCGAGGGGCTCGCCGATTGCGACTCCGGTGCCGAGGCCGGGATGAAGTCGGGCCCGACCCTCTACGGTTGCTTCAGCCATGCCACCTATCTGGTCATGCTGGCCGCCTCAGGGGCCCCGTTATCCCAGGTCGCCCAGGAGGCCGAGGACCGACTGGGGCGGGTCGATCACTGCGTCCTGAGCGCTCGATTTCATTGCATCCTGGAGCGGCAGATGGCCCGAGCCCTGGCCGGTCAGACCATCTCGCCGACCAGCCTGACCGACGATGCCTTCGACGAGGCCCGCGATCTGGCCTTCATCTGCCGGACCACGAATGCCAACCAGGCGGGATATTATCATGCGACCCGGATGAGGCTCCACTACTATCAGGGCGAGTATCACCACGCCCTGGAGGCCTCCGATCAGGCCCAACGGGTCTGGGAATCCTGCGCCCGCCAGCTCGTCGAGATCGACCTCGTCTTCTTCCGGGCCTTATCCCTCCTGGCCCTGGCCTTCGACGAATCCAACCCTCGACGGCTCGCGCAAATCCAGGCCGCTCGCGAGAGGCTGGGCACCCTGGAACGATGGAGGGTCGACTGCGAGGCCAACTTCGGACACAAGGCAATGATCGTCGCGGGCGAAGTCGCCAGGGCCGAGGGGCGTGAGGAAGAAGCCCTTCGATTGTACGATGAGGCGGCTCGATCGGCCGCCGCCCACGGATTCCTGCAGCACCGGGCGCTTGCCCTGGAATTGGCGGCCCGGCATCGGTGGGGGATGCAAGACCGGGCCGGAGCCCTGGTCGACCGCCATGCGGCGATCGATGGCTACCGAGCGTGGGGCGCCTCGACGATCGCCGATCGCCTGACCTTGATTTGATCGACCGAAACGGCTCGATTCGACGCCTCTACCAGGGACGGTATGAAGAGTGTCCGAAGCGATTCCGGCCTCTAATCCGGGAGGACCAATCATGCGCCTGCCTCGCATTCGATTCACGATCGGTCGGCTGATGGTATTCGTCGTCCTTGCGGGATTGGCGTCGTGGAGTGCTTATCTCCTGATGGCCATGAGCGAGCAGTCCATCCCGGAGCAGAAGGCCCTGGCGGAGCACAGTCGGGCCAGACTGACCCGAGAGGTGGCGGAGTACGCCTTGAGGGAATACACGGAGGGCGTCTTCAAGCAGGACCTGGCGGCGATCGATGGAGAGATCGCGATGTCCAAATCAGACCTGGAACGGATGACCGACCGAACCAAGTGGTCGGACGATATGATTCGGAAAGGACGAGTGTTGAAAGCCTCGAATCCCACCGATCATCTCATGATGCTGAACAAAGCTCGCTTCGAGCTGGAACAGTCCCGGACCAAGCGTGAAGTCCTCCTCAAGTACACCAGGGATAAGACGATCAAAGAGCTGCAAGCCGAGATCCAGAAGGCTCGGTCGGACGAACGAGCCAGGCTCGCGGCCTATCAGTCGGAACGATCGAATCGGTGGCGGCGAATCCTCGGTTTTTGAAGACCATGCGGGGTCATCCCGGCCCTACCCCGCATGCAATCCGGAGCGGGAGGTCGGAGTCGATCCTCCGAGCGATTTCCCTCCCGCGCTTGACCGAGCCCTCTCGACTTGAGAGCGTGGTGGGCGAAGGTGAACCAGACGATCTCGACTGGTTCGAGCGGCCGCGTTGGGCACGATGGCCCGGGTGGCGATGGAGCCTGGAGAATTCGCGATGCTCATGTCGACCGGCCTGATCCTGCTGGGCCTGCTCCTGTTGGTGCTGGGCGGTGAGCTTCTCCTTCGAGGGGCCGTCGGGCTGGCGACGTTAGCCAAGGTGACGCCCGCTGTGATCGGCCTGACCGTCGTCGCGGCGGGGACCTCGGTGCCGGAGCTGGCCGTCAGCGTGATCGCGGCGCTTCGGGGGAGTTCCGATATCGCGGTCGGCAACATCGTCGGATCGAATCTCTTCAACATCGCCTTCATCATCGGGCTGGCGGGCATGATCCGCCCGCTGGCGATCACCGGCAACACGATCAAACTGGAGTACCCGGTCGTCGCGCTGGTGACCTTGCTCTATGTGGTGGTCGCCACCGATGGTCGGATCAGCCGGCTCGACGGGGGCCTGTTCCTGGCGATTTACGTAGGGTTCACGGCTTATCTCGTGACGCTGGTCCGCAGCCAGATGAATGCGAGCGAGGTCGAGGAGTTCCAGGGCGAGGTCAAGGAGATGACCACGCCCAACCCGACGACACCGCGAGCCTGGTTGAGCATCGGCCTGACGGCTGTTGGGACCTTGCTGCTGGTCCTGGGGGCGAATGCCACGGTCTCGGGGGCCTCCGATGTCGGTCGAGCCCTGGGGCTCTCCGAGCGGATCATCGGCCTGACCATCGTGGCTGCGGGAACCGGACTGCCCGAGGTGGTGACCTCGCTGGTTTCCAGCTACCGGGGACGCGACGACGTGGCCATCGGCAACGTGCTGGGCTCGAACCTTTTCAACATCCTGGGGACCCTGGGGATCAATGCGCTCATCGCCCCGATAGGGATCCCTCGGGCAACCATCGCCAGCGATAACTGGTGGCTCTTGGCCGTCACCCTGCTGCTCTTCCCGATCATCTTCACCGGACGGCGAGTCGCCCGAGGAGAGGGTGCCTTGCTCCTGGTGACCTATCTCATCTACCTGGGAGCGACTCTCGCCAGGACCGAGGCCGCGGGCTGAGTGTCGAGAATCGGCGGAGTCGGAAACTCAGGACCTGGGACCCGGACTCGATCGCCCGGCCGAGCCTCGCCGAGGGAGGATCGGTCTCCTCGCCCGATCCATTTGCTGCTTTCCGTGAAGCCCGCCTGGTTCTTCCTGCGGACGGAAGTGGCCGATCCGTCGGACCGCGACCGGAATCGCCGGGGACGCGATGCGGGATCAGCAGGCGCCTTTGCCTTCGAGGACCACTCCGACCGTCTTGATGATGATGGCGATGTCGGTCGAGAGCGTCCAGCTCGCGACATATTCCCGGTCGAGATCGATCATCCGCGAGTAATCCAGCTCGCTCCGGCCGCCGATCTGCCAGGGGCCGGTCAGCCCCGGCACGACCGAGAGCCGCTGTTCGTAACCGTCCGGATCCAGCTCGGCTAACCGTTCGCAGTCCCGGATCTGGAGGGGGCGCGGGCCAACCAGGCTCATCTCGCCCATCAGGACATTCCAGAGCTGGGGTAGTTCGTCCAGGCTGTTCTTCCGGAGGAATCGGCCCAGGGGCGTCACCCTCGGGTCGTCCTTGATCTTGAAGAGGACTCCCCCGCCGCTCTCGTTTCGGGCTTCCAGGTCGCGGAGCCGCTTCTCGGCGTCGGGGACCATCGTCCGGAACTTGCAGCACAGGAACACCCGGCCTCGGAGCCCCAACCTTGGCTGGCGGAACAGGATCGGACCTCGCGACTCCAGCCTGATCAGCAGTGCCACGATCGCCATTACCGGAGCTAGAACGAGCAGGCCCCCCAGGGCTCCCACAATATCCATCACACGCTTCGTTGCCGAATCGACCGAGCGGGGTAGCTCAATCGTCAGGCCGTCCGGGGTTACCGTGGCCGACGAGTCGGCGAGCGGATCGGGCACAACCATCCCAGGAGTGGGGTAGGGTACGGTTTGGCTCGAATAGAAACCCTTCAGCAATCGGAGCGAGGAGGAGTGTGTGCTCATCGTTGATCGAATCGCTCGGGTCGATATTGTTAGTCTTGGGAGCAAATCGTTAGCTCAAGGCGATTGGCCGGTGCCCACATTAACGCATCGTTGTCCCAAGCGTGACCAGTTATCCTCCGATGTTGACCGGAAGCAACGCCGCTTGTAAAAATAAATCCTAATTTGTTGTGCTGAGGAACAACCCGTTCCGCCCTGCCTTCCCGAACTTCGCCGTCGACCACGCTGCGTGACCTCGGCTTACGGGCGCAATCCGGGCCAGGAGAGCGGATCTCGGTTTCCGATTCCGGTCGGACGAACGGGAAAAGCCCGAGGGGCGATGCTTCGGGCAAGGTCGATCGGCCGACCCGAGGGGCAGGATACCCTCGGGTCGGCCGATGGATGGATCGGGTGGGTTGAGCGCCAAGCACCCGAGATCATCCCTCGATCGGGAGATCTCGGGCCGGTGCGGGTTCAGGCAAACTTGGTGACGCCGGGGACGGGGACGGGCCGTTCGGGGGCGTCTCCCCAGGCGAATGTCGTGGGGACGAGGGCTTCGGTCGAGCCCATCGCCTGGTCCCAGGTGATGGTCTCGCCGGTATAGGCGGCCATCCGGCCCATCAGGCCGAGCAAGGTGCTGCCGGCGGCCTGCTCGGCATTATTGATCGGCTTCCCGTCCCGAAGCGCGGCGAACATCTCGTTATGTTCGGACTGGTACATGTCCAGTGGGGCGGCGCCGTCGGTCTGGCGGAACCGCCACTTGTTGGGGCCGCTGATCTTCTTGCCGAAGACGTCGGCCTGCCCCTTGGCGCCGAGGACGAAGTCGGCAACTCGCGAGGGGGTCCCGGTCCAGTGCCGGCACTGGTGGTAGCCTCGGACGTCGTCGGGATACTCGTAGACCAGGGAGAAGTGGTCGTAGATATTGCCGTACTTGGGCTCGGTCCGGACCTGGCGGCCGCCCACGCCGAAGCATTTCAGCGGGGCGATGTCCTTCATGGCCCAGGCCATCGTGTCGAGGCCGTGGATGGCCTGCTCGACGATGTGATCGCCGCTGATCCATGAGTAGTAATACCAGTTACGCATCTGGTATTCCATCTCCGACTTGCACTGCTCGCGGGTCCGTCGGGGATCCCAGACGCCGGGCGAGTTGTAGGTCGTCTCGATGGCGGTGATCGGGCCGATGTCGCCGTTGTGGACGCGGGCCATCAGCTCGCGTCGAGGGGCGTAGTAGCGCCAGCAGAACCCGTTGACGGCCGAGAGATTCTTGTCCTTCGACTTCTTGGCGGCCTCCATGAACATCCGGAGGCCCGGGCCGTCGACGGCCATCGGTTTCTCGACGAAGGCGTGCTTGCCCTTCTCGACGGCATACGAGAAATGGATCGGCCGGAAGCCCGGCGGGGTGCAGAGGAGGACGACGTCGACCTCGTCGATCAGCTGCTTGTAGGCGTCGAACCCCACGAAACGGCGATCGGCCGGGACGTCCACCCGATCGCCGACGGCGGAGCCCTTGAGCGTGGAGTGGCTCGACTCGATCTGGTCGCCGAAGGCGTCGGCCATCGCGACCAAGGCGTTGCCCTTGTCGGCGGTCAGGGCCTGCTCGGCGGCCCCGGTCCCCCGGCCTCCGCAGCCGACGAGACCGATCTTGAGCGAGTCTCCCGCGCCGGCGTAAGCATTCTCGGCGATATCAACCTGAGAGGCGGCGGTCGCCGCGGCGGCGGTCGTGGCGGCTTTGAACAGGAAGATCCGTCGGGTCGATCGCGAGTCTTGCATTCTCTATGCTCTCCGACCAGGGGTTCGGGCCGGTCCGTCCGGTTGTCCCATCGCGACAGTTTGCCAGGTTCCGAATCGGAACACAAAGCTCTTGTCCGGGCCGATGACACCGGGACTTTCCGACGGCTCTTCCTTCCAGGGCCGCCGATCGCGACGGAAATCACGGGCCTGACAGGGATTTATCGCAAACCGGAACTGGGGTCAATGGGGCTCGCGAACGAGTCCCGACCTCAAACATTTTTTGATCATCGGCGTCGGGAGCCAGGCGTCTTGAATCGCGAACTCGCGAATCGCTCAGGTCCCTTTCAAGGATTCGAGATACGCCAGGATCGAGGCGAGATCCTCGGGGGTCAGCGGATCCAGGAGCCCCTGGGGCATCACGGAGACCTCGGACTTGCCTCGCTCCTCGATCTCGGCCTTGGGGATGATCGTGACGGCTCCGGCGGAGTTCCTCATCTCGAGCTCCTCGCCCGATTCTCGGACGACGAAGCCTTCGTAGATCAGGCCGGAGTTGAGGGCGATCTTCTGGGTCTCGAACCCCTGGGCGATCTTGGCGCTCGGTTTCAGGATCGACTCGGTCAACTCGGCCCGGTTGTATCGGGTGGTGATGTCGCCCAGGTACGGCCCCTTGATCGGCTGGCCCTTGGTGACCGAGTGGCAGTTGACGCATCCTTGCTTCTCGAACAATTGGGCCCCGGCCGAGGCATCCCCCTTCTCCTTCAGGACGACGGCGAGGATCTGCTCGATCGGGGTCGCGGCGATCGGCTTGCCCATCGGCCTCGGCTCCCCGGGAGACTTCGGGCCGATGTCGAGCTTTCGTGCGGCGAACTGGGCGGCCTTGCGGGTCTCCATCCGGTTCCCGCCCAGGAACGGCTCGATCCTGGGGGCGAAACGTTCGGCCTTGGTGAGACCGATGGCCCTGAGCAACCTGGCGGCGGCCTCGGGCCGCTCCCACCCGCGATCGATCGCCTTCCTGGCTTCGAGCCGGGCGGCCTCGGGCGCCTTGGCGTTGTCGTCGAGCTGGAGGAGGAGCCCATAGCCCAGGACCCCCTTGCCCGGGTCGGATCCCTGGGCCAGGCGGATCGCGATGGCCGGGTCGCGCAGCTGTCGACCGTCCCTGGCGTATTCGAGCCAGGCGGCCTCGAGTTCGGGGGCCGGTTCCTCCTGGAGCCCGATCGGGGCCAGGGCCCGCAGGGCCGACTCGCGGGCCTCTTGCTGCTTGGCGTGACGGAGGAGGCTCCGGATCGCCCTGGCCCGGACCGAGGGCTCGGCATCGCCGGTCGCGACCTTCTCCAGGAACTTGATGGCGTCGAAGGTCAGATCCTTCCGGGCGGACATCAGGTCGATCGTGCTCGACCGAAGCGCGGGATCCTGGCCGGCGAGCTTCAAGGCCAGGGCGGTGGTCTCCTCGAAGTCGACCTTGTTCTTGAGCAGTTCGGCCAGGAGCCAGCGGGCCGTCGCCTCATCGGATTGCTTCAACGCCGATCGGAGGGCCTTGCCGATCGCCTCGCTCCCTTCCCAGGTCACGGGGTTATAGTACGGTCCGCTGGTGTCGGGCCGGGTTCCCCACCACTTCCCTTCGTAGGGGGCCTCGCGGAAGTAGAGCCGGCAGAGCGCCTTCAGGGCGGGCTTCCGGGCCTCCGACCCCTTGGAGTCCTCGATCAGTCGAATCAGGCCGGAGACCACATCCGGGTCGTGCATCGCCTGCAACGCCATCGAGGCTCCCGGGGCGAGCTTGGGGTCACTCAGGGCCTTCAGGCAGGCCTCGCCCGCGTTCAGGGCCACCAGCGCCTTGATCGAGGCGTGGGCCACGATCGGGTCGGGGTCGGCCGTCCGGGGCAGGATCGATTCGGCCGATTCCGGCTGGCCGAGGCGACCCAGGGCGATCACGGCCTGGAGCCGGGCCCGAGGATCGGGATCGTCGAGGTAGGCTGAAATTGCCCTCGCGTCGGCCTTCGGGTCGGCCGATCTCATGTCTGCCAGGGCCTTGATGGCGAACGCGCGAAGGTCGGGCGTGGACTTCGCCAGTTCGAGGAAGGGCGCCGATCCCGAGCCGTTCTTCAGGCCGAGCGTGAAGACCGCCGCCACCCGCCCGGGCAGTGGTTTCGATGCATCGCCGGCGAGCAGGAGCATGGACCGCGTGAAAGACATAAGCGAGGTGTCGCGGCGGAGCAACTCGCGTTGGGCGGCCAGCCGGAGCACGGCCGACGGGGCGACGAGACCCTGGAACAATTCCTGGCCCGTGAGGGCCTTGAGGTCGGGGAAGGCAGGCGTGTTGTTGTCCTTGTACTTGAGCCGGACGACATAACCGACGTTGGCCTTCGAGTAATTGAAACCGCCATCCTTCCAGCTCGAAATGAAGATCCGGCCCCGCCCGTCCACGTCCATGTCGGTCGGGCGGGACATGGGGACGAACATCTCCTGACCGGCCTTGAAGCCGGCCCCGGAGCGTTCGAGCGGGTGGCGGAAGATCCCGCCTCGGCCCCATTCGCAGGTGTAGAGGGTATCGCCGAACTCCTTCGGGAGCCCCGGCTCCTGAAGGTAGAGCGAGCCGCAGGGGGAGCCCCCTCCGTAGTCGGCCAGGGGTGGGAGATGCTCCTCGGGGAACCGTTTGAAGAGGGACGGATAGCCGTAGTGGGCGGTCGGGACGACGTGGCTCAGGCGGACGTCCCAGCCATCGCCATCGTTGGTGTTGTCTCGGGTGAACAGGTCCATGTAGGGGTCGATGGCGACATCATAGATGTTCCGCTGGCCTCGGGAGACGATCTCCAGCCCGCTCCCGTCGGTCCGGACCCGGGCCACCCCGCCGCCCAGGAGTTGGAGGCTGGTGCCGTCCTTCCCCTCGGCCTTGATGAAGCCGTAGTCGCCGACGGCGATGTAGAGGTAACCGTCGATCCCCAGGCGGATCCCGTTGGTGGTGTGGTCGGCCCCCCGGAAATTGAGGTCGAAGCCGATCCCCTTGATCAAGGCCTCGGATCGGTCCGAGGTCCCGTCGCCGTCGTCGTCGTGATAGGCCGTGAGTTCGGGGGGGTGGAGGACGTAGAGCGTCCCGGCGTCCCAGACCACGCCTCGGGGGCTGTCCATGGTGGCGAAGTCGTTGAACTGGTCGGCCTTGCCGTCGTCGTCGGTGTCGACGCATCGGACGACCCGGCCCCGGCCGGACTTGGCGTCGAGCGAGCCGTTCTCATCGACCCCGACGAAGACCTCGCCGTTGGGGGCGGCCGCCAGGCAGGTGGGATACCGGACGTCGGGCGGGGCGGCGAAGACGGTCACCTCGAATCCGTCGGGGGCCTTGACGTCGCGGAGGATCGAGGAGCCATCGTCCTTCCTGGCGCGGGTCAGGGCCTCGGGGGGCGCGGGTCGGGTCCCGAAGACCTGGAACGAGAAGACGCTGGCCCAGTCGGCCGGATCGAGCCGGGTGGCCGTGAGCCGGACGTATCGGATGTTCCGGGCCTGGAGCGCCTGAGTCCGGACTTGCGCCCGTTCGGTGGACCGGCTCTGGTCCGAGAGGAGCTTCCAGGCCTTGCCGTCGGCCGACCCTTCGACCTTGTAGCGATAGGGGGCGTCGTCGTGCTCCCAGACGATCCGGTAACCGGTCAGGGTCTCGGGCTTCTCGAGGTCGACCTGGAGCCACTGCGGCGCCGAGCCATCGGAGGCGCACCATCGGGTCTCGGGGTCGCCGTCGACTGCGGCCCCGGGGAACTTGTCGTCATCCTGGAAGGTCGAGGCGGTGGCCGGCTTGCCGTAGGCGAGATCCTCGCGCTCCTGGAGGGCCGCGGCTCCGAATCCGGGGACCAGCAGGACCGCCCCGAGCATCGTCGCCGCGATTCGTCCGCCGATTGGTCGTCTCATCTCGCGAAGGCCCTTTCGATGCGCATGCCGCGCGGGTCGCGTCGGCCGGTCGTACTTCCGCCGGAATCCTGATCCTGGGGGGTCTTTCATCATCGCCCATCGACGGATCGGTCGGCAAGCAGAGTTCGCAGGGTTCACCCGGACGGGCCTTCCGGCTCCAGTTCCGCCCCCACGCCGGCCTCGATCTGCCTCATGACCTTGAGGAAGTCGCGATCCACCGGGTTCCGGATCAGGGTCGAGAGATATTCCGCCAGGCTGGTTCCCCGGGCCTTCGCCACCATCTGTGCCTTCCCGACGACGATCGCATCGAGTTTGACCACCGCATCGTGGCGCGAGATCGCCCGCGGCCTCCCCCGTTTCTTGGCCATCCGCATCAACTCCGGGTCGGCGAAAAATCCCCTCGAGTGAAAGACCTCCAATAAATTACCGGGGAGGTCACGCGCGATCATCATGTGAGCTGCCGAGATAGCTCAAAATGACGAAGTCGGTTAAATTAAGAAAATTTTTCAGGACAAACTTGTTTTAGGTAACTTTAAGCTGTATCTTGGGTGGATGTGTCGAGGGGGCCGGAAATCATCGTGATTTCGGGAATCCCTCGGCACCGATCCCGGGGCATGAGGACCGCCGGGAGTCTCGCCGACGAGACATCCGTTACCTCCGAGGAGGGCGTTTGAGCGACTGCTGGACGGTATCGAGTGACTCCATGAAGCGTATACCAGTCCGCAGCCCGCGACGGTGGGAGCTGACGGGAGATGCCATCGATCGTCGGAGGTGAGGGGCCTCGTGTGATCCGAGGAGGTGTCCGGATCGTGCCCCGGCCAGCCGATTCGTTCGCGATCGATCTCGATGACGAGCCGGTCGAATCTCGATGTCGAGGATCGACCAGAAATTCCGCCCGAACGTTTGGCGACAGGATGAGATCACCCATGAGACCTCAGCGTGATTCGCGGATGACGTTGCCCACGCCCGACTTCGTTCGAATCTTCAAGGGGCCCGACGACGAGCTCGATCGTGCGATCGGCCGGATCGGTTCGCTCGTGAATTCCTGGCTGAATTTGCAGGCAGAGCCCGGCCCTGACCCCATCGCCTCGATCCGGGCCGAACGGAGGCTCCACTCGGCGATCAAGTCGAGCCCGTTCTTCGGCAAAATTCTCAGCTTTGCGGGATTGAACATCTGGGTGAATGAGCGTACCTCCGAGGGCCTGGTCGAATCCCAGGAGTCGATCAACCTTTCCTGACGGACGGCCGAAGGTCGCCCCGATCGATCACGGCGGGCCGATCGCCCGGAGGGCCGACTGGGTCGCCGACCGGACTCGGGGGTCGGTCTCCTGACGGAGCAGTTGCTCGAGGGTGGGGACCGCGAACTGGGCCCCTGCCCCCATCCGTTCGAGCTGTTGGACCGATTCCAGCCGGGTCTCGGCCTGCGGATTCCCCAGGTTGCCGATGATCGAGAGGGCCTGCGCCGCCATCGGGTCCTGCGGGATCGTATTAAGGTTGATCCCCTGCATCCCCGATCCCGGTCGGCTGAGGACCAGCCGCAGGAGGCTGCCGACCTCCTGGAGTGCCATTCGGATCTCGGCGACCTGCCGGGCCCCGGCCTTGTCGGAAGCCACGAGTTCCCGGCGGAGGCCGGCCACGTCCCGGCGGATCTCGGCGATGGCGGGATCGGTCTCGGCGGGGGGGGCCTCCGGCGGGACGACCGGGGCGACCTCGGGAGCCGGGCGGTCCAGCCCTTCGATCCGCCGGTCGAGCCGATCGAGCCCGACCTCGACCCGGGCGAGGGCCTGCTCGATCGGGTGGGGGCGGGGATTCGAGGGCGTTGGAGCGGCGGCAACCTTGGTCGGTTCCTTGACCACCAGGGCCAGGGCCGTCTCGAGCCGTCGGGCCTCGGCCCGCGCCTCGGCCTCTCGACGTTCCAGGGCCGACTCCAGTCGATCGAGTCGGGCCTGGCCGAACCAGAGGGCCGATCCCGAGGCGAGCAGGATCGAGGCCGCCAGGGCCGAGTTCGCCGCCAACCTCCAGGGGCGCGCCGACCTGGCGACCGGCCGGGCCGGGAGTTGGGGCTCGGACGTTTGGGTCGGGACGAGCGCCCTGGACCTCGATCGCACCTCTTCCAGGAATCGGCTCGCCTCGCTCGACGGGTCGGCCATCGCGGCGCGGATCGCGGGGGCGGCCTCGCCCTCGCGGCCCGAGAGGTATTCGACCATTGATTCCAGTCGGATCGTTCTCATCGGATCGCCCAGTCGTTGGGGAGGAGTTTGAGGCAGACGATCCAGGCCGCGGCCCAGTCCTCGACGAGCTTCCGGAGCCCATCGGAACCCCCGATCCGACCGGGAAGCCGCCCGAGATCCTGGCCCGCGCGTTCGAGGATCCGAGCGGTCTCCTGCTTGATCAGGGACCGATCCCTGGCCCGGATGGCCTGCTCCCAGTAGGGCTCGGAGAAGAGATGATAGAGGCACCAGAACTGCTCGCGATCCAGGTCCGGCGGGACCGGCCCATCGGGATCGAGCCGCCCCCTGATGAAGGTCAAGGCCCCCTGGTAAGCCTCCAGGGCCAGCTCGCGTCGGGCCGGCCAGGGAAGCTCGGACAACTCGGCTCGGAATTCGATCAGGACCAGGACGAGGTGGCCCAGCGAGAGCGTCCCGCCGGCGGTCCATCGGGCGACCGCCGATCGGTCGACCCCGACCCGGTCGGCCAGCTCCTGCTGGGTCCAGCCCCGGTCGACCAGGCGCCGTTCGATCCAGTCGCCAATCGCCCGCGAACAGACCTTCGCGGGTCCCTCGCGAAACCGCTTGGCCACGTTGCTGGCGAATCCGTCATCCCGGTCCAGGGCGAACCCGCCCAGGAACTCGGCGACGAGCTGCTCGTAAGCAACATCGACGCTCGGCCGACCCGGCTCGGACGCAGGGAAGGGTCGCACGCTAATCCCGACACCGTTCCTCATGCTGGGCTGGCCCTCCCGATCTATGAGGATTGTACCCGATCCCATCCTGAGAGCGGGATCGGAATGTGAGTGGCGCTCAACAATCCATGCAATCACGGCAGTATCATGGCCCTGTCCCCCCGAGACTGGGGACGATCGCCAGGATGTCGGCCGCCCCGCCCCGGTGGAGGGATGGATCTCTTCCACCGGGGTTTTCCATCGAGCGGTCACGAACCGGGCAGGCAGAAGCAGGACGAGGAGAGCGCGGTGTCAGCATCCTTCCAGGTCGATTGCCAGCGGGCCCGGACCTCCTTCGCCTCCCCGGCCTTGTCCTGGATTTCGAGCGCCCTTGCCAGCCCGAACAGTGACCATCCGTTCTCGGGGAGGATTTCGAGATCCTCGCGATAAACGGCCTCGGCCTCGGCGATCCGACCCGACTGGATCAGGGCCGCTCCCAGGGCGTGGCGGACCGGCTGGATCCAGTCGGGGGGCTCGGAATAGCGGAGGAGATCCTGGCGACGGACCCCTTCTCGGAGCGCGTCGATCCCTTCGGCCTGCCGACCCTGGCGGAAGAGGATCTCGCCCTTCATCAGGTGATCGGCGACGGCCAGGAGATCGGACGCCTTGTTGTTGCCGAAGGTCGCCGAGTCGGCGACCCGGGCCCGGGCCTCCTGGAACTGGGCCTGCTCGGCCTTCGCCTCCTCGGACCGCCCGAGGGCGGCCAGCGCGACGGCCCGGGCGTAGTGGCGGAGGGTCCGGGCCAGCGGGAAGACCTCGGCGTAGTCCGGGGCCCTGAGGATCTCGTCCCAGAGCCCGAATCGCATCCGGACCTCCAGCGGCATGACCAGGAAGCCGTCGGCGATCGCGGCGTTCTTCGCGGCCCATTCCTGCGGGATCTTGGTCATCATCTCGTCGATCGCGTCGAGGGCGACCTGCCGTTCTCCTCGCATCATCGCGGCATATGCGAGCATGTGATAGTTGTGGGCGATGTAGAGCCCGTAATAGCCAGGGTCGGGCCGGATGGCCAGGAACCGACGATCGACGGCAATGGCCTTCCGGTTGGCGTCGCGGGCGGCCTCCCAGTGGCCGACCCGGACGTCGATGTGGGATGGCATGTGGACGTTGTGAGAGAGTCCCGGTTGGAGGTCGCGGAGCCGATCGGCGGCGGCCTCGGCCCGTTCGGGGTGTCGGGAGGCTTCGACCGCGTGGATGTAGAGGTGATTGGCCAGGGGATGATTCGGGGCGAGCTTCAGGATTTCCTCGATCAGTGCGACGATGGCCTCGGTCCCCGGTTGAGGCTGCCCGTCTTGCGTGTAGAGGTCCCAGGGTCGGAGGTTCATGGACGACTCGGCGGCCAATGCCCCGACGTCGGCGTCGTCCTGGTGGGCTCCTCGGAGGTCGTGCATCGCGTCGGAATAGGCCCGGTCCAGCGCCGATCGGTCTGCCGGAGGATCGAGCACGGTCCGACGGGCCAGGGCTTCGATCAGGCCACGGTCCACCTCGCTCGCGTTGGCGGACTCGGCGCGGGCCCTGGCCAGCGCCTGGGTGGCCATCCTGGCCTGCTCGGCGGTCACGACCGGTCGATTGATGTGCGGCCCTTGCGAGACGGCCAGGCCCCACCAGGCCATGGCACACGAGGGGTCGAGATCGGCGGCCTGGCGGAAGGATCGCGCGGCCTCGTCGTGGTTGAAGGCGAACAGGAGGTTCAGGCCTTGATTGAAATAGCGTTGTGCGTCCTGGGACGAGGTGTTGACCTTCCGGGTGTGGGATCCGGTCCCCTCATAGAGCGGTTCCCGCGATTTCTCGCGAGCCTCGACCCGGCCGGTGAGTCCCGACCCCTGATCAATCCCGAACACCCAGGCCGATCCGACGAGGGTCATGGCGACCAGGCTTGCCAGTCCACGTCGCATGATGATTCCTCCGAGGAGTTGGGGGAAAGGTGTGGCTCCCGTCCCTGATGTTCGCTCGGGACTCGATGGATTTACCACGATTTTCTCGAAATAAATCGATTGGACGGCGAGTCCGGCGTAGTACAGAGGTGCAAGGGACGTCCGAGGGGCGACGAGGGGGCGATCCGATGGCGAGCGTACCGGGGAATCCGATCCCGTTCGGCAGGTCCCTCCACTTCTCGGGTGAGGGTACGGTCTCGGGGATGGGCGAGGGGGAACTGCTCCGGAGGTTCACGAGCCGTCGCGATCCGTTGGCGATGGAAGCCCTGGTCAACCGTCACGGGCCGATGGTCCTGGGGGTCTGCCGGAGGGTCCTGGGAAGTTCGGACTCCTCCGAGGATGCTTTCCAGGCCACCTTCCTGATCCTGGCGAAGCGGGCGGGGACGATCCGCGACCCGGACCGGCTCGGGCCCTGGTTGTACGGGGTGGCCCATCGGGTGGCCATCCGATCGCGAGCCAACACCGCCCGGAGGAATGCCCGGGAGCGAACCGGCACGAAAGCGGAGGCTGCGACCTCGACCGAGCCGGATCTGGAACGATCCGAGCTCCGGGCCACCCTCGACGAGGAAATCCGCCGGCTCCCCGCCAAGTTCCGCGAGCCGGTGATCCTCTGCTACTTCGACGGCTTGACCCACGACGAGGCGGCCGACCGGCTCCGATGTCCGGTCGGGACCGTGCGGAGCCGACTGGCGACGGGCCGGGAAAAGCTCCGGGCCCGGCTGGCCCGTCGAGGCTTGGCGGTCTCCTCGATTGTCCTCGCGGCGACCATCGAGGCGGAAGCGGCCCCGGTGTTCGTGCCGCCGCTGTTGGCCGTGCTGACCTGGCGAGTGGCAAGCGCGGTGGGTACGGGAGCCTCGGCGGCCGGGATGGTCTCGGTCGGCGTAGCGTCCCTGGCGGAAGGAGCGATGACGACCATGATCCTCTCCAAGCTCAAGATCGCAGGAGGCCTGGCCCTGGCCGGTGCCTTGACCCTGGGCGTTGCCCCGGTGGCGGCCCAGAGGCTCGGCGGGTTCCGGGCGACCCCGGCGCCGGACAAGACCCTCGATGACCTGATCGCCAAGCTCCGGGAACAAGCGGAGAAGTCCGAGAAGCAGGTGAAGACCCTGAAGAAGGAGCTTCAGGAGACTCGCAAGAAGCTGGAGGCCACCGAGGCCCGCGACAATGAGCTGAATGCCGAGGGCGGCGCGGCCGATTCGGGAGAGGACACCGCTCAAGCCGGGACCGGGGGGCCTCCGGGAAGGGGTCGAGGCATGGGTGGCTCCGGAATGATGGGAGGAAGGGGCGGCATGGGCCCCGGCGCCATGGGCATGCCGGGAATGGGCGGGATGCGAGGTATGGGAGGCGGCATGGGCGGGATGGGAGGCGGGATGGGAGGCGGCATGGGCGGCGGAGGCATGATGATGGGTGCCCCGGGAATGGGCGGCATGCCGGGGATGATGTCCGGTGGAATGGGCATGGGCGGTAGCGGCATGGCGGGGATGATGCCCGGTGGATTGGCCATGGGTGGTATAGGCGGTGTGCCACCGAAGGAGTCCATCGCCTCCATCCAGACCGAGGATTGTGTCGTCGTCCACAAGCCCAGGTCAGATCGAGTGGCCGCCTACAGCACCGAGACCGGCGAGTGGGCCTCGTATGAAGTGCCCAAGGGGATCGAGGTAACCCCGGTCGTCAATGGCGGGCTGGCGGCCTTGTACGCCAAAGGTGAGTCGATCGGGCAGATTGCCGCGTTCGTTCCCAAGACCGGGCAGTGGTATCCAATCGACCTGAAGGAGCCCGCCCCGGGTCAGGCCACGCCGGTCGTCAACAACAACCTGGCGGCCTATGCCATCGGCCGGCATGTCTACGCCTTCAGCGCCCTGACCCAGTCGTGGGGCACCCTGGAACTGCCCGAAGGAGCGAATCCGGCCCCCGCGGTCATGAACAGCCGGGTGACCGTCGAGTCCGACGACCACTTCTACATCTTCAGCGTGAAGACCGGCCAGTGGTCCGACTTCAACGCAACGACGGGGAAGGCGACCGGCACGAAGTCCGAATGAGCGGTAAATCGGTATCGAGGCCGGGCGGCGTCGAGGGTGGACCTTCGACGCCGCCCGTTCGTTTTCGGGGCTTACTCGAACAGCTTGGCGGACCGGTCTCCTCGGGAGAGCAGATAGGCCACGAGGTCGGCGATCTCGTCCTTGTTCAGGGTCGAGAGCAGCCCTTCGGGCATCATCGAGATCGGCGAGGGGCGGGATTCCTCGATCTTCTTGACGTCGACGGTCACCTGGGCACTCGGGTTGAGCATGTCGGTGTTCAGGATGAGCGTGTCGCCGTTCAGGTTCATGATCCGGCCGGTGATGACCTGGCCATCGGTGGTGGCGATGGTCACGGCCTCGTACTGGTCGCTGATCACCTTGCTGGGCACGACGACCGATTCGAGGAGGTCGCGGGTGCTGAACCGACCGGCGACGGCGGTCAGGTCGGGACCGACGGCCCCGCCCTCATTGTCGAAGCGATGGCAGGCGAAGCACTGGGTGGCGGCGAAGAGGCTCCGGCCCTTGTTGAAGTCTCGCTTTTCCTTCAAGCCCTCTTCGACGATCGGCACCAGCTCGTCCAGGGTCCACGCCTTGACGAAGGGCCGCGAGGGGGCGTTGGCGGCGACGGCGGTCGGCGACTTGGGCCGGGCGTCCAGGATCGGCTGGACTTCCGCCTTCTCGGAATCGCTCAGCGAGGCGAGGGCTCCGTCGCGGATCTGCTTGAGGAACCCTTCCATGCTCGGCCCGCCCTTGAGGTTGGGCGAGTTCGCGATCCAGGTGAAGTACGCCTTGCGAAGCTCGGGGGTCCAGCCGTTCTTGAGGACCCGGAGCGCCCGGGCGAATTCCATCTGCTCTTCCTGGGTCGGGGCGGCTTGCAGGAGGGCCACGATCTTGGCCGCCGCGCTCGGGGCCTTCAGGTAGACCATCAGGTTGGCCAGCTCGATATTCAGCTCGCGCCCCTTGGCCGGGAAGGACTCGTCGAGGTGCGAGGCGATCGCGGCGGACGTCTCGTCATCGGGCGGGCCGAAGCGGTTGAAGAGGACCTCGACCAGGCGGATCGTGTCGAGCTGCCGGGCGTAGGGAAGATCCTCCCAGCCCAGCTTGGCCAGGGCGTTGAGGATCTGGCCGCGAAGCTCGGGGTCGGGCGCGGGGGCTCCCGGCTCCCGGTGGGCCGGGTCGGCGGCCGAGACGTGGACCAGGGCCAGCAGGGATTCGAGCGCGGCCAGGGGGGTCTCTTCCTCCAGGGACTTGTCGCGCCAGGTGGCCGGGTCCTGGAATTCCAGGGCCACCCGCGCGGCGTAGCGGATCGAGCGATCGGGGTTCGAGAGATAGGGCCAGACGGTCTCGACGGCCTTGGGGTCCTTGTGGCCGTGGAAGGCTTCCAGCATCCGACGGGTCTTGCGGGCCTCGGCACCGGCCAGGGTCTCGGTGGATGGGGCGGTCGACTCATCCCCGGTGTAGGTCACCCGGTAGAGTCCCGAGCTGGTCCTCCGGCCGCCGACGGCGAAGTACATCGCGCCGTCTTTCGGGTCGACCACCAGGTCGGTCAGCGGGAGCGGGGTGCCGGTCACGAACTCCTCGACCTCGCCGGTGTAGGCCGAGCCTTCGGGCTTGAGGTGGATCGCGTAAAGCTTCCCGTAGCTCCAGTCGCTGATGTAGAAGGCATCCTGGTACTTGGCCGGGAACTTCGCCCCGTAGCCGAAGCTCACGCCGGTCGGCGAGCCCGGACCGATGTTCACGACCGGCGGGAGGCTATCGTAGTAGTAGGTCGGCCACTTCCCCGCGCCGTTCCGGTAGCCGAAGTCCGCGCCGCTGGCGACCATGCAGACCCGGGTCGGGCGATACCAGGGGGTGCTCATGTCCCACTCCATGTCGGAGTCGAAGGTGAACAGGTCCCCTTCCCGGCTGAAGCCGAAGTCGTAGGCGTTCCGGTAGCCCATCGAGACCAGATCGGCCGTCTTGCCCTCGGGGTCGAGCTTCAGGACGAATCCGCCGGGGGCCTTCTCATCGGTCATGAACCCTCGGCCGTCGACCATCCTCGGCAGGAGGTTGTCCTCTCCCCAGGTCTTCGGGACCAGCGAGCCCTCGACCTCGGGGAGCTTGGTCGCGTTGCCGGCCACGACGTAGATCGACTTGCCGTCGGGCCCGAGCGCCACCGCGTGCGGGCCGTGCTCGCCGTTGCCTTCGAGCTTCCGGAGCAGCTCGACCTTGTCGAGGACGTCGTCGCCGTCGGTATCCTTGACCCGGTACAGGCCCGACTTCGCCTTGTCGGTCGAGTTGACCACGACGTACAGGCTATCGAACGCCCAGAGCAGACCCTGGGCCTCGCCGATCTCCACCGGGATCGGCTCGACCTTGACCTCCGCGACGGGCTCGCCGATGGGCGGGGGAGTCACCCGATAGAGCTTCCCGTACTGGTCCGAGGCGATCAGCCGCCCCTTCGGGTCGACCGCCAGGTTGACCCACGAGCCCTGCGACTCGCGAGGCACGGTGTAGATCAGCTCGACCTTGAACCCCTTGAGGGCCTTGATCCGATCGGCGGGCTGGGAGACGGCGGGGGACTCGACCCGCTTGCGGGCGGCGCCCGGCTTTTTCTTCGCTGGGGTCTGTCCGTGGGTGGTCGGGCTCATCGCGGCCAGGCCGATCGCGGCCAGGCCGACGACGGCGAGTGTCGCGGCGAGGCTCGCCGAGAGTTTGCGAATCCGGGGCATCAGGTCTTACCTCGAAGGACCAGGAGAGTCGGTCGTCGACCGGTGGGCGGTGGGAACTAACTTCGATGATAGCCGCCCGGTCGTGCCGAATCGACCGGATACACCCCGAGAATTGGGCTGATCCGACGTCTGGGTGTATCCAGGTTTCTGAAGTAGCCCGACCCGACCCCCCTCTCCCTAACCCTCCCCCACCAGGGGGGAGGGTACAGATTCAAGGGGTCGGAGATCAAGGCTTCGGCGAGAACAACCCCCCTCTCCCCTCGTGGGAGAGGGCTGGGGAGAGGGGGCGAAAACCTCGGACCGACCCATTCCACAAGAATCCACGGGTACACCCCATTGTCTCGGAAGGGCCCGGGTTTTCCACGAAGGATGCCCGAGCTGGCCACGGTTGGCAACCGGAGCTTGCTCCGCCGGAGACGCCGGCCACGTGTCCCGGCTCCCGGATCGAGCCCGGATGGGTTCGTTCCGTCGTCCTGGGTTGGCTTCGTTCGACGGCTGCCTCAGGGAGTCTCGAAACCTCGGAGAAAGTCGCGGCAGGGCACGAATCGGAGGATCACTGCTCGCATTTCCCCCGACGATCTCCACGAAAACGACATCATCCGGCAATTTCGGCCCGAAGTCCCTACTCCCCGCGCATGAGACCTCAACCTCGGCCGTCCCACCCGGCCGAGTCTACCCTACAAGCTCGCCCGATCGTCAGGCCCGGAGCCGTTCCAGCTTCTGGCGTCGGGCCTCTCGGCGCGACTCGGCCCGATGGAGACGCTTCTCAGCCCGCGAGGTGAGGATCTTCGGCACGTCCAGCGCCTCGCCGGGCTCGGGGACCTCCTCCGGTTCGAGGTCGAACGGAGGGCAGGCCGAAGGCCCGTTCCAGTGCTGGCGAGCCAGCGGGACCTGGACCGGCGGCCTCGCCGACTCCTTGGCCAACGATTCGGCCTCCGCCTCGATCCGGGCCACCCATTGGGGTTTGAGATCGGGGTGCGGCGACCGATGAGGCGACTCGTACTTGATCTGAGCCAGGCACCAGCGGAGCCGACGATGCAAGGTCGACTCATAACGCCGGAGCCGCCGAAGCTCGGGATCCTCGTCGTTGGTCAGGTCGGCCGAGGCCAGGGCCCGATTGACTTCATCGAGGTCGCTCACCAGATCCCGACGTTCCTTCAACGCGGCGATCTCGCGACGGGCCACCCCCGCCGGATCTTCGGCCGGCTCGACCATCTCCCCGTCCAGGTCCAGCGAGGCCCCCGGCCTGTGCCCCTCGCGGAACTCCTCGGGAGTGCCCAATAAGTCGAAAGCCAGCCGGATCTGATCGGGGGTCCAGGCGCCTTTTAGGTTGGCGCTGTAAGCCAGCATGGCCCACCGGGTCATCAGCCACTCGCACCCCTGAGGGGTCCGCCGGAGAGCTTCCACAACCTCGCCGGGACGCTTGCTCAACTGCCCGCCGAGGGTCTCGGCCTGCAACTTCCGATCGTCATCCCAGGTCAGTTCCGAACGTAACGAAATCTTATCCCGGACCCGACGCTCGATCCGCTCGCAACGCTCGATCCGCAGGCTGAGGATGGCCACCCGATCGACCAGCCAGGAATGAAACTCATTCTGAGGCTTGAGCGTGTGATAATAAGCCGAGGCCCGCTCCTGGATCGCCTCAATGCTCTCGGGCACCACCACCGCCGAGCAGAGCCCATGCTTAAGGGCATTGGCCCGTGACCGTTCCTTGCCTTCGATGGTCTTCGGCCCGGTACTCCTGAGGGCATTCCGGCGATTCGCGGCCAGTCGGGCTTCGGAGACGATCATGGGGGCGACCTTGGGGGGAGAAGTTAATGCGAAATCCGGGAGTATCTCCCCCGAATTTTCGCGCCCGAAGGTCGCTCGAAAACACACTTTTTCATTTGGATCACGAGGATTCATCCCGAGCGATGCGATCCGGTCACACTTGGATTGGCTCGACGGCGAATGGCAGGGGTTGCGGTACTCTGTCGAGTGACAGAGTACCGCAACCCCTGCCATACGTCGTAGGTAGTGGTTGGCGCATCAAGCCCAACCTGCTTGAATTTCGTCGTAATTCCTCATCTGAGTATGGAGGCCATAAAATGCCGTATGCCAGATCAACAGCTAGGGAATATTTTGATTTTATCAAAACCCATGATGACCCCTTCGAATATCTTTCTTCGATCCCTGATTCGTCGGCTCCGCATTACCCCTTCTTCGAAGAAGAATGGATCGACTTCAAAGGTGATCCACAGGACGATAATGACGCCAAGAAAATATGGAGCAAGGCGCTCTCTGGCTTCGCGAATATCACCGATGGTTTGATCGTCTGGGGCGTCGATGCGAGGAAAACCCAGCCCAGAGGCATAGACGCAGCATGCGGTCTTCGACTTATTTCCGATCCACCTGTATTGGAATCCAAATTAAGAGATTGGGTTCGCGACGCGACAAATCCCCCAGTCATGGGAGTAGAATTCTTCTCAATAATAGGCCCGGGAGGGGGATTTGTTGTCTGCTTCGTGCCAGAGAGCGGGTACAAGCCCCATCGGGCAGAATGGGCGGGAAAGCATTACCACTATCGTGCGAGCGATGACTTCCTAATGGCAGAACCCGGTCTCTTGCGGACGCTCTTCTACCCGCAAGCTCACCCGCAACTTCGGATTGAGGTTGATCTCAGCTTTGAGCTTCTCCCCAAGGACTTGGTCGAGTCGTATCGTCGCAATCCTAATAGTGAAATGTTCAATAAGCTGCTGAATGATGGAGAAGCGGCATTGCGATATGAGGCTCGCTTGAGAAATGATGGCACGGCTTCCGCCAAGGATGTTTACGTAGTGATTCAAACGCAGGACAACCTAGATTTTAGTACTACTCCGTTATCTGATACGAACGGAACGCCTGGCCGGTTCGTATGCAGGGTATGAATCGCACCTATACCCCCGAACTCGCACCCGAAGTCCTCGAACGGCTCGACGCCTACGCCGCCCGTTTCCGCGACGACTTCAACCGGCCCCGACAGGCCCAATACTCCGGCGTCTACCTCCAGGGACTGATCCTCGACGGCGACCGCAAGAGCATCGAGCCGCTCTCGCGCAAGGTCACCCTCCCGACCGGCCTGGTCGTCGCCGACCTCGACCAGGCCCTCCAGCAGTTCATCGGCCAGAGCACCTGGGACGAGATGGCCGTCTGGAAGCGTCATCGCTCCGTCATGGCCGAGTCTTTCGCTTCTCCGGCCGGCATCTTCGTCATTGACGATACGAGCTTCCCCAAGCAGGGCAAGCTCTCCGTCGGTGTGCAGCGTCAGTACTGCGGGGCTCAAGGCAAGAAGGCTAACTGCCAGGTCGCACCCTCGGTTCATTACGTCGCCCCGAAGGGCCATTACCCGCTGGCGATGCGGCTCTACCTGCCCGAGGCCTGGCTCGATGACTCCAAGCGGCTCGACAAGGCGGGCGTGCCCCGGGAGCAACGACGAGCACTGACGAAGGGCCAGATCGCCCTGGAGCTTCTCGATCTGGTTCGGGCCGAGGGGTTGCCCGGCCGGCTCGTGGTGGCCGATGCCGGCTACGGCGTCTCCGGGCTCTTCCGAGAGGGGTTGGCCGAGCGCGGCCTGTCCTACATCGTGGGCGTGACCGACGAGATGGTGGTCTTCACCGAGGAGCCGTCGTGGGAGGTCCCCGGGCCGGCGATCCGACCGCCGGGGTCCGGCGGGCGGCCGCGACGGCGATCACGACTGAAGGCCGGCACCCCGAAGCCGGTGAGCCTGCGAGAGTTGGCCGCCTCGACACCGCTGCGGAAGGTGACCTGGCGCGAGGGGACCAAGGGGAAGCTGTCGGGCCGCTTCGCCTGGCTTCGGGTCTGGCCCGGCGGGGGCTGGGCCACCGGCGAGTGCGCCGGGGCCGAGCCGGTCTGGCTGCTGATCGAGGAGCAGGCCGACGGCAAGATCAAGTACGCCCTCTCGAACCTGCCGGGCCGAACCAGCCGGATCAAGGCGGTCCGGCTCTGGAAGAGCCGCTGGCCGGTGGAGCAAGGTTATCAGCAGATGAAGGAAGAACTCGGATTGGACCATCACGAGGGGCGTTCCTGGCGTGGCTTTCATCATCACGCCTGCCTGGTGATGCTGGCCTTCGGGTTCCTGGCGTTGGAGCGAGAACGCGAGGAACGAGACCCGGCCCGGCCGGGAAAAAGGGGGGGACCCGCCCGGTGATCACGGTGCCGGCGATCCGCCGTGCCTTGCAGAGGCTGCTGGCCCCGATCTGTCGGCACAATTGCCCCTATTGCAAGGATCGCTCATTGCAATTGCCGTTGATATTAACGGAGTAGTATTAGAGCGGGTTTCGATTGGTCTGTGTCATCAAATCCACAGGGTAAGGGAGCGTTTCGGGCCCAGAGACCATTCCATCCCGGAGAATTGGGAATTCTCTTCCTCGCGCCATTCAAGGGGCTCCGACGCGTTTGTCCGATCGCCAATGGGAGTCGGTGCCTCATCCCATATTTTCAACAGCTATCATTGAGGTTCCTCATCTACGCCGAGGGAATGCAGCCGCAGGCTGCATCACTCTCCTTTGATCCCACGGATTTCGGTGAGGAATGCTTTTCCTCAGCAAAATGGGCCGTTTTCGAATGAAGGGCCTCTCCTTGCACCACAACCAATCCGCCAGCCGCTTGAAAGGTGAACGACAGGTCGTCAAGGCTCGCGGGCGGCGGGTAGCAGGGGTCTGCGGTACTCCGCAACCCCAGGGTGTCGATTGGTTGGCGGGAGTTCGTGCTCCGGACCATCCCCTGATCCCGGGGTTGCGGAGTACCGCAACCCCTGCCACCCAGCCGAATGTACTCCGGCTGCTCTCGGCCACCCGTCGCTGAACATCGAGCGACCCCCTCATCCCAATTCTCCAGCTTGGAGGCCCTGCGCCGACATGACGATATCACCCTCGCTCATGTGGTCGCCACTCGCCGCGATCATCCTCTCGTACTGCGGACCTGCCCTCGCGCAGGACCCGCTGCCCCGATTCAAGGCAGTCGCCTTCGATTATTTCGTGATCTTCAACGCGAACTCCGTCGTCCCGGCCGTCGAAAGGGCGTTCCCCGGCAAGAGCACCGAATTTACCAAGGCATGGCGGGCCAAGCAGTTCGAGTACGGATTCCTCCGGTCCATCACGGGTCGTCAGATTGACTTCTTCAAGGTCACGGAAGACGCGTTGGTCTACACCGCCGGGGCGATGAAGCTGGAACTGACTCCCGAGAAGCGGAAGAGCCTCCTCGACGCCTACCTGACCCTGGAGCCCTGGCCGGATGCGGCGGCCGCCCTGCGCAAGCTCAAGGCCAGCGGTGTCCGGGTCATCACCATCTCAAACTTCAGTCCCGAGATGCTAAAGGCCAATGCCGAGAACGCGGGGATCGCCGATCTCTTCGATGAACTGCTGAGCACACAGGCCAATGGCACGTACAAGCCGGAACCTGGCGCCTACGCGTTGGGTATCGAGCATCTGAAGCTCCAGAAGGAGGAGATCGCGTTCTGCGCATTCGGCGGTTGGGATGCCTACGGCGCGAAGAGCTTCGGCTACACTACCTACTGGGTGAACCGATTCCACTTGCCGATGGAGGAGTTGGGAATCAGGCCGGATGGCACCTCGGATAATCTGGAAGGCCTGCTGAAATTCGTGCTTGGCAAGCCATGAGTGGAGTTTTGGGGAGTCGCAGAGATCACGCCCTCCTTAAGTTAGTGACCAGAAACCGGCGAGCATGCCGACGACGATGGAGTCACCCTGGTATGGCCATGTGACTGGGGCGACCGTCACGCCGCCCTACCCGCTTGCGAGTCGGGTGCGGATCGGGTGAGGTGGGGAGAAATACCGACACCCTCCGATTCCCCGACGAGGCCCTGCCATGCGCCGACTGATCGCGATCGCCCTTTTGCTCGGGCCTACCTCTTGCCTTGCGGGCGAAGTCCCCTCGTTCCGGGGCCAGGTCATCGACCCGAGGGTCGGCGATGTTTGCTATGCCGTGACGATCGCCGACATCAATGCCGATGGCAAGCCCGACGTCGCGGCTCTGGCCGGTGACGCCCTGGTCTGGTATCGGAACCCGACCTGGGAGAAGCAGGACGTGATTCGCGGCGGGACCGAGCGCGACAACGTCTGCTTCCAGTCCCGGGATCTCGACGGCGATGGGCGGGTCGACTTCGCGGTCGGGGCTTCCTGGCAGCCGACCAACACCAAGACCGGCGGGACGCTCCAACTGGTGACCCGGACGGGGGCTCCCGAGGGGGCCTGGCGGGTCGTGCCGCTCGGCAATGAGCCGACGTTGCACCGGATGCGGTTCGGCGACGTCCTGGGGACCGGCAAGCCGCAACTGGTGGTCGCCCCGCTCCAGGGTCGGGAAACCAAGGGGCCGGATTGGGGCCAGGGGCCCGGGGTCCGGATCCTGGTCGAGTCGATCCCCGACGAGCCATTCTCGGGGCCCTGGCCGACCGAGGTCGCCGCCGACTCGCTGCACACGACGCACAACCTCCAACTGATCGACATGGATGGCGACGGCAAGGATGAGATCGTCGTGGCCGCCTGGGAGGGCGTGTTCCTCCTGAGTCGCGAGACCTCCGGCAAGTGGACCAGGACCCAGATCGGGTCGGGGAATCAGGAGACCACCCCGTTCAAGGGGGCCAGCGAGGTCAAGGTCGGCCGGCTCCGCGACGGCAAGCGCTTCGTCGCGACCATCGAGCCCTGGCACGGGTTCCAGGTGGTCGCCTACACCCCGCCGAAGTCGGGCGAGGGCCTCTGGGATCGCCGGGTGGTCGACGAGCCGCTCCAGTGGGGACACGCCGTCTGGTGCTCGGACCTGGACGGCGACGGCGACGACGAGATCGTCATCGGCCAGCGCGACCCGAACAAGGAGGCCGGCTCTCGTCCCCGAGGTCCGGGCGTCTTCGTCTACTCGCCTCGGGCCGGCTCCGATCCCCTCGCCTTCGACCGGACCGTGATCGACGATGGGGGCGTGGCGGTCGAGGACCTCGTCACCGCCGATCTCGACGAGGATGGGCGCCCTGAGATCGTCGCGGGAGGGCGGGCCACCCACAACGTCAAGATCTACTGGAATCAGGGGAAGTAATCGACAGGGACGAAGCGAGGCGACCCGGGATCGTTCGCGATGATCCCGGGTCGCCTCGGTTTCGGACGCGTCGGCCTTCAGGCCGAGACGGTCGCCGGTCGGGCCGATCGGACGGCCGGGAACCGGGCCTCGGCGAGGGCGAGGCTGCCGAACAGGGCCAGGGTGAAGCAGGCGTCACCGGCCAGGCTGTTTCGGAAGAAGGGCAAGGCGGCCTCGTAGCAGAGCACGAGCCCCGCCATCGTCCGGGGGTAGTAGGTCCCGAGGTCGTCCGAGGCCCAGACGGCGAAGTTGGTCGCGACGAAGAACAGGAGCGAGCTGGCGAGGGCCGCCGCGCCGATCGTGGCGACGTTCCGCCGGTTCCGGAGCGATGCTCCGATCAGCATCGTGGCGGCGACGCAGGAATAGACCACCCACTGCCCCTGATAGAAGCCCCGGGAGGGCTGCCAACCGAGCTGGTAGGTCAGTTGCAGGATCGCATCGCTGGCCAGCAAGGCCCCGAAGGAGACCAGGATCGCCGACCGAAAGCTGCCGAAGGTCGCCGCGCCGAAGAGGGCGATGGCCATCGTGGGCGTGAAGTTGGGCGGGTGCGGCAGGACCCGACTCACCGCGGCGAGCACGGTCAGGGTCGCCAGGAACCAGAATCGCGGACGGCTCATCATCGATCTCCTTGCAGGTTTGCGGCCCGCGATCGTCGGGAACGGAGGATCATGCCGGCGAGGCCCAGCCCCGAGAGGCAGAGGATCGCGCTCGAAGGCTCGGGCACGGCGGTGCTGAATCGGATGTCATCCAGCGCGAAGAAGGTGGGGGTATTCAGCCCATAGAGCCCATTCTTCGAGCCGGAGATATTAAAGTAAATCGAGGTGGCCCCCTTCAATCCGGAGAGGTCCATGTATCGCCAGTCGTCGACGATGTACCGTGCGCCTGGATCGGAGGATTGGTAGTCGGCCAGGTAGAAATCGACCGATGTCTTGAGGATCTCGCCGCTCGCGGTGGTCCCGTAGGCCGTCAGCAGGAGGTAGTCGGGATCGTTGCCGGAGGGGCCTCCGAACGGGGTGGTCCCGAAGGCATCCCCCTGGGTCATCGAGAGGTAGGCGTAGGTCGTATTCGTCACGTACATCCCCTCGATCATCGATCCCGCCGCCAGCGAGAAGTTGGGAAGCGCCTTCAGGTCGGCCAGGCTCGACGGGTCGAAGGGGGTCGGATCGGCCAGGTTGGGGGTCAGGGCGTCGGCCCCGAAGCCCACGCCGTAATTCCCCGAGCCGCCGTGGCCGGTCCCCGTGATCGCGCCGAACTGGTTCGGAAAGCCGTGGGTCGTGTCGTTGACGCGAGAGTAAGCGAACCCATCCCACGTGCCATACGTCAGATCATAACGATTCACGAAGCTGGCACCACCACTCCGAAAACTTCCGTCGATCTGGGGGCCGTACGGCCCGCTGACGGTCGAGCCGTTGGGGTCGGGGCCATACCAGGCATCCTCCCCCGGGGCGAACGTCAGGTCCTCGAAATTGATCAGGTCGGCGGTAGCCTCGCGGCCACCGGCCAGGATCAGGGACATCAGCGCGAAACGCAACAGCGACGAACCGAGAGCATGTCTCAATGCCGAACTCCTGGGCGGACAAGAATGGGAAGTGGGAGGGGCGACGGGCCGACGGCCGGGACCTCGCGGCTCTCACGCCCGCGAGGTCCCGCCAGGCCCGATCAATAAGCGTTCGCGTCGAGGATCTCGCCGCCCTTGCGGGAGAGGGAGGCCGCGAGCGTCCGGGGCTCGATGGTTTCCTTGAGGAAGCGAGCCGAGCCGTCGGCGAACAGGAAGATCCCGCCGCCGGGGTGGTAGCTGTGGAATTCCTGGCCGAAGTCGCAGCCGAGCTTGCCCAGCCGGGGGCTCGAGGCCGGCATCACGCACGATTGCCAGGGCCCGGTCCGGCCGTTTCGCGAGTTGATCGGGGCGCTCTGGTCGAGGAAGTTCTTGTGGCCGATCCAGAGCCCGTGGAGTGCCTCGGGGGCCTCTCCCAGGACGATCGTCGAACTCGTCCCGTCGGTGATGTCCCGGACCCCGACCGTGATGGTGCCCCAGGGCATGATCACGCCCCGGCCCGAGGGCTCTCCCTGATCGGAATAGCTGTTCTGGCAGTTCATCGACGGGTAGCAGCGGAGCGCCCGCTCGCCGAAGTTGCCCGCGTAATCGTTCCGTCCGAACGGCGGAGAGCTGGCGTTGTCGCCATTGGGCTTGAACAGCGAGCTGGCGGGATTCGAGGGGCAGAGGAACGCCGCGATCGTGATCCCCCCGGCCGTCAGGTTCTCGGGCTGGACGAACCATCGACCCTGGTTGATCGAATTATAGAGCGGGGCCTGCTCCATGTAGGGCAGGATGGCCGTCCCCCAGCTGGCGATCCGTCGGGCCTGGATCAGCGGGTTGTCCCAGAAGGCCGAGGTGGGCAGGCTCCCGCCGTAGCCCCCGATCGGGAAGACGTTGTGGACCTCGTGATAGTGGTGGAAGGCCAGGCCCATCTGCTTGAGGTTGTTGGTGCAGCCGATCCGGCGGGCGGCCTCGCGGGCGGCCTGCACGGCCGGGAGGAGCAGCGCGATCAGCACGGCGATGATCGCGATCACCACCAACAACTCGATCAAAGTGAAACCGGGTCGGCGCGCGCACGGGCGCCGAGTGGAGAAGCTGGGCGGGGACGGGAACATAGACGCGGACCTTCCTGCCGGGTCGGGCCAGGGAGAAGATCGCCCCAGCCCATCCGACGATCGGTCCTTCGGCGGGGATCGTCCCGCGTCGTCGACCTGCTCGGATGCTCGTGGCCGGAGCTTTCGGAACAAATCTCGACGGGCAGGTCTTCTGACTTTCGGCTCATGACGGACCCCGGACCGCCTTCCCACCTTGCGGCAGTGGCTTGAATGTCCGGGGGCCTGGCCGATCACAGCGGCGGCCCCGCGACGGATTCACACCGTCTTCCCTATTCTCCCCGAGCCCTCGCGGACCCGGAGCACCTGTCGAGGAAGCCTATTAGAGGGTCCGGGCCCTGCCGAGTCAAGGCTCACCGGAACCAGCCCTTGGCTCCGCCGCGCCTTCGACTATAATCATCGGAGCCCTCGAAGGGGCGGGCTCGACCGATTCCGGCCGGCCTGGTCATCTCATTCCTCAAGGATGCGGATCGGCTCATGGGCAAGTTCGCCTGGCTCAACCTCCTGACCCGACCGCTCCGGACCTTCCTGGCCCTGGTGGGGCTCTCGGTGCCGATCCTCGGGGTCCTCGGCCTTTTCAGCGTCTCGGACGGCCTCCGGCATCTGGTCGGCGACACCCTGGAGAAGATCAAGGGGGTGATGGTCCTCCGCGAGAACGTGCCGACCCCGGTCTTCAGCAAGCTCCCCGCGAACCTGGCCGAGAAGCTCCGGGCCGTCCCGGGGGTGAGGGCGGTCGCCCCCGAGGTCTGGGGCCTCCCGCCCACGATCGAGGACGTGAGCCTGATCCCCAGGAATCCGCTGGAGTTCCTCCAGAAGACCAAGGAGCAGAAGATCCAGAGCTTCCTGGACGCCACGATCATCCAGGGTCAGGATATCGCCGCCCACCGGGGCCTCAAGAGCGCCGTGTATCCCAACGCATTGAAGGAGGGGCGGTTCCTGAAGGTCGAGGACGCCGGGACGAACAACATCGTCATCAGCCGGAAGATCGCCAAGGAGCACCCCGACGCCCAGGGCCAGCCCAAGAAGCTGGGCGACCAGCTCAAGATCGGCTCGGAGAAGTTCACGATCATCGGGATTTACGAGACCGGCTCGTTCCTGCTCGACCCCATCATCGTCATGGATATCGGCACCGCGAGGCGAGTGACCGGCGAGTCGGCCGAGAAGGTCTCCAGCTTCTACGTCGAGGCCGAGGACCCCTCGGCGATCGACGAGGTGGCCAAGCGGATCGAGGAGACCGTGACCGAGCCCCGGCTCGACGCCCGGAGCATGTCCGAATTCGCCGCCAACTTCGGGACCGTGATGGGCCAGCTCGACACCTTCCTGCTGATGACCGTCAGCCTGGCCCTGATCGTGGGCGTGGTCGGGATCATCAACACCATGCTGATGAGCACGACCGAGCGGTTCGCCGAGTTCGGGGTCCTGAGGACCAACGGCTGGTCGCGCGGCAATGTCCTCTCGCTCGTGACGATCGAGAGCGCCTACCTCGGCCTGCTGGCCGGGCTGGTCGGCTGCCTGATGGCCTTCGGCCTGACCCAGGTCGGCAACCTGTTCATCTCGGGCGGGCTCCACCTCGAATTCGGCCCGAGGCTGATCGCGATGGGCCTGGCCCTCTCGGTGGTGATGGGCACGCTGGGCGGCCTCTACCCCGCCTGGAAGGCGTCCCGACTGGTGCCGATGGATGCGATTCGGCTAGGATCTCACTGATTTCGATCGCGCCAGTCGAAACCTTTTCAGGAAACGGCTTCATGGCGAAGTGTGATTATTGCAACGCGATGATTCTCTTCGGCGGGGTCAAGCAGGACCAATGGCGATTCTGCAATGATACGTGTCATCAGGGTGCGGTCCTGTTGCACTCGGCGTCGCGGATCCCCGACGAGGTCGTGGCCCGGACGCTCAAGAATGTCCATGAGGGGAACTGTCCGAAATGCGCCGGTCCGGGGCCGGTGGACATCCATGTGAGCCACTCGATCTGGTCGGCGCTCGCGCTGACGCGATGGAGCAGCAAGGCGTCCCTCTGCTGCCAGTCCTGCGGGAACAAGGCGAGGCTCGGCAGTGCGGCCTCCTCAATGTTCCTGGGCTGGTGGGGGTTCCCCTGGGGTCTCATCATGACACCCATTCAGATCTCCCGCAATATTCATGGGTTTGTTTTCCCGCCCGACCCGCTCACGCCATCCGACCAGCTGGACAAGCATGTCCGGATTCTCCTGGCGAGCCAGTCCGGACAGCAAAAACCATCGATGAACTAGTCCAGCCCCTCGATGCGTCCAGGGCATCGAGCCGGGTCCGGATGAGACAGGATTTCCACCCCGTTTGGGGCGAATTGCCGAAGAGCGGAACGCTTCCCGAGGGCCGACGATGATCGATGTCTCCGACGTTCGCAAGTCATTCCAGAGCGGAGACCGGATGCTGGAAGTCCTCCGGGGGGTCTCCTGCCAGATCCCTCGGGGCCGGTTCGCGTTCATCGTGGGGCCTTCCGGCTCGGGCAAGAGCACCCTGCTCTACCTGATGGGGGCGCTCGACCGGCCGAGCAGCGGCTCGATCACCATCGAGGGGCGGGACCTGACCCGGATGACCGAGGCCGAGCAGAACGCCTACCGGCGCGATCGGGTCGGCTTCATCTTCCAGTCGTTCAACCTCATCAAGAACCTCTCGGCCCTCCAGAACGTCCTGATCCCCTTCCTGCCCACGGGCGTCACCCAGGAGCAGCGCAAAAGGGCCACCGATTTGCTGAAAGAGGTCGGCCTGGGCCACCGGCTCGACCATCGCCCCTGGCAACTCTCGGGCGGCGAGCAGCAGCGGATCGCGATCGCTCGGGCCCTGATCAAGGATCCGATCGTCGTCCTGGCCGACGAACCGACCGGCGAACTCGACCGCAAGACCGGCGACGAGATCTACAAGATCCTCCACCGACTCCAGGCCGATCGACAGACGACCCTGGTCGTCGTCACCCACGACCGGCGTTTCATCCGGCCCGATGACCTCGTCCTGGAGATCGAGGACGGCCTGCTCAAGTCGACCGAGGGGTCAGAGTCGGAGGACGATCTTACCGAAGCCGAGGTTCGATGACATCCGCTCGATCGCCCCGCGGAACTCCCCGAACGGGAAGGACCGATCGACGACCGGGCGGACCAGCCCACGCCCCAGCCAGGGGATGACCGAATCGGCGAATCGGCGAGTCGCGGCGATTTTCTCCTCCAATGGCCTGGCCCGGAGCGTGGTGCCCACCACCGTGGCCCGTTTCGCCAGCAAGGTGCCCAGGTCTAGGCTCGCCGCCGAGCCCCCGAGCAGGCCGACCAGGACCAGTCGACCTCCGATCGCCAGCGAATCGAGGTTCCCCGCGAGCGCGGAGGCTCCCAGGAAGTCGATCACGACCTGGACCCCCTGCCCATTCGTCCGATCCCGGATGACCCG
This sequence comes from Tundrisphaera lichenicola, assembly GCF_051175385.1. Taxonomy (GTDB): domain Bacteria; phylum Planctomycetota; class Planctomycetia; order Isosphaerales; family Isosphaeraceae; genus Tundrisphaera; species Tundrisphaera lichenicola. The sequence goes on along the minus strand of NZ_CP195106.1, from coordinate 6,385,264 downwards.
GGCGAAATCCTCGCTGGACGTGCAGATCGGCACGTCCACCCCGAGTGGACGTGCGAGATCCAGCTTCTCGGGCGTCCGAGAGGTCCCGAACACCGTACATCCCAGGGCGTGAGCCACCTGGACGGCCGCCGTCCCCACGCCCCCGCCGACGGCATGGATCAGGACCCGATCGCCCGATCGGGCCCGCCCCTGGTGGTCGAGCGCATCGTGGGCGGTGATGAACGATTCGGGCACGGCCGCCGCTTCGGTGAAGTCAAACCGACCGGGGATCGGGACCGCCATCCGTTCCTCGGTGACAATGAACTCGGCGAGGCCACCTCTCCCGACGATCCCGAAGACCCGGTCGCCGACGTTGTGCAGGCCCGACGTCCCGGGGCCGAGCCGGTCGACCTCGCCGGCATATTCGAGCCCCGGTATATCGGCCGGGACTCCCGGGGGCGCGGGATAAAGCCCCCGGGCCTGGAGTAGGTCGGCCCGGTTCAGCCCGCAAGCATGGACGCGGACGCGGATCTGGCCAGCCCGGGGTTCGGGTGTAGCGACCTCGTGGATTTCGAGCGACCCGAGATCGCCGGGTCTGGCGATGATGATGGCTCTCACGGGGAAGTCTCGCCGACTGGATTCATGGAGGTTGGCGCGATCTACATCGGTCGTGGTCCGGGACCATGATCGGGGAGCGGCCTGGGGGGCCCTGGTTCCTCGTGGGCCGGCGCGCCGATGCCCGGAGCGGCCGGTTTCTCGTGGACTTCCGACCGCGACGCGGCGGCCTCCGGCTCCGGATGGTCGTGAGTCCGATCGCGGCGGATCGCGGCGGCTTGTCGTTCGATGGTCGGTCGGAACGATTGATTGACTCGCTGGTGAATCGCCCGGTCGCTGGTCGAATCCGACGCTGGGCTCTCGGGCTTCGTGGCGATCCGGGAAGCGATCGGCGATCGAGGGAAATCGATTCCGCGGGGCCGGTCGAGTTCGGGGGCTGTTCCCGTCGAGGATTGGGCCGGTGCTTCCAGGGCCTCTCGTTCTCGGCGAAAGGCCTGGATGTCCGACTGCCGACGAACGAGTGCGGCCCGTTCCAGGGCCTTCAAAGGTGCGGGTCGAGGACTTGATCCGGTTCGGGTCGCCCACTCGTGGAAGGGCTGGATGAGATCCGATTTTGAGGAACTCAGGGCCGGTCGGCCCTCGAGTCGATCCCGGTAATCCTCGCGGAGTTTCCGATCCCACTCGGGCCGTCGGGCGTTGAGGGCGGACATCGAACCATAGACCGGGTCGTAGCCGATCCCGGCCTTCTGGATCTCGAACCAGGGAACGCCGATCGAACCGGGGCCGCGCGATCCGGAGTCGGCCGGGTTGCCGAAGGAGTAGGACCCGTCCTCCGGTTGAAGCCGGAGGCTGGTCAAGAGTCCCTCGGCAGACAGGACTTCGGTTGGCGTGTAGGAGAAATCCCCCCGCGCGATCACGGAAGGGCCGAACGCCACCGGGGCGAACGCCAGGCCCCTACTTGCAACGGGGTAGTCCCAGTAACCGTCGATGTCGAGGGAGCCGGCCGGCGTTGTCAGTGATCGGCCGGGGGTCCAGACCCAGTCGGGATTGGCCCGGAGCCAGGAGCCCGGTCGCCAGACGTATCGGTCCTGATCCCAGGCCCAGGAGCCGGGCACCCAGGAGGAATCGGGCCAGGGCTGGGGGGTGTTGGGTCCGGTTTCGAGGCTGGCCGGGGGGGCGGGAAGATACTCGAATCGCCCTCGGTTGGCGCCGGACGCCCAGAATCCCGGCGTCCAGAGCGATCCGGTCGGGACCTGGCTCCAGTAGCCGGGAATCCACTGCCGACCGGGCGGGACGTCCCGCCAGACTCCGCTGACCCAGAGGAAGGAACGCTGTTGGTGGTCCCAGGCCCAGTTGCCGGGAATCCATTCGACCTGGATGCCCTCGGGGCGTAGCTCCTGGGGAAGCTCCTCGATGAGGGTCGAGGGCGGGGCCTGGGTCGCGACGATCCCGTGCGAGGGGTTGAAGAGAATCGGCCCGAGATAGGCCTCGTGGATCGGCCCGCGGGCCAGGACCCTGATCTCGGAAGGGGACGGGTCGGCCGGAATTTGCAGACCGGTGGCCCGGCTCGTCAGGCCCATTGCCCCGACGATGACGAGAACCATGAACCGGATCGGTCCGTTGAGTGATCGGCCCATGAGGGGGTGGCTCCTTCGATCGGACGCACAGAGGAGAGACCTGTTCGTGGATCGGCTCGGATGCATTCCCTCTATTATACGATCTCGTCCCGGCCCATGTGGTCAAGGCCGGCCGACCCAACGCATCCCATACGAAGTTCGCCCCGATCCGGCAAGGCCGGAAGCTTCTCCCCGGAGACGAAAGTGGCCGGCCTCGAAGGGCCGGCCACCGGGAGAATTGGGTTGCCTCGAAGGGGCTGGGTTCAGGATTCCGAGCCCGAAGCTGGTGACTCGGGGGGAGTTTCGGGAGCCGGTGCCGACTCGGGCGACTCGCCCCCCTCGCCTTCGTTCGGCCCCTCGACCTTGGCCGTCCAGAGCTGCTTGAGCTGCCCGAAGGAGCGGAGCGGCACGCTGCCGGTCAGCGCGTCCTTGGAGAGCGGGGGCGGCGGGGGTGCGGGCTTGGTGGGCCGAGGCGTCATGATCGGCGAGGGGGTCGCCGGTCGCTCGAACCGACCTCCGCCGCCTCCTCCGCGATTCCCACCCGGTCCGCCACCGTAGCCGCCGGGACGCGGACCACCGCGATTCTGGCCGCCGCCCGCGGGGCGGAAGTTGCTCTCTCGACCGCCCGGCCTGGAGTCGGGCCTTCGGGGCGGGCCTTCGCCGCCGGGCTGGCCTCCGGCCGGGGTCCCGACCGGGGGAGATGTCAGATTCGAAGGGGTTCCCGCCTCGCGACGAGGCCCGCGAGGGCCGCCCGATCGCCGTTCGCCCCCCTCGCCCTGGGGCCGGCGACCGCCACTCTGGCGTTCGCCCCGGGGGCGTTCGGTCCCCGGCTTGACCATCGTCAGCGAGACGCGTTTGCGCTCGCCATCGACGCCCATGACCCAGACCGAGACCACGTCGCCGACGCTCACCACGTCGTGCGGGCTCTTGATGTAGCGGTTGGCCAGCTGGCTGATGTGGACCAGCCCCGAGTCCTTCAGGCCGATATCGACGAACGCGCCGAAGTCGACCACGTTGAGGACCGTCCCCTTCAGCTCCATCCCGGCGACCAGGTCTTCGAGCTTCAGGACGCCCTTCTTGAAGATCGGCTTGGGGAGGTCATCGCGAGGGTCGCGGTCGGGCCGGGCCAGGGCCTCGAAGATGTCGTGAAGGGTGGGCTCGCCCACCTCCAGCTCCTTGGCCACGGCGGCGACATCGGCCTCGTTGAGCTTGGTGTGGAGATCGGGCAGCTTCTCGCGGTCACGGACGACTTCGGGGGTCAGCTCGAACTTCTCCAGGAGCTTCTCGACCGTGGGATAGCTCTCGGGGTGGACCCAGGTCCGGTCGAGCGGGTTGGCCCCGCCGCCGATCTTGAGGAACCCCGCCGCCTGCGTGAAGGTGGCCGGGCCGATCCCCTCGACCTCCATCAGCTCGGCACGGCTCTTGTAGGGGCCTTGCTGGGAGCGACGCTCCACGACCCGACGCGCCGTGAGCTGATTCAGTCCCGAGACGTGGCGGAGGAGCGGGACGCTGGCAGTATTCAGATCGACGCCGACGAAGTTCACGCAGCTGGCGATCACCCCTTCGAGCGACTCCTTGAGTTGCTTCGGGTTGACGTCGTGCTGGTAGAGGCCCACTCCGATATTCTGGGGCTCGATCTTGACCAACTCGGCCAGCGGGTCCTGGAGCCGACGTCCGATCGAGATCGTGCCCCGGACCTTGTCGTCGAAGTCGGGGAATTCCTCGCGACCGACCGGGCTCACCGAGTAGACGCTGGCGCCGGCCTCGTTGACGATCACGTAGGCCAGCTGCGCGAGCTGGGCGTCGGCCGGGTGCGGCTTGGGCGGGGGCGGCGGCTGCCGGGGCTTGGGTGGCCGGGGCGGCTGATCCTGCTTGTTCTTCTGGCGAGCCTCGCGGTCGCGGGGCGGCTTCTTGGGGGCCTCGGTCGGCGTCGCCTCGGCGCTCGGGGGTTCGGTCGGCGCCCCGACGGCGGTGATCTCCTCCTCGGCGGCGGGAGTCGAGCCTTCGCCGTGCTGGGCTTCGTCGGGCGCGAGCCCGGGAGTTTCGGTCGATGCTGGGGCTTCGGCGGCGACTTCGGGAACTTCCGGGGTCGCGGCCGGTTCGGACGCCACTTCCGCGGGGGCTTCCGGGGCTTCCGGGGTTTCGGCGACGACTTCGGCCGGGCTCGGGGTTGCCTCGGCGTGCGTGGGGGCTTCCGCCTCGGGGGTCGAGGGGGGAGGCTGCGTGGCCTCGGGTTGGGTCTCCTCCTCGGCTTCGGGCGAACCGCCCGAGATCGGCGGGAGCGACTCGACCGGCTCCTGGGTTTCCCCCTCGGCCTTCGGCGGGGTGGCGTCGCCGTTGGTCGCTTCGTGGGCGACGGGCTCGGTCGGGGTCGTCTCGACCGATGCCTCGGCCTCGCCCGGCGTGGCCATCGCGGCCTCGGCTGGTTCGGCCGGCGTTTCGATCGGGGGTTCCGGGGCCTCGGCGGCGGGCGCGGTCGCCGGTTCGGCGGAACCGGCCGGGGCCTCGATCGATGTCGCTTCGGGGTTCTCGTGGAAGTGGGTCCCCTCGGCGATGATCTCGGCGATCAACTCCTCGGTTTCCCGGCAGGCGGTCCCGTTGCCGATGGCGACGACGCCCACCTTGTGCTTGCCGACGAGGTCTTTGAGGAAGACCTTGGCCTCGTGCCGCCGATTCTGGGGCGGGTGGGGATGGATCACGCCGTGGTCGAGTAGCTCGCCGTGCTCGCCGAGGACGGCCACCTTGCAGCCGTTCCGGAAGCCGGGGTCGATGGCCATCACGACCTGCTTGGTGATCGGCGGCTGGAGCAGGAGGCTCCGGAGATTCCTCGCGAAGACGTCCACCGCGTGGCGTTCGGCCATCTCGGTCAGGTCGCGGCGGACTTCACGCTCCATGCTCGGGAGGAGCAGTCGGTCCAGCGCGTCCAGCGCCGATTTCCGGAAGAAGTCGGCCTGGGGGTGCTGGTCGAGCGGGAGCTGAGAGAACGTGGCCCCCTCCAGCTCCTGCCGGTTCACTTCGAGCTTGACCTTCAGCGGGCCTTCCTTGTCGCCCCGATTGATGGCCAGGACCCGGTGGGGCGGGATGTTGGCGATCGGCTCGGAGTAGGCGAAGTAGTCGCGATATTCGAGCCCTTCCCCCTCGGCGATCTCGGCCTTCGTCGTCGAGATCTTGCCGGTCTTCCAGACGACCCGGCGGACCGCATCGCGGACGATGGCCAGCTCGTTGATCGCCTCGGCCAGGATGTGGCCGACCCCTTCGAGGACCTTCTCGGTCGACTCCAGCTCTTTCTCGGCGTTGACGAATTCCTGGGCGGCGGCGTCCAGGTCGGTCAGCGTGTCGTCGTGGTTCCAGATCCGGAGGGCCAGGGGCTCGAGCCCCTTGTCTCGGGCGTCGGACGCCTTGGTCTTCTTCTTGGGCTTGAAGGGGAGGTAGAGGTCTTCGAGCCGCTTGGCGTTGTCGGCCGAGCGGATGGCGGCGGCCAGCTCCTCGGAGAGTTTGCCCTGGGCCTCGATGGCCTTGAGGATCGTCTCCTTGCGCTCGGCCAGCTCGCGGAGCCGGCCGACCCGGAGCTGGATCTCGCGGATCGCGATTTCGTTGAGGTTTCCGGTCCGCTCTTTGCGGTACCGGGTGATGAACGGCACCGTGTTGCCCTCATCGAGCAACTGAACGACGCTCTCCACCTGAACGCGCCGGATCTGGAGGTCCTGCGCGATCCGGCCCAGGTCGACCTGAATCGGTGTGTCCATGGCGAGGTATACCTGATAGGAGAACGGCGACAACACGGCGGGGTCCGCCACCAGAGTGGAGGTCGCGGATCGAGCGCGCGGATCAGCCCAGCATTCGAGAGTTTCCGCTAAGACCGCACACTCTATTGCATGGGCCGGGTACTGTCAAGCAACCGGAACGGGGGACGGCCCTTCGGAACCGTCAACCCCGTCGATAGTTCGGAGAAATCGATCGATTCGGCAAATTGGGCAACCTTTTCACGTCAATATCAAAACGACCTCCCGGAACCCGATCGTTCGACGGCTCAGGGCTTCATGACGACCTTCATGCAGCAATCCTTATCGGAGTGGAAGGTGGCGTATCCTTCGGCGGCCTGGTCGAGCTTGATCCGGTGGGTGATGATTACCGTCGGGTCGATCTCCCCCTTCTGGATCCGTTCGAGGAGGGGTTGGAGGTAGCGGTGGACGTGGGTCTGGCCCATCTTGAAGGTCAGGCCCTTGGAGAAGGCCGCCCCGAGGGGGAACTTGTCGGGGAGCCCCCCATAGACGCCGGGGATCGAGACGGTCCCCCCCTTCCGGCACGATTGGATGGCCTGGCGGACCGAGGTGATCCGGTCGGTGGTCAGGCCGACGAACGCCCTGGCGCGATCGTAAGCCGCCCCGATGGTGTGCCCGTGCGCCTCCAGGCCGACCGCGTCGATGCACGAGTCCGCGCCCCGGCCGCCGGTCTTCTCCCGGATCGTCTCGAAGACGTCTTGCCGACCGAAGTCGATCGTCTCGGCCCCGGCCTTCTCGGCCAGTCGGAGCCTCCCGGGGATCTCGTCGATGGCGAGGACGCGCTCGGCACCGAGGAGGAAGGCGCTCCGGATCGCGAACTGGCCGACCGGCCCGCAACCCCAGACGGCCACGGTGTCTCCCCCCTGGATCCCGCAATTCTCGGCCGCCATGTAGCCGGTCGGGAAGATATCCGAGAGGAAGAGGACCTGTTCGTCATCGAGCCCGTCGGGGATCTTGATCGGCCCGACATCGGCGTACGGGACCCGGGCATATTCGGCCTGTCCCCCGGCATAGCCGCCGAACAGGTGGGAGTACCCGAAGATTCCGGACGAGGAGTAGCCATAGGCCAGCTCGGCCAGCGCCGCGTTGGGGTTCGAGTTGTCGCAGCAGGACCAGAGCCCCTTCTTGCAGAAGAAGCAGCGGCCGCAGGAGATCGGGAATGGGACGACGACCCGGTCGCCGAGCCGGAGGTTCTTGACCTCCCGGCCCAGCTCGACGACCTCGCCCATGAATTCATGGCCGAGGATGTCCCCCTTCTGCATGGTCGGGATATACCCGTCGTAGAGGTGGAGATCGGACCCGCAGATCGCCGTCGAGGTGATCCGGACGATCGCGTCGCGGGGGTTCAGGATCCTGGGGTCGGGGACCGCTTCGACGCGGACTTTCCCCTTCCCCTCCCAGCATACGGCCTTCATGATTTGGATTCGCCCTGGTGTTTTATGGTGAGGTTGGGTGGCGGGAGTGCGCGTCGGGAATCGTCTCCCGTGGATCTCGACTCAGGAGCCGAGTCTCGTGGGCAGATCGACTCGACCGGAGGTCTGGCCCTCGACCGTGGCGATCACCCCGGTTTCCATGAGCTGCTTGAAGCGGCGGAGGTTCTCCCGGGTCTGACCGTCCGGGTCCTCGCCAAGGAGCTTGGCGACCACGACCCCCAGGGTGCCGGCGGGCGGCTCGTAGCTGATTTCCAGGGTGACGACGGTCCCTCGGCCCCCGGTCGCCGGTTCGAAGCGGACGGTCCCGGCATGGTTCAGGTCGCTCCCCGGCAGCGACTTCCAGGCGAATAAACGCCCCGGTTCCTCGTTGATGATTTCCGAATCCCAGGCGAAGTCCCGCCCCATCGGGCCTTTCGCCACCCAGTGCGAGGTCTTCTCGCCGGTCATCGTGACCGATTCGACGTTGCTCATGAACCGGGGCGCGTTGGTCTGTTCTCGCCAGAACCGATAGAGGTCCTCGGCCGGGCCTTCGATGGTGGTCGAGTGCTTGATGAGGCGGCCCTGGAAGGGATGTTCCTGGTCTTCGGCCCGGTGCTTATCGGAGGTGTCGATCTGCAAGAGCTCGTAGGCCGGGCAGTGTCCGCCGAGGCCCCGGTAAACGAGGCTCCCGCCGAGGATCGCCAGCGCGAGGCCGCCGAAGCTCCCTCGCTTCAGGCCGTGGGTCATCAGGAGGGTCCCGCCGATGGCCGAGGCCCAGCGTTCGACATTCCCGACGTTGATCCCGCTGGTCGGGCGATGTTCTTCTTCGTAATCGCGGATCCCCTGGACCGCGACTCGGGGAGGGTGTGCGAAGCTCATGGCGCCGGTGACTCCAGGTTAGATCGACGGCACCGGCCATCCCGAAGGGTCGGTGCCACCGGATAATCCAGCACAACCCATGCCAGTTTGCCGATTCGGGAGCGGACGGCCCTCAAATGAAAGACCCCCCGGATCCCCGATCCTCCGGAGAGGAAAGGCGAGCCGAGGGGAGCTTGGGCGCGTCCGGAGATCGGGAGGGCCGGCGTTCAACCGCCGCGTGAGCCCTGGAAGAACCAGGGGAAATAATCGGGCCCGGGGCCGGGCGAGAACGAGTCGAGGTCGTAAATCGGGACATAGCTGCCCCGGTCGTAATACATCCCGACCGGCTTTCGCTGGTGGGTGAGCTGCTGGATCGCCCGGAGGCACGAGGGCTTCCAGGCACGGCTTTCCTCGGTGATCGTGCTCCGGCCGGGCGAGCCGAAGAAGAAGGGATAGACCGAGGCGGTGTCCTTCGCCGGGAGCCGGACGCCGTAAAGGCCGCCGTCGTAGAAGGTGTTGGTGTCGAGTATCTTGCCGTGATCGCCGTAGCGTGAGCCGTAGAAGGTGTCGCGATACGGGTCTTGCGGCAGGTTGGTCTTGAACATCCGGAACCGCTGGAGGAGGCCGCTTCGCTCATTCACATCGGGGATGTGGGGCTGAGGGACCTGTGCTTTCGCGGCGGTCGGTGCGCCCAGGAGGGCGGCCAGGAGGCCCAGGCAGAGCCAGGACGGTCGGGTCATCGGGTCGAGAGCGCGTCGCATCGAATCCTCCGTGTCAGACGCGGGGATGGCCGGGCCGACAGAGGGAGTCGGGTGGGCCTGATATCAATCCAGGGAACAAGGCCCCGCCCTTCCGACTCCTCGGGAGGGCGGGGCCCGGGTTTCGAGCGATCAGAATCCGTCCGGGGTGTAGGGCGGGAAGGCCAGGAAGTCGCGGGGCGACCGGGTGGTCACCACGTAGGGGGTGTAGCCCGGGGTGAGGGGGACCGGCCCGCCGGGGCCGACGAAGTACTTGATCTTGTTGTGGTGGAGCAGGCCGGCCAGCTTGCCCTTGAGGTGGCTGCCGAGCCCACCCATGCCGCACATGCCGCAACCCTTGCCGCCGCAGCCGCCGCAGAGCTTGCTCAGGAATCCGCACTTGCCGCAGCCGGTGCCGCCGCAGGAGTCGCAGGCGTTGCCGGAGTGGTTGAAGAGCCGACCCAGGCCGTGGCAGAGGCCGCAGCCCCGACCGCCGCACGAGCCGCAGGGATCGCCCATGGACATCCCGTTATTGCCGTGGTGGTGGCCCTTGCCCAGATTGCAACCGGGGTCGCCGCACTGGGAGGAGGCCATCGGAGCCGCCTGGGGGGCGGGCATCACGATCTTCGTCGGGGCCGGCGGGGCCTGGCTCGACGCCAGGGCGTGGATCGGCTCGCCGGCGCCGCTGGAACGGCAGAGGCCGCAGCCCTTGCCCTTGCAGAGGCCGCAATTTTTCAGACGCTTGCCGTGGCCGCCACCGCAGCCGGGGTCGCCGCATCCGTCACCGACTCCGCTGCCGCAATGGTTGAAGAGGCCGTGGCCGCACTTGCCGCCGTGGCCGCCGAAGAGTCCGTGGCCGTCCGAGTTGCCGTGTCCGCCGAAGAGTCCATTGCCGCAGCCGATGCAGCCGGCTCCCGAGTGGAGCTTGCCCAGGAGGCCGCCCTTGGGGAAGAAGTGGTCACCGATGCCACTCTTGGCATAGTGGCCCCAGGGGATCGCGGGTGCCATGTAGGGCTGGCCGGTGGCCAGGTCGCGGGCCAGGATCTCGCGAGGCATCGTGTGGCCGAAGCCGTCGGCCGAGGCCATCCGGCCCGCCGCCATCGAGAGGAACAGGGCTGCCGCGAACATCACCCCTCGCCAATGACCGAAACGCATCGTCACTCCCTTGTCGTCAGACGCTGGAATCCCTCCTGGAGTGGATCGGTATCGTGCGAGCGGTGGCGGAGGCTGCGGCGTCCTGCACGCATAACCCGCCATCATCGTCGCCGGGGTCGCGTCGGGTCGTCGCGGGGAGCCATCCCTCGCACCGAACACCGAATCGCCTGATGACCCAGGCTTCCGCACTTTAACATCGGCGGACGGGGCCTCCGGCTGGAGTCAAAGCGAAGACGGCCTCGCCCCACCGGAGTGGGGCGAGGCCGTTGGGGTGCAATTGGGAGTGTTATCCGGCGCGAGATCAGCGGCCGTAGACCGCCGAGGCGGGCACTTCGTTGACCGTGGACCCGGCGTTGTCATAGTGGATCATGGCGTGCGACTCGACCTTCCGCTGGCGACGGGCCTCGGCCCGCTCGCTCCCGATCCCCGACCAGCCGAACAGGTGGCCGAGAATCCGGGGGTTGGACGAGGAGGTGGTCCGGTGCTGGAACGGCGCGGGGCCGGCTCCGGCCTCGGCGATGGCGTGGCCGGGCATCATCGAGGACGCGGTGGGCACCATCGAGGCGGCCGGCATCCCCGTCGGGGCGCCCTGCGAGAAGTTGGCCTGGACCACGCCGATGGGGCTCGGGCCGCCCATCTCGCCGTCGAACGGGGCCTCCGAGGTCCCTCGACCGGCCATCATCGGAGCACCGGCCGCCGGGCCCGAGCTGGCGACCGCCCGACCCGGCTCCTCGACGGCCGACGGGGACCCCATCATCACGACCGGTCCCGGCAAGGCCAGGGCCGCGGCACAGGCGGTGCAAACGCCGTTCTTCGAGTGGGCACAGGCGACGATCTTGCCCGGGGGCATCATCCCAACCTTTTCCGCCGCCGCCGCGCACTTGGCGCAGAGGGTCCGACCCCGATGCTTGTGGGGGGCCGCCGTCGACGGCTTGCCGGCCAGGGGCCGGTATCCGGCCGAGGCGTCCTGGGCGTAGGCCCCGAGGGGGGCGACCAGCGACAGCCCGAGTAGCGCGAGGCTGAAACGTACAAGCCGATTCATCTCTGGGAACTCCTTTCCCGACCAATCTCGACCCGCGACCCCCGCCCTTCCCCGCCCGATTCCGGCGGCAGGCGCGAGCCTGGGCGCTCTGTCCCGACATCCATCGGGACATTGTCCTACCCAACAGGATCGGCCGGAGTCTCCCGGATCTTGCGGAAAATCCCCCTTGCCGGCGCTTCGGTGAAGTTTGTCGTGATCCTTGCGATCGATCCAACCTGGAAAATCCGAATCGGTCACGACAGACTTGGAGGATGCCCGCTCGAACCTAATTCCCGACCGGAATCCTCGACGATCATGAATCTCTACCTCGCCGGGCCGCTGTTCACCCAGGCCGAACGAGCCTGGAACCTCCGGCTGGCCGGGCTCCTGACCGAGGCCGGGCATTCGGTGTTCCTGCCCCAGACCGAGGTCCAGGCGATCGCGACGCTCGACGCGGACGCGATCTTCCGGGTCGATGTCGACGGGGTCCGCTCGGCCGACGCGATCGTGGCGATCCTCGACGGGGCCGACCCCGATAGCGGGACGAGCTTCGAGTGCGGGTTGGCCTACGCGCTCGGGATCCCGATCATCGCGGTCCGGACCGACTTCCGGGCCGGGGGGGACGCCCTGCCCGGTCAGAAGCTGGCGACGATCAACCTGATGCTCGCCCAGGCCTCGACCGCCGTCGTCGACCGGACCGATCCCGGGGCCGGCCTCGAAGCGCTGGCCGCCGACCTGATCCGCGTCCTCGGATCGCTCTCCGAGGCCCCTGCCCCGCCCGTCCGATCGCGTCGATGACGGCTCAGCGAGGCGGCTTCGCCTTGGCCTTGGCCTTCACGCGGGGCGGGACGGACGCTTTCGAGAAGACGGCCTTCAGGGTGAGCCGGATGTCCTGCGGCATGTTCCGGGCGATGTAGCGGGCCAGGACGATCTCGCGATCCTCGGCGATCGTGTCGGCCGGTTCGGTCGGTGGGGGATCGAAGGTGACGATCGCGGTGGGGTGTTCCATCCAGAGGTCGGGCTCGAATTCGGCCTCCGACTCCTCGCCGCCCGACTCGCAGCGGATCGTGACCCGCCCGTCGTGCTGTCCTGGTTTGGGCTTGTGGAAGATGATCGAGATCCGGCCGTCCCCCTCGGCACGGAACAGGACGTCGTTGATCGTTGGCCCCCCCTGCTCCTTCGAGGCGTCGACGCGCTGGATCTCCATCGTCACCCGGACGCTGCCGCGAGCCCCTTCGAAGCCGAAGTTCGTCGCGAAGTCGTCCGAGGCCGAGAAGACCCGCATCCCCCCCTCGGGCCGTTGGATCGATAGGGGGGCCGGGGCGTGGGCCGAGGTCGGCCGGGCCGGCTTCGCGTCTCCGCATCCCGCGACCAGGCCAATCAGGAGGATTGTCGGACCATACTTCATTGCGAGATCAACCAGGCGAGCCACTTGGGGGCCTCGTCGATCCACCAGGCATCCAGGCAAGGGTTCTTCAACTCGGGATCGATCGGCTGGTTGAGTTTGAGGTCCACGATCTCGAAGGTTTGCCGCTCGCGATCCTTGGTTTCTTCCAGGAAGAATTTTTCCGGCAGATTCGAGCCACGATTCAGGATGATCGACCATCGATCGGGATCGAAGGTCCCCTTCTTCTCGCCCCTGCGAGTGGCCTGAAGCCAGACCCGGCCATCGCGTTCCCCGAGCACGCTCCAGTCGTACTTCTCGCGAGCTTGCTCGACGGTGGTTTGGAAGAGGAATGGGAGGGTCAGGAATTGGGGAGGGCGCGCGTGTTCCTTCCTTCGCTGGTATCTCCCGACATGATTCCGGTCGTAGTCGAAGAGGAGGAACTCCCCTTCTTTCCAGGTCATTCGGGAACGGAAGGTCGAAGGCTTGCCCTCCTCGTCCAGCTTCGCGTATTCCGACTCGAACAGGGCAAAGCCGGGCGATTCGAGGACGAGTCTTCCCACCGACTCCCGGGCCTCCCAGACGGATTGCTCCTCCTTCCGGCGGAACTTCACTTCGAGCGTGGTGACCGAGGCCATCCGCTCGTGCCATCGGGACAGGACGGCATCGATGTCCGGGAGCGGTTTATTTTCTACCTTCGGGGCGTCGTCGCCTCGGGTGGGATGTCCCAGGCCAGGGATGAGGAGGAGAGTGAGGAACGACAGGCTCCGCCCGATCCGCTGCATGGCGATCTCCCCAGGTCCGTTGGGTCAACCCGATCCGTGGATCATAACCGCGAGGCCATCCCCCCTCAACGACAATTGTGTGGGTGTTCCATGATGAGTCCGCAAGGATCGCTCAGGCGAACAGCTCCCGGATGGGCGATCCGCCATCCACGATCTTGATCGGCCTCCCTTGCGGGCTCATGTTTTCCTTCTTCGGGTCGATCTTCAACGCTTGGCAGAAGCTGGACATCAGGTCGGGGATCGTGATCGGGCGGTCCTGGACGGCCGAACCATCCGGGGTCGAGGCCCCGATGACCTGGCCCCCCTTCACCCCTCCTCCCGCGAGGGCGACGCTGAAGACTCGCGGGTAATGGTCCCGGCCGGCGTTGGGGTTGATCTTGGGGGTCCGGCCGAACTCCCCCATCCAGACGACCAGGGTCCGGTCGAGCATCCCCCGGGCCTTGAGGTCGGTCACGAGCGCGGCGAAGCCGGGGTCGACGCTCGACGCGTTCTTCGCGACCGAATCGCTGATCTCCTTGTGGTGATCCCAACGGGTTGGCGAGCTGACCTCGACGAAGGTCACGCCCGCCTGGACCAGCCGACGAGCCAGGAGGCACCCCTGGCCGAAGGGGGTGGCCCCGTAGAGGGCCCGGGTCTTGGGATCCTCGGCGTCGACCTCGAACGCCTTCATGTGGGGCGAGAGTATCATGGCCGAGGTCTGCTTGTAGATGTCGTGGTGTTCGCGGACCCGGTCCAGCCCCCCCGAGTTGCCGAAGCCGCCGACTTCCAGCGAGTGCATCAGGTTGAGCCGGCGGACGAACCGGCCGGCCGGGACCGGGAGCTGGACGTTGAGCGGGGGCTTGAGCGGGTCGGGCACCAGGAAGGGCTCGTACTTCACGCCCAGGATCCCCGCGCCGACGTTCACCTCGCGGGTCCCGATGCTCACGATGTGGGGGAGATCGAAGCTGGGGTCGCCCAACTCGGCGGCGGCCACGCTGCCGAAGCCCGGATGCTTGACCGTCCCGGAGGGGGCGTATCCGGTCCGGACCTGATAGGTGGCCCGCTGGTGGTTGCCTTCCTTGTTGGTCATCGACCGGAGGATCGCCACGTCCTTCATGACCGAGGCCATCCTCGGCAGGTGGTGGGCGATCTGGATGCCGGGCACGGCGGTCTCGATGGCGCGGGTGTCCCCGCCGTGATCGGTCCCGGGCTTGGGGTCCCAGGTCTCGAGCTGGCTCGGCCCGCCCCCCATCCAGAGGAGGATGCAGGCCATCTGCCGCTTCCGAAGCTCGTCGGCCCGGGCCGCCATCAGCTCGGGGAAGCTCAGTCCCGCCGCCCCCAGGCCGATCCCCCGGAGGATCGACCGCCGGGAGATCACTCCCTCGCCTCCCATCGCCACTTTCAGGATGTTCGATTCGAACATGGCGGATCGCCTCAAATCGGGAGGAGTGGAGGGCCGGATCACCGGCGGCTGAGGAATTCCGTGGAGTTGATCAGGGCCCAGAGGATGTCCTCGAAGGCTTCGCGTCGATCCCCGACGCCTTCGAGGTATCGCGAGCAGGTGGCGACCTCCTTCGCGGAGGGCTTTCGCCCCAGGGCCCTCAGGTAGAGGACGTCCAGGACCTTCCGGTTATCGGGGTAGGCGATCAGGAGCTGGCCGAGCATGGTCGCGGGCCGGGCCTGGATCTCCCGGGCGATCATCGGCCCGTTCATCAGGAGGAGGGCCTGCGGGATCGTCCCGAGGACCGCGTCGCTCGGCGTGGACGGGTCGACCCCGAAGACCTTGTTGAACTGCTCGCGAAGCCGATCTTCGCGGGGGATTTCCCCGACCTGGGCCTTCCGGGCTGCTTTCCCGGCGGCCTTCCCCCTCGCGCGGACCATCCCCGGGAACGCCTGGTCGCGCTCGTGCCCGAGGTCGAGCGCATGGGCCAGGGTGTCGAAGATCTGATCGGCCCGGAGCCGGCTCGGGCAGTTCGATGCGAACGCCGTCCGACCGGCGGCGGTGTCGGTCGAGCGGGATTTCCTCTGGTAGGCGTCGGTGTTCAGGATCGTCCGGAAGAGCCACTTGATGTCGAGGCCCGACCGCCTCCAGCCGTCGGAGAGGAGGTCCAGGACTTCCGGCGAGCTGGCGGTCCGGGTGGGGCCGAGGTCATCCACGGGGTCGTAAAACCCCTCGCCCACCAGCGTCGACCAGATCCGATTGATGAAGGCCCGGGTGAACCACGGGTTCTCGGGCGAGGTGACGTAGCCCGCCACGAGGTCGAGCCGCCGATCGCCCGGGATCGGCTCGTCGAGCTTCGGGGCGTCGTTCAGGAAGAATCGAGGTGAGACCGGGATCGTCTTCGAGGGGTCCTTCAGGTCGGGCATCGCGTACCGGGCCGGACCCTTGGTGACGATCTGGAAGACTGGCCTCAGGCCCTGCTGGGGCTTGCCGGCCCGCCGGAGCTTGACCCCCGAGAAGAACGCGGCGAACTCGTGGAACTGTTCGCGTTTCCAGGGGTCGCTGGGATGGTCGTGGCACTGGGCGCACTGGATCTGGATGCCCAGGAAGATCCGCGAGACCTCGCCGGCCAGCTCGACGGCCTGCCCTTCCTCGGCCATCGCGAAGTTGACCGCGCCCACCTCGTCGTTCCGGCCGCTGGCGGTCAGGATCGCGGTGACGATCTGGTCCCAGGGCTTGTTGGCGGCGAACTCGCCGGCCAGCCACTCCTGCAACAGGGGATAATTGACCTGGCGATCGACCTCGTTGGGCGACCGGTAGGACACCACGTCGCGCCAGTATCGGGCCCAGTTCTCGGCGTATTCGGGCTGGCCGAGCAACTGGTCGATCAGGATCGACCGCTTGTCCTTGCGCCGGGAGGCCACGAACTCGCGGATCGCCCCCGGCTCGGGCAATCGGCCGAGGACGTCGAGGGTCGCCCGTCGGATGAACTCCTCGTCGGTCGTCATCGGCGAGGGCGTGATCTGGTTCGCCTTCAGGTCCCCGGCGATCAGGGCATCGATTTCGGATGGTCGGATCGGGGCGGGGCTTGCGGGCTGCGATCTGTCCTCGCCTCGGGCGAGGCTGGCCGCCAGGGTGATCGAGGCCGCCAGGCCGAGCCAGGTTCCCAGGGTTCCTCGAAATCCGGCCATGAACGAGCCATCCTCTCGGGCTGGAGACCGATGATCGGGCGCGAATCACCCCAGTAATATCATAGAACCCCGAATGTCGCCGAAAGTTTCGGTCGGAATCATACGTCGTGTCGACGAGCCGACTTCAGTCCGGCTCACCCGCCGCGCGGAGGAGTCGGCGATAGGCATCCTCGACCGCCTGGAACGCCCCGTCGGCCCCTCCCCGATCGGGATGGACGTCTAACGCCTTCTGGCGATAGGCCACCTTGAGGTCCTCCCGAGTGCACGGGCTCCCGAGTCCGAGCAACTGGAAGGCCCGTCGTTCCGGCAGGGTCAGGTCGCCCGTCGCTTCGTCCAGGGATCGGTAGAAGCTGGAATCGCGGAGCCGGGTGGAAGTGACCGAGCCATCCTGGTCCAGCCTGGCCCGATCGAGCGCGATGGTCCGTTCGGACGGACCCCACTCCTCGTCCTCGGTCCCGATCTGGGCCGTCCAGCACGATCGCTCCGTGACGTAGATTTTCCGGGGGGTGGACTTCGTGATCAGGTGGGCGCGGATGTGAACGTCGCCTTCCGGGTTGCCGTGGCGGCGGGTGTACAGGTAGCGACGGGGGCGGCCCTGGCCGGGCTCGGAGGGGCGGGCCACTTGCTTTCGGGCCGAGGCCGCGCCCGAAGTTCGACGGGCCTGGTAGAGGCCTGCCTCGGACAGGGCGAGCCGGGCGGCGGCGTCGGCCTTGACCATGTCGGGTTCATACCCCTGGCTCACGACCTTTCGATCTTCGGTCCCGGGCTGATCGTCGTAGGCCACCCAGTAGACCTTGGTCCGCCCCACGCGCCTTCGGGTCCAGGTTGGGATCTTCTTGCTCATTGAGGACGATCCTTGGTCGGCGTCGGGGCCCCGGGGATTCCCCCCGCCCCGGGTTCACTTCCAGATCACGAACACGAGGATCACGAGGGTGATCAGGCTGAGGGCCGCCAGGAGGCCCGAGGGCATGAACTTGCGTGTCTTGAAGTACCGGATGTCGAAGACGACCAGCATCAGGGCCGCCAGGGCCGCACCGATCTGGAATCCCAGGAGGCTCCGGGTCGAGACCGCCAGGGCCGCGAAGGCCACGATCCCGCTCAGGCTCCCCGCGATCAGTGACGGGCGACTGCCCGCCTTCCGATAGCCGATGATCCCCCCCACGATCAGCAGGAAACCGTAGATCCCCAGCGCAACCTGCCCGATCAGCGGGTTCGACATCGATCCTGACCCCTACTTTGCGACCCTCGAAGACGCTGCCGACGCCCGAAGATTATCGCGTGGATGCCACGACCGCGGCAAGCCGCTCGGTTTCGCCCCCGGTCCTTGCCGGGCCTCGCAGCCAGTCCTACGATACCTCCATGAGAACCTACTCATCCGCCATCGGGCTGGGGCTGGTCATGATCCTGGGGGGGGCGGCCCGGGGCGAGATCGTCGAGTCGACGGGCTCGTTCACCAGTCTCGGCAAGACAATCCACATCGAGCGGTTCGAACCGGCCGAGCCGGGCAAGTACCCGGCCATCGTGGTCCTCCACGGCGCGGGGGGGATGGAGGTCGGCGGGCCCGAGTTCCGCATATTCTCCCGAGAGCTGGCCCGTCGGGGGTATGTCGCCCAGCTCGTCCACTACTTCGACCAGACCGGGACCGAACGGGCCGATTTGTCGGTCATCCTCAAGTCGTTCTCGGCCTGGATGGTCACCATCGGCGACGCGATCACGCTCCTCCAGCACCAGGAGATTGTCGACCCCGGGCGGATCGGGCTCCTGGGGTTCTCCCTGGGCTCGTATCTCTCGCTCTCGGTGGCCAGCCGCGACTCGCGCGTTTCGGCGGTCGTCGAGTATTTCGGGGGCCTGCCCGAACTGTTCGCCCGGAACCTCCAGCGGTTCCCGCCGACCCTGATCCTCCACGGCGAGGCCGACGAGATCGTGCCCGTCTCGGAGGCCCGGAAGCTTGAAAAGATCCTGAGCGACAAGGAATTCCCCTTCGAGATCCGCGTCTATCCCGGCCAGGGGCATGGATTCCGGGGTGAGCCGAACGTCGACGCCTATCAGCGCTCGATCGCGTTTTTTGACAAGCATGTCAAGAAGGCCAAGGGGCCATCATGAGCCATTCGAGGCCGCGACGGACCGCGCGATCCTCTCCGATGGGGAGGGAAGGATGCCCCCGATCGCCCGCCCCGGCCCGATCGCGTCCAGGAGCCGCTGCATCCTCGACTGCAACTCCTCGGTGATCGCCCCCACCGCCACCCGTGGCTTGCCCAGCTCGGCCAGGCGACGGGCCACGTCGATCGGCTCGCCGAACCGGACGATGGCGCGGCGAGGCCCCCGAGGCCTCGCGACCTCGGCCCCCAGGGTATCTTGCTCGAACTTGAGCAGGGTCTCGGCGATCCGTTCCAGCGTCGGCTCCTGCCGGACGTAATCCCCCGGATAGCTGAAGAGCTGGAGAGCGACGAAGAGGTCGTTGAGGTCTCGATGGATCGCGAGGGCCTCCGCGGGGTCGAGCGACGGGCTCGCCAGGGCTTCGAGGCAGGACTTCCGAAGCTCCTTGACCCGGACCGGCACGCAATCGACCCGACGCTTGCCGACCCTCCGATCTTCGATCCGATCCAGGATCGCGTCGCGGAGCCCGGCGATCCGCTCCTTCAGCGGCCCGGCCTTCGCCTCGCCCAGGAGTTCCAGCTCCTTGAGCGCCAGGAGTCCCTCGGCATAGCCGTAGATCCGCTCGACCAGCGGCCGGTGGGGTTCGGGCAGCCAGGTGAATCGCGACTCCAGCCGATCCATCGCCGCCACCAGCGCGGGCATGGGGTCGTGATCGTCGAGGAAGCGATATTTGACGGCCGTCGGGACGACCCAGACCGTCTTCCCCGACTCGGCCAGGCGTTTCGCCGCCGTCGTGGCGAAGGCGACGGCCCCCTCGCGGAGCGGCGTCAGGCGGTCGGAGACGTGGTAGATCTCCCCCTCGGGGAAGATCACCAGCGGCGTCCGAGCCTGGGTCAGGATGCCCACCCCGGCCTTGAACGCCCGGAGGTCGGCCCCTTCCCGGTCGATCGGGAAGGCCCCGATTCGCGGCAGGACGTGCCGGGCCATCCCCCGGAAGAGTTGATAGGCCGCCAGGTAGTGGAACCGGCGACCCACCCGGTGGCTGACCTCGAACATCACCGCCGGGTCGGCGTTGTCGGGGTGGTTGGGCGTGATCAGGACCCCGTCGCCCCGGTCGAGCAAGGGTTCGAGGTGCTCCAACCCCTGGAGTTCGATCGCGCGGACGTTCTGCTCGCGGCGCAGCAGCGCGATCGAATTATAAGGGCGGGCCACGGCGTGCCAGAACGGGCTCGATCTCGGCGGGTAGAACCGGTAAGGGAACTGGTCGATCAGCGGGAGCCGGTCCATGAACGGTCACTCCCGGTTGGGGGCCACCGGTCGTGAGAGCAGGAACAGGAAGACCGCCGAGGCGATCCCGAACAGGGCCGACCGGCCCGCGTTGCCCGAGAGCAGCGAGAACAGGAACAGGCAGATCGTCAGGAAGAAGGCGGAGCCCAGCATCAGGCGCCCGGCCGGGGCCCTGGCCGCCGGGTTGAGCGGCATCGGGGCCATCGACCGAGGGCGGATCGGCAAGGCGGCCGAACTCCCCGTGGTGAAGGTGCCGATCTTGATGTCCTGCGGCTCGACCGGGGGCCTTGGCCCTCGCATGTGTTCCGGGGGGAGGCTGGCCCGCCCGCACTCGGGGCACCGGAGCCACGTCGGCGGGCCCGAGGCCCGGGCCTCCAACGCCGTCCGGCAGCGAGGGCATTCGTACGAGACGATGAAGACGAAATCCGGATCGACGACCACGACCACCCCCGGACTTTGAGAAATGAGCGAGCGATTCGCCGGTGGATATCCTAGCCGAGTCCGGGCACTCCGGCACGAGAAATCCATCCGCGAGACCGGCCCGAATCCTCGCGTTCCTCGCGGCCGGTTCGGGCCGGCGAGGACGCCCCCACTGGCCCTCAGTCCGACGGGGCCAGCTCGCCATGATCGAGATCCAGATCGGCCTAGATCTTCTCGATTATCAGGAAATTGATCCGGCTGTGTCGTCGAGCGAAGGGTACGGACCGACCTCCATGGCCTGGATCAGGCCGAGCCGGAACGTGAAGCGATGGCCGACTCGCTCCTCGGCCAGGACGCGACCGGCCAGGTCGCGCACCACCTGATGCACCTCGACCAGGATGCTTCCGTCATCCTTCGGATGGAAGCTCATCGGCTCCACGTGGGGGTCGATCTCGCCCCATTGCTCGGCCCAATAGGCGCCCACGGCCTCGGGGCCGCGGACGAATCCCCCCTTGAATGCACGAGGCCAGGCCACGTCGGCGGTCATGAGGGGGAGTGCGGCGTCGATGTCGCGGGCATTGAAGGACGCGTAGGCCGCGCGGAGCAACTCGATCTCGGGTCGGTGTTGTTCGGGCATCAGGCGGCACCGGCGAGGTCTTCCAGGGCGGGATAGTCGGTGTAACCTTCGGGCCCGGGAGCGTAGAACGTGGAGGGGTTGGGCTCGTTCAGGGGGGCATCCGAGGCGAACCGGCGCGGGAGGTCCGGGTTGGCGATGAATGGGATGCCGAAGGCCACGGCGTCGGCCTCGCCCGCCCCGATCAGCCGTTCGGCCGTCTCCTTGGTCAACTTCTCGTTGGCGATGTAGGCCCCGCCGAAGGCCGCCTTGAGCCTCGCCCCGAGGCCGTCTTCGAGCTGCTTGGCCCGCGTGCAGAGGAAGGCGATGCCCCTGGCGCCCAGCTCCCGGGCGGCGTACTCGAAGGTGGCCACGAGGTCGGAGTCGCCCATGCCGTGGGCATCGGCCCGGGGGGCCAGGTGCATGCCGACTCGGCCGCGACCCCAGACCGACGTGACGGCGTCTACTACCTCGAGCATCAGCCTGGCGCGGTTCTCGATCGGGCCGCCGTAGTCGTCCTCGCGGCGATTCGAGCCGTCCTGGAGGAACTGGTCCAGCAGGTAGCCGTTGGCCCCGTGGATCTCGACGCCATCGAACCCAGCCTTCTCGGCGTTCTCGGCGCCCTTGCGATAAGCGGCGATCACCCCGGGGAGTTCCTCACGCCCGAGCGCCCTCGGCGTCGGGAAGGGCGTGAGCGGCCGGATCAGGCTCACGTGCCCCGCCGGCTGCACCGCGCTCGGCGCGACGGGCAGTTTGCCGTCGAGGTAGGTCGGATGCGAGATACGCCCGACGTGCCAGAGCTGGAGCAGGATCCGGCCGCCAGCGTCGTGGACGGCCGATGTGATCCCCTTCCAGCCCTCGACCTGCTCCTCGGACCAGATGCCCGGGGTGTCGGGGTATCCGACCCCCATCGGATCGACCGATGTCGCCTCGGTCAGGATCATCCCGGCCGTCGCCCGCTGCCGGTAATACTCGGCCATCAACGCGTTCGGCACGCGGCCCCCGCCGACGGCCCGGCACCTCGTCAGCGGGGCCATGACGATGCGATTGGGCAGGTTGATCTCGCCGATGCGGATGGGGTCGAATAGTCCGGGCATCGCGTCGCTCCTCCAAGGATCGTCCCCCGGTCGTGATGGCCTTCTCCGACCGGGACGCTAGAATAGCCTGTCTGCTCGAGGCCAGTTCGTTCGATGTTCGTCGAACGCCGAACATTCTAGGGAATCGCCCCGATGAGGCAACTGTCGCATCCGAGAATCGAGGAGATGACGCTCTGCGGCGTGCTCGGGGCCCTCAGCGATCCGATGAGGCTGACGATCATGGGACGCCTCGCCGACGGCGCCGAGCACGGTTGGGGCGACTTCGACGTGGACGTCTGCCCCTCGACCCTGAGCCACCACCTCAAGGCACTGCGGCTGGCCGGGCTGATCGACCATCGCAAGGAAGGCACTCGCTGCTTCGTGTCGCTGCGGCCCGGCGTCGAGGGCCGGTTCCCGGGACTGCTGGCGAGCATCCTGAGATTCGCACCCGCGGACGACCGGGCTGGCCACCAACCAAAGGCACCGTCAATCGAACCGGCCTGAGAGCGAACCGCCGTTCGCTCGCAGGCCGGGATGGATATCCGAACCGGAAGACTCAGATCCCCTCGACCGCCCAGCCCTCGCGGTACTGCTTGCGGACGAAGGCGTTGGCCCCGGCGACGTTGGTCACCTTCATGCCGGGCCCGTCCCATTCCAGGGTCGTGTGCGGGAAGCGGGTGGAGAGGCAGCCCAGCAGGACCATCTCCGTCAGCGGGCCCGAGTAGGCGAACGGCGCGGAGGTCTCGCCATTGCCCCGGCAGGCTTCCACGAACTGGACGTAGTGGTCATTGCCGCCCGGTTCCGGGAACTTGTATTCCTTGAACTTCTCGTCGGGCAGGAGGACCGGCGCGTCGATGTACGGGGAATACAGGACCCCCTCGGTCCCGATGTAGATCGAACCCTGTCCGGCCATCGGGCGGTTGCCGATGAGCGACTTCACCTCGGCCGAGGGGCGGAGCGAGCCGTTGTACCAGTGGAGGGTCAGCTCCTCGGTCGTGTGCGGCGTCTCCGGGAAGATGTACCGGACCTGATTGTCGAGGCCCCAGCTATCGGCGTTGGGCTTGTCGCCGTCGGAGCGGACCGACTTGGGGGCGGTCAGGGCCAGCGAGGCATAGACCGGGTCAAGGATGTGGCAACCCATGTCGCCGAACGTCCCGGTGCCGAAGTCGAGCCGCTTCCGCCACTCGCCCGGGTGGTAATAGCCGGAGATGAAGGAACGCTCGGCCGCGACCCCCAGCCAGCCGTTCCAGTCCAGCGGGGCGGGGATCGGGTCGACCCGGGTCGGCCGGGGGTTCTTGTCGCCCCAGTCCTTGCCGCTCCAGCTATGGACCTCCTTGACCTTCCCGATCACCCCGGAGTGGATCGTCTCGACGACGGTCCGATGGACCACGTGAGAATGGATCTGGATCCCCATCTGGGTGACGAGCTTCTTCTCGCGGGCCACCTCGGTCAGGCGGCGGGCCTCGTAGATCGTCTGGGTCAGCGGCTTCTGGGTGTAGACGTGCAGCCCCCGCTGCATGGCGCTCATCGTGATCGGGGCGTGCATGTGGTCGGGCGTCGAGATGTTGACCGAGTTCAGGCCCTTCTCCTTGTCCAGCAACTCCCGCCAGTCCTGGTAGACCTTCACGCCCGGGAACTTCTTCTTGATCTCCTCGGTCCGCGAGAGGTCGACATCCGCCACGGCGACCAGCTTGAAGTGCTTGCTGGCCGAGAGGCTCTGGATGTCGGCGGCGGCCATGCCCGAGGCGCCGAAGCTGGCATGATAGACGGTCTCGCTCGGCGCGGCGTGAGCGTGGTGCCGGAACACCGAGGGGGCGGCGAAGGCGGCGGCGGTGCCGACTCCGAGCTGCCTCAGTGCGGAGCGTCGGGAAATGCGAGAATCGGCCATCAGGGTAATCCCCTATTTTGATAACTTGTTTAACTTCAGCCTGGGTGGCATTTTACAGGGGGATCCCGGGCCGCACAACCCGGGGCCTCCTCGTCGGCATCGGCGCATTTTATGGCGGCAGGCCGGGTGCCATGCTCTCGCGAAGCGTGAGCAGGAGAGGACGTTCAAATCACCCCGCATGCTCACGCTTCGCGAGAGCATGGCACCCAAGAAGAGCGAACGGGCTGGGGACTGGCGAGTCCGCGAGGTGCCCGTCCCCAGCCCGTTCGCTCCTCCACGAACCGACCGAGGCCAAAACCGGCAGCCCCTGCCCTCGGCTGTCCGGCTCCGTTATCCTGGCGGCCATCGGTCTCTTGACTCAACCCCCCCGGAGGCGAGCCGAACATGAGCGCCCAGAATCGAGCCTTGGCCCGCAGGTGGTTCGAGGAAGCCTGGAACCAGCGTTCGATGGCGACCATCGACGAGTTGTTGAGCCCGGAATGCATCGGGCACATGGAGTCGGGCGAGGTCCCCGGCATCGAGCCGTTCAAGCAACTCCAGGGGGAGTTCCTGGCCGCCTTCCCCGACCTCAAGGTCGAGGTCGAGGACATCGTCTCCGACGGCGACGACGTGGTGGTCCGCTGGCGGGCGATCGGGACCCACACCGGCGACGGCCTGGGCCTGGATCCCACCGACCAGCCCATCTCGATCCGCGGGATGACCTGGCAACATTTCCAGGACGGCAAGATGGTCGAGGGGTGGGATTCCTGGAACCAGGAAGGGCTCCTGTCTCGACTCCGGGAGGGGCCGGAAGAGCCGAGAAAGTTCAGGTTCGAGAGGAAGGCCAGGCTGGCCGACCGGCTCCGCGATCTCCGCAGGGATCTCTTCGGCGACCACGGCGGCCCCCGGATGGCCCGACTCCTGGGCCTCCCGGCGCGGACCTGGTACAACTACGAGACCGGCGTCACCGTCCCCGCCGAGGTCCTCCTCGACCTCATCGACCAGACCGGCGTGAGGCCCGCCTGGCTCCTCAAGGGCGAGGAACCTTGTTTTGAGGGTCGCAAGCGCCCGGAATTCCCCGATCCCGACCCGGAGTGAAACCGATCTAGCTCGACCGGTCCGTGATCCCGAGGCGAGCCAGCGAGACGTCCAGCTTCTTCTTGAAGCCGAAATATCCGCTCGTCGCGTGCGGCCAGAGTGCCTCGTCCCAGGCTCCACGGGGCCGGATCAGGGTCCGGCCCGATCGGACCAGGACCGACTCCAGCCGGTCGAGTCGCGATCGAGCCGGGCCGACGGGCGCGAACGGAGTCACGAGCTGGTCGACCTTTCCGGAGTCGCACCAGTCGTTCAACTCTTCGGGCCGGTCCCCTTCGAGCCGGATCGCAGGGCAGCCGAACCGCCTCGACGCCCGGTCGAGTGCGTCGCTCATGGCACCGTCCGCGAACCTGAGGACGATCGGGTTGACCCCCCTCGGAGATCGATCCTCGGTGGCCAGGACTCCGGCGACGGCGACCGGGACCGACCCGACCAGGTCGATCGACTCGACGGCCAGGTCGTCCTCGGTCAGGACGAGGGCGAAGGGCCGGGTCGCGTCGATCTCCCTCGCTCGAGGCAAGGGCTCCCAGGCCGGGAGGGGCTCCCCCTCGATCGGTTCGGCCCGACTGGCGAGCGGTTCACGGGGCACGACCCGCCCCTCGGTGAATCGGGCGATATTCGAGGCGGTCGCGAGGTAGGTCTTCCCCTTCGTTTGGAGGCCGGCGACCCATCGCCACGAGAGGGTGTTCGAGGCCGGGTCGCCGTCGATCAGGTGGCGGAGGAAGAAATCGGCCCCGAGCGCCCAGGGGAGCCGCAGCGTGAAGATCCAGATCGAGGCGAACCACATCCGGGCGTGATTGTGGAGGTAGCCGGACTCGACCAGTTCGCGAGCCCAGAGGTCGACGCAACCGATCCCCGACCGTCCCGAACAGGCGGATTCGTAACGGTCGCGGAGCCCGGCATCGCGGTCGAGCGTGTCGAGGAGCCCGAGGACCTCGGCCTGGTAGCGATCCCAGACCGACGGTCGGAGTTCGAGCCAGCCCTTCCAGTAGGTCCGCCAGCAGGTCTCGCCGACGAATTTCTCGGACGCCTTGAGACCCTGGCTGAGCAGGGTGGCCGAGACGACTTCGTCCTCGGTCAGTAGTCGGTGCCGGAGGTAGGGCGACAACGTCGAGACGTTCGATCGATCGCCCGGGCCGAGGTCGAAGTTCCTCCGCTCCGCGTAATCCCACCCGGCTCGCGGGAGGAAGTCGGCCAGCCGACGGAGTCCCTCCTCGCGGGTTGGCGGCCAGTCGGCGTGGTTGGTGGCGGGCATGGGGACGTCCGGGGGTTCGGGTGGGTTCCGACCCTCGTTGTAGGACGGCCCGTCGTGATCGGCCAGGATTTCAGGCGATCACGGATTCGACCACGTTCCCGTAGACGTCGGTGAGTCGGAAGTCTCGCCCCGAATAGCGGTAGGTCAGCCGGGTGTGATCCAGGCCCATCAGGCGGAGGATGGTGGCGTGGAAGTCGTGGACGTGGACGGGGTCCTCGGCGGGCCCGTCGCCGTATTCGTCGGAGATCCCGTGGCTGTGGGCTCGCCTGGTGCCGCCTCCGGCGAAGAAGCAGGTGAAGCACTTGCTGTGGTGGCCCCGGCCGACCGGGGTCAGGTCCTGCCAGGGGGTCCGGCCGAATTCGGAGCAGGCGACGATCAGCGTCTCGTCCAGCATCCCCCGCTGCTTCAGGTCGGTGATGAGGGCGGCGATCGGGCGGTCGACGTTCTTCGAGAGCGCGACGTGGTCGCCGATATCGTTGTGGCTGTCCCAGTTCGAGTTCGAGCCGACGTCGAACAGCTCGACCACGCGGACCCCGCGCTCGACCAGCCGACGGGCGACCAGGCACTGGGCGGCGAAGGAGCCGGGTTCGTTGGCATCGGCCCCGTAGAGTTCGAGGGTCGGGCGCGTTTCCCGGGCGATGTCGAAGGCCTCGGGCGCCTCGCGCATCAGCCCGTAGGCGGTCTCGAACGTGGCCATCCGGGACGCCAGGACCTCGTCGCCGTCGCGGGCCGAGAGGTGGGCAGCGTTCAGGTCTCGGAGCATCAGGCCTTCCAGCTCGCGCCGGGAGACCGACTCCACCGGGCTCTTCACGTCGGGCAGCGGGTCGCGTCCGGGGATCACCCTCACCCCCTTGTGGTAGGCGGGGAGGAAGTTCGAATCCCAGGCCTGGAAGCCGTTATACGGCTCCTTGGCCGCGAGCACGACATAAGAGGGTAGGTTGGTATTGAGGGTGCCGAGGCCATAGCTGACCCACGAGCCGAGGCTCGGCAGCGGGATCGTGACCGAGCCGGTGTGCATGCCCAGGGTGGCGGCCGAGTGCCCGGCCGAGTCGCCGTGGACGGTGTGGAGGAAGCAGAGGTCGTCGACGACCCCGCCGACGTGTTCGAACAGCTCGCTGACCATCTTGCCCGACTCGCCCCGTGGGCGGAACTTGTAGGGCGAGGCCAGGACCTTCTGCTTGCCGACCGACTTGTCGTGGTCCTTCTGGAGCTTCGGCTTGTAGTCGAAGGTGTCGAGGTGGGAGATCCCCCCGGTCATGAAGAAGACGATGAGGTTCTTGGCCTTCGCCTGGAAGTGGCCCGGCTGGGGGGCGAGCGGGTGTCCCGCGTTCGAGGCGGCGGCGATCGAGAGGTTCCGATAGAGCCCCAGGCCCCCGGCCGCGGCGAAGCCCGAGGCCTGTCGGAGGAGCGAACGCCGGTTCATCGGTCGATCGGCCATAATCCGGTCCCTCTCCCAACCTTCGTCAATCCACGTGGAGGAATTCGTTCGAGGCCAGCAGCGCCCGGGCCAGCCCCGACCAGGCCTCGACCGTTCGTCGATCCTCGGGCACCCCTTCGGACACCAGGCTCCGCCGGTACGAATCCAGGAATCCGAACGCCCTCGACCGCTCGTCGTCGGTCGGCTCCCGGCCGAAGGCCCGGAGGTACGCCCGTCGGAGTCTCGCCGAGGGATCTCGCTCGTCCGCGATCAAGGCCCCGGCGAATCGGCGCGACTGGTCGTGGACGAACGGATTGTTCAGGAGATAGAGCGCCTGGAGTGCGACGGTCGAGGTGTCGCGCGAGGCGGTCGTCACGCTCGTGTCCGGCCCGTTGAACAGCGAGAGGTAGGGGTGGGGGTGGAGCCTCTGGACCATCAGGTAGACGCTCCGATGCTCGGACGGATAGAGCGCCTTGAACTGATGATGGGCGGTGAAGCCCCAGGTCTCCGGCTCCGGGAACGGGTGCGGCCCGGGTCGTCCGAGGTCGAGGTTCCCGCCGACCGCCAGGAGGCTATCCCGCAGGGCCTCGGCGTCGAGCGGTCGTCGATCGAATTTCCAGTACCAGGCGTTGCCGGTGTCGATCGCCGAGTTCTCCGAGTCGTGGCCGGAGGCGAGCTGATAGGTCTCCGAGAGCATGATCCGCCGGTGCATCGCCTTGATCGACCAGCCCGATTCGATGAAGTCCCGGGCCAGCCAGTCGAGCAGCTCGGGATGGGTGGGAGGGGTTCCCCGGAGCCCGAAGTCGGAGGGGGTGGGTACGATCGGCTTGCCGAAGTGGTGCTGCCAGATCCGATTCACCATCACCCGCGCGACCAGTTGTCGAGGGGAGCCCTCCGTGAGCCAACGGGCCAGGGCCAGTCGCCCGCTCCCGGCCGAGGGCAGTTCGATCGTCCCGGCGGGCTCGATGACCTTGGGGACCCCGCGCGGGATCAGGTCGCCGAGCCGGTGGGGATCGCCGCCGATCTGGAGTTTCACGTCGGTCGGATCGCCGTCCCGGACGGCGTAGGCCGAAGGGGCCAGCCCCATCGGTCCGGCCAGCTCGACCTGCTTGATCTTCTCGCGGAGCCTCTTGACCTGGCCGTCGAGCCTTCGATGGGCCTTGGCCAGTTCCACCTTCGAGGCCTCGGCCTCCTTCGATCGGTCGGGCGGATGGTCGAGGCTCGCGAGGAAGTCGTCCAGGGCGACCTTCAGGCCGAGGTCCCGGACCTGGCTGGCCGCCTCTCCTCTCCCCTCGAGTTCTCCGAGATCGGCCTTGAGCCGATCGAGCATCTCGACGTGTCGCGTCTCGAACTGCTCGAGCTGATCGGGCGGGACCAGGGGGGCGAATTCGCTGGGCCGACGCACTTCCTCCGCTCCGGGGAAGGGGTACTTCGTGCCGGCGAAGAATCCGTAGAGGGCGTAGTAATCGCGGGCGGAAATCGGGTCGTACTTGTGGTCGTGGCAGCGGGCACAGCGGAGCGTCAGGCCGAGCACGACCTGCCCGGTCGTGTTCAGGGTGTCCTCGATGATCTGGTGCGGGTCTTCGAGCTTGGTCGTGCCGAATCGCTTCGCCTGGGCGATGAAGCCGGTGGCGATCACCCGTCGCGCGTAATCGTCCCGAGGGCCTTCCGACGCCAGGATGTCACCCGCGAGTTGCTCGTGGAGGAACCGATCGTACGGGACATCGTCGTTGAAGGCGTCGATGACGTAATCGCGGTAGAGGTACGCCTGGGGGATCGGGTAGTCGGAGTTGTCCCCGGCGGTGTCGGCGTAGCGGGCGAGGTCCAGCCAGTACCGTCCCCACCGCTCCCCATATCGGGGCGAGGCCAGCAGTTCGTCGACCAGCCTGGCGAAGGCGTCGGGGCGATCGTCATTCGCGAACGACTCGACCCGGGCCGGGTCGGGGGGCAGACCGATCAGGTCGAAGGTGGCCCGGCGGATCAAGGTCCGGCGGTCGGCCCGCTCGACGGGGTGGAGCCCCTGGGGCTTGTGGCTGGCGGCGATCAGTCGGTCGATCGGCCCCTGGGCCCAGCCCCTGGGGTCGACCGGCGGGACGATCGGCCGGAGCGGCTCGAACGCCCAGTGGGCCTGGCCCTCGATCGGTCGGGTCGAGTCGGCCACGGGCCAGGGGACGCCCGCCCCGACCCAGGCGGCCAGGTCGTCCTGGGCGGCTCGGGGCAAGGGCTTGTTGGGCGGCATCTTCAGGTCTTCGTCCGAGTGCCGGATCGCCCGGATCAGCGGGCTCTCCTCCGGGTGGGCCGGATCGATGATCGGGCCGCCCTCGCCCCCCTTCAGCAGGGCCTCGCGCGAGTCGAGCCGGAGTCCGCCGCTCTGCTTCTTCTCGCCGTGACACTTCACGCACGAGTCGGCCAGGAGCGGGCGGACCTTGAGTTCGAAGAATTCCGTCGACGAGGGGTCCGCATCGCCCGCGAGGGCCGACGCCCCGCCGATCGCGAATCCCAACCCGACCGCCAGGGCCAGTACCCGGAGCTTCCGGCTCATGGTGTCCCCCTCGACGCCCTCGCGTTGCGCGACTCGAACCTCGGTTTTAACATTCGTCAAACCACTCTATCGCCCATCGCGGGGGTGATGTCAAGCGAAACGTCGATCGGTCTACGGCTTCGCCTTCAGGTGGCGATCGAACCACTCGAACGCATCCTTCTGCATTTCGAGGTCGAACTTGTGGCCGCCCGGATAGAAGTTGCAGCGATAGGCGTCGGCGGCCCCGCCCTTCTCGAAGGTCTCGCGGAGGATCGCGTCGGCCCGGTGCATCTCGGGTGGGGTGTAGAGCTGATCCTCGTTGCAGTTGAGGACCATCGTGGGAGAAGGGGCCCGGAGGGCGAGGATCTCGGGGAAGTCGAGGTCGCGCGGCAGGAGCGGCACGTAGGTCATCCAGGTGTGCGTGTAACATTTGTCGAGCAGGAGGTCGCGCCAGGTCGTCATGAACCCGACGGCGATCGCGCACTTGATCCGGTCGTCCAGGCCGCCCAGGAAAACGGTCCGCATCCCGCCGCCCGAGAGCCCGGCGCAGCCAACTCGCGAGGGGTCGACCTCGGGCCGGGCGCAGAGGACATCCAGCGCCCTCTGGTCCTCGACCACGTAGACCCCTGGCCAGGTGGTCCCGGCGCAGATCAGGCTCTTTTCCATCACGTCTTCGTGGGCCGAGGCGAACTTGTTGTAGCTCTTCACGCCCGGGGTGTCGGTCGGCTCGGGGTCGATCCCGTCCTCGCGGACCTTGGGCGAGACGTCGGCCACGCGGACCCGGCGGCTCGCGAACGGGAACGTGTCGTGGACCAGGACGGCGTAACCGCGCTTGGCGATCTCGTTGGCCCAGGCCACCCCCCCGTAATATTCGTCCTGGTGGGCCTCGACGATCTCGGTCGGCTCGTCGCCGATTCGGGCGATCTTCCGCCAGCCCAGGAACTTGTTGCCTCCGTGGTCGTGCAGGCCCAGGATCGCGGGCAAGGGCCCCTTGGCCCCGATCGGCTTCAGGAAGACCGCCTCGGTCCGCGGCCCGCCGGGGAGCTGCCACGAGAGCCGCTCGATCTGCAAGCCGTCGAACTCGCGGGTCGACTCGACCCGGACCTCGGGCTTTCCCCCCTGATCGACCGGGGCGATCCGATCCCAGGCCCGTTCCCTCGCGACGGCCCGCCAATCGTCGAGCGACTTCCATTTCCCCGTCCGGAACGAGAGCCGGGCCGGGCCGTCGCCCAGCACCTTCTCCGAGAGCCACGACCCGTAAGCCCCCACCATGTTGAGGCGAGGTTCCTCCTTCACGGGAGCCTCCTGGGCCAGACCCGGGGACTCTGCGATCCCCAGGGCGATGAGCGCGAAAAAAAGGACACGATGCGAGCCGACCATCCTCGCCATGACCCCATCCTCTCGAAATGGACCCGAACCCCCTCCGTCACGAGGGGCGGCAAGCCGAAGGCCGGCGAAGTCACCGGCCCGGACCGATCGCGGTCCACCTTGAGCCACGCCCGAGGCCCGGTCAAGCGATTTCGATCAAATGGAACGACCTGGAGCCGGTCAGATCCGGACGAAGATCCTCTGCCGGTACATCCCGTAGGCGATCAACCAGAAGGCCAGCAGGACAGTCGCCGAGCGGACCGTCGGGCCGTAGTCTCCGTCGAAGAGGGTCTGGCCGAAATGGATCTGGAGCTGCCCGGCGACGAATGGCTTCATCAACTGGGCCATCATGTAGAACGCGATCGAGTTGACCCCGACCACGACCATCGGGAACGCCCAGCGCCGGAACCCGGCGACGTCAATCAGGCCATAGAACAGGGCGAGCAGGAGCGAGGTCCACCCCGTGCTGTACACCACCCAGGAAGGAGTCCAGATCCGCTTGACGATCGGGCAAATGGCCCGATCCAGGCCCCACCCCAGCGCCAGGCAGGCCACCCCCGCCAGGACCAGCCAACCAACCTTGGCCATCGGGCGAGCCCCCGACCGCAGGAGCCCCCCCGCCAGCACCCCCGCGAGCATCGTGGCGATCGACGGCACGAAGTTCAGCGTCGCGTATCCCCCCTCATTCACGACGAAGGGGGAGCCCGACGGTCGAGGGAAGAGATTCAGGAACACCCCGTCGAAGGCCGCCGCCGGGTTGGTGTCCCTCGCCCAGTGGGCCAGGAACCCCGTCAAGGCGCCGGCCTCGGGAGAGTCTCCTCCCGGATATCCGGACCCCGGCAGGGGGTAGAGGGCGAACAGGAGCCAGTACCCCACCAGGATCGCGACCAGCGCCGCGAACTGGACCCGGGCCGATCGGCCGAGCAGCAGGAAGACGAACGGGTAGCCCAGCCCGATCTGCGCCAGGACGTTGGTGAAGACCCAGTTGGTCTGCCGGTTCCAGGCCGATGCCAGGAAGACCCCGAGCAGGACCAGCACCGTCGACCGGATCAGCGCGTGCCCGAACTGCCCGCCCTGCCCCTCGCCCCGGGCCGTGCGGTTGGCGTAGGAGAACGGCATCGCCACGCCGACGATGAACATGAACGAAGGCTGGATCAGGTCCCAGGACGAGCAGCCCCGCCACGAGACATGCTCCGTGTGGAAGCTCAAGGCCTCCCAGAGCCGATCCCCGGGATGCAACTGCGCCGCCTTCCCCAGGGCGAGGCCCCCCGAGGCCATCGCCAGCATCACGAACCCTCGATAGGCGTCGATCGAGACCAGCCTGTCGCCAGGCCCGGTGACTTGTAGAACGCTCATCTCGACCCTCGCCTGCAATGTGAACTCGACGGAGCTGGAAAGGACATGCGGCTATCTTGATGATGATTCATCGAGGTCCGGAGGACGTACGCCCGGGGTGGGTCCATCTCGATCACTCGGCTCACTCCGCCGAGAGCTGCCGCTTCGCCTCGGCCAGGCTCGCTCGCTGCTCGTCGGTGACCTCGGGATACTTCAGGTCCATCGAGCGGATCGTGGTGGTGATGACGTCCGCGACGACGGCGCGCGTGACCCACTTGTGATCGGCCGGGACGATGTACCAGGGGGCCCACCTCGTGCTCGTCGCCGAGAGGCAGTCCTCGTAGGCCTTCATGTACTTGTCCCAGTAGCCTCGCTCGGCGAGATCCGCCTCCGAGAACTTCCAGTTCTTTTCCGGGCGGTCCAGCCGTTCCAGGAACCTCCTCTTCTGCTCGTCCTTCGAGATGTTCAGGAAGAACTTGAGGATGACCGTGCCGTTCCTCGCCAGGTGCCGCTCGAACGCGTTGATGTCCTGGTATCGCCGTTGCCAGAACTTCTTGCCGTCCACGTTGCCGGGCAATTGCTGCCCGTCCAGCAACTTTGGGTGGACCTTCACGATCAGGACATCCTCGAAGTAAGACCGGTTGAAGATCCCGATCTTCCCACGCTCCGGGAGGCAGAGCATGTACCGCCAGAGGAAGTTGTGGTCGAGTTCCCCGGCCGAGGGATGCTTGAAGCTGTAGACCTGGCACCCCTGCGGGTTCACGCCCGACATGACGTGCTTGATCGTCCCGTCCTTGCCGGCGGCGTCCATCGCCTGGAAGAGGATCAGCAGCGAGTATTTCTTCCCGGCATAGAGCAGGTCCTGGGCCTCCGTCAGATCCGCCAGGTTCTCATCGAGGAGCTTCCGGGCCCGATCCTTGACCACGTCCTTCCCGAGTTCCTCCAACTCCTCGGTCTGACTCCAGCCGGGATTGTGATGCTTCAGCCGGACCTTCTTGCCGGGGGGGACGCGAAACAGGTCGATGATATCCTTGCGAATCACGACGGACTCCGAAAAGGGACGGACCCGCTCCAGGCGATTCCCGAGCCACGAACCACCACTATGGTTCCCGGAAGCCTGGGAGGAATAGTCAAATCCCGGAGCGTCGTCCAAAATTTCAGGATTCCTCCTGGATTCTCCAGGAACTCGGTTCGTCGGAGAATCTCGGAAGGCTATTTACCGGGCCCTCCCGTACTCCGAGAATACTCGGCGGCTACGCAATCTCACGGTTTGCTCGATGAGTATCCAGATAAATTTTGTTCGTGTGTTCATGCTAAACTTTTACAGGGCGATAGAACCGTGACAAATCGATATTCCGCACTCCTCCTCGCGTTCACCACCTTCTGCCCTCCCGTGGTGGTCGTTGGGCCATCCCTCGCCGCGAACGATGCGCGTGGCGAGGCGGCACCGCTGCTCGCCGGGGTCGCCAGGATGGAGATCACCGATCGCGCCGCGGGACCGGTGAATGATCCTTGCTATGTGAAGGCGATGGTGCTGAAGCAGGCCGAAACGACGGTCGTGCTCATCACGCTGGATGCGGTGGCCATCGGCGAAATCGGGCGGATCGGGAATGACTTCCTCGCGAAGGTGCGCGAGCGGTTGGAGAAGGATCTCGGGGTCTCGCCGTCGAACGTGCTGATCAATGCCAGTCATTGTCATGGGATCGTCCGGGCCGACACCGATCAACTCACGGTCCGGGCGGTGAAGGACGCGGCCTCGAAGTTGATGCCCGTCCGGGCGGGCGCGGGAGCCGGTCACGAGGACCGGATCAGCGAGAACCGTCGCCTGAAGCTGAAGGATGGCAGCGAGGTCGACATGCGTCGTGCCTACTCGATGCCACGCGATGAGGACGTGGCGAGCGTCGGGCCGATCGACCCGCAAGTCGGGCTGCTCCGGCTGGATCGCGAGGACGGCACGCCCCTGGCGGTGCTCTACACCTTCGCCTGTCATCCCATCATGAACCCGCCCAGCAAGGGGAACTCGGCCGACTATCCCGGCTTCGCCTCGAAGGCGATCGAGGAGACGCTCGGCGAGGGGTCGATGGCCTTCTTCGTCCAGGGTTGCGGCGGCGACATCAACCCGGTGCGTTACAAGGAGGCGAGCCGTCCAGCGAATGCCGAGCCGCTCGGCAGCATGCTCGGCCTCAGCGTCTTGAGTGCGGCCCGCAAGATCCAGACCGTGCCGAACGCCGAACTCCGGGTCAGCAACGAGGTCATCGCCCTGCCCCGCGCCGCCGACTTCGAACGGAGGATCGCTGCGATCCAGGCCGACCAGGCCCGACTCGTGGCCTCGCTCAGGCCCACGAACATCAATTTCAAGACATTCCTGCCGATGCTGATGCAACGGACCCTCTCGCCCGACTTTCCGTCGCACTATTCGCAAGGCTACCTGCACGACCGGACGCTGGGCCGGGATGCCCTCCCGCAACTCGATGCCGACAACCGCGTCGGCGTCGACGACTACCTGAAGAACATCCAGGTCATGGAGCAACTCACGCGGTTGAACACCAACCTCGCCCTGCTGAAGAAGCATCAGGAACAGACCCTGGCCGCCGGAAAACCCACGCTCGACGTCGAAGTGGCAGGGCTACGGATCGGCGACTTCAAGCTGGTGACCTTCCCCGGCGAACTCACGGTCCAGATCGGCCTCAACATCAAGAAGGCCGCCAACGATCCCCATGCCTTCGTGGCCGGCTACACCAACGGCTACATCTACTACACGCCCACGAAAGAGCAGCGAGAGAATACCGGCTACGCGCAAGAAGACTGCGATAGCCTCGTGTCCCCCGAATGGCAATCGATGTTCGAAACGAAGGCGCTGGAAGTTCTGAGGAAGCTCTGAAGTCGCGAGGAACTCAGGAACCCTACCATCCATTGACCAGGACATTGCACTTTCGTTCTGGGACAATCCAGCGGAATGGTGGCAGGCTTTGCGGTAGGGTGGTCTTGGGAAGTTGCGCTCACCATGCGGTCGAATTGGCTTCCGAGGTAAGCGACGATTACCCCTGTTACCCCACGCGTCCGAAATCATGTCTAAACGTTATCTCTTGCGTATTAAAGTGATTGTCGATCGGTGATCGAAGCGACCCATTCGGCTATCTTCGTGAGTGCCGTTCGATCGTTGTATAGAGCCGAGTGTCGAAGTACCTTGGAGTACCAAGGCGACCGGGTGGTTACCACTAACTTCTCGCACGAGATATCGCCAGGAGGACGCAACTCGGGATTTACTCGAAAGAGGTTATGCGATCCGGTTGGTCCTCGACCGTAGCCCATGCCCATCGAAAACCACCTCCAATGATCCAGTGCCTTGTTCATAAAGGTAGGAATGAAGAATATGGTTGCGATGACCACGAGGAGAACGACCAGTTCTACAAGAATGAAAAAGATGATAATCAACGGACCCGCGCCAAAATCATGACGCTCTCCGGGTGGCGGCAGGTGTTTGAAATCATAAACTAAAGCCCAGAGTTCTCTGCCCAGTAATGCTGCCATTCCTATCGATCCTAGGAACCATAGGCAGGAGATGGCTTTTATCGATATAATCCCTGTACTGTCTACCGAGTTCGTCGTTTCAAGCACGAGCATGGCCTCATCGCCTTGCGTTGAAACCGCCAGCAAGGGCGCGGGCGCTACGCGAGGGCCGCTCAAAAATCGAGCGAGTCTGGCCTGGGACCTAGCTAATTGCTGAAATTCGGGCCCACCGGGACGAAAGTCACGACGCGATTTCAACCATAATTTTATGCTGCCGGTGTACGTTGCGGCGACCAGAATTAGATAGAGCAGCGATTTGACTTGAGATCCACTTGGGCCGTTCCCACTAAGTCCCATTAATGCAACAGGAACCGCGATCGTCAGCATTAACGCAAATACCAATGTGCCGATAGCTGCGAACTGACCAGAAAATCCTCTGTATCGAGAATTTTTTTTAATGTCAATCTCTTCGGGGCGAATGAAGGGTGTCGCAAGAAATACTATCGCGTTAAGATTCGGGTGACCTTGACTTCGGGTCCGCCGCAGGCCGTAGAGTACGACATTGCCGCCATGGCTGTGGGCGACTATGACGTGCTTGCTCTCTGGGTATTTCGCCGATAGTTCACGAAAGAATTTCCTGAATGCGAGTCCCGCCTTTATTCGGTCAAAATGCGAATTCCCGCCCGTCCATCGGAAGGTCTCGAAAACGGTGCTGGAGGCGACCAGCCTTTCTTTCAGGACCTCGCGCAATAGTGAACCATCCTGCGTCCAACGGGCGCGGGGTGCGAAAGTTCCATGGACCAATGTTATTACGTAATGGGGATGGGGTGCCTGATCGGATGCCGGGTCGGATTCTTTATCCTTCATCATCTCAGACCATTCCGGTGTGCGGAGAACAGCCACTTTTCGATCGGAATTGAATCGATTCAGGATCTTTCAGGAATATGAGAGCGGATGCAAGGTTTATAACTCCTCCAGCCTCACAATCTCGATCCCCTACACTACCGCACCCTCTCTGTTCTTGGACACCTTGCACAGCCTCATCGGTAAACCCGCTCTATAGGGATATCAATTGTTGATATAAAATTTGTTTGCGTGGATTCTCTTCGGGAAGCCTGAGTTTCACAGGTAGTTCGACCCAATCGGGACGAGTGGGGTGGGTCGCCCGAGTCCAGGCCGCCCGGGTATCTCGCATGCGATGTGAGGGGTCGGTAAGGTGTTTCCTGAAATTCAAGCCATTCGCTGTAAGTCTCAATCCATCAAAAGAATAGCGTGCGGTCGCCCTGGTCGATATCCGCCTCGCTCTTGCAGCTTATCGCGGAACTTATCCAGCCCCTCGCCGGTGATTAGCTCCATTATCCTATGCGGATCCTCTCTCCAACCTCATCGCGTTGTTGACACGAGCCCCGATCCCACCCAGGGCGAACGCCGCGATGAACATCATGGCGTCTCGGATGGTGAACTTCCGCAACGGATGGGCTAGCCGGGAGATTTGCTCACGCTTCGCGAGAGCGGGCCACCCGGACCATCGCAACCTCAAAGGGTTTTCGCCTTCGCGACGGCCTTTCGTTTGGCCTGCCGGAGCGACTGCCAGGCGGAGAGGATCCCCAGGCCGATCGCGAGGTAGGGGATCGCCAGGACCGCGATTCGGGGTGCCCGGGTGATCCAGTCTCCGAAGAACAGGTGGGAGAACGCCACGGCGATCATCGAGCCGACCGTCACGAAAACTCCCGAGATGACCGCCAGGATGTAGGCGGAAATCGGAATCCGGCCCGTGGCCGCGGGACGAGCGATGGGGGCCTGCGGAGCTTGGAATTCGTTCATGTCGGAGATTCTCGGTGATCCGGGGACGGCGGGATGGATCCGGACGCGAAGAGTGGCGGTCCGATTATGACGGCCCTCAATGGGTGGAGGAAGGGGTAATCCTCCGCTCCTGATTCCACTCCGCCGCCCTCACTCCCAGGGTGTACCCAGCGATTCTGGGGGACATTGGGAAGATCGCTTGCTGTTGGCTCCCGGAGCAAGCTCCGGGTTCGAAAGCGGAAGCAAGCTTCCGCACTCCAGGGCGGCTTCGCCGCTTGGGGGGGCGGGTCGAGCTTGACGAGCCGCCGGAGGCTTTGGAGTGCGGAAGCTTGCTTCCGCTTTGCCCGGGCGGAGCTTGCTCCGCCATCACAAATCCCGGAGACCCTGGGCACACCCCCTCCCACGCCCCAGGCTCGCACGCTCCGCGTGCCCCTCTCGATTCCGGGAGACGGGCCGAAATAGTCTGTTAGGCCCGACCGAGATCCCGCGATCCTATCCCAGAAGGGCTCCGTTTCGGCTTTCATCGACCCGGTTGGGTCGAGTGTCCTCGGGTGCCGGTCGGAACGAACCCATTCTCGGGGATCGAAGCCATCCGGCGGTCAGAACGAACCCATTCTCGGTTTCGGAAACGAAGCCACTGCGGGTCGAAACGAACCCACTCT
This sequence comes from Tundrisphaera lichenicola, assembly GCF_051175385.1. Lineage (GTDB taxonomy): Bacteria > Planctomycetota > Planctomycetia > Isosphaerales > Isosphaeraceae > Tundrisphaera > Tundrisphaera lichenicola. Next base: position 6,346,543 of record NZ_CP195106.1, on the reverse strand, counting down.
GGGCTGAAAATGGCGGACCAACCCACTTCGGGGCCGAGAAGGCGAGAACAAACCCATTCTGGAGGTCCGAACGAACCCATCATGGGCGCTGGAACGAACCCACCGCTCCGGGGGCTCAATCGCCGTGGACGGGCGGCCTCGACCCTTCCGGGTTGCTTTCGAGGGTCGTACGATGGTGGCTCCAACCTTTCGAGACTTCCGGGACCGACTCACGATGCACGACATGGCCACCCCTCGGCTCGAGATGCGGGAGATCACCAAGAATTTCGGAGGGGTCCACGCCCTGAGCGGGGTGGGGTTCAAGGCCGTGGCGGGGGAGGTCCACGCGATCTGCGGCGAGAATGGGGCGGGCAAGAGCACCCTGATGAAGATCCTGGCCGGGGCGATCCTCGCCGATGGCGGGCAGATCCTCCTGGACGGCGAACCGGTCAAGTTCGACGGGCCGAGGGATGCCGAGGACCGGGGGATCCGGATCATCTATCAGGAGCTGAACCTGGTCCCCGAACTCTCGGTCTCGGCCAACCTCTTCCTGGGCCGCGAGAAGACCGGGCCGTTCGGCTTCCTCGACGGTCGGGCGATGGAGGCCCACGCCCGAGCGGTCTTCGAGCGGCTGGGAACGCCGATCTCCCCACGGGCAAGGGTGGCGGACCTCCGGATCGGCGACCAGCAAATGGTCGAGATCGCCAAGGCCCTGGCCTTCGACGCCTCGATCCTGATCATGGACGAGCCGACGTCCGCCCTCTCCGACGCCGAGGTGGCCCGGCTCTACCGGGTGATCCGCGACCTCAAGTCCGCCGGGACCACCATCCTCTACATTTCGCACAAGATGAACGAGGTCTTCACCCTGGCCGACACCGTGACCGTCCTCCGCGACGGGAAGTTCGTCGCCTCCGCCCCGAGGGCCGAGTCGGAACCGTCGGAGGTGATCCGATGGATGGTCGGCCGCGAGATCGCCGGGCTCCACTTCGACGAGCATCCCCAGGTCGGACCTCGGAGGCTGGAGGTCCGGGGGCTCGGCCTGGCCAGCCCTCCCGGGAGCGGGCGTCCCGCCTTGCGTGACCTGGACTTCCACGTCGGGGCGGGCGAGGTGGTCGGGGTCGCCGGTTTGATGGGCGCGGGTCGGACCGAATTGCTGGAAGCCCTGTTCGGGGCGTGTCCCTCGAAGCCCCGAGGGACGATCCTGCTGGATGGCGAGCCCGCCACGTTCTCCGACCCGGGCCGGGCGATCGAGGCGGGCGTGGCGCTGGTGACCGAAGACCGGAAGACCCTGGGCCTATTCGCCAACATGACGGTCGCCGAGAACATCACGATCCGGAGGCTCGACGCCCTGACTCGCGGGGGGCTGGTCGACCCCAGGGCCGAGCGTCAGGCCGTCCGCGAGTCGATCGAACGGCTCTCGATCAAGACGGATGGCGGCGGGGCTCCGATCGGGAGCCTTTCGGGGGGGAATCAGCAGAAGTGCATCATCGCCCGATGGCTCCTGATTAACCCCCAACTCTTGCTGCTGGACGAGCCCACGCGCGGGATCGACGTCGGGGCCAAGGCCGAGATCTACGCCCTGATCCGCCGGCTCGCGTCGGAAGGGATGGCGATCCTGATGACGTCCAGCGAGCTTCCCGAGTTGCTGACCGTCGCCGACCGGATCCTCGTCCTCTGCGAAGGACGACTAACGGCGAACCTGCCCCGATCGGAGGCCAGCGAGGAGTCGATCATGCATGCGGCGACCCGGTTCCTGGACCGGGTCGCCGGGTGAGGAGGATCAATCGAAGGGGAGGATCTCGGCCCGCTCGCCGCCGGACCAGGGCCCTTCGCCGGGAGGGAGGAGGGCCAGGCCACCGGCTCGGGCGAAGGAGGGGAGGTCGTGTCCGTTCCGGAGCGTGATGGGCCGGGCTCGTCGACGGCCATCCTCGTCCTCGGAAAGTTCGACGGCCACGGCGCGGAGGAGGTCGCCCGAAGCAGGGTGCGAGCCGTCCCAGATGGCCCCAAGGGTGGAAGGTTGGGGGTCGGTCGAGCCCTGGAGCCGGGCGATGAGGGGTCGGACCAGGGTCAGGAAGGCGATCGAGGCGGTCACCGGGGCGATCGGGAGCTGGAAGACGTGATGGGCGACCCTCCCCGAGTCATCTCGGATCACGCCGTGGCGGGCCCGCCCCCCGGGCCTCATCGCCAGGCCTTGGACCACCGACTCGTGCCCGAAGGATCGGAGGGTCCGCGCGATCGACCTCGAAGCCGGCCCCAGGATGATGATGACCGGGGCCGAGGTCGCCCGCTCGAAGGCGGGGTCGAACTTCGACTCGGGGACGGCCTGGAGGTCGTGCGGCATGGCGCCGGATTGGAGGGCGAGGGAGACGAGGGCCGCGTTGGCCGCGTTCCGCTCGCGGTGCATGACGGGTGCCTCCGACGGCCCGACCAGATGGTCGCCGACGGCCAGGACGGAGACCCGGACCCGTCGATGGCAGAACGGGTGGACGATCCCCTGCGAGGCGAGGAGGCCGACCATCGAGGTCCGGAGGCGGGTCCCGGCCGGGGCGATGATCGAGCCCGAGGCCATGAGGTCCCCCCGCCCGATCACGTCGAGGCCGGGCTCGACACCGTCGAGGACCTCGATGACGCGGGTCGGTCCGGAGTCGGGGTCGGGCCGGGCCAGCTCGGATCGGAGGACGGCGTTGGCCCCCGCGGGGAGTGTGTCGCCGGGGGCGACCCGGATCGCCTCGCAGGCCTCGATCGCGACATCCCTCGACCGCCCGGATCGACGAGTCCCGGCGACCCGGAGGAAGGTCCCGGCCACGGCCTCGGCCGAGTTGACCGCGTATCCTTCGCGGGCGGCGCGATCCGAGGGCGGCGAGTCGACATCCGCCAGGATGGGCTCGGCCAGGACCATGCCGAGCGCATCGATCAGCGAGACCTCGATCGGCTCGCCCGGTTCGGCCAGGTCCAGGATCTGCTCTCGGGCCACTTCCAGGGACGGTCGCGTGGGAATCGTTCGGGACACTGGGCATCGCCTCCGGTCGGGTCTTGGTCGGGCGGGATCATAAACCGAACGGCCCGATCTCCCAATGCAGGATTCCGGCGAGAATGGGCGACTTCGAAAGTTCGGGGATAGATTTTCCGGATTGACTGGGCTTGATCCCCCCGACCGGCCGATCCTGTAGTTGTGACGGATTCCGGACGACCGCTTCGGGCGACACCGGGCTTCGATTGTTGATGAGGATGGACCGACGGCCGCCGGCAATCCGCCGGTTGCCGCTACCAAGGAGGGTGGAACCGATGTTGTCCTCCCGCACGGGATTGCCTCGACGGCCGGCCGGCCTGAGCCGGTCGGTCCTGGCCGGACTGGCCGTCCTGGGCCTGGTCGCTTCGACCGGCTGCCAGGTGGAATACGCGGGGATGACCTTGCCCTCGGGCAAGTACTTCCACGACGACGTCCAGTACTTTGCCAAGGGCCCCGAATTCCCCTACGCTAACACCCAGGCCGCCACCCAGCGGGCCCGGATGCAGGCCGCCGGGATGGCCACCCCGCCCCCGCCCGGCACCGTCGTCCCGCCGACCATGGGCGGGGCCGCCCTCCCCGGGACCGGCCCGGGTGTCGCCATGCCCCCGGCCGGTGCCGGCCTTCCCCGGCCGAACGCGGCCTCCGAGATGGAAAACGCCGAACTGGGCGGGGCCAGCGCCCCCAATCCCCCCGCTCCGGGAATGGTCCCCGGGCCGGGAGATGGCCCGGGCGGTTTCGTCCCGCCCCCGAACTGATCGGAATCCTCCAGGCCGAGAACTCTCCCGAGAATCTCGAGAGGTTACCGGCCTGACGAACACCCCTGCCCTCTCCCTTTCGGGGAGGGTCGGGGTTTTTCCATGCGCGGAACCCGAGGAATTTTCGGATCTCGCGGCCTCAATCGAACGTCCGCCCCATCAGGTCCGCGATGGCCCGAGAATCCTCGTCGGATCGCGAGGCCAGGGCCCTGAGGACCTTCCGCCTCCGCTCCTCGGGGTGATTCTGGCTCAGCTTCCATTTCCCTTCGAGTCGGGTGAGCTCGATCCGGAATCCGACGATCGCCTTGAGTAGCCCCTCGACGTGCGGTGCCGACTCGTCGAAGGACCAGGGCTCGGGCCTCGAATTCTCGTAGACGCCGACCGACTTGCGGAGGATCTCCAGCAGATCCGCCCGATCCTCGACGACCCGGAACCGTCCGTAGGCATGGACCGCGACGTAGTTCCAGGTGGGGACCGTCCCGCCCTCCTCATACCAGGTGGGCGATATATAGGCATGCGGGCCGGAGAAGACGGCCATCACCTCTCCCTCCACCCGTCGCCATTGTGGGTTGGCTCGGGCCATGTGGCCGAAGAGCTGACCCAGCTCGCCGACCTCGGCCTCCAGGATCAGCGGGAGGTGGCTGGCCGTCAGGCTCCTTCCATCGTTGGAGGTCAGGATCGCGAAGCTCTCTCGACGGATGAAGTCGTGTAGCCTGGCCGTGTCACGCTCGGCGAAGGCGGAGGGGACATACAAGGGGTTGCTCCTGCTTCGAGAAGTGGCCTCAATCCTCGCCGATGTTCGCCCCCAGGCCCTCGATCAGCTTCTTGTGTCGGGCGACTTCCCCGCGGGCGTCCTCGACGATCGTCCGGCAAACGAGATGGCAGAGCCGCTCGACCAGCGGGTCGTCCAGCTTGTAGATCACCTGCAGGCCTTGCTTCCGACGCGACACGAGGCCCGCCTCGGCCAGCATCTTCAGATGCTTCGAGACATTCGCCTGCCCCCTCCCGGTCTCCAGCACCACCTGCGTGACGTTTCGCTCGCCGCTCATCAGACATCGGAGGATCGCCAGCCGACTCGGATCCGAGAGCATCCGAAACTTCTCGGCGATCAGATCCAGGAATTCGTCGGGGATCGTGGCCGCCATGGATTGACTAGATAACCGTTGGGGAATATAGTTGAGTCCGTAAGCTGAAAGTATTTTAGCACGCCACCGTCCAGAAGGAAGGCGCCGTGATGGAGGGTTGGAAAATGAAGGATCTGCTCCTGGTGGTGGGGGTCATGGCCCTCTGGTTCGTCCTGAATCGATGGGTCCTGCCCGGGATGGGCGTCCCGACCTGAATGAGCGGTTCCTGTGCGGTGTCACCGCACCAGACCCGAGACGGATCCGGCCCGACCGGAGACTCCGACTCACCCCGATCGATCCCCGAAGACCGTTAATTAGTGGAGGGACTCCGCGATGATCCGGATGTCGGTAATTGGCGTGATGGTCGTCGGGCTGACGATGGCCCTGCGGTCGACCTCCTCGGCGGGGCCGATCCTCGAGGACGGCTCGATCAAGGTGGTCGTCCACGTCAACTTCCCCGAGCCCGGGACCCAGGGGGCCGGGCTGAAGAACGTGGCCAATATCCTCAAGGATGCCCCCGATGCCGAGATCGAGGTGGTCTGCCACGGGGCGGGCATCGGCCTCGTGGAGAAGGCCCGGACCGACCACGCCGAGGCCATCGAGTCGCTCGTGAAGCAGGGCGTGAAGTTCGTGGCCTGCGAGAACACGATGCGGCAGAAATCGATCCGCAAGGAAGACTTGCTCCCGGGCGTGGGCACCGTGCCCTCGGGGGCCGTCGAGGTCATCCGCAAGCAGCGTCGTGACGGATTCGCCTATTTCAAGCCCTGATCGGCCTCGGGCACTCCCGTCGATTTCAGGGACAGGGGGATGAACATGAATGCGATCACACCGAAGGAACTCGAGCAGCGACGGCTCCGGGGCGAGCCGGTCGACCTGATCGACGTGAGGACTCCGGTCGAGTACCGCGAGGTCCACGCCGAGCACGCCCGGCTGGTCCCCCTGGATACCCTCGACCCCCGGGCCATCATGGATGCTCGGAACGGGTCGAAGGACCTTCCGCTCTACATGATCTGCCGATCGGGCAAGCGGGGTGGCCAGGCGGTCGAGAAATTCCAGGCCGCCGGATATCCCAACGTCATCAACGTCGAAGGGGGCACGCTCGCCTGGGAGCAGGCCGGCTTGCCGGTGGTCCGGGGCCAGAAGGCGATGTCCCTGGAGCGTCAGGTCCGGATCGCCGCCGGCTCGCTCGTGGTCCTGGGGACGGCCCTGGGGACCTTCGTCCATCCGGGTTTCTTTGCCCTGGCGGCCTTCGTCGGCGCGGGTTTGGTCTTCGCCGGCGTCACCGACACCTGCGGGATGGGGATGATCCTGGCGCGGATGCCCTGGAACCGGGCCGGGGGCGCCCAGTCATGAAACTCGTCATCGTGGGAGGGGTCGCCGGGGGGGCGTCCGCGGCCGCTCGGGCTCGGCGGCTCTCCGAGGATGCCGAGATCGTCCTGATCGAGCGGGGGCCGGACGTCTCCTTCGCCAATTGCGGCCTCCCGTATTTCATCGGCGGCGAGATCGTCGATCGGGACAAACTCCTGGTCGTCCGGCCCGAGCGATTCCGGTCCCGGTTCGAGATCGATGCGCGAATTCGAAGCCTGGTCGAGTCGATCGATCGGTCGTCCAAGACGGTCCGGGTCCGGGACCTCGCCTCGGATCGCGTCTACGACGAGACCTACGACAAGCTGATCCTCGCACCGGGGGCGGCCCCGCTCCGGCCGCCGATCCCCGGGATCGACCTGCCCGGAATCTATACGCTCCGCGACCTCAAGGACGTCGACCGGATCAAGGCCAAGGTCGATGAGAAGATCGAGCGGGCCGTCGTGATCGGGGCGGGATTCATCGGCCTGGAGCTGGCCGAGAGCCTGACCCGCCGTGGCGTTTCGACCTCGCTGGTCGAGCTCAAGGACCAGGTCCTCCCGCCGTTCGACAAGGAGATGACCACCCCGATCGCCGAACAACTGGCGGCGAATGGTGTCGCCTTGTTCCTGGATCAATCCGCCGAATCGTTCGAGCAGACCTCCGATGGGCTGCTCGTCTGCCTGAAGTCGGGCGAGCGACTCCCGGCGAATCTGGTGATCCTCGGGGTGGGGGTCCGGCCCGAGAACACGCTCGCCGTCGAGGCGGGGCTGGAGGTCGGCCCTCGCGGTGGGATCCGGGTGAACGAGCACCTCCAGACCACCGACCCGGATATCTACGCGGTCGGCGACGCGATCGAGGTCCGGGACTTCGTCCTCGGCGAGACGACTCAGGTTCCCCTGGCCGGGCCGGCCAATCGTCAGGGTCGGATTGCCGCGGATCACGCCCTCGGTCGGCCCTCCCAGTACCGGGGGACCCAGGGCACGGCCATCGTCCAGGTCTTCGACCGGACCGCGGCCATGACCGGGGCCTCCGAGAAGGCGCTCCGGCTCTCCGGCCGGTCGTTTCGGAAGGTCTACATCCATCCCACCCAGCATGCCGGCTACTATCCCGGTGCCGAGGTCATGAACCTGAAACTATTGTTCGACCCCGAATCGGGCCGGATCCTCGGGGCTCAGGCGGTGGGCGGTGCCGGCGTGGATACCCGGATCGATGTCATCTCGGTCGCGATCCAGGCCGGCCTGACGGTCTTCGACCTGGAAGAGACGGAACTCGCTTATTCTCCCCAATACGGATCGGCCAAGGACCCGATCAATATGGCGGGTTTCGTGGCGTCGGGCCTGATCCGGGGCGACCAGCCGCAGGTCGACGTCTCGACGATCCTGGAGACCCCGGAGGGGCTCCGTCCATTCTTGCTCGATGTCCGGACCCCCGAGGAATTCGCCAGGGGATCACTCCCCGGCGCCGTGAACATCCCCGTGGATGAACTCAGGCGACGGATCGGCGAACTCCCGCACGATCGAAGGATCGCCGCCTATTGCCAGGTCGGCCTCCGAGGCTACCTGGCGACCCGGATCCTTCTCCAGAGGGGATATTCGGCGGCCAACATCGGGGGGGGCTATCGGACGTTCGAGCTCTATCGGCCCGGTTTCGCCCAGCCGATTCATCGCTGAAATCGACCTCACTTCGCCTTTCGGTCTCGAAGCCATCCGCGTCTCATCCATGACGCATGCGACGGAACCTTTTGGCAGGAAAGGGGACGCGGAGGAGGGACGACCCCACGGATTGGCGAACTCCTCCCTGATCAGGCGAACTCCGGGCAAAAAACTCCTTCCCGCCTAAAATTCTTGTTGCACTCTTCCGTCGATCTGCTACGTTCTTCTTCGTCGAATCCACATGGCCGGTTGATCAAGGCAAGTTTACATTCCCTTGTTCTTCTGATTCGGACCATCCACCTTTAATTTAATCTCGAAAATTCTCATTCGAGATCCCACCCAGAGCCCCGGCCCTTGACCAACTGAACCACGGCGGACAACTCTCCCTTTCGCCGTTTGCCAGGTTGATGAGGCGTTCCCAGGACGATCGATTCGCCATCCGGCCCGCCGTCAGTTGGAAGGTCTTTACTTCCGCGAACTCGACGAACCTCCGATTCGGAGTTGATTTCGATCCCTTTCATAGCCCCGCGCGCTTCGGGCTCGGAGGACAGGGCATCCCCGCCTGGATTCCGGGCCGCACTTCGATGATCACTGTCTTCGCGATTTTCGCTCATGTCTTAGGCAGAGGAGGACCCTCTCATGAAAGCACGTTCTCGTTCCGGATTCACGCTGATCGAATTGCTGGTGGTCATCGCCATCATCGCCGTCCTGATCGCCCTGCTGCTTCCGGCGGTACAGGCGGCCCGCGAGGCGGCCCGCCGGACGCAGTGCGTCAATAACTTGAAGCAGCTCGGGCTGGCGGTCCACAACTACCACGACACCTGGGGCTGCTTCCCCCAGGGCGAGTCGAACGGCGCGCTCAACCCGAACGTCACGGTCTTGCCGTTCGTCGAGCAGACGACGATCTACAACACGATCAACTTCAATGTCGGCGACCGCTGGATCTGGACCAACCCGACCACGTTGACCGCGGGCCGGGTCCGGGTCTCGGTCTTCGTCTGCCCGTCCGAGATCTACTCGGCGAGCAACAATGATGGGTTCAATTTCTACGGTTCGAACTACGCGTGGAACGCCGGCACCTGGTGGCCGCGGACTCGGAACTGGGACGGCCTCTTCGGCCGATCCTACAACGACGACGGCACGCTCACGCCGTTCACGAACGCCCTCTATTCGATGGCCTCAGTGACCGACGGGACGAGCAACACCCTGCTCTGCGCCGAGGTCGCCCAGGGCCCGCTGGCCAACTCGGGCGCGTCGCGTACCCGCGTCTCGGACTGCTACAGCATCGCCGGCATCACCCCCGGGCCCACGGGCGCCTCGGCCACGGACATCCAGACGGTCATCGGCCAGTGCAACGCCCAGAGCTGGCAGAACGGCACGATCCCCTGGGGCGGCGGCTGGCGGTACAAGGGCTATCCCTGGATGGAAGGGTCGGTCTGGCGGAACTGGTTCAACACGATCCGGACGCCCAACCAGACCTGCTGCACCATGGACGGCATCTCCTGGTGGTATATCATGAAGCCGTCCTCCAGCTATCACCCCGGCGTGACCAACGCCGCGATGGCCGACGGCAGCGTGAAGGCCTTCAAGGAAACGGTCAATCAGACCGTGTGGATGAGCCTGGGCACCCGGGCCGGCGGCGAGGTCATCTCGGCCGACCAGATGTAAGCCGTCCTCTCGGATTTCTCGCAAAGCGATGAATCGGACGGCCCGGGGCCTGCATCGCCCCGGGCCTTCCCGCTCCAAGGTCCCCCGACTAGCCGAAGGATCAAGAACCGATGACCCGGATTCGCCGATCGATCTGCACGCTCTGCCTGGTCGTCGTGCCAGGATTCTCCGCCCTCCTGGCTTCGGGTTGCGGCGAGCCCACCGCCCCGGCAACCTCCCCCGATCAACTCGACGCCGCCAAGAAAAATGCCGAGGTCATCATCCAGAAGGAATATGGGTCGAAGGCCTTCGACAAGGGCCAGAAGTCCGAGAAGGTCCGCAAGAAGTAACCGGCGATACGGGGCGGTCGCCATGTCACGGGCCATTCGCGGGAAGCCGGGGACGACCAGCCGGCGTCCGGCTTGGCGACTGAGGACCGGGATCTTCCTGGCCTTCGGGGCGGTCGTCCCGCTCGCCTCGTGCGAGCCCGAGACGGCCCCCAATATCCCGGTCGGGCCACCGCCCCGCGTCCGATCCGAGGTCGGCCCCTGGTTCGTCGACCGGGCCCGCGATTACGGGCTCGATATCGTGACCCCCTGCGGCGGCCCGGAGAAGCTCTCGGTCGTCGAATCGCTCGGCGCCGGGCTGGCCCTCTTCGATCACGACGGCGACGGCGACCTCGACCTGTTCGTCACCGCATGCAGCCGGGTGGTCGACGCGACCATCCGACCCGCCGGCGGTCCCTGGCTGTTCCGGAACGATGGCCCGGGGCGATGGACGGACGTGACCGCCTCCTCCGGACTGGCCTACACCGGCTGGGCCCAGGCGGCCGCCGTGGCCGACTACGATGGCGACGGCGATCTCGACCTGTTCGTCGCGCACCTCGGGCCGGATGTCCTCTGGCAGAACCAGGGGGACGGGACCTTCCTCGACGTGACCGAATCGGCCGGGCTCGGTCGCGACGCGCTCTGGGGCGTCGGCGCGACCTGGGGGGACGTCGACGGCGATGGCTGGCCCGATCTCTACGTGACCAACTATCTCGAAGCCGATCCTTGCCATCCCGCGCCCCCCCTGGACTACGTGCCGGGCGTGAAGGTCTTCAATGGCCCTTCCGTCTTGCCCGGCCAGCCCGACCGATTCTGGAGGAATCGGGGTGACGGGACCTTCGAGGACGCCACGGAATCGGCCGGCCTGGCCAACCCCGACGGCAAGGGGATGGCCGCCCTGTTCGTCGACCTCGATGAGGACGGACGCGTCGAGCTGTTCGTCACCAACGACACCCAGCCCAACGAGTTCTTCCGGAACGTCGGGGAGGGCCGATTCCGCGAGGACGGCCTGGCTTCGGGGCTGGCCATCAACGGGGTCGGTCGCCCCGAGGGGAGCATGGGCATCGACGTGGCGGACGTCGACGGCGATGGCCGGCTCGACCTCGTCCACACCAATTTCCGGCAGGAAGGGACCCGCCTCTTCCGGAACCTCGGCGAGTGCCAGTTCCAGGACATCTCGACGGGCACCTACGTGAATGTCAACACGCTCCGATTCGTCGGCTGGGGTGTCGTCCTGGGCGACTTCAACGCCGACGGTTGGCCCGACCTCTTCCAGGCGAACGGGCATGTCTATCCCAAGGTGCCCGACTCCGACTATGCCCAGTCTCCTTACTTCATGGAGAATCGGGGCGAGGGCCGATTCCGACCGGCCACGGAGGGATGGGGCCCTTCGGAGGCGACGGCCGCGATCGGGGGGAGGTCGGTAGCGACGGGCGACCTCGACGGCGACGGCGACCTCGACCTCGTGGTCACCACGATGGACGGCCCCCTGAGCGTCCTGATCAACGAGGGGACCACGACGCATCACTCGACCCGGCTCCGACTGGTGGGAAGGCCGCCCAACCGCGAGGCGCTGGGGGCTCGGATCGAACTCAGGGCTGGAGGCCGGTCGCAGGTGGGCCAGGTCCGACGCGGCGGGGGCTATCTCTCCGCGTCCGACATCGCGCCCCATTTCGGGCTCGGAGACGCCGACCGGATCGAGAGTCTTACGGTCCACTGGCCCGATGGGACCACCCAGACCCTCGACGATCTCCCCGCCGACTCCACGATTGTTGTCAGGCAAGGCGACGGCCGGGCCGAAGCCTTGCCCTTCCGAAAAGCCGAACCGGCCCCGCCGGATCACCCGAGGCGAACCGTACCATGAGCGATCCGAATCCGGCCGAAATGCCGACCCCCGCCGAACGCCGAGGGCTGTCGACCCCGATGAAGCTCGCGATCACCCTCGGGGTCATCGCGATCTCCGGCGGCCTCGTCTGGAACGTCTACGGCTACAAGATCTGGGAAGAATTCAAGGTCTGGCGGACCGAACTGGCGAAGTCCGAGGATTCGGCACCGGTCGGCTATCTCGGCCTGAATTTCCGACGGACCTACAACGACCGACCCCTCGCCTTCCTCAACGAGCGGGACGGCAAGAAGCTCCTCTTCGCCGCCAAGCTCGAAGGCGGCGAGGTCGCGACCTACGACATCACCGAGGCCGACCCGGCCCTCGACGTGGACTGCCTCAGCGGGGGCTTCGGACGCGACTCGATCCCGGGCATCGACTTTCCGGTGATCGAAGGCCCCGACGGGCCGAGGGGCTCCACGCTCCGCGATCGTCAGGTGGTCCTCGGCGTCGAACAGGGAGGAGAGGCACGCGCCTATCCGGTCGACCTCCTCGAAAAGATCGAGGTAGTCAACGACACGCTCGGCGGCATCCCGATCGCCGTCGTTTTCGATCGGGCCCGGGGCGTCGCCCTGATCTATAACCGGACCGTCGGCGATGGCGTGATCACCTTCGGTACCACCGGCTATTCCTGCAAGAACCTCCCCCTGCTCTACGACCGGAAGACCAAGAGCCTCTGGCTCCCCCGGGGGGACGATCTGGCCTGCCTGAGCGGCTCTCACAAGGGAGAAGCCCTCAAGCCGATCGTGACGCCCGTCTCGGCCCCCTGGTCGGATTGGCGGGGCGGGCACGGGACGACCACCGTGGTCGTCGGCAACGACCGGGCCAGGGACATCCCGGCCGAATAAGTCGCGGAACCTCGCGGTCGGGCCGCATCGAGAGATCGCCCGGATCCGACATCCATTTCAATCGAGTGACGTAATCGGATCACTCGAAGAGACCGCGGACGGCCCCGCCGCTCGCGGTCTCTTCGTTCCCGGCCGCACCGGTCGTCATGTCGATCGGCCCCGATTTCCGACGGACGGTCGGATTCTCGGGTGTCTCGCCTTGATTTGTATGACGGTCGTCATACAATCGAGCTGTCGGACGTGGCCCGCTGATTACCGAGGTCTGGACGGGGCGATTGATGCGTTACGGGCCCGGTCGGAAAGAGGAGACCAGGGCCAGGATCCTGGAGGCGGCGGGCAAGGTCTTTCGTCGTCAGGGGTTTCACGCTGCGGGGGTCGACCGGGTGATGGAGGAGGCGGGGCTGACGCCCGGCGGCTTCTATGCCCATTTCGATTCCAAGCAGGCCCTGCTGGCCGAGGCCCTGAAGAGTTCGGTGGACTCGATGGCCCGGAAGCATGAGGCGGCCCTCGCGAGCCTGTCCGGCGATGCCTGGCTCGAAGCCTTCGTCGGCCGATACCTGAGCCGAGAGCATCGAGGCTCGATGGAGGACGGGTGCCCGCTGGTGGCCCTCGTCTCCGAGGTCTCTCGGGCCGACTCCCCCGTGAAGGCTCGCTTCGAGGAGAGCATCCGGGCCCTCCGGGATCGATTGACCGAGCACGCGGAGGCGGGAGGATCGACCGTCGATGAGGGGCGGGTCCTGTCGTTGATCGCCCTGTGCGTCGGCGGGCTCGGGCTGGCGAGGTCGGTGGAGGACGAGGAGCTTTCCGCGAAGATCCTCGACTCTTGCAAGCAAGCGGCCCGCGAGATCCTCGGCGTCGGTGATCCTCCGACCGGAGATTCTCGATCGGGTTGAGTTCGATTTGGGATGCCCCTCCGAGGGCGATGAGGACGCGACAAATCTCAGGCCGGGGGGTCGATCCGTGGGACGAACAGATCGTCGGGTGGTGGTCACGGGGATGGGGATGGTGACCCCTTTGGGGCTCGACGTGGGCTCGACGTGGGAGGGTCTCCGCGAGGGCCGGGGCGGGGTCGGCCCGGTCACGCTCTTCGACGCGGGCACCTTCGCCACGCGCATCGCCGCCGAGTTGAAGGGGTTCCGCCTGTCGAGGGATCTCGGCGAGCGAGCGACGCGTTGGGAAGGCTTTGGTCGGAACACACTCATCGCGCTGGCGGCCACGGCCCAGGCGATCGAGCACTCGGGCCTCTTTGAAGGTGGATCGGAGATCGACCCCGCTCGGGTGGGGATCTACCTCGGATCGGGGGAGGGACAGGCCGACTTCCCCCGGTTCGTGGACCTGGTCCATCGATCGACGGAACAACACCGGGTGGACACCCGACGCTTCACGAATCGAGGGGTCGAGGTCCTGGACACGCTGCTCGAATCCGAGCAAGAGCCGGGCACCCCGGCCGGGCACCTGGCGGCCGCCTTCGGGGCGCGAGGCCCGAATCACTCCTGCTTGACGGCCTGCTCGGCCGGCGCCCAGGCGATCGGCGAGGCGGCGGATCTGATCCGGGACGGTGCCGCGGATGTGATGCTGGCCGGTGGGGTCCACAGCATGATCCACCCGCTCGGCCTGACCGGCTTCATCCTCCTGACGGCGATGTCGACCCGCAACGACGACCCCGCCCGGGCCAGCCGCCCCTTTGATACCGACCGCGACGGATTCGTGATCGGCGAAGGTGGGGGCATGCTGGTCCTGGAATCCTTCGAGCACGCCAGGGCCCGAGGGGCGACCATCCACGGCGAGCTGGCCGGCCAGGCCTCGACCGCCGACGCCTTTCGTCTGACCGACTGCCACGACGAGGGGCGGGGGGCCATCGCAGCCATCCGGATCGCGCTCGAGGACGCGGGCCTCGGACCCGAGGATATCGACTACATCAACGCCCACGGGACCAGCACCAAGGTCAATGACTCGGTCGAGACGCTGGCCCTGAAGCGGGCCCTGGGGGATCACGCCCGTCGGATCCCGGTGTCCAGCACCAAGAGCATGACCGGCCACCTGATCGCCGCCGGGGGGGCCGTCGAGGCGATCGCGTGCCTCCTGGCGATCCGCGACGGCGTGGTCCCGCCCACGATCAATCTCGATCGGCCGGGCGAGGATTGCGACCTCGATTATGTCCCGCACGCCGCGAGAGACCGGAAGATCGACGTGGCGATGTCCAACAGCTTCGGCTTCGGCGGCCAGAACACCACCCTCGTCTTCCGGAGGTTCGTCGGATGATCTCGCTCGACTCTCCCGAAGTCCGGGAGCGATTGGAGCGTGCCGCGTCGTGGTTCCTCACCCCCCGGCGTGCCGAGTCCACGCGTCGCGACGAGGAGTGGATCGATCGGGGGACCGCGCTCGATCTCGTGCCGGGCCTGGCGGTGACGTCCTGGGGCGAGGGCCCGCCGGTCCTGTTGGCCCACGGCTGGAACAGTCGGGGGTCGCATTGGGGATCGTTCATCGAAGCCTTGACGGAGGTTGGATTCCAAGCCCTCGCCATCGATGCCCCCGGTCACGGCGGGTCTTCGGGAGGGCGCTGCAACGTCCTGATGTATGGGTTGGCCCTGATCGAGATCGGGCGGCAGGTCGGCCCGCTGGCCGGGGTGGTGGCCCATTCATTCGGGATGGGAGCCGCCGTGATCGCGCTCCATCGCGGGCTGATCGCGGAGCGGGTAGTCCTGATGAGCGGACCCTCCTCGCTCCGGTGTGTGGTCGAGGAATGGGGCCGGCGTCATGGCCTCGTCGAGTCGGAACTCCCCGCGTTCGTCGAGGTGATCGAGCGCGAGGTCGGCGAGCCGATCGATCCGCTGGATCTCGCCCGACTCGCGATCGATCTCCGGCAACCCGCCCTGATCGTCCACGACCTGACCGACGAGGACATCTCGCCGGACCACGGACGGGCCGTCGCGGCGGCCTGGCCCGGATCGAAGACTCTGTTCACTCGAAAATATGGCCATCGGCGGATCCTGTTCGCCCGACCGGTCATCGAGGCTGTCGTGTCGTTCCTCAAGGGCGAGCCGGTCGAGAGGGTCGCCTGACCGCCGATCGCCGCCGAACTTGTTCTCCTCGGAGGTGAGCCGGTGGCGAAACTCGACGAGCATCCGACCGTGGTCCGGCACCGAGACCGGCCGGAAGTCCGCCCGCCGGGCCTCCTGAATGCCGGGCGACTCCGCCAGATCTGCCTCGACGCGGGCGCCGATGATGTGGGGTTCGTGGCGATCGATCGCCCCGAGCTTGACGACCAGCGGGCCGACCTCCTCCGGGCGTTTCCCTGGACCCGGAGCCTGGTCAGCATCGTCTGCCGGATGAACCGGGAGCCGGTCCGGAGCCCGGCCCGATCGGTGGCCAACGTGGAATTCCACCACACCGGCGATCGGACCAATGAGGTCGCCCACGCGATCGTCGGCGCGTTGGAGGCCCTCGGTCATCGGGCGGCCAATCCTCCGATGGGCTTCCCCATGGAGATGGCGAACTTCCCCGGCAAGGTCTGGGTGGTCTCGCACAAGCCGGTCGCCGTGGCCGCCGGCCTCGGCCAGATGGGGATCCACCGGAATGTGATCCACCCCAAGTTCGGCAACTTCATCCTGCTGGCGACGATCATGATCGACGCCGAGCTCTCGGAAGAATCCGAGCCCCTGGACTACAACCCGTGCCTCGGTTGCAAGCTCTGCGTGGCGGCCTGCCCCGTCGGGGCGATCGGTGCCGATGGCCATTTCGACTTCTCCTCCTGCTACACCCACAACTATCGGGAGTTCATGGGGGGCTTCGGAGACTGGGTCGAGAACATCGTCGAGAGTCGGGACGCGCTCGACTATCGAACCCGGGTCAGCGATCCCGAGACCGTCTCGCTCTGGCAGAGCCTCAGCTTCGGCGCGAACTACAAGGCGGCGTACTGCATGGCGGTCTGTCCGGCGGGCGAGGACGTCATCGGACCATTCCTGGACGACCGGAAGCAGTTCCTCAAGTCCGTCGTCGACCCGTTGCAGAAGAAGGAGGAGACGCTGTACGTGGTGCCCGGCTCGGATGCCCAGGAGTACGCCAGGAAGCGATTCCCGCACAAGCCGACCCGTGCCATCGGCAACGGGCTCCGGCCGGGTTCCATCGCTGCATTTCTGTCGAGCATGCCCCTTGTCTTCCAGCGGAACCAGTCCGAGGGGCTGGCCGCGACCTATCACTTCACCTTCACCGGGAAGGAGCCCGCCCGGGCCACCGTGACGATCCTCGACAGGACAATCCGGGTCGAGGATGGCCATGCGGGCACTCCCGACCTGACCATCACGGCCGATAGCCGGGCCTGGCTCGGCTTCCTGAGGAAGGAACGCAGCCTGGTCTGGGCGCTCCTGACCCGGAAGGTCCGCCTGAAGGGCTCGCCTCGCCTGCTCGTCGCCTTCGGCAAATGCTTCCCTTCGTGACGCCGTTCGTCAGCGTCGATCGTCCGGGGATGGTTCGCGATCGGCGAAGCTCAGCCTGTGGTCGATCGTCGAGTGGGGCTTGCCGTCGACCTCGGCATAAGGATAGACGAAGAAGTTGAGCTTCGGCCCTCGCTGGGCGGGGGCCAGCATCAGCTGGCGGCCCCGGCTGAATTCCACCCGGTTCACGTCAAGATGCCCGAAGAAGTAGGCCCGCTTCGAGGGGGCCTTCGAGGCTTCGCTGCTATCCACCGGGATCCATCCTCGTCCCTCGACGTACAGCTCGGCCCAGCAGTGATAACCGGGGATCTCGCCCGAGCCTCGGGCCTCCGGCAAGGGGAGCCCGATGGCGAACCTGGCGGGGATCCCGACCGACCGGCACATGCCGATGATCAGGGCGTGGAAGTCGGTGCAGTTGCCCCGCTTCGCGTCGCAGGCGTAGAGGGCGTCGCCACGGCCCCAACCGGTCCCGCTCTTGTCGTAGGTCATCATCCCGGTGACTCGTTCATAGATCGCGCGGGCCTTCTCCAGGTCGGTCGACCGCCCCAGGGTCGCCTCCTCGGCGAGGGCCCGGACCGGCCCGTCGAGCGGGACCAGCGGTTCGGATTCGAGGTATCGGGACCGTTCGGCGGCGGACAGGGGCTCGGCGCTCCCGGAGTCTTCCCGGCGGGTCGCCTCGATCCTCAGGGTCACGATGACCGGGTCTCGGGGCGATTCGATCCGGAGGTGGAGGTCCTGATTGCCCGTCCGCGGATCACGCCCCAGCGACACGGCGCCCGGAGCTTCGATCCGGACCTGGTGGATCGTCTGGTTCCGGTCGGTCTGGGGGATTGGGAGCCAGAGATCCAGGGTTTTCGCACCTTCGGGGATCTCCCGGACGTCGGCCCGATAGGTCATCGCGAAGGATCGAGATCGGGTCGGCCCGTCGTCGGCGGTCGCGACGGACTGGGCGAGAATCAGCAGGATCAAACCCGGGATGGGATGGTGTCGCATGATCAAATCCTCAGATGTGCTCGGGATCTCGGACCGTCTTCCGATCCGCGACCTCGCCGGTATTCACCGTCCCGGCGGGCTCGAAGAGCAGGACATGCACCTCCTCTTCGGCCACCGGCCGATGCTCGACCCCTCGGGGGACGATCAGGAATTCGCCTTCTTCCAGCCAGATCGGACGGTCCCGGAAATCCATCCGGAAACGGCCCTTCACGACGAGGAAGAGTTCATCCTCCTGCTCGTGGTGATGCCAGACGAATTCGCCCTGAAATTTGACGAGCTTGACGTGCTGGCCATTCAACTCGCCGACGATCTTCGGGCTCCAGTGCTCGCGGAATAGGGCGAGTTTCTCGGCGAGGTTCACCTTCGACACCGGGCGGCTCCTTCAAAGGCTCATCGGGCGAGGTCCTGAAGGGTTCGCGGCCTCCCGTGCCGCCCGAAGCATCGTACCCCGGCCCTGGCCGATCATCCATCGGCATCGGTCCCTTTTCACGATCGTCCGACCTGGGCGTGCCGGAAGCAGCTGACGAGGTGGTCGTTCACCATCCCGGTGGCTTGCATGAGCGCGTAACAGATGGTCGATCCGACGAAGCGGAACCCTCGGCGCTTCAGGTCCTTGCTGAGCCGGTCCGACTCGACGGTCCGGGCCGGGAGTTCGGCGCTCGATCGCCAGGAGTTGGCGATCGGTTGCCCTTCGACGAACCGCCAGACGTACGAGTCGAAGCTCCCGAATTCGCGCCGGACTTCCAGGAAGGCCCGGGCGTTGGTGATGGCCGAGGCGACCTTGAGCCGGTTCCGGATGATCCCCGGGTCGGCCAGCAGGGCCGCCACCTTCGGATCGTCGTAGGCGGCCACAAGATCCGGGTCGAACCCGTCGAAGGCCGATCGGTAGCTTTCCCGACGCTTCAGGATCGTATCCCAGCTCAGCCCCGCCTGCGCCCCTTCGAGGGTCAGGAACTCGAACCACCGGAGGTCGTCGTGGATCGGGACTCCCCACTCCTCGTCGTGGTAGCGGATCATCCGGTCATTCGTCGCCCATTCGCAGCGTTGCATCGCTCGATTGCCTCAGAATTGTCGATCCGGGCTCGAACCTATCAGAAGACCTTGCTGTAGGGGGCGGCGGGCTGGTCCCGGATCGGGCAGGCGGTCCCGAGCAGCTCGGCCACGTCGCACCCGATCATCCTGGCGATTGAGCCGGTCGCCAGGTCGTTGCAGTCGAGCCCGAAGGGGTCCTCGATCTCCTCGGCCATCAGCTCCAGGCCCAGCAGCGCGAAGACGACCAGCATGACCAGCGGGACCGCCAGGTAGCCGTATTCCGGGACCAGGCCCACCGGGAGGATCGCCGCGTACAGGACCACGAACAGCTTGATGAAAGCGGAATAAGAGAAGGGAATCGGGGTCTTCCGGATACGCTCGCAGGCCCCCGCGACGTCGAGCAGGGCCTGGGTGTGCGGCTTCAAGGCGAGCACGTCGAGGCCATCGATCACGCCGTCCCGGCGAAGGCCGTAGATTCGAAGCAGGATCGCCCGGGAGAGGAAGCTCGGGACGTGCCCGGGGGCGTGCTCCTCCTGAGCATCACGGCCCGATTCGAGCTTGATCGACGGGTCGACCTTCCCCCGAAGATGGCCGCTGAGGGCCAGGGCGAAGTCTCGGATGAGCCGGGCAAACGCGTCGCGCGAGTCGCCGTCATCGACCGGAATCAAGGCGTCGAGGCCGATCGCCAGGTTCCTTGAGTGGTTGACCAACGCCCCCCAGAGTTTCCGACCCTCCCACCAGCGGTCGTAGGCCGAGTTCGTGCGGAAGACCAGGACGATGCTCAGGATCACGCCGAGGAGCGAGAACGTCCCCGAGATCGACCGATGGCCTTCCAGGTCGAGCCGAAGGATGACGAAGCTCAAAGCGGCCGAGTAGATCCCGACGGCCATCACGGCCCTGACGATCCGCTGGAGGGTCCAGCTCGTCCCCAGGTGCCCCAGGTCCTTCCACCAGTCGCGGTTCGGGCTGTATTCGATCATCGGTGACTTCGACGCTCCGACGGGACGATTGCCAGGCTCGATCGAGAGCCTCGATCTTTGGCCTCCCAGTTTGGGCGACGATCGGCCGAAATGCTACCTGCCGCGCGGTGCTTGACCCGCGATCGTGTTAGCTTCGGAGGTCCGGAACCTCGCCCGACTCGGGCCGGGGCGATCCTGGACTATCGAGGAGCATGGACGATGATGAGTCGAAATCTGGTCCTTCTGGCCGTCGGAATGCTCGCTTCCTCAGGGCCGCTTCACCCGGCCTCGGCTGCCGATCGATTGCCGGTCGGGGGACCGGTCGCGGTCGTCTCGACCGAGGGTCCGGATCGTTCGGCGAAGCAGCCGCAGGTCGCGGTCGACGCGAAGGGTCGGATCTATGTGGCCTACGGGCGGGGGAACCAGATCCGCTGCGCAATCTCGACCGACGGCGGGAAGTCCTTCGAGAACCGGGCCGTCGGCGAGGCCGGTGTCCTCTCGCTCGGGATGAGGCGCGGGCCGAGGATCGCCGTCTCGGGCGGTTCGGTCGTGGTCTCGGCCGTCGCCGGGGCCGAGGGGAAGGGTCGCGACGGCGACATCCTCGCCTGGCGATCGACCGACGAGGGGGCCACCTGGTCCGGACCCACCCGGTTGAATAGCGTCGAGGGGTCGGGACGCGAGGGGCTCCACGCCATGGCCTCGGGACCGGACGGGACCCTCTTCTGCGCCTGGCTCGACCTTCGGAACCAGCGGACCGAGATCTTCGGGGCCCGGTCCACCGATGGCGGCCTGACCTGGGAGCCCGACGCCCTGGTCTATCAATCGCCCGACCGGACCGTCTGCCAGTGCTGCCACCCCTCCGTCGCCTTCGGCCTCGATGGGACACTCCTGGTGATGTGGCGGAACCAGATCCAGAACGCACGCGACCTCTACCTGTCGCGGTCGGATGACGGCGGGAGGACGTTCGAGGCCGCCCAGAAGCTGGGCCGGGGGACCTGGCAGATCAACGCCTGCCCGATGGACGGCGGGGCCGTCGCGGCCCTCTCGGGAGGGAAAGCCGACTCGATCTGGATGAGGGCCGGGTCGATCTTCGAGGCCGCCCCGGGCGAGCCCGAACGACGACTCGGCAAGGGCGTCCAGGGCTGGATCGCGCCCGGCCCCGGCGGGACCTACTCGGTCTGGCTCGAAAGCCGACCGGGGAAACTCCTGGCGAGCCTGCCGGGTCTCGAAGATCCGATCACCCTCGCCGATCGCGCGAATGACCCCGTGGTCGCCTCCGCCGCCGGTGGAACTGGTCCGGTGGTCGCCGTCTGGGAGGCCCCGCCCGAGGTCGGGGGGATCCTGTCCCTGGTGCTCAAGCCGTCGGCCAAATCGGCCGCTCGCCCTTGATTATTACCCTGGGGGGGTATAACGTTCTGTTACCCCCTGGGGGTATTCGTGGAGGTCGAGATGGACGGCGAAGCCTCGAAGAAGATCAAGGCGAGGGTGAACCGGATCGCGGGCCAGGTGGCGGGCATCCAACGGATGGTGGACGAGGATCGCTACTGCGTGGACGTCCTGAATCAGATCGCGGCGGTCCGCTCGGCACTCGATTCGCTCGGGATTGAACTCCTGACGAATCACCTGGAATGCTGCGTGATCGGCCACGGGTCGGGGTCGGAGCACCCCCGGGCGAGGCCGATGGATCAAGAGCAACTGATGGCCGAGGTCCGCACGGTCCTCGGTCGGTTCCTGAAATGAGCGGGGGAGGGTCCGACGATGGAGACGACACTCACGACGCCGGGCATCTCGTGCGAGGGGTGCGCCGGGACGATCCGGCATGCCCTGGGCAACCTGCCCGGGGTGGGCTCCGTCGAGGTTGACGTCGCGACCAAGCGGGTCACGGTCGATCACGACGGGCAGGTCTCGCGGGATGGGTTGGCCTTGGCGCTCGAAGCGGCGGGGTATCCGCCGACCGAGGGTGACGCCTCGTCGAAATCTTCCGATGCTGGGATTCCCGAGGGGAAGGTCCTCGACCCGGTCTGCGGGATGACGATCGACCCCGCCAAGGCATCGGGAAACGTCGATCACGACGGCAAGACCTATTACTTTTGCAGCGCGGTTTGTCGGGAGAAGTTCCAGGCCGATCCCGATCGTTACCTCGACACGTCCCAAAAATCGGACGAACCGGCCCCCGAAGGGGCTCAATACACCTGCCCGATGCACCCGGAGATCGTCCAGGAGGGGCAGGGAAGCTGCCCGATCTGCGGGATGGCCCTGGAACCGATGGTCCCGACCGGGGGGGACGAGCCGAACCCCGAGCTGGACGACATGACCCGGCGGTTCTGGGCCTGTGCGGCCTTGACGGTGCCCCTCCTCTTGCTGGCGATGGGGGAGATGATCCTGGGCCATTCCCCGGTCCCGGGGGTCTCGCCGCATGTCCTGCTGTGGGTCCAGTTCGCGCTGGCCACTCCGGTGGTGCTCTGGGGCGGTCTTCCGTTCTTCCGGCGAGGGCTGGCGTCGGTCCGGAGCGGGCACCTGAATATGTTCACGCTGATCGCGCTCGGGACGGGGGTCGCCTACCTGTCCAGCGTGGTCGCGATGCTCTTCCCGGGATTGATCCCGGCCTCGTTCGGCGGCCACGGTGGTTCGGTGCCGGTCTACTTCGAGTCGGCGGCGGTCATCACCACGCTGGTCCTGCTGGGGCAGGTCCTGGAACTCCGCGCCCGGAGCCGGACGTCGAGCGCCATCAAGGAGCTGCTCGGGCTCGCCCCCAGTACGGCCCGCCGACTCCTCGGAGGGGGCGGCGAGGAAGACGTCGCGCTGGAGGAAGTCCAGGTCGGCGACCGGCTCCGGGTCCGGCCGGGCGAGAAAGTCCCGGTCGACGGGGTGGTCGTGGAAGGTTCGAGCTCCGTCGATGAGTCGATGGTCAGCGGCGAGCCGATCCCTCAGGAGAAGCACGAAGGAGACAGCCTGATCGGCGGGACGGTCAACGGCACGGGCTCGCTCGTGATCCGCGCCGAGCGGGTGGGTTCGGAGACGATGCTGGCCCGGATCGTCCGGATGGTCGGCGAGGCCCAGCGGTCCCGAGCCCCGATCCAGCGCCTGGCGGACGTGGTCGCGGGCTATTTCGTGCCCGCCGTCCTGGCCGTCTCGGCGATCACATTCGTGGCCTGGGCCATCCTTGGTCCCGAGCCGAAGCTCGCCCACGCGCTGGTCAATGCGGTGGCCGTCCTGATCATCGCCTGCCCCTGTGCGCTTGGGCTCGCCACGCCCATGTCGATCATGGTCGGGACCGGACGCGGGGCTTCGGCCGGAGTCCTGATCCGCAAGGCCGAGGCGCTGGAGGTCCTGGAGAAGGTCGATACGGTGATCGTCGACAAGACCGGGACGCTCACCGAGGGGAAGCCCCGGCTGGTCTCGGTGGTGGCGGCCCCCGATCAGGACGAGTCGGAGCTGCTCCGCCTGGCCGCCAGCCTGGAACGGGCGAGCGAGCACCCGCTGGCCTCGGCGATCGTGGCCGGGTCCGAGAGTCGCGGCCTCTCCTTATCCGACGCGAATGACTTCCAGTCCTCGACCGGCAAGGGGGTCCAGGGGGTGGTCGACGGTCGGAAGGTCGCGGTCGGCAACCGGTCGTTGTTCGAGGATGAGAGGATCGAGCCGGGCGATCTGGGCGATCTGGGCGACCGGGCCAATGCGCTCCGGGAGGAAGGCCAGACGGTAGTCTTCGTGGCGATCGACGGCCGGGCGGCGGGCCTGCTGGGGGTTGCCGACCCGATCAAGGAGTCGGCGGCCGAGGCCGTCCGGGCTCTCCAGGCCGACGGGCTCCGCGTGGTCATGATCACCGGGGACGAGCGGACCACGGCCGAGGCGGTCGCGCGGAAGCTGGGGATCGAGGAAGTTCGAGCCGGGGTCTTGCCCGAGCAGAAGGGGGCGGCGGTCCAGGAGTGGCAATCGGGCGGCCATGTGGTGGCGATGGCGGGCGACGGGGTGAACGACGCCCCCGCGCTGGCCCAGGCCGACGTCGGGATTGCGATGGGGACCGGGACCGACGTGGCGATGGAAAGCGCGGGGATCACCCTGCTGAGAGGCGACCTGGCCGGGATTGCCCGGGCCAGGAAGCTGAGCCTCGCGACGATGGGGAATATCCGCCAGAACCTGGCCTTCGCTTTCGTGTACAACACGCTGGGCGTGCCGGTTGCGGCGGGTGTGCTCTATCCGTTCTTCGGGCTCCTACTCAGCCCGATGCTCGCCTCGGCGGCGATGACGTTCAGCTCGGTCTCGGTGATCCTGAACGCGCTCCGGCTCCGGAACCTCAAGCTCTGATCCCGATCAGGACCGGAGGGTGGCCTCGAAACTGGTGGCGCAGGCCTCGACGATTGCCTGGACCGACTTCTCGACCTCCTCGCCGGTCAGGGTCCGCTCGGGGTGGCGGAAGCGGAGCCCGAAGTGGATGCTCTGGCGACCTTCGGGGACGTTGCCGCCCCGGAAGGCGTCGAGATAGACGATCGATTCGAGCATCGGGCCGCCCGCCTTGCCGGCCACCCCGGCGAGTTCCGCCCAGGGGAGGTCGCGCGGGACCATCAGCGAGAGGTCCCGCGCCACCGCCGGCAGGGTGGGCATCGCCCGGTGCGTGGGGACCAGGTTCGCCCGGTCGACCAGGACTCCCAGCGTCAGCTCGGCCGCCGAGCAGGCGTTCTTCAAATCCAGGCCGTCGAGCCTCGAACGGTCGATCTCGCCCATCCTCCCCAGGACGGTCCCTTTCAGGAGCAGCTCGGCCGATCGGCCGGGGGTGAACCAGGACGCCGGGCTCGGCCGGACCTCCAGCTCGCCTTCCAGGTGGAAGCGGGCCAGGACCGCCTCGACGATCCCCTTGAGGCCGAGGAAGTCTCGCCCGCTGACCAGGGTCAGGCGGGTCGGCTCGTCGGGCAAGGGATGGCCGGGTCGGGGGAGGTAGACGTTGGCGATCTCGAAGAGGTCGACGTCCAGGTTCCCGTGGGCTTCGTTGTGCTTCCGGACCGCCAGGAGGCTGGGCACCAGGCTCTGTCGGAGGGCGTTGGCTCGCTTGCGGACCGAGTGCTCGACGCGGATCGGCGGCTGGGCCCCTTCCACCTCCATCGCCCCGACCAGCTCGTCGGGCACGAAGCTGAGGGTGACCGCCTCCTCGAAGCCCAGGCCGGTCAGGAGCGATCGGGTCGCGTCCTCAACCCGCTCGCGAGGGCCTCTCGGGCTCGAGGCCAGCGGGACCGGCCGATCCTCGGGGATGTGGTCGTAGCCGTGGATCCGGGCGACCTCCTCGATCAGGTCGATCTCTCGTTCCAGGTCACTCCGCCAGCTCGGGGCGCGGAACATCGGGGCCTCGGGCGGTCCTCCCTCGTGATGGAGCCCCAGGGCCAGCAGGATCCGCGAGACCTCGGCCGGGTCGATCGTGATCCCGAGGACTCGCGCGATCTGGTCCAGGCGGAGCGTGACCACCGGCCGCTCGTATTCCGAGGAACCGGCGTCGATCAGTCCCGGATGCAAGGTCCCTCCCGCGGTCGCCAGGATCAGCTCGGCGCATCGGCGGCTGGCCCACTCCGTGACCTCGGGGTCGATCGGACGCTCGAACCGGTAGCTGGAGTCGCTGGTCAGGCCCAGGGCCCTCGAAGTCCGGCGGACGATCAGGGGGGCGAACCGCGCGGCCTCGATCAGGACGTCGACCGTCCCCGGGCCGATCTCGGTCTCCAGGCCCCCCATCACCCCGGCCAGGCCCACCGGTCGGGCGGCGTCGGCGATGACCAGCATCTCGGGCGTCAGCTCGTAGTCCTTGCCGTTGATCGCCCGGAGGCGTTCCCCCTTCCGGGCCCGTCGAGCGATCAGGCTCCGGCCTTCGACCTTCGCCAGGTCGTAAGCGTGGAGCGGCTGGCCGCATTCGAGCATGACGTAGTTGGTCACGTCGACGACGTTGCTGATCGGCCGGACTCCCAGGGTTTCCAGCCGTTTCCGCATCCACCAGGGGCTCTCGCCGACCTTGACCCCGGTCACGACCCTCGCGGTGAATCGCGAACAGAGGTCGGGGGCCTCGATACCGACCCCGGCGATCGTGTCGGCGGCCACGCCGCCCGTGGCGGGCCGAGGGTCGGGGAAGCGGACCGGGCGATCGAAGAGGACGCCGATCTCGCGGGCCACACCCAGGTGGGCCAGGCAATCGGGGCGATTGCTGGTGACCTCCAGGTCGATGGCGAGGTCGCCGCCGACCTCCTCGGTCGACTCGTGGTTCAAGCCCGACAGCATGAGCCGTTCGGAGAGGACTTCGACCGGCATGTCGAGCCGGAGGTAATCGGAGAGCCAGTTCCAGCTGACGATCATCGCGATGGGTATCCCACGGCCCCGACGTTCGAGGGGCTCAATCTCCGGTCCCGAGGGATTCCCCTTCGGGTCGGCCGGTTCGGGTGGTCAGCGAGCGGAGCCAGTAGACCGGGATGCCCGCCAGGGCGATCGCATAGCCGATCCCCGCGGTCAGCGGCTCCAGGTAAATGAAGTCGGCCACCAGGAGGCCGGCGACGGTCAGGTAGAACACCAACGGCACCGGATAGGCGAAGGTCCGATAAGGACGGACGGCCTGGGGTGCCTTGATCCGGAACATCACCACCGAGCCTACCATCAACATATAGAACGTAAGATCTACCGGCGCCAGGAATTCCAGGAGCTGATTGTAGGTGTTCCCGTAAGTCTTCGCGCCGGTTTCCGGATCGAGGATGACCTTGACCGGCAGGGTCAGGAGGATGGCCCAGAGTCCCTGGGCGACCAGGGCGACCGACGGGACGTGGTGGCGATTCGTCGTGGCGACCTTTCGGAAGAAGAGTCCGTCGCGGGCCATCGCGTAGAGGACTCTCGCCCCGGACAGGACCAGGCCGTTGATGCAGCCGAAGGTCGAGATCATGATCGCCACCGCCATCATCGTCACCCCGACCGGCCCCAGGACCGCCTTCATCAGGGCGGTGCCGACTCGATCCTGCTCGGCATGCTGGATCTGGTCGAAGGGGAGCGTCAGCAGGTAGGCGACGTTGGCCAGCAGGTAGAGCCCCACCACCGACCCGCAGCCGAAGACCAGGGCCCTGGGCAGGGTCCGCCCCGGGTCGCGGATCTCGCCGCCGGTGAAGGTTACGCTATTCCAGGCCGTCTGCGAGAACAGCGGGCCGATCATCGCCTTGCCCAGGAGCAGGAGGAACGCGAGCGTGCCCACCGCCCCCAGGTTCGACTGGGCCTTCTCGGCGGTCCAGCCGTTGGCCTCGGGCGACCACCAGGACGAAGTAAAGGCCGCCGCGCCTCGGTTGGCCCCGAAGAAAAGCCCCACCACGATCAGGGCGATCAGGGCCGCCGTCTTGGTGAACGTGAAGGTATTCTGGATCGTCTTGCCGGTCTTCAGGCCTCGCGTA
This sequence comes from Tundrisphaera lichenicola, assembly GCF_051175385.1. Taxonomy (GTDB): domain Bacteria; phylum Planctomycetota; class Planctomycetia; order Isosphaerales; family Isosphaeraceae; genus Tundrisphaera; species Tundrisphaera lichenicola. The sequence continues at coordinate 6,319,159 of NZ_CP195106.1, read as the reverse complement.
TTCACTGCGGTGAGGAACGCGATCAGGACCACCGCCACCAACTGCTGCGTCGACAGGCTGATCGCGTAGCCCGAATTCCCGAGCGAGATCGGCTCGAAGAGAGGGTAACGGTCCGCGGCGATCTCCGGGACCAGGATCCCGAAGAACTTGGCGAAGGCCACGGCCACCGCCGCGATCGTCCCGGTCTGAACCACCAGGAAGGTTGCCCAGCCGAACATGAAACCGAACGCGGGGCCATAGGCCTCGCGGAGGAAGACATATTGCCCCCCGGCTCGCGGCATCATCGCGGCGACTTCGGCCGAGCAGATCGCCCCGGTAATCGTCAGGAGACCGGCGATGGCCCAGGCGGCCAGGAGCCAGCCGGGCGAGCCCACCAATCGGGCCGACTCAGCCGAGGTGATGAAGATCCCCGACCCGATCATCGAGCCCATGACGATCATCGAGGCGTCGACCGGCCCGAGCTCGCGGACTAGCTGGGGCGATCGTTCGGCGTCGGCCTCGGTCATCGGATCGGGACTCCGGGCGTCGTGGGCGGGGGACGTCTCAGGCCTTGGGGGCGGCGAAGGTCTGGACCTCGACGATCGCCTGCTCGATGGCGTCGCGACGCCACTTGGTCAGGGCGCTATCGAGGGCCCGGGTCAACTGGTTGACGAGGTTCGACGCGGCGGCCTGGGGGCTGGCTCCCTCGGCCCGGATCTCGGGAAAGTCGCGATGGTGGACCAGGACGGCCTGTGCCGTGGACCCGGTCGTCACGATCACGCGATCTTGTTCCGTCGTCATGAGTTAGGCTCGGTGGGTACGTCGCTTCGGGGGAGAGGACGAGGCACGGTGCCGGCGGTTGGTTCGCGATCAGAATTGTTCGAGGAAGCGGGCGTCATTCTGGGTCAGCCAGCGGATGTCCTTGATCCCGTGTCGTCTCATGCAGAGACGCTCGATCCCCAGGCCGAAGGCGAACCCGGTGACCTCGTCGGGGTCGTAGCCAACCGCCCGGAAGACGTCGGGATCAACCATCCCGGCCCCTCCCATTTCAACCCATCGGTCGCCCCCGTGCCAGAGCATATCGACCTCGACGCTCGGTTCGGTGAACGGGAAGAACGAGGGTCGGAACCGGATCTTCACATCGTGGCCCAGGTAGCTCCGGGCGAACAGGCGGAGGACCGTCTTGAGGTCGGCCATCGTCACGCCCTTGTCCACCATCAGGCCTTCGATCTGGTGGAACATCGGGAAGTGGGTCTCGTCCGGCTCGTCGGGTCGGTAGACCCGGCCGATGGCGATGACCCGGACCGGCGGCGGCTGATTCTCCATGATCCGGATCTGGACCGTGCTGGTCTGGCTCCGGAGCAGGGTGTCGTCGGTGATGTAGAAGTTATCGACCGGGTCGCGTGCCGGATGCGAGGCCGGGATGTTCAGGGCCTCGAAGTTGTGCCGGACGTCCTCGACCTCGGGCCCCCGGGCGACCGCGAAGCCGAACCGGCCGAAGAGGTCGATCAACTCGTCGGCCGTTTGCGTCAGCGGATGACGATGGCCGATCCTGGGCCGATGGCCGGGCAAGGTCACGTCGATCGCGTCGGCCAGGATTGTCGGCCGCTCGACGCGGGCCTTGGCCTTGGTCCAGGCGGCTTCGAGGGCCTGCTTGGCCGCGTTGAACCGCTGGCCGTAAGCCTTCTTGGCCGACGGTTCCAGGGCCTTGAGTCGTTCCTGGGCCGACTTGACCCGCCCCTGCTTCTGCCCGAGGAATTCGATCCGGGCCGCCTCGATCGCCTCGGCGTTGGAGGCCTCCGCGAAAGCCGCGAGGCCCTCGGTTTCCAGCGATTCCAGGGAGGCGATCGGGTCGCCGGTAGGGTCGGGCATGCTCATGGGAGGGGTCGCTTCGACGTCCGACGTGCGGTCACGGGCCGGCCTCGACCCGTGAAAGGGGCGAAAGATCGCACGCGGGTCGGAATCGGCCCGTGGCGATCTCTCCCGATATCGAGGGGCTCGAACCGTCTCAGGCGGTCTTCTGGCGGGCCGCGAGGGCGGCGTCGGCCTTATCGAGTTCGGCGCGGACCCGGTCGGTGATGGCGTCGAAGGTCTCGGCGTCGACGATCGCGAGGTCCGAGAGGCTCTTGCGGTCGAGGGCGATCCCGGACAGCCGGAGGCCGTAGATGAACCGGCTGTAGCGCATCCCGCGCATCTCGGCGGCGGCGCTCAGTCGGGTGATGAACAGGCGGCGGAAGTCGCGCTTCTTGGCCCGACGGTCGCGGAAGGCGAACATCCCGGCGCGGAGGAGGGTTTCCTTGGCCGACTTGAGGAGTTTCCGGCGACCGCCGACGAACCCTTCGACCTTCTTGAATAGCCGCTTCTTCCGCTGGTTGCGGGGCACTCCGCTCTTGGAACGCATCGTATCTTCTCAACTTCGGGCTTGGGGACGCTCGGTGCGGGGTTCGGGGCCGGCGGCCCCACGGGCGAATCGCTTTCGAGGGCCGGATCCGGCCCGATCCGGGCTCAGGCCTCGGAGGGCAGGGTCGCCGGGTCGACCGCGCTCTCGGCGGCCATGGCCTCGTTCTCGGCGACGATCCCTTCGCGGATCGCTTCGAGTTCGGTGTAGTTGGCACCCGGCTGGGTGTGCAGGGCCTTGCGGACGCGGCGGGCCTCGGCCAGGACCTTCAGCTGCACCGGCTTGCGGAGGCGACGGACCTGCTTGCCGCTCTTGTGGCTCATCAGGTGCGACGAACCGCACTTCTTGTGGCTGACCTTGCCGGTGGCCGACACCTTGAACCGCTTCTTCATCCCTTTGTGAGTCTTCAGCTTAGGCATGGTCGCTCGAGGCCTCGCGGCAACAAGAAGGAGCCGACCACGCGCCCTCGGAAGGGTCCGGCGTCGTCGGCCGAGTCGAAGAGTGTAGCAAACACGGAGACCTTACGCCAAGGTCAAACGACCGATTGTAAGGGCAATTCGGAAAGACGTCGTCTCGGGATCACCATGCGTCGGACTGCGGAGCGTATCCAGTTCCTGGGGGGCTCCTCGCCTCGGCGGAGCGTCTCCTTTGACTCGTGTCGGAAGCCGCAGACCATCCATCGAAGAAACTTGCCGCCGGAAGGGCTGTGCATCCCGCATCGGTGGGGCTTGCACCCCGGACCCTTCGAGGTGATTTCCTCGGAGGGACCTCGGCGGGCCGGCCCGGCGATCGCGCGGGCGTCCCGGGCTCAAGCCCTGGGGGCCACGATCGCCGTCATCCGTTTCCCTTCCATCGATGGATTCTTCTCGACCTTCGCGACATCTTCGAGGGCCTGGAGGACCTCGTTCATGACCTTGCGGCCTTCGTCGATGTGGGCGAGTTCTCGGCCTCGGAAGAGGACGTTGACGAGCACCTTGTCCTTGTGTTCCAGGAATTCGCGGGCCCGCTTGACCTTGACCTCGATATCGTGGTCGCCGGTCTTGGGCCGGACGCGGATTTCCTTGACCTGGACCTGGTGCTGTTTCTGCTTGCTGGCCTTCTTCTTCTGCGAGTATTTGAACTTGCCGAAGTCCATGATCTTGCAGACCGGCGGACGCTCGTTGGGAGCGACCTCCACCAGGTCGAGGCCGGCCTCGCGGGCGGCCTCCATGGCCTTGCCGGTCGGCATCACGCCGAGCAACTCGCCTTCCGTGTTGATCACCCGCACCGGAGAGATGCGGATCTGCTCGTTCACCCTGAGATTCCGGTCGATGACGTCCCTCCTCGGCGGACGTTGGGTCTAGGCCTCAGCTCGGACGGGGGCCCTCGACGGCTCCAGGAGCGTCGGGCGGCACCCCGGACAGTCGCGTTGCTTGCCCCCGCAGCAAGCTCAACGCGTGTCCCGAGGCAATCCAAAGGATTACCCCTTCCGGGGTGCCCTGTCAATAGGCGTGCTTCTCGGTCGAGTCTTCCGGTTCGGCCGGGATGACCGGTTCGGCGACCTGTCGGATGGCCCGCGAGTCGACCTCGGCCCTGAGCCGCTCGACCGCCGCCTCGATGGTCATCGCCCCGAGGTCGCCGTCGATCCGGTCCCGATACGAGACCGTGCCGCTCTCGACCTCCTTGCCGCCGACGACGAACATCACCGGGATCTTGGCCAGCTGGGCGTCGCGGATCTTGGCGCCGATCTTCTCCGGGCGGGCGTCCAGTTCGACCCGGAAGTGGGACGACTGGAGGGACGAGACCACCTGTCGGGCGTAGTCCATGAACTTGTCCGAGATCGGCAGGACCCGGACCTGCTCGGGCGCCAGCCAGAGCGGGAAGGCCCCGGCGAAGTGCTCGATCAGGATTCCCATGAACCGCTCCATGCTCCCGAACGGGGCCCGGTGGATCATCACCGGGCGGTGCGGGAGATTGTCGGCCCCGGTGTAGTGCAGGCCGAACCGCTCGGGCAGGACGTAGTCGAGCTGGACGGTCCCGAGCTGCCACTGGCGGCCGATGCAGTCGCGGACGACGAAGTCGGCCTTCGGGCCGTAGAAGGCCGCCTCGCCGGGGGCCTCGTCGTAGGGCAGCTCCATCTCGTCGAGGACCGCCCGGATGTCGGCCTCGGCCTTCTGCCAGGTCTCCCCTTCCGCCCCCTGGTACTTGGGGTCGGTCGGGTCGCTCTTGGAGAGCCGGAGCCGGTAGTCGGTCAGGCCGAGGCTGGCCAGGACGTGCTGGGTCAGCTCCATCGTGTCCCGGAATTCCTTGCGGACCTGATCGGGGGTGCAGAACAGGTGGGCGTCGTCCTGGGTGAACCCCCGGACCCGGGTCAGGCCCGAGAGCTCGCCCGACTGCTCGTAGCGGTAGACGGTCCCGAATTCGGCCAGGCGGACCGGCAGGTCGCGATAGCTCCGGGGCTGGGCGGCGAAGATCTGGATGTGGTGCGGGCAGTTCATCGGCTTGAGGAGGTATTCCTCGCTCACGCCGAATTCCTCGACGTAGCCGACCCGACCGGCCGAATCGAGCGTCCAGTACGAAGGGGAGACCTCCTTCGCCGCCTGGCCGTCGTGCCGTTCGGGGATCCCTCCTTCGGGAATCCCGGCGTCGCGCAGGAGCTTCTTCTGGGCCGGGTCGTCCAGGGTCCCCTTCTCCAGGCCGTCGACCAGGGCCATGGCCGCGTCACTCAGGAGCCGGAGTGGCGGGAACTGCGAATCCTTGTAGTACGGGTAGTGCCCGCTGGTCTTGTACAGCTCGATCTTACCGATGTGCGGGGTGTAGACCGGCTGATACCCTCGCTTGAGCAACTCGTCCTTGAGGAAGTTCTCGAGGATTCCCCGGATGATCGCGCCTCGGGGCATCCAGAGGATCAGGCCGGAGCCGACCAGTTGCGAGATGGTGAAGAGGTGCTGTTCCTTGCCGATCCGCCGGTGGTCGCGCTTCTTGGCTTCCTCGATCTGGGCGAGGTGGGCGTCGAGGTCCTTCTTGTCGAAGAACGCGGTCCCGTAGACCCGCTGGAGCATCTTCCGGTCGGTCTGGCCCTTCCAGTAGGCTCCGGCGATCGAGAGGAGCTTGAAAGCCCCGACCTTCCCCGCGTGGGGGATGTGCGGCCCCCGGCAGAGGTCGACGAATTCGCCTTGCCGGTAGAAGCTGAGGACGCCGTACTTGTGGAGTTCGTCGTCGATGTGCTCGACCTTGTAGGTCTGGCCGAGCCCATCCACGAACTCGCGGGCCTCGCCGGCGGGCAGGCTGAACCGCTCGAACGGCTCGGCGTCCTTGAGGATCTTCGCCATCTCGGCCTCGACGGCCGGGAAATCGTCCTCGGAGAGCGGCCGGTCGGGCAGGTCGACGTCGTAATAGTAGCCGCTCGCGGTGGTCGGGCCGAAGGCGAGTCGGGCTCCCGGATGGAGCCGGAGGATCGCCCGGGCCATGATGTGCGCCGTCGAATGGCGGAGGACGTCGAGCGCCTCGCGATCCCGCGAGGTCAGCAGGCGCAGCTCGATGGGTTGCCCGGTGCCTGGTTCGAGGGGGCGGTCGAGGTCGACGATATTGCCGTCGATGACGGCAGCGACGGCGGCATCGGCGAGCCGCTTGCCGATCCCCTCGGCGATCTCCCGGGAGCGGACGCCATCGGGATATTCCTTCATCGACCCGTCAGGCAGTTTAATCTGGACCATCGGACCTGTCCGGCGCGGGCGCCGGCCTTGACTGGGCGAGCGTGCCGGTTGAAGCCCGATCCCCTCCGACTGACGACGCCGGCCCGGGACGGCCCACCGGTGGCTCGCGGTGTGTCGGACTCCGAGTCCCCCGAGTCGGCCGATCCGTTGATTGGGGAATCGGACCGGGTCGCGAAGGCTGGAGTCCACCCGAGAAGACACGGACCGCTCGATTTCGGTTCCGTAGAGGACCCTCGCGGGGGTGGTCCGAGCATAGCGACCGGCCCCGACTTGCGCCTAGCCCGAGGTCCAGGCCGGATGGAACGTGGGGAGTCGAGCCCGGCTCGACCCGCGAGCGCCAGGAGGTTGGCGCGATTGTTGCACGGATAGACAACTGGAACGAATTTACCCCTCCCGATCCGAACCATTCGGGGAAGATCTCCCCCGCCGTCGCTCGTTCTCGGGTTCAAGAGGCTATCCGAGAAGGTGGAGCGAGGCCCGGAATCGGCAACCGTCCCCGGAGCGGGGCCGAGAGTGCTCGTCCCCACTTCCGGGCGGGAAGGGTGAAGTATGACGACGGGAGGCCCGAAGTCTCGGAGCCCTCCCCTATCCCTCGCCCTCCCCGGATAAGTCTATTTAATGGAGGCGACCCTCATGCACGGCATTCGATGTTTCGCACCATCCTGCTTCGGCATGGCTCTGGCGGCCATCCTGCTCGCCGATCATTCGACGGCTTCGGCCCAACAGGGGACGTACATCCACGCCCCCTACCGAACCTATTCCTCGAACTATCGACCACCGGCGACGCAATATCCGGTCCCCACCTATCCATCGCCGACCTTCGCCCCGCGATACTCGACGACGTACGCTCCATCCGTGCCCGGTTATTCCCGGAACGGCGGGTACTACCTCCCGATGCAGGGCGGACATGGGGCGGGATATACTTCGCACTACGGGTATGCGCCGGCTCGGCGTCCCCTGAAGAACTTCAAGCCGTGGCTCAGGCGTCGCTGAAGTGACGCTTGGCGGGGCCCGGACGTCCGACGCATGATCCTCCGGGATCATCCGGTCCAGCCGACGGCCTCGACGATGGCCTGGACCAGCGGGACGATCACGACGTTGGCGGCGAAGACCGCGAGCATCGAGAGGACGACGCCCCGGGTCGCGGCGTGACCGATGGCCTCGGTCGACCGGTCGGCGTTCAAGCCCGTCCAGCAGCCGATCAGGGCGATCAGGAGACCGAAGACGGCCGTCTTCAGGGTCGCGGGGATCACGTCGGAGAGCCGGAGGAAGTCGAGCGAACGATTCCGGAAGGCCTCGGCCGAGAGCGAGCCGCCGATCAACTCGGCCCCGAATCCTCCCAGGATCGCGAAGACGTCGATCAGGATCGTCAGGAGGGGGACGGCCACCAGGCAGGCGATCGCCCGGGGGGCGACCAGCGAATCGATGGTCGAGGCGCCCAGGACCTCTCGGGCGTCCAGTTCCTCGGTCATCGTCATCGATCCGAGTTCGGCCCCCAGGCCGGCCCCCATCCGTCCCGCTACCAGGAGGCTGGCCAGGACCGGCCCGGTTTCCACCAGGACCGCGGCCGAGAGGACGCTGGGCAAGGTCTCCTCGGCCCCATAGGTGGCCAGGAGCCTCCGGACCTGGAGCCAGGTCACCAGGCCGATGCTGGTCCCGGCCGCCGCCACCACCGGGAGGCCCCCCCAGGCGACCCGCTCGAACTGGCGGAGGACCTCGGCCGGTCGATCCCGGGCCGCTCGGGGGAGGGCCCGGATCACCTGGACGGCGTACCCGACGAATCTCCCGAAATCGACCAGCCCATCCACGAGCGAACCGACCATCGCAGGCTCCCTTCAAGATCCCACGTCAACTGACTGACCCATGTGCTAAACTTTACCGAGCTTCCCCAGAAGTCCGTTCGACTTATCCGAGATGAGATTGATGCCCAGCGACCATGATTCCGCCAGCCACAGGTCGGGCTTGATGTCTGATGTCGCCGATCTCGAACAGGTTGCCCTCCGGGACCGGTGGGGTCTGGGGCTGATCGCCGTCGGCTGGGCTCACCTGGTGGTCTTCTCCGTCTGCCAGGTCCTCTACGGGAGGGGAGACCGGGCCCCGGTTCATTTCCTGCCCCTCTGGGGGGTCGACCTGATTGCGGCCTTCTTGATCGCCCGAAAGTTCCTGGTTGGCGAGTCGAAGAGACCGACCCCTTCGCTCCTGCTGGTGGTGGCCCGGGTCTGGATTACCTTTTTGATCCTGGCCTTCAGCACGGCCAGCATGAACTCGCTGGTGGGCTTCGAGACCGACTGGTTCAAGGCCGTCTGGGCCACCCTCGCCACGTTCGGATTCGCGACGATGGCCTGGATCTTCCACCTCGGCTTCCTGATCCCGGCGGTCCAGATGTCACTGACCGCGCTCCTGATCGCGCGGAATCCGGATTACGCGTACCTGATCTACGGCGTTTCCTGGTGCCTGGCGCTGAATGGAGTGGGAGCCGTCCTGGAGCGGCGCGGGGCGATCGCCCGGGGTGACCTGATGGGACGGACCTCCGAGGCTCGGCCGGTCCGCCGGTCGGCCTGAGCCGCCCCTTCCGGCCGGGTCGCTCAGTAGTCGTCCCCCCAGTGATCCCGATAGGCGGCCGCCTGCGAGGCGATGGCCCGTTCGCGGAAGAGGATCGCCACCAGGATCCCGGCGGCCGCCCCGCCGATGTGGGCCAGGTAGGCCACGCCGCCGACTTCCCCCAGCCGGCCGATCGAGCCGTATCCCTGGAGGACCTGGAGCAGGATCCAGATGCCGATGACCACGAAGGCTGGCATGATCGTCAGGAAGTTGAACATCAGGACCCGCACGCGATTATGCGGGAACCAGACGATGTAGGCTCCCATCAGGCCGGCGATCGCCCCGGAGGCTCCCAGGGTCGGGATCAGCGAGTCGGGGGCGGCCATGATCTGCGCGAGGGATCCGGCGATCCCGCAGAGCAGGTAGACCAGGAGATAGCGGATGGTCCCCAGGACTTCCTCGACATTGTCGCCGAAGATCCAGAGGAACAGCATGTTCCCGGCCAGGTGAAGCGGGCTCGCGTGGAGGAACATGGCCGTGAACACGGTCAGCCACATCTGGTTGGGGAAGGGGAATGGCCCCTGTGGGATCGTCTGGGCCTCGCGGAGGGCGCGGAGGCCTTCCACCTCGTCGGGCTCGACGTGGATCTCGATCGGGCGATCGATGTCGACGTCGTGGGTGATCTCGTAAGGCGTCGCCGCGAAGGTCGCCCGGAAGGTCTCGCCCTGATCCTGCTCGACGAAGAAGAGCGCGATGTTCATGGCCATCAGGAAGTAGGTGGCCACCGGCACGATCCGGGTCTTCTCGACATCCCCCAGCGGCAAGACCATCGGGATCTCCTTGCACTCGCCCGTCGGAGGATCAAACGGCCAGGGGTGAAGGCCAGGGGACTTGCAGCCGATCCGCCCAGGGCTGGAGGGCGACCGATGCGGCCTGATCCAGGGGGATGCCCCGCTCCCGGATCTCGGCGCGGGCGGATTCCCAGGCGTCGGGAGCCAGGTATCCAGATACGTTTATTGGTCGGGAGGAGTCGGCGATCCGGGCATGGAAGCCGGACAGGGGCTCCATCGCGGGGATCGAGAGGGCCACGACGGTCCAGCCTTCGCCGCCCGAGGCCGCGCCGATCCAGGCCGACAGCAGATCCAGGCCGCTCCCCGGGCCGAGGACTGGTCGACTCCCGGTCCCTTCGGCCGATCCGAGGGCCGAGTCGTAGATCGCGGGGAGCCCGCCGGGCATCGGGATCCCGATCGCGTAGGAAGGTCCTGGCCCCCCGATCCCGGCCAGGAATGGGCCGATGGCCAGGTCGGCGACGGCGGGTGCCGCCGGTCCGGGGTCGAGCACCCCGACCACCCGGACGATCCCCACGCCGACGTCTCGGGCCTTCTCCGATGCGATCCCCGACGCCCGGGCCAGGACCAGCGGGCCGAGCCCCCCCTGCCCGTCCAGGACCGCCGTACCGGCCCGCTCGCGTCCGGCCCGCTCCTCGGCCTTCGGGTTGATCTCGTGACGAGCGAGCCGGTCGAGCCAGATCGGCAGCGTTGCGATGCCGTGATGCGAGGCACCAGCTGCATCGAACCAGAGCAGATGCGTGGCCATGGAAGCCGCCCGAGGAGCGGCCACGCCGAGCCCCGTCAGCAACGACGAGGCGAATCGGCGGAGATCATCGGATCGATACCGTGTCATCGGGCTGGGGATCACCTCGGACCACTCCACCGGGGCTCGACCGGCGGGCTTCGTCCCGCCCGGTTCCAGAGGAGTTTACCCGAACGAGTCGGCGAAGTCTCGCCATTCGCGGGTCGATGCCGAGGTGCCCTGGCCCAGCTTCGGGAGTATCAGGCGCCGATGACCCCCTGGATCGGCCCCTTCGGCGGTTCGGGATCGTGACGCTCCCACTCTTTGCGGACCCGGGAGAGTCCGAACGCGCAGAGCTCGAACTCGGCACTGAGGCGGCGGAGGACCGGGGCTTCCTCGGCCCCGAGCGTGCTCGCCACGTAATACGACCGTTTTCCCTGGACCTGAAAGTCGATCAGCTGATCGGCCGAGCGGCTCGATTGGAGACGCCCGAGCGCCTCGGGGTAGACGCCGGTCCAAAATAACGTGTAGTCGCCGACATGGCGGTAACACTCCAGGCGTCGACATTCGTCGGTGGTCGACTCGGCCTCGGCGAGCATCGTGGCGACCTCGCCGATCGGGCGGCCCTGATCATCGCGGAGGCGCCAGACGCCCTGGCTGGGGACGAATCGGGCCAGCAAGTTGGCAACGTACCCCACCAGGCCAGGATCGCCGATCCCGAGCTCGTCCATGAAGGTCGTCTCGGTCAGGCCTCGGAAGAGGCGGTGGAGGGGATGGGACTGGGGCAAATCTCGCGTCATAACGGGGCGCTCCTCACCCGGTCGGACACGGCTCGTCACGCTGACAATCCCGAACGGCGATCGTCTCTAGCAAACTGTAGACCATCTTTCGGATTTCGAGAAGCCCAGTCGGGTTCTCGGGATTGTCAAGCCACTTGTAATGAATGTCACATCCTGGCAACATGAGGAAAGCAAGAAAAAATTCCAAAAATGTTTTCGGGAGAGGTGGTCTCCCGAGTTGATGCCGATGACCCATTCCGGCCCGCCAGGTCCTGGGGCGTCGCGATACGGGACGGGAGGATGTTCGTTTGCGAATCACGTTCCACGGCGCGGCTCGCCAGGTCACGGGAAGCTGCCATCTCCTGGAGATCGGCCGGCACCGGATCCTGCTCGATTGCGGCCTGTTCGACTCGGATCGGATCGACCCGCTGAGTCCCAACCGCAGCTTCACGTTCGAGCCGCGCGACATCGACGCCGTGATCGTCTCGCACGCGCACAACGATCACATCGGCCGGCTCCCCTGCCTGGTCCGGGCCGGGTATCGCGGGCCGATGTACGTGACCCCCGCCACCGCCGACATCACCAGCGTCATGCTCCGCGACAGCGCGCGGATCCAGCGGGAGGACGCCCGGAACATCACCCTGAAGTCGGCCTCGAAGGAGCCCGTCGACCCCCTGTTCGAACTCGGCGATGTCGAGTGCGTGGTCGATCAGTTCCACCGGCTCGCCTACGACGAGCCGACCGAGATCCTGGAAGGGGTCACGCTGACCTATCGCGACGCCGGGCACATCCTCGGCTCGGCGATCATCCAGCTCGACTACACGGAGGACGGCAAGCCTCGCCGGTTCGTCTTCACCGGCGACCTCGGGCGGCGGAATGTGGGCCTCCTGCCCGACCCCACCCCGATCCGGGAGATCGACATCCTCGTGACCGAGAGCACCTACGGGAACAAGGAGCTCGAGCCCAGCGATAAGCTGATGAAGCAGCTTCACGCCATCGTCGCCCGGGCGATCCGGCTCCAGTCCCGGATCGTGATCCCGGCGTTCAGCCTGGGCCGGACCCAGCGGATGGTCTACTGCCTCCAGGAACTCTTCGCCGTCCACAAGGTCCGGCCGATTCCGGTCTATGTCGACAGCCCGTTGGCCCTCCGCCTGACCGAGATCCATCGCGAGTATCCCGGGGCCTACACGGCCGACGCCCGCCGGATGATGGACCAGGATCCGAAGTATTTCGGGTCGAAGTACGTCGACTACTGCGAGAGCTGGGACGACTCGCGACGGTTGAACTTCCAGCCCGGCCCGATGGTCGTCATCGCGTCGTCGGGGATGTGCGAGGCGGGCCGGATCCGGCACCACCTCAAGCATGCCGTGGGCAACCCCGACAACGCCATCGTGATCGTCAGCTACCAGGCCGAGAAGACCCTCGGCCGGAAGATCGCCGACGGGGTCGAGCGGATCCAGATCATGGACCAGTGGTTCGAGCTGAACGCCGCCGTCTACGTCCTCGACGGCTTCTCCGGGCACGCCGACAAGAACGACCTGGCCTGGTGGTACGAGCAGTCCGGCGGCAAGATCGGCAAGGCGTTCATCGTCCACGGCGAGCCGGAGAGCATGGAAGGGCTCCGGACGATCCTGCAACCTCACGTCGAGTCGCCCGTCGTCATCCCGGAACGACTCGATTCGTTCGAGGTCTGATACGCACCGATCCACGGATGGCCCCGAGCCGGGGGTTTCGCCATGCCACTCGTCCGCTACCAGAGCCCCGACGACTCCGCCTTCGTCGTGTTCGACCAGGCACGATTCCGGGTCGAGCACGGGATCTTCCTGCTCCGCCCCGGGGCGATCCTGGCCCGGATCCGCGAGGTTCTCGAAGAACACCGGGACTGGGATCTCCGGGTCATGAAGCTGATGGCCGAGAACCAGAGGCTCCAGGCCTGCGCCGATTGGCTGGAGAAGCTCCCGTCCGAGGAAGAAGCGATCGTCCAGCCCGAACTGGTCCACGAGCCGGCCATCGACCGCGTTGCCGATCATCTGATCGGCGCCGGGGATTTCGTCGGCGTCGAGTGCCCGGCCTGCTCGGCGGCCTACTCGCCCGAGCAGGTTCGCCGCGAATCCTGGGAGTTCGAGGAGGAGGGTACGGCCATCCGGGGCCGGAACACCATTTGTCCCCAGGGGCACATCCTCCACGCCCTCCGAGACTCGATCGAAGTGCCGGGGATCGAGCTCGAAGGGGATTGAGTCTATATCGTCGATCTCGAAAATCCGCCTTCGAGCGAGCCGAGGCGTATTCAGGCGCGATCGATCCCGCCCGCCAATTCGGCGACGAATTGACCGATATCCTGGACGACTTCCCGCTGAGTGCGGCTGGAAGCGTCGGCCAGCCGGCGGACCAGGGCGCTCCCGACGATCAGGCCGTCGGCGACCGGGGCCAGCTCGCGAATTTGCTCGGGCGTGCCGATCCCGAACCCGATGCAGATTGGCAGGTCGGTCTGCGACCGGAGCCAGGCCACGTTCTCGGCCAGCTCGGGCGGGAGGCTTCGCCGCTCGCCGGTGATCCCCGCGACCGAGACGTAATAGATGAACCCGGTGGTCGATCGGGCGATCGCCAGGGCCCGCTCGCGAGGGGTGGTGGGGGTGATGAGCTGGATCAGGCGGAGGTCCATCGCCGTGGCCAAGCGACAGAGCGAGTCCGACTCCTCGACCGGCAGGTCGGGGACGATCAGGCCGTCGAAGCCCGCGGTCGCGGCCTCGCGGAGGAAACGGTCGGGCCCTTGTCGGTGGATGATCGCATAAGAGATCATCGCGACCATCGGCGTGAGGCCCGAAGGCCCTTCGGTGTCCTCGGCCCGGAGCACCCGGAAGGTCTCGAAGATCCTCGACAGCTTGACGCCGCCGTTCAACGCTCGGGTGTAGCTGGCCGCGATCACCGGGCCGTCCGCGATCGGGTCGGAATAGGGGATCCCGACCTCGATCATGTCGGCCCCCTGGCGGATCATCTCGGAGATCAGGGCGGCCGTCGTGGCCAGGTCGGGGTCGCCGGCCGTCACGAACGGCATCAGGGCGGGTCGGCCTTCCCGCTTGAGGCGGGCGAAGAGGGAATCGATGCGGTTCATGGTCGCCCTGGCGAATCGAATATGTGGAAGTTTAATGAAAGGTGAATCAGGCGGGAGTCATCCGGGGCAAGGTCACAGGATTACCCTGGAGGGACGAGTTTTGGTGGTGTCCCCGGATCATCGCCAACCCGCCAAGGTGGATCGGACGGGACCCCTCACCCGGCCTTCGGCCACCCTCTTCCGGGGGGAGAGGGGCATTCCAGGATCCCTCTCGCGTGGGACACTGCCGACTCATCCCATCGGCTCGCCGCGAAGCCGGGCGACCTCGAAGGCGTCCTTGTCGCCCCGACCGGAGAGGCAGACGACCACGACCTTGTCGGCCCCCAGCTTGGCGGCTTCCTTGAAGGTTTGGGCCATCGCGTGGCTCGATTCGAGCGCGGGGAGGATGCCTTCCTTGCGGGCGGTGGCGTTGTAGGCGTCCAGGGCCTCGGCGTCGGTGATGCTCTCGTATCGGACCCGGCCGGTGTCCTTCCAGTAGCTGTGCTCCGGGCCGACTCCGGGATAATCCAGGCCGGCGGAGATCGAGTGGACGTCGTCGGTCTGGCCGTCGTCGTCCTGGAGGACGTAGCTGAAGCTCCCGTGGAGGATGCCGGGCCGACCCTGGGTCAGGCTGGAGGCGTGGTCGCCGGAGAGAGGACCTCGGCCCCCCGCCTCGGCACCCACCAGCTCGACCGACTCGTCATGGACGAACGGGTAGAACATCCCCGCCGCGTTGGAACCACCCCCCACGCAGGCCACGACGAGGTCGGGCAGGCGTCCCAGCCGGTCGAGGCACTGGGCCCTGGTCTCGCGACCGATGACCGCCTGGAAGTCCCGGACGATCATCGGGAACGGGTGCGGGCCGACCACGCTGCCGATCGTGTAGTGGGTCTCCTTGGACGAGCCCATCCAGTCGCGCATCGCCTCGTTGGTGGCATCCCGGAGCGTCCTCGAGCCCGAGGTGACGGGCACCACGTTGGCCCCCATGGTCCGCATGTTGAAGACGTTCAGCTTCTGGCGGCGGATATCTTCCTCGCCCATGTAGATCGTGCAATCCAGTCCGAAGAGGGCACAGGCCGTGGCCGTGGCCACCCCGTGCTGCCCCGCGCCGGTCTCGGCGATCACGCGAGTCTTGCCCATCCTTCGGGCGATCATGACCTGCCCCAGCGCGTTGTTAATCTTGTGGGCGCCGGTGTGGTTCAGGTCCTCACGCTTCAGGTAAATCTTCGCCCCGCCGACCATCTCGGTCAGCCTCTCGGCCAGGAAGAGGCGCGAGGGGCGGCCCACGTAGTCGGCCAGGAGATAGTCGAGCCTCGCCTGGAACTCGGGATCGCGCCGGGCTTCGTCATACGCCCGGGAAAGCTGATTCAGGGCATCCATCAGCGTCTCGGGGACGAACCGGCCGCCGAAGGCCCCGAAGCGTCCCAGGGCGTCGGGCAGGTTGGACGAGACGCGAGCCGTATCGGTCGTGGAGGACATGGCGACGACGATCCTCGGAGAGTCGTGAAGGCGGGCGGTCCGATCCTGGTCGGCCGATCGCTGGATCGACCGGCCGAACGCCCATTGTCCGGGCGAGGCGCGACCGGGGTCAAGACCAACGAATCGGAGGCGATCCCCCTTCGACCCGAACGGCCCGGCTCGCTCGAGCATTCCCCCAGGGGTTGAGGCCCCTGCCCCGAGGACTCGAAAGATTTCGTGCTAAGGAACGCCGCCACGGCCTGATCTTATCGAGGAACCCCTCGGCCCGACCTCAGGAACGCGGCATGGCTCTGTCCCTGATCCCGAATCGAACGAACCCATGATCGATCGAGCCTGGCGAACACTCACTCAAGGAGATTGGGATGGCCGCCCTAACCATGAAAAGGGAAGACCTGAGCTGGACAGATGGGCCTCGCTGCGCTCGACGCCACCTTGCGTTAATCCCTTGGAATCACGGTGATTATGGCAATCCTGTCCGCGTTTTCTGGCACGGAACGAAGCCATTCTCAAGCTGCAGAACGAACCCATTCTCGGGGTGCGGAACGAACCCATTCTCAAGATGTGGAACGAACCCATTCCCGGGGTGGGGAACGAACCCATTCTCGGGCTGGGGGTTCCGACCGCTCAGTTCTGTTCGTTCAGCAACGTGGGGTGGGGTTCGAGTTCGCCGGAGTAAAAGTCGAAGAACTGCTGCCCGGCGAAGTAGTCGGTCATGGCTCGCCGGACCGACTTGAGCTGGTCGGCGAACTGGACGTACTTCCGGATCATCTCCCGGCGCTTCTCGTCGGAGAGGTCGCAGATGTCGGCGTAGGAGCGTCGGCCGGTCTCGCGATCGAAGATGCTCCAGAGCCTCTTGATCTTCCGGCCCGTCTCCTCGTCCTCGAACATCAGCATCCGCGCATACTGGCGGGCCTTCATCTTCTTGGCGAATGCGATCAGCTCGGCGTCGGTCTCATATCCCTGGTGCCGGTCGATCCAGGAGACGATCTGCGAGGTCGTGAGCCTCGGCCCCTTGGCCTCGCAGAGTTCCTTCAGGCTCGCCACGATCTCGGCGGGTCCCATCGGCATGGCAGCATCCCCTCGGCATCAGCGTGGGTGGACCGGCCCGTTCTCCCGGTCCCCTCGGAATCTTTCTCAGTCTACCGGACGACTGAACCCGTGTCGACAGACCAGCGTACGTTTGTCACTCGTGTTCGTCCGTGCGATCGGTACAGTCGTCAATCTCTGCGCCAGGTCGTGCCGATCGGAGGGATCCGGCCGATTGACCGTCGGGCCCGCCCCCGATAGCGTGGGCTTTCCTGAGTCGGGCCGACTTCCTCCAGGGGACCAAAATGATGTCTTGCCAGTTGCGACAGAACGCGATGATCGCCGCCCTCGCCTTCGTCATGATCGGCGCGACCCCTCCGGAGGAGGAGGGCTTCGTTACCCTCTTCAACGGGAAGGACCTGGCCGGCTGGAAGGTCCCCGAGGGGGATAACGGCCACTGGAAGGTGGTCGAGGGGGTGATCGATTACGACGCCCGGAGCGAAGCGGCGGGGGCGAAGGATCTGGTCTCCGAGAAGGAGTACGGCAACTTCGTCCTCAAGTTCGACTGGCGGCTCAAGGAAACGCCGTACATCAATCAGGGAATCCCTTATGTGTTGCCCGATGGCCTGCACGCCCGAGGGGCCGACGGCAAGGAGCTGAAGCTGGCCCTGCCCGACAGCGATTCCGGCGTCTTCCTCCGCGACGTGAACGGCAAGAGCCAGGTCAACATCTGGTGCTGGCCGATCGGCTCGGGCGAGGTCTACGGCTACCGGATGGATCCGAAGATGTCTCCCGCCGTCCGGGCCGGGGTCACGCCCAAACACCAGGCCGACAAGCCGGTCGGAGAGTGGAACTCGTTCGAGATCACGCTGATCGACGACCGCCTGACGGTCGTGTTGAACGGGATCACCGTGATCCAGGACGCCCAGCTGCCGGGGATCCCCGAGCACGGGCCGATCGCGTTCCAGCATCACGGCGGGTTCAAGGACGGCAAATACCTGGGGCCGCCCAGCCTGGTCCAGTTCCGAAATGTCCGGATCAAGCCGCTCAAGGAGGACGACTGAACCAATCAGGACCAGGCAACCCCGATCGGCCCTTCCGTTCCGGAGGTGGGATCGGATAGCCTGGATCTCGTCGGATCAAGTCCCTTTCCCGCTCGGGAGTATTGACCTTCCTCCATGTGTGGTATCGCCGGATTCGTGAACCGGGACGGCGATCCGGCCGATCGCGGCGTGCTGGCCCGGATGACGTCGACCCTCGCTCATCGGGGGCCGGACGGGGACGGTCTGCACCTCGACGGGCCGGTCGGCCTGGGGCATCGGAGGCTCTCGATCATCGACGTCGAGGGGGGAGCCCAGCCGATGTCGAACGAGGATGGGTCGGTCTGGGTGACCTTCAACGGCGAGATCTACAATGACCCGGAACTTCGGGCCGGACTGTTGTCGAAGGGGCACACCTTCCGGACCGGATGCGACACCGAGAGCTTGGTCCATCTCTATGAGGATCACGGGGCGGATTTCCCCCGAGTGCTCAACGGGATGTTCGCGCTGGCGATCTGGGACGCCCCCCGGCGGAGGTTGATCCTGGCCCGCGACCGGATGGGGCAGAAGCCGCTCTATTATGCAGAGACCCCGGCCGGCTCGCTGGTCTTCGGCTCCGAGCCCAAGGCCCTGCTCGCCCATCCGGGCGTGTCTAGGCAACTCGACCCCCGGGGCCTGGCCCGCTACCTCTTCTATGAGTACCTGCCCGGCCCGCACTCGATCTGGGCCGGGATGAAGAAGCTCCCCCCGGCGCATGTCCTGGTCTGGGAGGAAGGCCGGGCGACCGTCGCCCGCTACTGGGATTCGCCCGCGCCCGCCGGCGATGCCCCGCCCTTCGAGGAGACCGCGGAGCAGTTCTGGGACGACTTCCGATCGGCGGTCGGTCGGCACCGGAGGTCGGACGTCCCGCTCGGGGTCTTCCTCTCGGGGGGCGTCGACTCGTCGAGCGTCGCCGCCGCCCTGGCCGAGCTGGAGCCGGCGCGCAATATCCGGACGTTCTCGATCGGCTTCGAGGACCCGAGCTTCGACGAGAGCGAGCACGCGCGGGCCGTCGCCCGGCACCTGGGGACGGACCACCACGAGCGGACCTTCTCGCCCGGCTCGGTCATGGAACTCCTGCCCGAGGTCGCAGGCTGGCTCGACGAGCCGTTCGGCGACGCTTCGGTCCTGCCGACCCACCTCCTGAGCCGGTTCGCTCGCGAAGGAGTGACCGTCGCCCTGGGCGGGGACGGGGCCGATGAATTGCTGGCCGGCTATCCGACCTTCCGGGCCGAGCGGGCCTCCGGGATGTTCCGGAGGCTCCCCCGAGCGGCCCGGTCCCTGGCTGGCGCGGCCGTCGGCCGCTTGCCGGTGAATCACGCGAACATGAGCCTGGATTTCAAGCTCAAGCAGTTCCTCCGAGGGGCCAGCGAGCCGACGGCCCTGGCCCATCAGCGCTGGCTCGGGTCGTTCTCGGGGGCGGAGATCGGAGCGATCCTCCTGGACTCCGGCGGCCTGGACGTCGAGGCCGAACACCTGGCGAGGGCCGACTCGCTGGCCGCCGGCTCCGACCCGCTCACGCGGTCGCTCCGGCTCTATCAGGATACCTACCTGCCGGACGACATCCTGACCAAGGTCGACCGGGCGAGCATGGCCTGCGGGCTGGAGGTACGCGCCCCGTTCCTGGACGCCGGGCTGGTCGACGAGATTCAGCGGCTCCCGGCGTCGTACAAGTACGGCAAGGGCCAGACCAAGCGATTGCTCAAGCGTGCGGCGGCCCGCCGATTGCCGGCCTCGATCCTGGCTCGGCCCAAGAAAGGGTTCGGCATCCCGGTGGCCCGATGGCTCCGGGGTCCGCTCGCCCCCCTGATGGATTCGATGCTCGCCCCCGACCGACTGGCCCGTCAAGGGCTGTTCCGGCCGGAGGAGGTCGCGCGAAGAGTCGGAGAGCACAAGGCCGGGGTCCGCGACCACCGGAAGCCGCTCTGGACCCTCCTGATGTTCCAGCTCTGGTACGATCGCTGGCTTGTCTGATCCGGCTCGGGGGTAGGGATGCGTATCCTGGTCGTCTCGGATATCCACGCCAACTGGCCGGCCCTGGCGGCGATCGACGAGCCCCACGACTTCTGCATCTGCCTGGGGGATCTCGTGGATTATGGTCCCGATCCCCTGGCCTGCGTCCGGTGGGCGATGGAGCACGCCCGCTACGCGATCCGGGGGAACCATGACCACGGGGTGGCCCAGGGGGTCGCTGTCACGGGCGAAACCGGCTATCGCTACCTGACCCGGGTCTCCCGGCCGATGGTCTGGGAATCCCTCGGGCCGGAGGAGCGCCGATATCTCCTGCAACTCCCGCTCACGTCCCGGTTCACGGTCGAGGGCCGTCGGTTCCTCCTGGTCCACGGGACGCCCCGAGACCCGCTCGACGAGTACCTCATGAAGGACCCGGAGACCTGGGCCCGGCGGATCGAGGACGCCGAGGCCGACGTGGTCTGCGTGGGCCACTCGCACATGCAGTTCAACCTCCGGGCCGGCTCCTCGATCGTCCTCAATCCCGGGAGCGTGGGAAATCCGCGCGATGGAGACCCTCGCGCAGCCTATGCTGTGATTGATGGGAACAAGATCGAGTTGAAGCGGGTCGCCTATCCGTTCGAAGAGACGATCGCACGGATCGAGGCTTCCCCGCTGCCCGATCGCGCCAAGGAGATGTTCCGCGAAGCCTACCGGATGGGTAAGCTCTCGCGACCGAATCCCGAAGCAACTCTCGATGGAGAGGAGGAACCTTGAGCGACCCGAGATCCCCCCGGACCTGCCGAACCGGTGAACTCTCATGACCGACCTCGGATTCCCGGCCACCATCGAGTCCCCGACCTTCGGGACGATCGGGCTCGTCGCGGGCCTGATTGTCCTGGGCGTGGTCGCCTGGGTTGCGCTGCTCCCCTGGATCGTCCAGCCGTTCCTCCGGCTTGTCCTCTGGTTCCGCTACGACCTCAAGAGGGTGGGCCTGGAGAACCTTCCCAGGACCGGGCCGGTCTTGCTGGCTTCCAACCACATGTCCTGGTTCGACGGCTTCTTCCTGGCCGCCTCGCTCCCCCGACGGGGGACGGCGCTGATGAATTCCGACGTCTTCCGATGGCCGGTCATCGGCTATCTGGCCCGGCGATGCGGCCTGATCTCGGTCCCGTATCGCGGACCTAAGGCCCAGCGAGCCGCGATCGAGGTTTGCCGGCAGGCACTCGCCGAGGGGCGACTGCTTGGGATCTTCCCCGAGGGGCAACTTTCCCGGAACGGCCTGACCGGGCCGTTCCATCGGGGACTCGAGGTGATCCTGGCCAAGCGAGAGGACGTGGCGGTCATCCCGGTCTACCTCGACAACGTCTGGGGGAGCATCATGAGCTTCTCGGGCGGTAAGTTCGTCAAGAAACGCCCCGAGGGCTGGCGACGGACGGTCGTGATCTCGTTCGGACCCAGGGTCGAGCCCCCGGTCACCGCCTTCAAGGTCCGTCAGGCGGTCCTCGCCGCCGGAGTCGTCGCCCATGCCCAGCTGGGTCGGCACCGGCCGATCGAGACCATCGACCCGACCTTGCCGCACTTCGAGCATCCTCGGCTCGGCCTTCTGACCGCCTCGACGCCCGACTTCACGATGGACGACACCACCCAGATCGGCCACAAGGCGGGTTCGGTCGGATCGCCGCTCCCCGGCGTGGTGATCCGGGCCGTCGACGAGTCGGGCGAGCCCCTCCCGGCCGATGGCGAGGGGCGGCTCCAGGCCCTGGTCGCCGGGCAAGCCGACTGGGTCGACCTCGACCGTCAGGGCCGGGTCGACCGCGACGGTTTCATCTTCCTGACCTGAGCAGATCACCCCCGCGATCAGCTCGATTTCGGGGACTTCGTCGAGGAGGTCCCGGTGGTCGGGCTCGATCCGGGCTCGACCGGTTTGGCGGACTTGGCCGTGGTCCTGTTCCGTTTCGCCTTGCCTCGGGCTTTCGTCGCGGCCAAGGATGGGGTCCGGGTTTGGGTGTTATTCGCCCCGACGGTTCCGGGATTGTTCTTCTTCTGCCTGGCCATCTGCTGGAGATATTGCTGCTGCATCCTCAGCATTCGCTGTTGCTGCTGCATCAGCATCCGTTGCTGGCCGATCTCGGCTGCCGCGAACGGATCTCCGCCCGCAGCTCGAAGGTCGCTCATGCTGGCCTGGCCGAAGGGCGTGTAGACATTGCCATTCCGCCACCGACCTCTCTGGGCCTCGGCATCCGTCGAGGTCAGGGCGATCAACGCCAGGGACGCCACGAGAGCGATCGCCGTTCGCATGAGAAGGCTCCGATCGACTTCGGGAGGATGGGAGAGATCTGCCAGGATAAACCCGCCCGGCGCGGTTTGGTATCGAACCGGCCGGGAAAACCGCCCGATTGTCGCAAAACCCCTCCTTGGGACATCTTGGTGAGCCGGAGTCAGAGGCCGCCGTCGAACAGGTCGCGGATCGTCGGCAGGTACTTCTCGGGCGAGGCGGTGTTGACCAGGACCACCCGGTCGCCCGGCCGGATCATCCCGAGATCGGCGAGCCGTGGGATCGCGGCGACGGTCGCGGCCCCCTCGGGCGACCAGGCGAAACGCCGGTCTCTCCACTCGGATCGGATCGCCTCGCGGATCTCCGGGTCGGTGACCGAGATCGCGCAGCCGCCGGTCTGGCGGATGATCCGGAGGACGTGGGCGTGGCCAACGTTTTTTGCCACGTTCAGCCCGGTGGCGATCGTCCGGCCCGGTTCCCTCGGGGTGATGTCCTCGTCCCCCGCGTCGAAGGCCCGGACGAGCGGGGCCGTCTCCTCGCTCTGGACGCAGACCATCCTCGGCCGATCGGGCCCGACCCGCCCCAGGGCTTCCAACTCGTCGAACGCCTTGGCCATGCCGACGACCCCGGTCCCGCCGCCGGTCGGGTAGACGATCACGTCGGGCAGGCTCCAGGTCCGATCGGGCAGGCGATCCCCCCGAGGCTCGGCCATCTCCAGGCCGAGGGTCTTCTTGCCCTCGGTCCGCCATCCCGGCTCCGAGAAGGTGGCCACGCTGAAGTAGCCGCGGGGGACGTACTCCTCGCGGACCCTCGCCGCGCAATCGACGATCGTCCCGGCGACCAGTTCGAGGGTGATCTGGGACGGATGGAGCCGGGCCAGGGCCGCGACATTCCCCAGGATCGGCCGGTCGGTCTCGGGCGACATGACGATGGCGGCCTCGATCCCGGCGGCCAGGGCATAGGTGGCCAGCGAATCCCCGGCGTTGCCCTGGGTGGGGATCGCCAGCCTGGAGAGCCCGAGCGCCCGGGCCATCGAGACGGTCATGGCCATCCCGCGATCCTTGAACGACAGGGTCGGATTGGCCCCGAAGTCCGGGTGGTGACGCCCTTCATCCTTCACCTCGAACCGGCATCCCAGGCGATCGGCCCAGGGATGGGGGTAGTCGATACCGGGCGTGTTCCCCTCGCCCAGGGCCACGATCGACCTCCGATCGGCCGGGTCATCGATGTCGAGAGGTAAAAGTCCCCCAAACCGCCAGAGGTCGCGGCGAGTCGGATTCCACCCGCCATCCGGCCCTCGCTCGGATTTGAGCCGATCGAGGTCCAGCATCACCTGGACCGGACGGCCGTCTCGTTCGCAAAGATTCATCGAACGATCTGCGGGAAAAGTCGCGCCGCAGGTTGGGCAGGCCAGGTGGGACACGTAACGCATGGAGGTTTCTACTCTTTCGGTCGGTCGGATCGGACCCGGACGGGCCATTCCCTCCGGCACGACCTCCGCGGAGGGTTGTTTTCGGAAAGTGATTATCTTCGGTGAATAGTCGGGGGTAATCGAGCGTCTTCCAGAAGCCGGGCGGATTCGACGAGGAGTCTCGTCCGGTCTCATCCTCCCAGTTCCTGCTGCCTCTCTCGCTTCGAGCCCAATTTCAGAATCCAACCCTTCGATCAGGAATCCGGGAAACGAAACTTTCCCTGACCGATCGACGTGTCTCTTGAAAGACCATTTTCCCCCTCTCACCCAAGGTACGTCTCATGTCCCTGCTGATTCGATTCCGCCCTCTGACCGCTTGCCTCGCTTGCGGGCTCCTCGGCTTCGTGCCGACCCCGACCCGCGCCGATGAACCGCTCAAGGCGGTCGACGAGCCCGGAATCAATCTCCTGGAAGCCGCCAGGTCCGGCGCCGTCGCCATCGAGGCCGAAGGGACCGGCGACGGTCGGATGATGATCAAGGTCACCAACCAGACCAACAAGCGTCTCAAGGTGGTCCTCCCGCCCGGACTGGTCGCCTCCGGTGCTAGTGGCCAGATGGGTGGCATGGGAGGCATGGGCGGCGGCATGGGCGGCGGCGGGATGGGCGGTGGCATGGGCGGCGGCGGCATGGGCGGTGGCATGGGCGGCGGTATGGGGGGCGGCATGGGCGGTGGCATGGGCGGCGGCGGTGGTGGCGGCATGCTCGTGATGCCGGCGACCATGGGCCTGATGACCCTCGGCCGTCTGATCATGCGGCTGGTCGAGCCCACCGAGAGCTGGGATCCCTCCTCGCTCATGTCCGGCATGATGGGCGGCGGCATGGGGGGCATGGGTGGCGGCATGGGCGGAGGTATGGGCGGCGGCATGGGCGGCGGCATGGGCGGCATGGGCGGCGGGTTCCGATCGGTCCCCCCGACCGACCTTCCCAACGCGATCGTGGAACCGGGCAAGACCCGGAGCCTCGCGACCCGCGTCGTGAGCCTGAATGCCCCCCATGAGGACGCCTCGGTGGCCTTGCCGACCAAGGGCGAGCAACTCCAACTGGGCGACGTCTCGGAACTTCAGGCTTCCCCACAAGTCCAGGCGGCCCTCCGTCGGCTGGCCAGGGACAAGGCCCCCGAGAACGTCTCGCAGTTGGTCCTCTGGTCGGTCGGCGGGATGAACTGGGACGACATCGCCCGGATCTCGCAGGGCTGGGCCAATCCCCAGGAGTTGATCCTGGCTCGCGAACTCGCCTCGAAGATCGACGCCCTGCCCGCCGGCGAGACCGGCCGGCTCCTGATCGAGATCTCCTCCAAGGGTGAAGCGACCTCCAAGACGGCCGAGATGCTCCGCGGAGTCCTCCGCGACAAGAACATGCTGGGCCTGACGGTTGAGTCGGTCGTCCCCGCCAAGCCGACCTCCCCGTCGGTGGCCTGCAAGGTCCAGGTGATCGGGACCGCCGAGAAGCCCGAGGTTTCGGTCCAGGTCGCCTCCAACGACAATCGGGGAGTCTGGAAGGGCCTCGGCAAGTTCACCCTGCCGGTCGAGCTGGACAAGGCCGGTAACGTGAACGCCCAGGCGTTCGGCGACGCCCTGGCCGAGGAGATCCTCAAGCGGCTGGTGAACGTCAAGCTGGTCAAGGGTCAGAAGGTCAAGGGCAAGGATACCTTCGCGATCCGGGTCGAGAACTTCTCCCCCCTGATCCTCAACGGCGTGGCCGTGAGCGGGTCGGTCGTCAAGCCGAACGAGGCCCCCAAGATGCTCCTCGGGATCGCCCTCTCGCCGCGCCGGTCGCTGTCGGTCCCGGCCTCGGCCGAAGCGGTCGAGGCGTTCGGCCTGAAGGACGGCATCAAGGTCCAGGCCCTCGACCTCTCGGGGCTCTAATCCCGGAATCTCCGGTCCGACCCTGATCCATCGACGCCCCGGGCGGTCTCGACCTCCCGGGGCGTCGTCGTTGGCTGGCCTTGGCGATCGAGGGTCCCAGCCCGTACATTGGACTGGCCCGAGTCCGAAATCCTCGCCATCCAGGAAAGCTCTCCCCCGCCATGAGCCAGGATCAGGCCACCAGCCCTCGCCTGCCCAAAGGCGTGTCGATGCTGCCGAGGGCCCGATCGGGTCGACGATTCCTGGCGAAAATCCGCCGGAAAGGGATCGAGGTCCACCTCGGCCTCTACGAGTCGGCCGGCCTGGCGGCGTTCGCCTTCAACGTCGCCTCCGAGGCCATGGGCCGAGGGTCGCGACCGCCCAACGAGATCCCCCGGGCCGAGCAACCCGACGCCGAGGAGGTCCGCCGGATCACCTCGAACGTCCGGAAGCGGCTGGGCCTCGATCCGCCGGCTCGCCCCTTCGATGAGATCCCGCCCGACCCCGAAGCCTTGCTGACCCTCTTCGAGGTGACGATCGTCGGCTTCTGGCGTGACCAGGCCGCGCAGTCCGAGCCCGGCCCGGGTCTCGATGCCGCCGCCCGTCGACTGGCCGAGTCGGCCCGGTTGGTCTTCTGGAACCCCCGAGCCGGGCACCCGAGCCCGACCGAGGCGATCACCCGGCTGGTCTCCCGGAGGATCGACCAGACCTTTCGTCGGTCGGATCTGACCCGAGCCATCCTCGACGACGACGGCGACGACGACTGGCGGGTCGCCCGCTGGCTCGTCCATCCCGACGCCTTCCCGGCCACTCGGGGGTTCCGCGACGAAGTTCGGTTCCTCTACTCCGACTTCTTCGAAGGGACCGTCGAGGGCTCATCCCGGGCTGGAATCCCCCCGTGGGCGACCGTCCTCGGGATCGCCCCGCCGTTCAGCACCGAACGGGTCCGCGACGCTTATCGCGCCCGATCCAAGTCCGCCCACCCCGACGCCGGGGGCACGCACGTCGAGTTCGTCCGGCTCCGCGAGGCGTTCGAGGAAGCCCGCGACTACTGCCAGGCACTGGGAATCTGAGGCCAGCGACCTCCGAAAACCTCTCAATCCTCATCCTGATACCACCAACCCCCGCCCATACTTACATTGAAGTTGAGGTTCCAGAAAGGCCCCAATCGTTTGTCGGCCGGGGTCTCCGGGAGATGGCGGACGAAACCCGATCGACCGGCCGGGTCCGGGTAAGTGATCAGCCCGACACTTCCCGTCTCACGATTGATATCCGAGCCGACGAACGTGAAGAGTCCCGCATCGACCGGCCAGGCGATCGCCTCTCCCCGGGATACCCGGTCGGCCAGCCGATTCATTGACGGTCGGGAGACAAGGCAGGCCAGCTTCAGGGGCCACGAGTCCATGACCATCGTGGTAGGCGCGATCGACAGGGCCAGGACCACCCCCAGGCCCAGGAATGCGGGTCGGCGCGATTTCGGATATTTGGCAACGAGCCCAACCGCCCAGGCCGAACCCAATCCCAGGGTGAACGTGATCCCGCAGTACGCTGCCAGGAACATCAGGAGATACCCGCCCAGACACAAGGCATAGATATCCGTGGCAGCAACGAAGAGATTGGTCGCGACGGCCGATGACCAGAATCCCCAGATCGCACATTTAGGATGAAACCGGCCGCAGTGGTGCCAGAAACCCGCGATGAAGATCCCTACCACTCCGATCGGGATCAACGCAGGGCTGAGCGTTCGATACAGGAAAAGGCAGAATGCCACGATCCCCACGGCGATCATGAGTCCTCGCATCGTGAACCGGATGCGGGGAAATGGCATGGTCCGATCCGGTACGACCATCGGGTTCCCAACGACTCGCTCGGATGGTTCGGATCACGCCAGCAACTTCTCGACCACCTTGCCGCTGACGTCGGTGAGCCGGAAGTCTCGACCTTGCGAGCGGAAGGTCAGCCTGGTGTGGTCGACGCCCAGACACCGGAGGACGGTGGCCTGGAGGTCGTGGGCGTGGACCGGTTCCTCGACGATGTTGTAGGCGAAGTCGTCGGTCTTGCCGATGACCTGGCCTCCCTTGATCCCGCCCCCGGCCATCCACATCGTGAAGCACCGGGGGTGATGGTCGCGGCCGAAACTGTCCGCGGTGATCTTGCCCTGGCTGTAGGTGGTCCGGCCGAACTCGCCTCCCCAGATGACCAGCGTTTCGTCGAGGAGTCCGAGCCGCTTCAGGTCCTTCACCAGCGCGGCGGCGGGCTTGTCGGTGGCGTCGCACTGACGTTTCAGCTCGACGGGCAGGTTGCTGTGGTGGTCCCAGTCGCGATGGTAAAGCTGGACGAACCGGACGTCACGCTCGACGAGCCTCCGGGCCAGCAGGCAGTTGTTGGCGAACGACGCCTGGCCGGGGGTCGCGCCGTACATCTCGACGACCTCCTTCGGCTCCTTGGCGATATCCATCAGCTCGGGGACGCTGGTCTGCATCCGGTAGGCCATCTCGTAGGAGTTGATCCGGGCGGCGATCTCGGGGTCGCCCACGGTATCGAGCCGGATCTTGTTCAACTCCTGGACGCCGTCGAGGAGTTGCCGACGGACGGTCGGGTCGATCCCCTCGGGGTTCGAGACGTAGAGGACCGGGTCGCCGGTCGACCGGAGCGAGACGCCCTGATACTTGCTGGGCAGGAAGCCGTTCCCCCAGTAGCGCGAGAGCAACGGCTGCCCGCCGCCTCCGGAAAGGAGGATGACGTACTCGGGGAGATTCTGGTTCTCGCTCCCCAGGCCGTAGGAGACCCACGAGCCCAGGGTCGGCCGACCCGGCTGCTGGTTGCCGGTCAGGAGGAAGGTGACGGCCGGGTCGTGGTTGATCGGGTCGGTGTGCATCGACCGGATGATCGCCACGTCGTCGACGATCTCGCCCAGGTGCGGGATCAGTTCGGACAGCTCGACGTTGTTCTGGCCGTAGGTCTTGAACGGGTGGGACGCCCCGACCATCAGCAGTTGCGACTGCCCGCTGGTCATCCCGGTGATCCGCTGGCCGTTCCGGACCGAGTCGGGTAGCTCCTCGTTGGTCCGCTGCTTGAGGACCGGCTTGGGGTCGAACAGGTCGATCTGCGACGGGCCGCCCGACATGAACAGGTAGATGACCCGCTTGGCCTTGGGCGCGAAGTGAAGTTCGGGTAAGGCTCCCAGAGACTGCCGACCATCGGTCGTCCCGGCGAAGAGGTCGCGGTTCAGGAGCGAGGCCAGGGCCATCACCCCGATCCCGGAGGTGGACCGGCCGAGGAACTGCCGACGGGTCGAACCACGGGCGATCTCGTCGAAGTCGAGCACGGGGTCACCCCTTCGTGATGGTCTCGTCCAGGTTCAGGAGCACGTTGCCGATGGCGGTCCAGGCGGCCAGCTCGGCGGGGTCGAGGCCCGGGTCTCGGGGCGACTCGCCGACCTTCAGGAGCGACTCGGCCGCCTGGGGGTTGGCCCGGAAGTGGGCGAGCTGCTGGCGGTAGAGTTCGAGCAGGACCGAGCGTTCGCGGTCGGTCGGCGATCGGGCCAGGCAGAGGCGGAAGGCGTGGACCATCCGGGCCTCGGCATCCGAGGCGACTTCCTTCAAAACCCTCTGCCCCAGGACTCGCGCGGACTCGACATAGACCGGGTCGTTCATCAGGACCAGGGCCTGCAACGGCGTGTTGGTCCTGGGACGCTCCACGGTGCAGACCTCGCGGTTGGGGGCGTCGAAGGTGAACAGCGAGGGATAGGGCAACGACCGCTTCCAGTAGGTGTAAATCCCCCGGCGGTAGAGGTCGTCTCCCTGGCTCTGGGTGTAAGCCTGACTGGAGAACTCGCGACCGAAGGCCAGCTCTTCCCAGAGCCCCGGAGGCTGGTACGGATAGACGCTCGGCCCGCCGATCCGCTCGTCGAGGAGGCCCGAGATCGCCAGGGCGTTGTCCCGGATCGACTCGGCGTCGAGCCGGAGCCTGGGCCCTCGGGCAATCAGGCGGTTTTCGGGGTCGAGGTCGACCAGGGACGCCTCCACCTTCGAGTCCTGCCGGTAGGCGGCCGAGGTGACGATCAGGCGATGGAGGGCCTTGACGTCCCAGCCGCTTTGGATGAACTCGGTTGCCAACCAGTCGAGCAACTCGGGATGGCTGGGCCATTCCCCCTGGGTCCCGAAGTCGTTGACCGTCTTGACGATCCCCGTGCCGAAATACTGCTGCCAGAACCGGTTGACCGTGACCCGGGCGACCAGGGGATTGCCCGGGTCGACCAGCCACCGGGCCAGCCCAAGTCGGTCGGCCGGCTGGCCGGCGGGGAGCGGCGGGAGGCTCTCGGGAACGCCCGCCTCGACCTTCTCCCCCTTGCTCCGGAAGTCGCCCCGCATCAGGACGCGGGTCTCGCGAGGCTTGGGCATCTCGGCCATGACCATCGTGACCGGGATCGACCCATCCACCTCCGTCTCGGACTTCCTCAGGGCGGCGATCTCCCCGGAGATCCGACGGCCCTCGTCCCAGACCTGGGTGCGGAAATAGGTCCGCAGCTCGTCGGCCTGCTTCTCGGACCGATCCGGGGGACTGACCGCGAGTGCGGAGGCGACCGGCCCCGGCAGGATGACGGCGGCCTGGTCGGTGACGGCCAGCCGGAACCGGCCGATGGCGTGGCGAGGGAACGGGCTCTCGAACCGGAGCCGGACCCGGATCCGGCCCCCTTCGCCCGCGACCAGCGGGGCCTTGGGCTCGAAGATGGCCCTACGATCTTCGACCTTCCGGTCGCCGTCCACCGCCCAGCCGCTGGCCGGGTCGGTGTCGATGGCCTTGGCGACCTGGAAGTCCCCGTCGGACTGGAAGTAGTCGGCCTCGGCCCTGGCCATCGGGACCGACGACCATTCGTCGGGCTTCTCCGCGGTGGCCGACTCGACCTCGAATCCGGTCAGGACGAAGTTGGCGTTGTCGGCGCGGCCGGTCCCCTTGCGAACGTGGCTCTCGTGCGTCAGCGCCTCCAGGCGGAAGGCCCGGATGCTGGCCAATCCGGCCGGGGCGAAGATCTCGTAGACGTCTTTATCGGGGTTCGTCCCGGAGGCCAGCACCGATCCGTCGGGCTGCTCGGTCAGGGTCGTGCCCCCCGTCGAGTTCAGGGCCAAGGGCCCGAGGACGGACCAGCCCTTCGAGGACTCGCCTCGTTCCTTCTCCCACGCGACCTGGGCGAGATCCGCCTCGTTCGACGGGGCGACGAGTTGCTCGGACAGCCGGGCGATCGACGATCGGATCTCGGCGAGCCGGGCGGTCTGGTCGGCGGAGGGGACTTTCATCCGGGGGGCGGGAGATTCCTTGTTGCCGTCGAGGCCCTTCTCGGCGATCCCGTTGAAGAAGGCGTAAAAGCGATAGAAATCCTTCTGGGTGAACGGGTCATACTTGTGATCATGGCACTCGGCGCAGGCCAGGGTCACGCCCAGGAAGACCGTCGCCGTCGTGGTGACCCGGTCGCCGATGTACTTGGTCAGGTACTCCTCGGCGTCGGCCCCCCCCTCGAAGTTGACCATCGTGTTCCGATGGAAGCCACTGGCGATCTTCTGATCGACGGTCGCCCCGGGCAGCAGGTCGCCGGCCATCTGCTGGATCGTGAACTGGTCGAAGGGGAGGTTCCGGTTGAACGCGTCGATGACCCAATCGCGATACTTCCAGATGTCGCGATGGTTGTCGATGTGATAACCGTTGGTGTCCGCATAGCGGGCCGCGTCGAGCCAGTTCTGCGCCATCCGCTCGCCATGGTGGGGCGAGGCCAGCAGCCGGTCCACGAGCCGTTCGTAAGCATCGGGGCGGGTGTCGGCCAGGAAGGCGTCGACCTCGGCGATCGTGGGCGGGAGGCCGGTCAGGTCCAGCGTGACCCGGCGGATCAGGGTGGTCCGATCGGCCTCGGGGGAGGGTTTGAGGCCCTTCGCCTCCATCCCGGCCAGGAGGAACGCGTCGATCGGATTCCGGACCCAGGATCGTCCCTCGACCTCGGGGGGCGTTGGCCGCTTGGGGGGAGTGAAGGCCCAGTGGCCCTGCCAGTTCGCCCCCTCGGCGACCCATCGGCGGAGGGTGGCGACCTGCGCCTCGGTAAGAGTCTTGCCGCTCTTGGGCGGGGGCATTTTGAGTTCGGGGTCGGCCTCGGTCAGGCGGAGGATCAACTCGCTCGAATCCGCGTCTCCCGGGACCACCGCCGCGCCTCCGGGACGATCGCGGAAGGCGTCTTCCTTCCGATCGAGCCGGAGCTCTCCCTTCCGGACGTTCCCGTCGGGCCCGTGGCAGGCGTAGCAATTTTCGGCGAGAATCGGCCGGATCTCGCGGTCGTAGTCGACCGGCCCCGCGAGCACGCTCGCCGACCAGACCAGGGACGCCGCGACCGCCCAGGCGCCGACCGGCCGTATGTTCCGTCGCTTGAACATGGATGCTTGACCCTTTCGGCCCGGATCGTGCAAGAGACGACCTTTATGTTAGCACAAGCCCACGGCCCGTTAAACACTTCTTGGATCGCGCGGTGGGCAGGCTGGCTTTAGTCTCAGGTCTCCAATTTATCCGTCGAGGGACGCGTGG
The DNA here is from genome assembly GCF_051175385.1 of Tundrisphaera lichenicola. Taxonomy (GTDB): domain Bacteria; phylum Planctomycetota; class Planctomycetia; order Isosphaerales; family Isosphaeraceae; genus Tundrisphaera; species Tundrisphaera lichenicola. The sequence continues at coordinate 6,287,413 of NZ_CP195106.1, read as the reverse complement.
TGAATCAGAATCCGATGGGATTACGAGTGATCGGCGCGTTCAAGCTGTTGACCGGGCTACTCCTGGCGGCGCTGGGGATCGGGCTCTTTCGCCTGCTCGGGGGCGATCCCGGCGCGACGGCCACGAGGATCGTGACGGCCCTCCGGTTCGACCCGGAGAACCGGCAGATCCACGGGGCGATCCATTGGATCTCCGGGGCCAGTCGGGCTCAACTGGAGGAGATACGGTTGGGGACCTTCGCCTACGCGACCCTCTACCTGGTGGAAGGGACCGGCCTCCTGCTCCAGAAGCACTGGGCCGAATACTTCACCGTGGTCGCGACCGGCTCCCTGATCCCCTTCGAGCTTTATGAAGTCTGGGAACGGACGACCCTGGTCCGCCTGACGCTCCTGGCGATCAACCTGGCGATCGTGGGCTACCTGATCCTTCAACTCAGGCGAGGTCGGAGTGGCGAGGCCGGGGCAAGCCTGGCCCCGGCCCGGTCGATCACTTGACGGGCGGGTCGTAATAGCGGGCGAGCCCCTGACCATAGGCCCCGGTCATATAAGGCCAGGTCCAGGGATCATAGGGGTGCCCGTACGGGCGACCGTAGAACGGGAAGTCCTCTGTCCCGTAGCCCACATAACCGCGAGCCGGGTAGGACGAAGCATAGTAGCTGTAACGATGGACGACGGGGGATGAGGCCACGGACGCGACCGGGGTCGAAGACGTCCCCCTCTGTCGGAAAAGCTGGGCCTCGGCCCTGGGGGCGGCATTCATCAAGCCGGCCAGGACGATCAGTGCGAACATCGACTTCATCATGGTGTGACCTCGGGTGCGATGGGCCGAATACGATCCTTCCGCGCAACCCTGGGTGAATGCGGGGAAGGTGTCGCCCAGGTTAGCTGGCCAAGATGGGTTGATCAAGCGATATTCCCGGGTTCCACGGGAGCCAGGTCGGGAACCGGGATCGCACCATCGGTGAACCAGCAACCGGACTCGGGATCCTTGGAGAGCTGGAATTCGTACTCGTAGGCTTTCCCATCGGCGGCGATGATCGTGACTCGTCGGATGGCCCGATCTCCCCGAATCAGGACCGGGCCATATCCGGCGATCCGGTGGCCGATCATCGGCTTGTAGGCCGGGCTCTTGACGATCTGGGCGAAGTGCTCCAGCGGCCCGGTCACCCGGCGGTTACCGGGTGAGGCGAGGCTGAAGGTGATGGCGATCCCCGCGTCTCGGGCGGGCTTGTCGTTGGTCCGGAGGGCCTCGACCTGGATCTCGACCACCTCACCGGGGGTCAGGTTGGGATTCGGGCCGGGGGCGTCGGCCGCCCAGGCGGAGATCGGGGCCAGCAGCAGCACCATCGCGAGGAGCTTGCGGATCATGGCGGGGACTCCGTCCAGGGTTCCAGCGGACCAGGATTCTGAATCGATCTTAGGTCGCCCGCCGCCGGGCCGCCATCGAGAACGGTGAAAGCCGCCGGCTCCGGTCTCGAACCATCAGGACGAGGCGGGTCGAGCCGGTCGGGGGGGCGGCAGGCAGCAATCGACCGGGCAGACGTCGTGGTTGGCCGGATACTGGCCCACGGCTCGCCGATCGGGCGTGCGGGTGATCCGCTCGCGGATCAGCTCGGCGAGCATCCCGACGAAGGTAGGATCGACCCCGGCGGTCCCGGCCCGGACCATGTTCAGGCCCAGCTCCCGGGCCCGGTGGCTCGCCTCCTCGTCCAGGTCGAACATGACCTCCATGTGGTCGGAGAGGAAGCCGACCGGCTGGACGACCACCTCGGAGGCCCCCTGCTCTTTCAGGGCGTCCAGGTGTTCGAGGATGTCGGGGCCGAGCCAGGGGTCGGTCGGTCGGCCGCTCCGGCTCTGGTAAACCAATGACCAGCGACCGGGGGCGACGCCGGATTCCTCGGCGACCAGCCGGCAGGTCTCCATGAGCTGCTTCTCGTAGTTGCAGTTCACCGCCATCGAGTCGGGGATGCTGTGCGCGGTGAAGGCCACGACGGCCGAGGCTCGACGATCCTCGGGGAACCGTTCGAGGGCCTCGCGGACCTTCCTGGCGTTGACCTCGATGAAGTCGGGATGGTTGTAGAAGACCCGCATCTTGTCGATGGTCGGGGCTTCGGCGCCGACGGCCTCGCGGGCCTTGATGATGTCCTCGCGATACTGTCGGCAGCCCGAGTAGGAGCTGTAGGCCGAGAGGACCACGCCGAGGGCCCGCTTGACCCCGGCCTCGGCCATGGCGCGGACGGTATCGGTCAGCATCGGGTGCCAGTTCCGATTCCCCCAGTACACTGGCAGGTCGACCCCCTGACGGGCCAGCTCGGGCTTCAGGGCGGCGATCAGCTCGCGGACCTGGCCGTTGATCGGGCTAACGCCGTCGAAGTGGTAATAGTGCTCGGCCACTTCGAGCATCCGCTCGCGGGGGACGGGGCGACCTCGGAGGACGTTCTCCAGGAAGGGGATCACGTCCTCTCGCCCCTCGGGCCCTCCGAAGCCGACGATCAGGAGGGCGTCATGGTCCGTCTGGGCGGGGTTGATGGTGCTCATGCTTGGCGGGGCCTGGTCGGGGGTTCGGGATCATCGGTCGCTCTTCCTGTTATAGTCGACCGACGACCCGTCTCGCCCCTCAAGGCAGGGGGACATCCTTGAATTCGAACTCCAGCGGGATGGTCACGACCTTGGCGGGGGTCTCATAGACCAGCATGTGGTCGGCCGGTTTCCCGGGGGCGTCGACGAACATGTACTCGAAGCCCATCTTGCCGCCGGAGCTTCCCGAGCTGTTGAAGCCGCCATTCTGCTCGAATCGCGATCCGTCGGGCTTCTGGAGCCAGGTCCGGTTATTGAATAGTCCCTGGCGGTAGCTCTCGAAGGCCGGTCCGTCCCCGGGGAAGGCGACCGAGAGGGCGACGATCCAGACTTGCTCCTGGACCTCGGTCGATTCCAGGGTCACGCTGACGTCGCCCTGCTTCTGGGTGACGTTGGTGCCGGCCAGGCTGGGAAACTGGAAGGTCCTCATGCCGGAGGGGACCGTGACAGCCCCCTTCACCTTGAGGCTCGAGATCTTCTTGGCCGAGCGCTCGGGCGCGGTCAGGTTTAGATTCACCTCGACCGCGCAATTCCCGGCCCGGAGCCCCGTCTCGTTGGTCTCCTGGCTCACCTGAGGGGGGATGGGCTTGCCCTGATCGTCGACGATCGCCAGATCCTCATTCTTGAGGCTCAGGAGCATCGGCCGGAGCCGAGGCTCCCAGAGGACGTCCAAGGTGGCCGTGGCCGTCCCGGTCCCGGCGGCGAAGTCGCGGATCGCGCCGAGTTGCTTGAAGTGAATCCGGAACGGCCCGGTGTAAAGGACCATCGGCCGCTCCGACTTGGGCATGGTCGAGCCCGCCATTGCTCCGGCGGTCAGGCCGAGCGTCCCGTCGCCGGTGTACGGGTTGATGGCAACGCCCGCCTTCTCGGCCACGATGTCGAGCGCCTCGAAGAACGGCTTGTCCTGGATGTCGAGGTCCAGGGCCGGATTGGTCGCCTCCTCGCCGAACGCCTCGCGGAGATCCTCGACCACGTTGCCGGTCTGCGTCTGGAGCGCCTTGATCGCCTCGGTCAGGCGGATCCCCTGCCCCTGGAGTGTGACCTTCGACGCCCCGAGATTGGTCTGCTCATCCATCTCCTGGAGCTTGGCCCGGACCCGCTCGATCCTCTCGGCCAGGTCGGGCTTCTTGGCGTCGCCGGCCAGGGGGATGAGCGGGAGAGCCCTCGGCCCCAGATCGATCAGCGACTTCTCGGCCGCGGCTCGAGTCTCGACCTTGGGCGACTCCAGCCGCTCGACCAGCTGCGAGACCCGGTCCTTCAAGGCCGACTCCGACCCCTGCCAGGCCGAGGCTGGGCTCGCCAGGGCGATCGCCAGACATCCGATCATCCAGGACGCACAAGTCGCTCGTCGCATGGTCGGTCCTTCCGCATTGGCTGGTTCGATGATCTCGTGAGTTCAGAAGGTCAGCCGACGAGCCATCGCCCGTCTTCCATCACCAGTCGCCCGTCGGCGGTGACTCGACCGCCCCGTCTGAGGTCGACGATCAGGTCCCAGTGGAGCGCGGAGGTGTTGGTACCGCCGGTCTCCGGATAGCTGTTGCCCAGGGCCAGATGGACCGTCCCGCCGATCTTCTCATCGAAGAGGATCGACCCCGTAATGCGGTCGATCCCGGCGTTCAGCCCGATGCCGAGCTCGCCGAGCCGCCGGGCTCCGGGATCGAGATCGAGCATCGAGAGCAGGTAATCTTCCCCCTCGTCGGCGCGGGCCGAGACGACCTTCCCCCCCTCGAATTCCAGGGCGATCCCGACCAGTTCCCGCCCCGACCGGCAGACCGGGAAGCTGCACCGGAGCTTGCCCCGGACGCTCTCCTCGACCGGCCCGGTGAAGATCTCGCCCGAGGGCATGTTGCGCCGACCATCGGAGTTGATCCAGGTCCGGCCCGCCACCGAGAGGGTCAGGTCGGTCCCCTCCCCCTCGATCCGGACCTCGGAGACGCCCGTCATGTAATCGACCAGGCCCGCCTGGCGTTGCCCCAGCGCCTTCCAGGCCGCGACCGGGTCGTCGCGATCCAGGAACATGGCCGAGGCGACGTAGGCATCATAATCTGCCCGAGCCATCCCGGCGTCGGCGGCATAGGCGGCGGTCGGGTACTGGGTCAGGACCCACCGCTTCTTGCCGGCCAGCTCGCGAAGCGGAGCGCGAGCCCGATCAACGCTCGCCTGCCGCTGCGGATCGATCCCTCGCATCGAGCGGGTATCGGACTCGGCCGAGATCCGGATCCGGCCATCGCAGACCTCGGCCTCGCGGACCGAGACCGGCGAGAGGTGGGCGAGCTGGTCGACACTGGCATTGGCGAGGAAGAACTCGCTGAGCCCCGGTAACTCGACCCGGACGATCGGGTGAGCCCCCCGACGGACTACCTCGCGGTAGCAGGCCTCGACCAGCGGACGGGCCTCCAGCTCGGAGGCGATCAGGATCGTCTCGCCGGGCTCGACCCGGAGGCAGTAGTCGACCAGGAGCGTGGCCCATCGGCCGATCAAATCGTCGGTCATCGCGCGAGAGTCCCGGTCGGTCGGGAAGTCCGTAAGAATTCAAAGGTAACGCGAGGGTCGTCCCGATGCAATCCCCTCGCATCGATCGACTTCGAGGGTATCACCACGCTCGAAATCGTCGAGGGTATGCCCCGCTCGACCTCCCGGGCGCCCGGGAGGTCACGGGTCATCGAGGGAAATTGTCGACGCCGAACGACCTTCGTCTCATCTGTTCTTGCTGTTGAGTTTGATACTTGTTGATTTCCGCGGCTTGCCTGGCCACGGCCTGCATCCCCAGATTGATGACGGCGTCCTGGTTCTGGGCGATGGCCCGCTTGAAATCGAGACGCACGCTGGCCAGGTACGACGCGTCCAGGCGCTTGCGCCATTCTTCGCCCCGACCGAATGTCGGTTTCGCTTCGGTTGGAGTGACGAGTTCGACCTCGAAGGCCTTGTTCCAGTGCCTGTCGGAGACGGCCTTGGGGGACAACCGACTGTAGAGTTCGATGTGTTCGGCGACGGCGATGTAGAGGCTCGGTCGGCTCGAGTCCCGGACGATCCTGAGATCGGCGATGGCCGCGTGAAATTTGGCCGAGGGATCGAGCCGCCGCATCGCGGAACGGAGATTGCTGGCGACCTCTTCCGTCGCGACGATCGGGAGCGGGGAGTCGGATGGGCGCGCCTTCTTGCTGAACATCAGCGTCCGGAGGACGGAAAGAGTCAGGTAAGGTCCCGAGCGGCCCTCGATTCGGTTGCCGATCCAGAGCAATTCGGTCGGGAAGACCAGGCGTCCGAGATGTTTTTCGGGCTCCCTGGCCACGTCATCGAGGGTGAGGTTGGTGATCAGGGAATGATCCTCGGGCTCGGGTGGCGGCCCGGACTCGATCACATTTCCGACTTCGGCGTCCTGATCCGGCTTTTCCTCGATCGGTTGGTCGGGCATGGTCGCGACCGATTCCGGGGCCGTAGGTTCCGGTTCGGCCGGGATCGAGGGAGGTTCGGCGACCCTGAGGACCGGGGCAACCTCGACGGGAGCCGGGGACGGCTCGGGGTCGACGACCGCCGACGGAATGGCCTTCGGTGGCGGGGTCGCCGGATCGAGCCGGCCAGGCCTCGGTTCCTTGGCCGGGTCGAGCCGGGCGACGGCTCGCTCGGGGTTGGGAACGAAGGCGAAGTATCCGGCCGAGATCACCACGATACAAGCGATGGCGCCCGCGATCATCGGGATGAGCCGGGACTTCGAGTTCCTCGGGGTGGCGGGAGACAGGAGAAGTGACTCGAGCTTGACCGTGGCGGCCATGGGCGCGAGATCCTCCTCCATTGAGGAGACCAGGACGGTCCCGGCGACCCGACCTTGGCCCGGGATTGCGGAGACCTTGACCGTGCCGGCGGCTCGGCCCGGTCGGCTGTCGAGATTCGTCCCGACCTGGACGGTTCGGGCTACCCTGGGGGATTCGATTTTTTGGGTCGCGGGGCCCATCGCGATCACGGTCCCGGGGGCGGATCGGTCGGCCTCGTCATCGACGCGAAGCCCGAGCCCTTCGTTGGCAAACCGAAGCGGGGCCTTGCAGGCCGGGCAGGCGGTCTTCCGTCCCCTGGCGCGTTCGGGCGCGGCGAGGACCGCCGAGGGGATCGCGAAGTCCTTGGTGCAGGCCGGACATCGGATCCGACCGGGGGGCGGTTCAGCGACGAGCTTTTGTTCCGGCGAGGCCATCGAGGATGCGACCCGCACCATCGCAGCGGCGAAATCGGAGCAGGAGTCGAACCGGCGTGCGGGGTCCTTGGCGAGCCCCCGCAGGATCAGTCGCTTCAATTCGTCCGATCCGGGACCTCGCAGCTCGTTCGGCGGTGGCGGTTCCTGGTTGGCCTGGCGGACGAGGATCGCCGTCGCGGCTTCTCCCTCGAACGGCTTCCGGCCGCAGAGCATCTCGTAGGCGGTCACCGCGAGGGCGTACTGGTCGACCCGCCCGTCGAATTTCGATCCCATGACCAGTTCGGGGGCCATGTACTCGGGGGTCCCCAGGACCATCCCGGCCCCGGTGAGCCCCGCGCCTCGACCGGACGAGGCCTCGACCGCGCCGAGGACCTTGGCGACGCCGAAATCGCCGAGGAACGGGTGGCCCTGGCCATCGAAGAGGATATTCGCCGGCTTGACGTCCCGGTGGATGTACCCCTCGCGGTGGATGTAATCGAGCGCCGAGGCCACGCCCGGGAGCCATCCGGCCAGAGAACCCGGCGGTGCCGGGGCGGGTCTCCCGGCGGGTCCGATGGGCCGCCGCTCGTCCAGGTCGCCCCCGGGGAGGTACTGCATGACGGCGAAGGGCAGGCCTTCGTTCTCCCCCACGTCGCTTACCTTGACGATCTGGGGGTGCGAGAGCCGGACCAGCGAACGGATCTCGCGAGCGAACCGAGCGGCGAAATCGGGCTGCTCCAGCATCGAGCCTCGTGGGACCTTGACCACGACATCCGCCTCGATGTTCCGATCCCAGGCCTTGTAGACGAACCCCATCCCCCCTTCGCCGAGCTTCGATGTCACCCGATATCGGCCGGCGGAGAGCGTCAGTCCAACCCAATCGATTCGGGGGATGGTCATGAGGTTCTCCGGGTCGGAGGATCGGGGCGGGTACACCACGGCACGGCACAAGGTTCGATCTTATATCATTCATCACGAATGGTATCGCAGATTGGCCGCCCCGGAAACGCGATTTCGGGAGAATCTCGGCCCGTTTCCCGCTCCCGGGACGGCCGCCCAGGCTGGACTCGCCCCTTCCCCGGACTTGGGCCGAACGGATAAAATGATGGAGTCTTTTTCGATGTCAGCGGAAGCAAGGCCCGCCGATGGGTCCCACCCCTGAGTCAAGGAGCGAGAGATGCGTCGAGTCGGCCTGTGCTGCCTGATCGCCTGGGGCTTGACCGGTCCGGTCGCCCATGCCCAGGTCATCTTCCCCGGCTCGACACCGCAGGGGGACTATCTCCGCGGGCTCGGCATCGCCGCGTCGGGCTTCGGCGACCTCTACATGGGCATGGGCATCGGGATGGGCCAGTATAACCTCCTCACGGCCCAGGCCGAGTCGATCAACGCCGATACCGCCATCAAGGTCGATACCTACGTCAACATGGTCCTCCGCCAGGGGCGGGATAATTATCAGTTGATCAACCGACTTGAGCAGGAAAAGCTGAAGGCGAATTACGAGGCGATCCGCAGGCGAATCCGCGAGAATCCGAATGAGGTCGACCTCATGAGCGGGAGCACCTTGAACGTGCTCTTGGAGCAGCTCAACGACCCGCTGGTCCACCCCTCCTCCTACCGGGCCTTCAAGGTGGACCTCCCGGTCGAGAAGGTCCGCAAGATCCCCTTCAAGCTCGACGAGAAGGGGTTGAGATTCTCGTTCCAGAGGTTGACTCCCAAGGGGAGATCGAAGTGGCCGGTCGCCCTCCAGGACCCCCGATACGATGGAGGGCGCAAGGCGTTCGAACGGGCGGTCGACACGGCCCTCGAACAGATGATCGAAGGCCGGATGACCGCCTCGGCCCTCCAGGATTACTCCGACGCGGTGAGGATCCTCGAACGAGAGCTCGACGAACAGTTCGGGGCGAGTCGCGAGCCTCATTACAACGAGGCGAAGCGCCGACTCGATGAGATGGCGAATGTCGCCAAGATCCTCAAGACCCACAAGATGCAGAGCGTCCTGGCGGAACTCGATCATTACTCGGGGACGACCCTGGACGACCTCCGGCTCTTCATGCAGGCGCATAACCTGAGGTTCGGGGTGCCCGATACCGACGAGGAGCGTCGGATGTACCCCGAACTGCACGCCGGGCTGAGCGAGATGCGCGATCGGGTCAAGGATCAGGGGCGGGAGTTCGAAAAGTGAGCCGACTGGCCACCCTGTCCCCCGGCCAGTGGGGGGTTGCGGCCATCCTGGGCCTCGTCTATGTCGGGGCGTCGGCGTGGCTGATCCATGGCGAGGGGGAGTCATATAGGAACACCCTCCTCGCCAGCCGAACCGCGATCGATCCGCCCGCCGAGGCCGCCCCGGGGCCTGAGCCGGTACACCCCGAACCAGTACAGCCCGAGCCGCCCGCCCCGAAGCCGCCGGAGCCCGTCGAGCCGCCCCCCGCACCGCCCGAGGACACCAGGCCGACACCGGCACCGGTCGTCGCCCGGCCTGCCGACCCGCCCCCCGCACCGATCCTCGACCCGTTCTGGGAACTACCCGCGCAGAAGACGGTCTGGGATCTCGACCACCTCACGATCGAGGACGAACGTCGGCTGGGTGCGGCGCTCCACGAGATGATCCTACACGATCACAAGCCACTGGTCGTCGGCCCACTCCCGGCGCGAGTCGAGGCCGCGGCCGAGCCGTTCCTGGACGCCCTGAGCCGGAAGGATCTGAAGTACACCTTCACCGTGCTCGACTGCGGCGAATCGAATACCTTCTCGTTCCCCGGCGGCTACATCTACGTCTGCCGGGGGATTTTCGACTGGATCACCGAGGACGAGGACTATGCCCTGGGCTTCCTCCTCGGGCACGAGATGGCCCACGTCGACCTCAAGCACGCCGTGAACTGCCTCCGCGACCCCGAGGTGAAGAAGCTGGACTCCGGGACCGTCCCCCTCTTCTATTCGCTCCTGATCCCGTGGGGATATAAGCCGGAACAAGATCTAGACGCCGACCGATGGGCCTGGATGGCGATGACCCGCGACGGTCATTCGCGGCGCGAGATCCTTGCGTACCTGCGGAAGCTGGAAGACTTCGCGAAAAAGAACGGCTTCGAAAACGTCCGGAAGCGACCGTTCGAGGACAAGGACATCGCCCCGATCGACAATCACCTGCGGGCCCACCCCATCCCGAGGGAACGGCTGAAGGCGCTGGAGAAGCTCATGAATCCCGTGACGAAGGGCGGGTGAGGAACACGACCGAGACCGAGAGCCCGACCAGCATCGTCCCCAACGCCAGGACGTCCGCCCTCGGCCCCATCCGGGTGGTCTCGGCCGGGAAGTAGGGCTGGGCCAGATCGTTCGGGCCGGCTCGCTCGGTTTCCATCAGGAGCAGCCCCTCGAAGGCCCAGCGCGAAGGGCTCGCGCTCGCCACCGTCCAGGCCCAGGGGAAGTTCCGGGGGAGCGTCCGGGGACCGCCCCCGAAGAGCCAGAACGCGGCGAGGGCCACCGGCAAGGCGGCCCACGACAGGTCCCTCCGAGGGGCGAGCGCGACGATCAGGAGCCCCAGAGCCGCCCCGACCAGCGAGGCCAGGACCAGGAATCCGATCGAGGCCATCCCGGGACCTCGGAGACCCGCCACTCGCGACACGATCGCCCAGGCGAGCAGGCACTGCCCGACGCAGACCAGGGCCAGGACCCCGAGGCGGGCCGGGAACGCGGTTTCGCCCGTCGATCCGGGCCCGAGATTTTCCAGGATCACCGCATCGCTGAGGCCGAACCAGGTGGCCGCCAGGCCCAGCCCGAAGACCAGGCCCGCGACGGCCTCGGGTGTCGAGAACCCTCCGCCGACCGCCCCCAGGATCAACAACGCCGCGACCGGGCCCTGGAGCAGCAGGGCCGACGGCAGGACGATCGGCCACGGAGCACGTGCAGGGGCCGGGCTTGTCGAGGCGGAGACCGGGGTCTCGATCGTGGCCCGGGGGATCGGCTCGATCACGGTCCGGGCCGAGCGCGAAGGAGCCGATGCGGGGACGGGTGCGATCCGCATCATGTACAGGCCCAGACCGATCACGTCCCCCGGCTCGACGGTCGTGGGCGACTCGATCCGCCGACCGTTGACGAAGGTCCCGTTCGAGGAGTTCAGGTCCTCAATGGTGACTCGACCGCCGGCTCGCGAGAGTCGGGCATGCCGACCGGAGACCGAGGGCTCATCGACGACCTTGCCGCATTCCGGGGCCCGTCCGATGATGAGATCCGCGCCCCCCGGTGTCAGGACCCGACCAACCGAGGGGTCCACTTTGCCCAGGATCGACGCCCCCGAGATTGGCGCGGTCCCCAGGTAAACCGTGTCGGATGAGGTCACGACCGCCCGCTCGGCCTTCCGATCGGGGGAATTGAGCGCCGTCCCGTTCGAGGAGTTGAGGTCCTCGATCACCGCCTCGCCCGGCTTCCCCGACCAGATGACGCGGGCGTGATGGCCGGAGACCGTCGGCAGGTTCACGACCAGATCGTTGTCCGGTTCCCGTCCGATCGTGAGCACCACCGGCCCGAGGTCGGCCGGTTCGGGAGGCCAGGGCATCGGCAGGTCCGGGCCGATCGTGATGGTGTCGGCCCGCGAGACCAGGATCGCGCCGGTGATCCGGACCCGATGGACGAATGTCCCGGAGGCCGATCCCAGATCTTCCAGGATCGCCCCCCCGGGGCCGATCGTCAATCGGGCGTGGCGATCCGAAGCGGGGGGCGGCATGACTAGGTCGGAAGTAGGATGCGAGCCGATCGTCCAGGACTTCGACATGATCGCGGGGCTCCTCGGACCGAGGCCGTGGCGTCGTTTCATTCCGGAAAGGATGGGCCCCATTCTCGCGGGCAACCGAGGACGGAGCAACGATTTCAGGGGCGATCCTCGGTCGATCGTCGATCGAAGGATTGGCCTTGTCGGGGCCTGGTCATCGCCCCTGGACGAGCCGAGCGGCGTCGCCCTGCATCCGCCCCACTCGAACGCTTGACGGACGCTCGTCGGTGCCCGAGAATTAATCGGCCGAGAGTTCCCCGGGGACCCGCCCCTAAGAGCGACGCCGCCCCGTCCGACATCGAAGGATTGACCGCATGGCACTCCGCTTTCCCGTCCGAATGGCTCGCCCCGCGCTTTCCTTTGCGGCCCTGGGCCTGATTGCCGCCGTGGCCTGGGGAGACGTCACCTACGTCAGCCCGAGCATGGCAAGGCTGAAGGAAGACGTCGGATTCCTGGCCGCCGACGCCCAGGAGGGACGGTCGCCGGGTTCCAAGGGGATCGAGGCGTCGGCCGAGTATATCGCGGCGGCATTCAAGGCGGCCGGGCTCAAGCCCGCCCCGGGGCTCGACGATTATTTCCAGGACTTCTCGATCAAGGGGGACGCCAAGCTCGACGGACCGGCCTCGATCGCGTTCCAGGGGCCGGATGCGAAGGAGATCGTCCCCCTTCGGGCCAGCTTCGAGCCGCTTGCCATCGGATCGAGCGCGAAGCTGGACGGTGTGCCGATCGTCTTCGCCGGCTACGGGATCACCGCGAAGGACGAGTCGAAGAATCTGGACTACGACGACTATGCCGGGATCGACGTCAAGGGGAAGGCCGTCCTGCTGATCCGCCGCGAGCCGCAGCTCGAAGACGACAATAGCCCCTTCGCGGGCAAGCAGACGACCCTCTTCGCCACCTTCAACCACAAGGCGACAAACGCCTTCCAGCACGGGGCCTCGGCCGTCCTGCTGGTCAATGACAAGGCGGGCCTGAAGGACAACCCCGATCAACTCCTCACCCTGAACGGAGCCGGAGCGAACGAGAACTCGCCGATCCCGGTCGTGATGCTCAAGCGAGAGGAGGCCGACAAACTCCTGGCCGCCGCGGGCCAGCCCGGCCTCGAGGAGCTGGAGAAGCAGATCGACGGCGACCTCAAGCCCCGGTCGAGGGCCCTGGAAGGCTGGGGGCTCTCGGCCTCGATCACGATCGAGCGGAGGGGCGTCGAGACCCGCAACGTCATCGGGGTCCTGGAAGGCGAGGGGCCGCTGGCCGACGAGACGATCGTGGTCGGGGGGCACTATGACCACCTGGGCCACGGCGGGATGACCTCGGGCTCGCTGGCGATCTTCTCGAAGGACATCCACAACGGGGCCGACGACAACGCCTCGGGCACGGCGATGGTCCTGGAACTGGCCCGTCGGCTCGGTCGACGGTCGGACCCCCTGCCCCGCCGGATCGTCTTCATGGCGTTCTCGGGGGAGGAGAAGGGGTTGCTCGGGTCGCGGTATTACGTCGAGCATCCGCTGATCCCGCTCGACAAGACGGTGATGATGATCAACTTCGACATGGTCGGCAGGCTCAACGACAAGTCCGAGCTGACCATCGTGGGGACCGGCAGCACGCCGGGGATCGAGGAGATTGTCGACTCGCTGGGGAATGCCGCCGGGTTCAAGGTCAAGAAGGTCAAGGGGATGTCGGACGGGTTCGGCGGTAGCGACCACGAGTCGTTCTATCTCAAGAATGTGCCGATCCTCTTCCCCTTCACCGGCCTTCACGCCGACTACCACCGCCCGAGCGACGACACCGATCGGATCAACTTCGCCGGGATGGCCCGGGTTGCCGACCTGGGCGAGATCATCTTGCTCGATATCGCCCGACGCCCCAGCCGGCCCGAGTTCACCAAGTCGGTCGAGCAGCCCAAGGACCCCCACGGGGGGAACGTCGACCCCGGTCGGATCGGGATGGGCGCCTATCTGGGGACCGTCCCCGACTACGGCGCGGAAGACAAGGGCGTGAAGCTCTCGGCTGTCCGGGAGGGGAGCCCTGCCGAGAAGGGCGGGATCAAGGGAGGCGATGTCATCGTCGGTTTCGCCGGCAAGCCAATCGCCACCATCTACGACTACACCGACAGCCTCGGTCGGGCCAAGCCGGGCGACAAGGTCGACGTAGTTGTGATGCGCGACGGCAAGGAAGTGACCCTCAAAATCACCCTCGGCAGTCGGCCTGGGCAATGACGTTTCTGGAGATCGCTCGACCCCTGTTGACCATGCCCGTTCGCGCGGATGCCGACCGGAGTTCGAGCGACCTCGTCGACCGATCGGGTTGGAGGATCGTCCTGTGGGCCGTCCTCTGCCTCCCGATCGGCGGCTGTCTCCCGAGCGGGACCGACGCCCTGGTGATCGCGACCACCTGGCCCCGTGAAATCCGGGCCAACCTGGAGACGTCCTATCGCCGGGAGACCGGCGACACGCTCCCGATCCTCTGGATCGGCCTCGGGCCGGGCGAGCGTGCTTCGAGCGTGCTCGACCGTCGAGGGGGTGTTGATCTGATCGTGGGAGACTCGATCGCCGAGGCGGGACGGTTAGCCCGGTCGGGACTCCTGACCCACATCGGACCTTCGGACCCGGTCCCCTGGCGGGTCGTCCGACAGCTTGCTCCGGCGAGCGACGGGGGGCCACCCGAGGGATCGACCGGGACGAGCGACCCGAGGGACGACCCCAGGACCCTCTCCCGGGCCAGGTCACTCCTGGATCGCGAAGGCTGGCCCGCCGGCTACGAGACGCTCGTCCGCGAGGCGGCCGGTATCCTCGATCCCTCGGCGGGTTCTGTAGGGTCGGGGCTCCGAGAGGCGATCGCCCTCCCGATCGTCGGAAAGAACCCGGAACGGGCCCGACGATTCCTGGCCCTCCTGGATGGGGAAGCAATGCCGACCGATCCGGAGATCCAATCCCTGGCCGAAGGACTCCTGGCCGATCTCCTGGGAGCGGCCCTGGTCGATGCTCGCGAGGAACTCCGGGACGCCGAGGCCGCCCTCCGGCGATTCGGCCATCCCGCGAGGGCCGAGTCCGCGCTCGGGCGGCGTCCTCCGTGGCCTCCCGCTTCGGTCGCCAAGCTCCAGGCGAGCCCCCAGGGAGGCCCGCTCCTGGAAACCCTGGCCGAGCAGATCGCACCCGACCCCGAGGTCCGCGCCTGGCTCGAGGAAAGCTGGTCTCGCCCTTCCCGGCCGATCGACGGGGCCTTGCTCGTGGAGTTGGCCGGTGCCTCGGAGGGGCGACTGGCCCGAGAGCCCCGATTCCGGGCCTGGCTCCGGGGCGAGTGGACCGCCTGGACCCGGCAGCTCTATCGCAGGGTCGCGCGAGTGGCCGGGGGATACGCCCCCTCATGATCCGGGTCGTCCTCGAAAATCTGGTCAAGCGATTCGACGGCGTGGCGGTCGTCGACGGGGCTTCCATGGAAGTCCGACCCGGCGAGTTGACCTTCCTGCTCGGCCCTTCCGGGGCGGGCAAGACCACGCTGGCTCGCCTGGTCGCCGGCCTGGAATCCCCGGATGACGGGGAGGTCTATTTCGACGGCCAGCTCGTCCAGGACCAGCCAGCCCAGGCCCGGCGAGTGGGCCTCCTGTTCCAGGACGACGCGCTCTGGCCCCACCTGACCGTGGCCGAGAACGTCGGCTATCCGCTCAAGATCCAGGGACTCTCCCGCAAGGACCGCAAGGCCCGGGTGGACGAGGCCCTCGGTTCCGCCCGGCTCGACACCCTGGCCGGCAAGCGGCCCGAGGCCCTTTCCGGCCTCCAGCGGCAGCGCGTCTCGTTGGCGAGAGCCCTGATCCTGGATCCCCAGCTCCTGATCCTGGACGACCCGACCGGCGGGCTCGACGATCGAGTCCGGGGCGAGTTTCGAGACGAGATCCGCCGTGTCGTCACCCAGGCGGAGATCACCACCCTGATACTAACCTCCGACCCCCGCGAGGCGCTGAGCCTGGCGGATCAACTGGCGGTGATGGATCTCGGGCGGATCGTCCAGTCGGGACCGCCGTCGGAGGTCTACAACGCGCCTTCCGACGCTTTCGTGGCCCGATTCCTCGGCCTGGTGAACCTGATCCAGGGGCAGGTCGAGTCGACCGACCCCCGGGGAGATCAGGTGGTCCGGACCCCGCTGGGCCGGCTGGTCGGACGGGCCAGGGATGGGGCCATCCCCCCCGGCTCTCCGGTGACGGTCGCGATCCGACCCGAGGCGTTGGAGTTCGGCCCGAACGCCCCGGCCGACGCCAACCGGTTCGTCGCGACGGTCGAACGGCTGGTCTTCCTCGGTCAGGTCCGCCAGATCCACCTCCGGACGGCCAATGATTGGCCGGTCGTCTCGCTGGCCCTCCAGTCGAGGTCGGAGTTCCTCCGAGAAGGCCAGGGCCTGACCGTCCACGTCACACCCGACCATGTGGTGATCCTGCCCACGAAGTACGCCCCGCCCGCTGGCCCCGGCGTAAGCTGAACCATCGACCCTCCCCGGCTCGATGGATCTCGGCTTGAGCTTTGTTGATTAACGGTGTTATCCAACTTGCCCCGCCACGTTCCGGGTGTTCTACTGATACTTGAGGAGAATTTCCGGACCCCCCCGTCACCGCTTCGGAAGTCCCATCGTAGGGTGAAAAGGGCGAGGTCGCCCCGATTGCTCGCTCGCAGAGGGCCACTCCGACCGAGTCGGGAGGATCCGGCTAATTAGCTCAAGGTCGTCCCGTGTGGCTCTTGGAGAGATCCGAGGCCAGATCGGTGGGGGATCATGAATTCGCACGACGATCGCCCCGATACCGAGAAAGCCCCGCGAGCCGTCGAGCCGGACCCGACCGCCGAAGACTCGCTGATGACCCGAGTGGGCTCGGTACCCTTGCCGATCGAGATGGATTTCTCGGAGACCCTCTCTCACACCGGCCGCCGGACCCAGCATTTCGCCCAGCCGTGCGGGGACGGGCCGGCGGGCGAGCAGACCCGATTCGGCGAGTACGAGATCGTCCGTCGGATCGCCAAGGGGGGGATGGGGTTCGTCTACGAGGCGAGGCACGTCAAGCTCGGGCTGCCGGTCGCCCTCAAGATGATCGGCGCCGGGGACGCCGCCACCGAGGCCGACGTCCAGCGATTCCTGATCGAGGCCCAGGCGGTCGCGAAGCTCCATAAGCATCCCAATATCGTCAAGATCTATAGCATCTCGGAGGAGTGTGGACAGCACTTCTTCGCGATGCAATTGATCCGCGGCGGCAGCCTGAGGGAGCGGATGGCCGACTACGCGGCCGATCCCCGACTGGCGGCCGAGCTGATGCTACGCGTGGCCGACGCGATCGCCCATGCCCATCGCCGAGGGGTCTTGCATCGGGACCTCAAGCCGGACAACATCCTGATCGACGAGGAGGGGGCGCCCTACGTCACCGACTTCGGGCTGGCCAAGCGAGTCGACCCGACCGATGATGCCTCGATGACGATCGGCCCCGATCCGGTCACCAAAGGCTTCCGGTCGCGATCGAACGGCCCGGGATCGTCGGAGCCCGAGCGTTCGAAGGGATCGACTCGGGGGTTCGACAGCAGCCAGGACGCGGAGGGCTCGATCCTGGGCACGCCGTCCTTCATGCCTCCGGAGCAGGCCCAGGGGCGGCTGAAGGACATCTCGACCCTCTCCGACGTCTACAGCCTGGGGGCCACCCTGTTCGCGATGCTCTGCAAACGCCCCCCCTTCCTGGGGCCCGGGGTCCAGAACGTCCTGAATCAGGTCATCTCCGAGCGGCCGCCCTCGCCGCAGTCGCTGAACCCGAAGGTCGACCGCGACCTGGATGCCATCTGCCTGAAGTGCCTGGAGAAGTCCCCCCAGGATCGCTACGAGTCGGCCGAGGCCTTCGGTCGAGACCTCCACCGTTGGCTGGACGGCAAGCCGGTCCACGCCCGCCCGGTTACGCTCCCCGAGAAGATCAGGAAGTGGTCGTGCCGGGAGCCCTTGCAGGCGAAGATGGCCGCGGTGGGCTTGATCTTGCTGGTCCTGGGCGTCGGGACGGCGGTCTCGACCGTCCTCAGCCGCCTTCAACTCCGCCACGAGCGGTCGGCCAAACTGATCGCCGAACGAGATCGGAAGCTCGCGGTTCAGAAGGCCGAGATGGCCCGGGCCGGATCCACCCTGACCTTGAGGACCGCGGGAGAGGCGGTCGAGCGGCTGATCGATGCCTTCGAGTCCGAACTCGGGGCCGAGGCCAATCAGCAGGCCCTGAGGATGAGGATCCTCGGGGTGGCGCTTCGCTATTTCGAAAAGGTCGTCCGAGATAACCAGGGGAAGCCCGACGACGATAGCTCGGGACGACTCGCGCTGGCCGAGGCCCATCAACAGGTCGCCAAGCTCGCGGGCAAGATGGGGGCCAACCGGAATCGCGACGTGATCGAGAATTACGAGGCTGCCATCCGGATCCTCGAAGGAGTCGCCAGGCCGCAGAGCGTCGGCGGAGAGGAGCCTCCCGTCGAGGTCCTGGCCCAGCTCGGCAACACCTACGTCGAATACGGGATTATCAAGGCGGCCCGTGGCGACTCCGAGCAGGCCCTGGCGCTCTACGCGAAAGCCCGCGACGTCTATCGGCGGGCCTGCCTGCCCTGCGTCCAGCACGACGGGGCGCGAGACGGCTGCAAGGGGGACATCGCGGTTCGCTCGGGGCTGGGTCGAAGCTGGGGCTACGCCGGTGATATGCACGAACTCGCCGGTCGGATCGCCGAGGCTCGCGAGGCCTACGTCGCCTCGCACAAGATCCGGACGAAGCTCTACGAGGATTTCAAGGATGATCCGCAGATCGAACCGGGCACGGCCTTTCAACTCGCCTTCCAGCTCGCCCGGAGCTTCGGCAACCTCGCCGCCCTCGACCGGCATCGAGGAGAGCTGAACCTCGCCATCCTCAAGGAGCAGAAGGCCGTCGAGCTGCAAGAATCGCTCCTGGCGACCTCAACCAATGACCTGGAGCGTCGGCAGACGCGCGAGGACATGGCCTATTACCTCCGGAAGGCCGCCCGGTTCCGCCTGGAGAATGGCGAGCCCGAGAAGGCGATCGTGGAAGCGAAGCGGGCTCTCGCGCAGGACACGGCCTTGATCGAGGATAAGCCCGGCGTGACGTCTTACCGGATCGAGGAGGCCGCCGCCCAGCTCGTCCTGGCCGAGGTCCTGATCCGGCAGGAGAAGTTCTCCGAGGCGACCGAGGCCTGCGCGCAAGCCGAGAATCTCCTGGAGAGTGCCCGCGACTTCGGCGATGTCCTCGAATACAAGCTGGCCCAAACCCGTTGGAACACCGCAATCGGGAAGATTGCCCTTCACGAGGGGCGGCTCGACGACGCCCGAGAACCCCTCACCCGGGCGAGGCTGAACCTCCATGAGCTGATCGAGGCCGATCGCCACCACGACGAATACCACAGCGACCACGCCGAGGTCCTGGCCCTGCTGGCCGAGGTCCAACGCGACTCCGACCCCGCGATTGCCGGCGAGCACTTCCGAGACGCCCTCGAGGAACAGCAGGAGTTGATGGCCGAGGGTCGAGAAGGTGCGAGAATCAAGCTGTATCAGTCCCGCCTCAAATGGCTCAAGGCGATGCAGTCCCGTTTCCCTTGACGCTCCTCGTGGAATTCTCGGCCGGTGGCCGCTTGCCAAACCGGATCGGCGATGATTAACCTGAGGGCCGGTGTCGGAGACACGTCGGTTCGTCGGAGGAATGCGAACCCGGGAAGGAGACCGTGGCATGATGGTCGGCGATGCGCTCAGGGACGAGACGACCGCGGCGGGCGACGATATTCGGGGGTTCCTGACCCGGATCCACGCCGGTGACCAGGACGCGGCTCGCGACCTCCTGATGAGGTATGAGGCCGAGGTCCGGCTGGTGGTCCGCCGCCAGTTGCCCAGGATGCTCCGGTCGAGGTTCGACTCGGTCGACTTCCTCCAGAGCGTCTGGGGGAGCTTCTTCCACCGGGTCCGGACGGTCCCCACCGAATTCGAAGACGGGCGGCATCTTGTCGCCTTCCTGGCCCGAGCCGCGAAGAACAAGGTGATCGACGAGTTCCGCAAGGCCGGCAGCCAGAAGCAGGACATGCGCCGCGAGGAGCCGATCTGGTCCGACGGGGATAAGCCCCGCGAACTCCCGGGGGCCCTGGAGACCGCCAGTCAGGTGGCCGAGGCCCGCGAGGCGTTCGACCAGCTCCGCAATCTCGTCCCCGAGGAAAGGCGTTCCATCCTGGAGCTGAAGGCGGAGGGCTTGTCGTCCAGGGAAATCGGCGACCGGCTCGGGATCAGCGAGCGGACCGTCCAGCGCGTGCTGGAGGAATTGCGGCGCCGGGTCTTCACCGAGGGATGACCCAGATGGGCTCGATCGCCCGATCGGGGACCTGGGACGAGGCGTCGTCCCCGGCCGCGACACGGCTTGCTCGCCGCTTCGAAGACGCCTGGCGCGGCTCGACACGCCACCGACGACCCGATCCCGGCGACTTCCTCCCCGAAGGACCCGGGGCCACGCCAGCCGCGTGGCTCGCCCTACTCCGCGCCGACCTCAACCTGAGGTGGGACTCCGGCGAGACGGTCCGCGTCGAGGAATATCGCGACCGCCACCCCGACCTCGACGCCGAGACGATGGTCGCGCTCTGCTACGAGGAATTTTGCCGACGCGAGGAAGACGGCGCGGCCCCTTTTCCGGCCGAGTACGACGAACGATTCCCCGAGCTGGCCGATCGGCTCCGGCGGGTCTTCGACATCCACGAACTCGTCGGCAACGCGGCGTCGACCGACCTGCACGTCCCCGGTCCCGAGGCGGTCCCCTTCCCCGAAGTCGGCCAGACGATCGCCGGGTTTTTCCTGGTCGAGGAACTGGGCCGGGGGTCGTTCGCCCGGGTCTTCCTGGCCAAGGAGCGTCAACTCGCCGATCGACCGGTGGCCTTGAAGGTCGCCCGGACCGGCTCTCGCGAGCCCCAGACCCTGGCGAGGCTCCAGCACACCCACATCGTCCCGGTCCACTCGTACCGGATCGATCCGGCGACCGACCTGCACCTGCTCTGCATGCCCTACTTCGGGCGAGTCACCCTGTCCCGGCTCCTGGCCGACCCCAAGGCCCGGACCGCCCCGACGGGCGCCGAACTTCTGGAGGTGCTCGACCGGCTCGACCCCTCGGAGGCCAAGGCTGGGGGATCCTCGGCCCGGACCACCCTGGCCGAACTGCCGTTCGCCCGGGCGATCGCCTGGTGGGGAGCCCGGCTCGCCGAGGCGCTGGGCCACGCGCACGATCGGGGGGTCCTCCACCGGGACATCAAGCCGTCCAACGTCCTGGTGACCGGCGACGCGCTGCCGATGCTCCTGGATTTCAACCTGGCACGCGAGCCCTGGGACGAACGCAACGCCCTGGCCACCGACCACCTGGGCGGGACGGTCGCCTACATGGCCCCCGAACATCTCGAAGCCCTCTCGACCAGCCAGGGGGAGATTGTCGATTCTCGCGCCGACATCTTCTCGCTCGGGGTCCTGCTCTACGAGGCCCTGACCGGCTCTCGACCGTTCCCGGCGCCCTCGTCGGCCTCGACGGTCGACGAGGCCCTCCACCGGGCGGCCCAGGATCGTCGAGCCTCCCCCCCTCGACTCCGGGATGAACATCCCGAGATCCCCGAGGCTCTCGAACGGGTGATCCGCCGGTGCCTCGAACCCGATCCCGCCCGGAGATTCCCGAACGCGGCCGAACTGGCGGCCGATCTCCAGGCCGTGGCCGAGGACGCCCCCCTCCGGTGGACTCGCGAGCCCCTCACGATCCGTTTCGTCCGCCGGATTCGCCGGTCCTGGAAGCGGCTGGCCCTGGTCATGGCCGTCACCGCAGGGGCCGCGACCATGCTGACCTGGGCGATCCGCGAGGAACGTGAAGGGGCCCGGATCGCCGAGGACGCCGAGGCACTGCTGATCGAGGGCAAGGACGCCCGGGCCCGCGAGAGCTTCCTCATCGCCCTGGCCAAGTTCGAGGAGGTGGCTCGCACGACCGCCCCGAAGGCCGAGATGGAAGATCTCCACCGGGAGGCCCGTCGCGAACATGCGGTCGCCCGGGAGGCCCTCCAGGCTCGCGCCGAGGCCGACGCCCTCTCCTCCATGACCGACTCGCTCCGGTTTCGCCTGATCCGGAAAGACACGCCTCCGGCCGAGGTCGCCCCCGAGATCGAGCAGGCCCTCTCGAAGTTCCGGGTCTGCTCCGACGACCGATGGGCCTCCGATCCCAAGCTGGCCTGGCTGGACACGCCGAGGAAGTCACGCCTGATCCGCGACGTCGACGAGATCCTGTTCCTCCAGGCCGTCGCGATCGACCCGAGTTCAGGCCCCTCGGCCCGAGAGGGGATCCGGCTCTGCGACCGGGCCCTGGCGTTCACGCATGCTCCCGGCCCCTGGCGGGCACTCCGGGCCAGGTTCGACGAGTCCCCCGCCCCGCCGATCAGCGACGACCCCCGGACCGAGTCGTCGGCCCTGGTCGCCTACGAGTGGGCGGTCCTCCGCGATCTCGAAGGGCGGGCCGATTCCTCGACGGCCTGGCTCGACCGTGCGACCCTGCTCGACCCCGGGCGGGCCTGGTATCACTACCACCTGGCGACCATCCTGGTCCGATCGGACCGCGCCAAGGAATCCATCCGCCACTTCGAGGCGGCCATCGCGATCGAGCCGAACTCGAAGGTGTTCCGGATCGACCGGGCCCGAGCCTTCCGCTCGATCGGCGAATGGGCCCGAGCCCGGGATGACGAGGATCGAGCCGCCTTGATCGGAGATCGGTAGCGATCTCCGATCGAGGCCGATCAATCGATCCATTCGAGGACGACCAGGAGCGGCCGGTGGTCCGAGGCCACCGCTTCATCAAGGACCCGGCACTCGATCACCTTCCAGCGCGAGGCGGGTCGAACCAGGACATAATCGATCTGGCGGGTCGGTTTCGCGACGGGGAAGGTCGGCAAGGGCTCGGGGTTGGCTCGTTTCCAGTTGGTCTGGAACGCCCCCAGGACCCGACTTTCGGGCAGGGCGTTGAGATCGCCGACCAGCAGCGTCGGGAGGTCGGGGGCTTCGGCGGCCATCTGCTCGATCGACTTGACCGAGTCCAGCCGCTCCTTGTCGTCGGGGCGCGAGTCGAGGTGCGTGGCGATCAGGCGGATCGGCGACTTACCCTCGGGAGTCGTCAGGTCGACGGCGAGAGCCCCTCGCTGTTCGCCGACGTAGTTCGAGGGGAGCGGGACATTCTTGTGACCTTTCACCGGCCAGCGGCTCAGGACCGCGTTCCCGTACTCGCCCCCTTGATAGGGAATATTCCGCTCGAAGATCGAGGTCATACCGGTCAGCCGGCCGAGTTCGGCGGGCTCGTCGAGGCCCTCGCTCCGCTTGACGCCCCGGTCGACCTCCTGGAGGGAGACGAGGTCGGGCTCGACCGACCGGATCACCCCGGCGATTCGCCCCAGGTCGAGTTTGCCGTCGACCCCCTCTCCGTGGTGGATATTGTAGCTGAGGACCCGGATCCTCCGGGGTTCGTCGGCCAGGGCCGAGCCGCAGGCTCCCGCGATCCAGGCCAGGGTCAGGGCGTAAATCGGCCAGGCCAGCTTCGTTCGTCGCATCTCGGACCTCGTCGGGGTTTCGTCTCGATCGTGGGGTCGACCGGCAGGCGCGATCAGCCCGCTCGGTGGTCGTCGAGGTAGTTCTCGACGATGGACCGGAGGCCGCCGTCGACCTCCAGGCCGAGCCCTCGACCCCTGGCCGCGGCCTCGGCCGCCGACCAGCCGTGGACCTTGGCCTGGTGGATCAGCACCAGCGCGGCGGCCCGGCCCCCCTTCCGGCAGTGGACCATCACCTTCTCCTGCCCCTCGATGAAGTCGGAGACCGCGTGGACTCCCGCCTCGGTCAGCGGGCTCCCGCCCACCCCGACGTGCAGGTAGTTCAGGCCGAGCGCCCGGACCTCTTGCCCCTCGGCCTCGATCCCCAGGGGCTGATCGGGCTCTCCGTCGTTCCTCAGGTTGACGATGCCCGTATATCCCTCGGCCTTCAGGCGGGCCAGATCCTCGACGGTCGGCTGGTCGCCGATGCTGACCTTGGGCGTGATCGCTCGCTCGAAAAACATCCGGTAGCTCCCTCGGGATCGTTGGTGCGGTGCCTCGCAGGCCCCAGGTTCGAGGCTAACCCAAATCCCGACGGCTCGCCAACCGCTCAGAGTCACATCTGCGGATTTCACCTTGACGAATCTGAGGGTTTGCTCATAATACCTACCGTTCGGTATAGGGAGGAATCTGGGTTGCCCATGGGATCGAAACCGGCCGATGCGACGACCGAGCTGACGGCCTTGCGATCGTCGGGCGAGATGGCCTCGCATATCGCGCGGGTGGCGGCCCGATTGTTCGCCGACCGGGGTTACGACGCGACGTCGGTCCGCGAGATCGTCGAGGCGGCGGGAGTGACCAAGCCGACGCTCTATTACCACTTCGGGAGCAAGCGGGGGCTGGTCGAGGCGCTGATGATCAAACCGATGTCGGGGTTCATCCCGACCTTGCAGGATCTGGTCGCGCGGGAACCGGACCCGGTCCGGATCCTCCGCGAGATCTTCGCCTCGCAGGTCGCGTTCTTGACCGAGGAGCCGGACCGGAGCCGGTTCCTCTACGCGATCTGCTTCGGTCCCCAGAATTCCAGTCTCCAGGAAGAGATGCATCGGTTCGGCGAGGCGATGGACGGGGTGACCGAGGGCTGTGCCCGTCGACTGGCGGAGTCGGGCCTGGTCGAGCGGGGGCGCGTCGCCTCGTGTGCCCAGGCCATGCGGGGCCTGCTGATGTCGGCGACGCTCGACCACTTGCTTCTCGGTCGGCCCCTCGAAGCGAACCTGGCGGATCGGCTCGTGGTCGACTTGCTGGAAGGCTTCGGGGTCTCGGGGTCCTCGATCGTCAAGGAACGGGAGAACGAAGGATGAACGGTCTGAGGCGGGCCATCGTGCCAATCTTGCTCCTCGCGGCCGTGCCGCTGGGTTGCCAGTCGAAGGAGGCCGAGAAGGTCGAGGCCGATGCGGCCCCGAAGCCGGTCCCGGTGACCGTCGCCGATGTCGAGATGAGGCCGATCGAGCGGCTCGTCGACGCCGTGGGTACGCTCAAGGGCTGGGACGAGGTCACCGTCGGGGCCAAGAGAGTCGGTCGGGTCTTCAAGGTCGAGCATGATATCGGCGACCACGTCAAGCCGGGCGAGCTCCTGGTCCAGTTCGAGACCATCGACGCCGATCTGGCGATCGAACAGGCCGAGAAGCAGCTCCTGGCCGAATTGGCCAAGATCGGCGTGATCCTCAAGGAGGTCCCGACCACCACACCGTCGGTGGACGAGCTGGACGTGACCAAGCTCCCTTCGGTCCAGCGGCTCCAGGTCGCCCTGGAGAGGGCCCAGTTGAACCTGACCCGCGAGCGCAACCTGATGAACAAGGGGGCGGGAATGCGGGAGAATCTCCAGAATACCGAGGCCGACGTGAAAGCGGCCGAGGCCGCGCTGGATGACGGGATCCTCGCCGCCCGATCGACCATCATGGCGGCCCTGGCGGCCAAGGTCGGGCTTGATGTCCGTCGACAGGCCCGGGTCGACCTGGAGATCCGGGCTCCCCAGCCCTCGCAGCCTCCCTTCGGCCTGAAGGTCCCGCTGACCTACGCGGTCACAAAGCGTTCGGTCTCCGAGGGGCAGATGATCCGCGAGGGGGATCCGGCCTACGAACTGGTGATCGAGAATCCGCTCCGTCTCTGGATGAACCTCCCGGAGCGACATGCCGCCGACGTCGAGATCGGCCAGGATATTCGGGTCACGGTCTCCTCGTACCCCGGCCGGACGTTCCCCGGCAAGGTCAGCCGGCTCAATCCGAGGGTCGACTCCACCAGCCGGACCTTCCAGGTCGAGGCGGCGGTGCCGAACGACGAGGGGCTGCTCCGCCCCGGCGGCTTCGCCAAGGCCGAGATCGTGACCGACCGGAACGCCAACGCGATCATCGTCCCGCTCGACGCGATCGTCCGCTACGCGGGGGTGACCAAGCTGTTCCTGGTCGGCGACGACAAGAAGGCCCACTCCCTCCCCGTCGAGACCGGGAAGGAAGGACCGGGCTGGGTCGAGTTGATCGGGACGCTCCCCGAGAAGGCCCGGGTCGTCACCACGGGCCAGTCGCAACTGGCCGACGACACCCCTGTTCTCGTCCGGACCCCCGAGGCCCCGCCCACCACCAAGCCCCCCGTCGAGGCCGAGGCCGGGACCGGGGGCTGACGTCCCCTTCGACGAATCGCGGCCGACGATCGCCCCCATCTCGCTCGTACGTTTCTCCTCAGATCAGCGCTCATTTCCTACCGTCCCGAGGGACCGTATCCCATGACGATCTCCGACATCTGCATCAAGCGACCGGTCTTCACTTGGGTGCTGGTCGCCCTGCCCGTGGTGCTGGGCGTGGTGTCGTACGGAAGCCTGGGTGTTGACCTCTTCCCGAACGTCGACTTCCCGGTCTGCTCGGTCCTCACGGTCCTCCCCGGCGCGGGGGTCGAGGAGATGGAGACGACCGTCACCAAGCCGATCGAAGACATCATCAACACGGTCTCGGGGATCGACGAGATCCGGTCGTCGACGCAGGAAGGGATCTCGGTCGTCACCATCCAGTTCCTGCTCTCCAAGAATGGCGACGTCGGCGCGCAGGAGGTCCGCGACAAGGTCAGCTCGATCATCGCCAGCCTGCCCGAGGGGACCGAGACGCCGATCGTCAACAAGTTCGACTCCGACGCCATGCCGGTCCTGAACCTGGCCATCTCCGGTCGTCGCGATCTCCGCGAGGTCACCGAACTGGCCCGGAAGAAGATCAAGGAACGGCTGGAGACCGTCCCCGGGGTGGGGGCGATCAACCTGATCGGCGGCCGGACCCGGACGATCAACGTGACTGTCGACGCCGACCGGCTGGCCGCGTACGGGCTCTCGATCGACGAGGTCCGGACCGCGATGGAGCGGCAGAACCTGGAGGAGCCGGGCGGTCGGATTGACCAGGGGACCCGCGAGCTGGTCCTCCGGACCCTGGGGAGGCTCAACACGCCCCAGGAATTCGACGACCTGATCATCGCCAACCAGAACGGCACGCCGATTCGGATCAAGGACGTCGGCCGATCCGAAGATTCTTACGAGGAGCCACGGGCCAAGGCGCGACTGGACGGCGAGAATGCCGTGAGCCTCGTGATCCAGAAGCAGGCCGGGACCAATACCGTCAAGGTCGTCGACGACCTGATGGCCCGACTCAAGGAAGTCGAGGCCACCCTCCCGCCGGACATCAAGACGGTCGTCACGAAGGATCAGGCGCGGTTCGTCCGGAAGTCGATCGAGGAGGTGAAGTTCCACCTCTTGCTGGCCGCCGTGCTGGTCTCGGCGACGATCCTCCTGTTCATCCGAGACTGGCGTACCACGGTGATCGCCACCCTGGCCATTCCCACGTCGATCATCCCCACGTTCCTGTTCATGCAGTACATGGGATTCTCGCTCAATAATATCACGATGCTCGCCTTGATCCTGGCCATCGGGATCGTGATCGACGACGCGGTGGTCGTCCACGAGAACATCTTCCGCCACATGGAAGAGGACGGGATGGACGCGATGGAGGCCGCCCGGGTGGGGACCTCCGAGATCGCCCTGGCGGTGCTGGCCACCAGCCTCTCGCTGGTGGTGATCTTCCTGCCGATCGCCTTCATGGGCGGGATCGTCGGCCGGTTCTTCTCCAGCTTCGGCCTGACCGTGGCCTTCGCGGTGATGATGAGCCTGTTCGTCTCGTTCACCCTGACCCCGATGCTCTGCTCGCGATTCCTCAAGCTCGAACCCGGCGAGTCCGGTCACGCCAAGTCGAAGAATGGCCTGATCTGGAGGGGGGTCGACGGAGGATACGGGTTGATCCTCCGGTTCGCGCTCCGGGCCAAGTGGCTGATCGTTCTTTTGACCCTGGGCGTGATCTACAGCACCGTGCCGATCTTCAGCAAGCTGGAGAAGGGCCTGATCCCCCGAGATGACCAGAGCGAGTACGAGGTGGTCGTCACCACGCCCGAAGGGTACACCCTGGAGCGGACCGACCGGGTCCTCCAGGAACTCGAAGGGCGGATTCGCAAGCTCACGGGGACTCGGCATCTGTTCACCACTACCGGCCAGGTGGCCGGGGGACGGTCCGTCAAGGGGGAGGGGAACGTCACCCGCGGGACGATCTACGTCCGGCTCGAAGACCTCGAAGAACGCAAGACGCCCTATACCCAGTTCGAGGTCCAGAACGAAGCCCGGAAGATCCTGGAGGACTATCCCGACCTCCGAGCCAGCGTGAACGACGTCTCGCAATTCCAGGGAGGCGCCCGCCCGCAGATCTTCCAGGTCAACCTGTCCGGCCCCGACCTGGCCCAGCTCGCGACCTATGCCGACCAGCTCAAGGACGAGTTGAAGAAGGCCGGGGGCCTGGCCGACCTCGACACGACGCTCTCGCTCCGCAAGCCCGAGGTCCAGGTCTCGATCGACCGCGAGCGGGCCAGCGACTTCGGGATCCGGGTGGGAACCATCGCCGACAGCCTCCGGATCCTCGTCGGCGGTCGACCGGTCTCGCGGTTCCGCGACGGCGACGAGCAGTACGACGTCTGGCTCCGGGCCCGGCCCGCCGACCGCGACTCGGCCCGGAACGTGGCTAACCTCCGGCTCCCCTCCTCCACGGCCGGGCTGGTCCCCCTGACCAGCATGGCCCAGCTGGGAGAGGCCCGGGGGCCGACCGAGATCGAACGCTACGGCCGCCAGAGGATCGTCACCGTCCTGGGCAACCCCGAAGGGATCGCCCTGGGCGAGGCCGTCGACCGCGCGACCGCGATCCTCGAGAAGATGAACATGCCCAAGGACTACAGCTACGTCTTCAGCGGCCAGGCCAAGACCCTGGGCGAGACGGGCAAATACTTCATCATCGCCTTCGCCCTCTCGATCGTCTTCATGTACCTGATCCTCGCCGCGCAGTTCGAGAGCTGGGTCCAGCCGGTGTCGATCATGATGTCGCTGCCGGTGACGATCCCATTCGGGCTGCTCTCGCTGCTCTTGTTCCGGTCACCCATGGACATCTACGCGATGTTCGGCCTGTTCATGCTTGTCGGGATCGTCAAGAAGAACGGGATCCTCCAGGTCGATTCGACCAACCAGCTCAGGAGGCAGGGCGTGTCCCGCCACGAAGCGATCATCGAGGCCAACCACACCCGGCTCCGGCCGATCCTCATGACCACCGCGATGCTGGTGGCCGCCATGATCCCGATCGCCCTGGGACAAGGCCCCGGGGCCGGGGCCCGCGCCAGCATGGCCAAGGTGATCATCGGTGGCCAGGCGCTCTCGCTGGTCCTGGCCCTGGTCGTCACCCCGGTCTTCTACGTCCTGCTGGACCAGTGGGTCAACTTCACCCGGAAGATCGGGATCCGTTTCGCCGTGCAGCCCCGGACCCCGGCCTTGGCCGTCGAATCGATCGAGTCCCGCGAACCGGCCAAGGCGGCCCATTGATCGAGGCCGATCCAGGGAGGCGAGGGGGCGAGTCTTTCGCCTACCCGGATGGCTCGATGCAATCATACGTTTCCTGATA
The DNA here is from genome assembly GCF_051175385.1 of Tundrisphaera lichenicola. Lineage (GTDB taxonomy): Bacteria > Planctomycetota > Planctomycetia > Isosphaerales > Isosphaeraceae > Tundrisphaera > Tundrisphaera lichenicola. Next base: position 6,258,320 of record NZ_CP195106.1, on the reverse strand, counting down.
TCAGGATTGGCATCGATTTTGCTTGGGTAGTCGCGGCCGTCTCGATATCGTTCGAGGGGTCGAACTTCAGGCAGAGGAACGCGACGATGCCGATCTCCGATGTCCAGCACTTCACCGGCGGGGTCGGCACGATCGACCGGCCGGACGCAACGCCGGGTCCCGTGAAGGTGAAGATCTCCTGCGGAGCCCTGACTCATCCCGGCAAGGTCCGCCAGAACAACGAAGATCACTTCCTCGTGGCGCGACTCGCCAAGTCGATGCAGATCTGCCAGAGCAGCCTGGATGAGGCCGGGGTGACGAACTACTCGGAGGAGGACGGCTACCTGATGGTGGTGGCCGACGGCATGGGCGGGGCCGCGGCCGGCGAGCGTGCCAGTGCCCTGGCCGTCGAGAGCGTCAAGGAATACGCCCTGAATACGCTCAAGTGGTTCCTCCACGTCGGGCGATCCGACGAGAGCATCCTCCTGAGCGAGCTCCGAAAGAGCCTGGAACTCGCCGATAAGGCGGTGGTGGACGAGGGAGAGGCCAATGCCCGGCTCTACGGGATGGGCACCACCCTGACGATGGCCTACCTGATCGGGGCCGACCTCTACATCGCCCATGCCGGCGACTCCCGGGCCTATCTCCTGCGCGACGGCAACCTCGAGCAGATCACCAGCGATCACACCCTGGTCCAGCTGATGATCTCGGGCGGGATCCTCTCGGCGGAGGATGCCAAGCACCACGCCCGGCGAAACATCGTGACCAATGTCATCGGCGGCCCCAATGCCGGCGTCCATGCCGAAATCCACAAGCTCAAGCTCATCGAGGGGGACGTCCTCCTGCTTTGCACCGACGGGCTGACCGAACCGGTGGAGGACGATCAGATCGCAGAGATCCTCAGGTCCACGGCCGAGCCCGAGGCCGCGGCCCTCCGCCTGATCGAGCAGGCTAACGAGAAGGGCGGCCCGGATAACGTCACCGCCGTCGTCGCCCGATATTCCCTCGAAGTCGGCGATTCCCTCGGTCAATCGTGCTGCTGATCCGGTGGTGAAGCTCGATCGAAAACCACGGCCCGTGGGAAGCAATGGCCTCCCTCGGGCTGATTTCTTTCCCGGCTGGGCAGAAGATTGCCCGGCTGCTACGCGGACAGGATTGGCGGAGGGAGATTTCGTTGGGAAGATCCGATGGAACCAGGTATCCTTGGTTCATCGGTCAACGAGAACCGGCCCCGCCGCGCCTTGCCCCTGCCCTGACTTCGTCGGCCCAATCCAATTCCCGGGAGATGAAGAACATGCGAGTGGACTGCCTCGGACGCATCTTCGGGAATGGGATCGGTCGGGCGAGCCTGGTCGCCCTCTTCTTGACCTCCGGCTATTGGCCTTCGATGGCCAAACCCCCCGGCGATGCTCCCGAGCCGACCTGGAACGCCGAGCAGCGCAAGCACTGGGCCTTCGTCCCTCCGGTTCGCCCCGAACCTCCGTCGGTGCAGGATCGAGCGTGGATCCGAAATCCGATCGACGCCTTCATCCTCAAGCAAGTCGAGGCGGATGGGCTGGCCCCCGCCCCCGAGGCCGACCGATCGGTCTTGATCCGCCGACTCCGTTTCGACCTGACCGGCCTGCCCCCCTCCGCCGAGGAGGTGGCCGCCTTCGCCGCCGACCCGGCCCCCGACGCCTACGAACGACTGGTCGACCGACTCCTGGCTTCGAACGAGTACGGCGAGCGATGGGCCCGGATCTGGCTCGACCTGGCCCGATTCGCCGAATCCGACGGCTTCAAGAGCGACAAGATTCGTCCCGACGCCTGGAGATACCGCGACTGGGTCGTCCAGGCCCTGAACGAAGACATGCCCTATGATCGATTCCTCACCCTCCAACTGGCCGGGGACGAGGTCGAGCCCGAAGATACCAACGCCTTCATCGCGACCGGCTTCAATCGCCACTGGCCTTATGAGGACAATAACTCGGTCCCCGGCCAGAGTCGTCAATGGATGCTCGACGACATCACCGACACGACCACCGCGGTCGTCCTGGGGCTGACGGTCGCCTGTGCCCGCTGTCACGACCACAAGTACGACCCGATCAGCCAGAAGGATTATTATCGGATCCAGGCCCTCTTCTCCGGGACTCGGGCCAGGGACGACTATCCGGTCGCCTCGCCCGAGGATCTAGCCATGTACAGCTCGGCCCTCGCCGAGCACGAAGGGCTGGTCGAACGCCTCCGCCGCGAGATCGACGCGATCGAGCAGCCTTACGCCGCCGGACTCCTCAAGGACAAGCTGGACGATCTCCCCGCGCTGGCACGCGAGGCCTTCGCGGCCGATCCCCGCGACCGCACGGTCGATCAGCTGGAACTGCTCAAGAAATATGCGAAGAAGATCGCCATCGACCCCAAGAAGATGGCCGCGGTGATGCCGGAAGAACTCCGCGAGGTCTGGCAGGCACGTCGTCAGGAGATGGACGACCTCGTCAAGCTCGCCCCGCCCCCGATCCCGACCGCCACCGGGATGACCGACGCCGGCCCGCTCGAACCCCCGGTCCGACTCCTCCGCAAGGGGAATCAGAACAATCCCGGCGAGGAGGTCCCGCCCGGTTTCCTCTCGGTCCTCGGCTCGACCCGGATGCCCGGCAACGACGACCCCTCGTCCGAGACGCCAGGACGCCGGACCGCCCTCGCCAGGTGGGCGACTCGCCCCGAGAACCCGCTTACATCCCGGGTGATCGTCAACCGGCTCTGGCAGCACCACTTCGGCCGGGGGATCGTCTCGACCACCAGTGACTTCGGCACCCAGGGGGCCACCCCCTCCCACCCCCAGCTCCTCGACTGGCTGGCCACCGAGCTGATCGCGAAGCAATGGAGCCTCAAGGCGATCCACCGATTGATGGTCACCAGCGCCACCTATCGGCAGTCGAGCACCCCGAGCGCCGAGACCCTCGATGCCGACCCCGATAATGTCCTCTTTTCCAGGATGAGCCGTCGGAGGCTGGAGGGGGAGGCCGTCCGCGACGCCATGCTCGCCGTCTCCGGCAAGCTCGACCACCGGATGGGCGGGCCTAGCATCTATCCCGAGCTGCCGCCGGGCGTGACCACCCACTTCAAGGGGGACTGGCCCGTCTCCGAATCCGAGTCCGACCGGAATCGCCGGAGCCTCTACGTCTTCGTCCGGAGGAACCTCAAGTATCCCCTCTTCGACGCCTTCGACGTGCCCGACACCAACCTGACCTGTCCCGAGCGGAACATCTCGGTCAATGCCCCCCAGGCCCTGATGCTCCTGAACTCGGGGCTGGTCGTCGAGCACGCCCGGAGGCTCGCCGGGAAGGTCTACGCCGAGGCCGACGACCGGAACAATATCGAGCAGCTGGTCGAGGTGGCCTATCGGGACGCCTTCGGACGACGGCCGGAGGCCGGGGAACGGGAACGTGCCCTCGAATTCCTCCGGACCCAGCCCGAGAACCTCAGCGGCCGGGATCTCTCCGACTCCCTCCCGGTCCCGATGCCCGAAGGCCCCACCCCCGCCCAGGCCGCGGCGGTGGTCGACTTCTGCCATGCCTTGCTCAACCTGAATGAGTTCGTGTTCGTCGACTGATCTTAGCGAACGAGCTCCGTCGATCGTCGCCCGCCCGCACACACCGACCGAGGACGAACATGGTCCCTCACAAGATCTGGACGAACTCACGTCGCGATTTCCTCGCCCGGGCGGGGATGGGATTCGGAGCCCTGGCCCTTTCGTCCCTGATGGGCGACGAGGCTCGGGCCGAGATGCCCGAGATCGACCCGTTGCATCCCCTGGCCCCTCGGCCGACCCACTTCGCGCCGAAGGTCAAGAGCTGCATCTTCCTGTTCATGGAAGGCGGGCCGAGCCACATCGACCTGTTCGACCCGAAACCCGAGTTGGCCAAGCATGCCGGGAAGCCCCTGCCCCCCAGCTTCGGAAAGGTCTTCACCGCGATGGGAGTCGGCGGCAACAGCCTCCTGCCGACCAAGCGGACCTTCAAGCAACATGGCGAGTCGGGGACCTGGGTCTCGGACTGGTATCCCCATATCGCCGAGGTTGTCGACGACATCGCCTTGATCCGGTCCTGCTGGGCCGACGGCGTGAACCACGTGGGCAGCGTCTGCCAGATGAACACGGGGAGCATCCTGGCGGGCCGCCCGAGCCTGGGGGCCTGGGTGACTTATGGCCTGGGGACCGAGAACCAGGATCTCCCCGCCTTCGTGGTCATGCAGGACGCCGGGGAACCGCTGGGCGGGCCGAGGAACTGGGGGAACTCGTGGCTGCCCGCCACCTTCCAGGGGACCCCATTCCGGAAAGACGGGACGCCGATCCTCCACCTGGCCCCCCCGGGGTCGATCACCGAGGCCCAGCAGAAGGCCAAGCTCGGGCTGATCGCCGACCTCGACAGGATCCACGCCGCCCCTCGGTCCGATGATTCGAGGCTGGCCGCCCGGATCGCCGCCTATGAGCTGGCCTATCGGATGCAGGCCCACGCGCCCGAGGCCGTCGACCTCTCGAACGAGTCCGAGGAGACCAAGACCCTCTACGGGCTCGACGATGATCGTTGCAAGGACTACGGGGCGATGTGCCTCCGGGCCCGGCGGCTGGTCGAGCGCGGGGTCCGGTTTGTCCAGCTCTATTGCGGATCGGGCAGCCAGTGGGATGCCCACAGCAACATCGAAGGGAACCACTCGAAGCTCTGCGCCCGGAGCGATCGGCCGATTGCCGCTCTTCTCAAAGACCTCAAGCGTCGGGGGCTCCTCGACTCGACCCTGGTCGTCTGGGGCGGCGAGTTCGGCCGGACCCCGATGAGCGAGGGGACCGATGGCCGCGACCATAACCCTTACGGCTTCAGCATGTTCCTGGCGGGTGGCGGGGTCAAGCCCGGCGTGACCGTGGGCACCACCGACGAATTCGGCCTCCATGCGGTCGAGGACAAGGTGCATGTCCACGACCTCCACGCCACGATCCTCCACCTGATGGGGGTCGACCATCGGCAACTGACCTACTTCCGCGACGGTCGGGACGAGCGCCTGACCGTCAACGGAGGGGTGGTGGTCGACAAGGTCCTGTCCTGAGAAGCCCCTGGGCCGGACCCCAACCGCCAAGAAACGGCGCCGGCCGACGAATTCCCAATCGAGGACGATTTCGCTTGGTCCAACGCTCGATTCATCGGGCAGGATTCTGGCTTCCGATGGCTTTGCCTCGAATGATCGTGGGTCCGGTGATCCTGTCCGGGTTGTGGATCGTAGCCAGTCCGACCATCGGGCGTTCCGAGGAGCCGACGCTCTCGACCGGCCGATGGAAGGTGGACGCCACCGGGCTCGGCTGGCCGACTCGCCTGGATTCGCTGGAAATCCGGCCGGCGTCCCGTCCGGGAGAGGCCGAGCTGGTGGCCTTCGAACGCGTCGGCGACGAGATCCGGGTCTGGGGCAAGTCGAGGGTCGATCGGCGAGGCCCCGGGCCTTCGCCAACCCGGTGGTTCTCGGCCACCTGGCCTTCGGGCGGGGCGACCGCCCTCATCCAGGTCCGCCCCGAGTCCTCCGGCCGACTGATCGCCGTGGTTCGCGAGCGGTCGAAGGATCGAGGGATCGGCGACCGGGTCCGTCAGGTTCGCCTCTCCCCCCTCCGATCCGACGAACGTCCGGTTTCCGACGGCCTGGAGCCAGCTCCTCCCATCCCAGTCGCGAGGTTCCGGTTCGAGGCCGATCTTCGAGAGACGTCGAAACTCCGCCCCTACGGCCTGTTCGTGGCCGGATCCGACGGCTCGAGCCCTCGGGCGGTGGTCCTGCCCGAGGGATTCGCGCAGGCGGCGCACCCGGCGTGGTCGCTCGATGGCCGGTGGATCGCGTTCGCGACCCTCGACGCCTCCGGGCATGATTCCTTGATCCAGATCGCCCCGGCGTCCGGTGGTTCGAGCACCGCGATCGCTTCGGGAAGCATGCCCACCTGGTCGAGGGACGGTCGGAAGATCGCCTATGTCGCGAGCGGTCGCCCCGATTACGCGACCGACTGGTCGAGCCCAGGCCGGAATGACGAGCGGATCGAGTCGATCACCCTCAGCGGTCCGGGCGCGGGCGAGGTCGAGGTCCTGGCCCGGGGGCTCTGGCCCCGATGGTCCCCCACCGACGATAGCCTGGCCTACGTCGACCGACGCGAGGCCAACTGGGACATCTTCCTCCGGTCGGCCGACGGCCTGGGCCTGACCCGACTGACCGACGACCCCGCCCTCGATACCCAGCCAACCTGGGCCGCCGACGGTGGTTCGGTCGTCTTCCTCTCCGACCGGGGGAACCGCTGGGATCTCTACCGGGTCCAGACGCGATCCCGAGGAGCCGTCCGACGCCTGACCGACCACGTCCGGCGCGAGGACTATCCTTCCCTGAGTCCCGACGGCCGATTCGTGGCCTTCGTCGACGGTCGAGGGCGGCCCGAAGGGGCGATCCTGATCCTCGACCTCGATCGAGGGACCGTCCGGCCATTCCCCGAGAATCCCGACGGGGACCGTGACCCGGCCTGGTCGCCCGACGGGAAGTCGATCGCCTTCGTCAGTCGCCGACCCGCCGCGATGACCGCTCCGGACGGCGAGAATCCCTGAAGCTCGGATCCTCGCGATTCCGGTTGGCGTGCGGCCCGAACCTCGGGACATTCCGAGGGCAAAGCGTCACTTCTTGATCTTCGGGCGATCGGTCTTCTCGGCGATCGTCGGATGCAGCGAATTCGAGCTGACGTAGCAGGTGAGTGACTGGGGTGAGGCTGATTTCCCCTCCTCCACCTCCTCGATCCGGAGGTTTCGGCGGACGACCTTGTCGGGCTGCCCGGGTTCCTTGAGCGTGATCGCGAAGGCGCAATCCCGATCGGCGCTGATGGTCTCGACATCGATCTTGGGAAGTTCGAGCTTCCCGTTCCGCGTCACCTTCTTGGTGATCGGCTTGAACCGGCAGGCGGGGTGGCCCGGCTTGATGACGACCTCGGCCCCGTCCGAGGAGATCCCGTCGAGCCGGATCACGAGGTTCACGGTCTGCTTGATCGGCGTCGGCTGTCCGGCGAGCGTCGCCGGGCCGAAATATCCGGCCGAGGCCGCCACGAGCGCCAGAGCGGCCATCCATGACCGTCCTTGCATGCGATCCCACTCCTTCCGATCCAGGTCGGGTCGGTCGTCTTTCGTCGGTCCCGCTCCTTGGGGCCGACTCGCCGGGCGATCCGGCTTCCCTGTCGATGGGCGGCGGCAAGGTACCCGCCCCTCGTCGAAGACGCAAGCCCATTCGAAATGGGCTCAAGAATCGCGTCAGATTGTCCGACCGCCATCGACCACGAGGACCTGGCCCGTCATCATGCCCGCCTCCTCGGAAAGGAAGAGGGCGACGGCGGCCACGTCGTCCGGGCTCGCCGGACGCTTCATCGGGGTGAGCTTCATGGCCGCCTCGACCATGTCCTGATGGTCGGCCAGCCATCGGGTCTGGACCGGGCCGGGGGCGACGGCATTGACCCGGACCTCGGGGGCGAAGGCCTTGGCCAGGCTCTTGGTGAGGGTGATCACCGCCCCTTTGCTCGCGGCGTAGGCGATCGAGCTGCCCGACCCGGCGAGGCCCGCCACCGAGGCGATGTTGACGATGTTCCCCTGTCGCTCCTTCAGCCAGGGCATCGCCGCCCGGCAACAGTGGAAGGTCCCCTTCAGGTTGACATTGAGGATGTCGTCCCAGACCTGGTCGGTGATCCCGTCGAGGTCGGTATGCGCGATGAAGTGGGTGGTCGCCGCGTTGTTGACCAGGACGTCGATCCCGCCGAAGGCCTCCACCGTCCGCTCGACCATGACGCGGACCGCCGAGTCGTCCGCGACATCGGCCTGGACCAGGATCGCCTCTCCGCCCCGAGATCGGACCCCGTGGGCCGTCTCCTCCGCCTCGGCCTTCGATTTCGAGAAGTTCACCGTGACGGCAAACCCCCGCTCGGCGAATCGCCAGGCCACCGACTGGCCGATCCCCGTGGCTGATCCCGTCACCAGCGCAACGCGTCGTGGATTCATCGTCGTGACTCGCCCCAGGTATTCGGCCGATAGGACCCTGCCGGAGCTAGGCAGTCCGGGTCGGCCCTCGTACTCTACTCGGAGGGCCGAGAGGCCCCAAGGGGTTGGCCGATAATCTCAGCCGCTCCAGCGGCACATCGATTGGCCGAGTCTCCCAGATGGCCGACGAAACGTCCCGGATTCCGAGGCCCAGGCCGATGTTCATCCCGCTGCAAATCGCGATCGGACTCGGTCTGGGGTATCTGGCCGCCTCGATCTCGGAGTCGCTGCTCCACCGGTTCGTCGGCCATGCCCGTGCCGGCACTCGCCGCTACTGGGCTCGCCATCCCCGACTCTTCGGGCACCTATTGCGAGTCCACTATCGCCACGCCGTGGTCCATCATGGGCTGACCTATCGATCCGACCACGTCACTCAGTTCGATGATCAGGTCCACCGATCGCGGGTCGATCGGGTGATCGGGAAGGCCGGCGACCCCCTGATCGTCCGGGAGCGTTACGGGCTGACGATCGGCCTCCGCTCGCTGATCAGCTATAACCTGACGGTCGTCCCGGCCCTGCCGGTCCTCGCCGTGATGATCGGTCCCTGGTCGATCCTGGGCGCGTTACCGATGTTGATGGCGGCGCCGTTGATGGCGATGGTCGTCCATCCGTCCTTGCATCGCCCATACGCCTCGGTCGATCCGCAGGCCCCTCGGCACCTGGCGAGGCTACTCCGGACCCGCTACTTTCGATACCTCGTTCGTCATCACTTCCTGCATCACGAAGACCCGACCTGCAATTTCAATCTCCTGCTCGGGGGTGACTGGCTCTTCGGCGTGGGCCGGCGCCCGGATCGCGAGGAACTCGATCGGATCCGATCGCTCGGCTTGCCGATCGATTGACGCCTTCCCGAGGAGGGCCATCCCGCCCGAGCCCCGCTCAGAGATCTTCCTTCACCCAACTCCGGGCAAGTTCGGCCTCATGGGCGTCGAAATACCGGACCGTGGCCCGTGTGAACGGCTTGCAGAATCGGGCCATCCATTCCTCCCATTTCTCGTCGCCGACGAGGGCGATCCGCTCGAAGTCCGAGTCATGTTTCAGGCCGAACTTGAGGTCATCCCACGCGGCGTGCAAGTCCCAGCCGTGGAAATCTTCGAAGAGCGCGAGCATTCGGACCTTGCCCTCCGCCGCGATCGCCTCATCCACGGCGGGCACGAAGGTCCGGTAATCATCGTCGTGGAGCTTGCCGCTGAGTTTGAACCCCAGGATTTTGGGAGAATCCGTCGGTAGTTGTTCGATCATCGGTAGGTCCTCCCCGCGATATCTCCGGACGACCTGGCCCAGCAGGCCGGCCTCCCCGGACCCGAAGCGGGCGATGGTGGGCACGTCTCCCGGCTCGCCGGACGCTCCATCCGCATGAGGCCGGAGGCCGCGGTCGACCTCCGACCGGCATTTATCCCGCCTCGATCAATATCGCCCTCTCGGCATGACATCAATGGTGTATTTGATGTCCTGGATGAAGATCGGGCCGCCGATCGAGCTCACGTCGATGATCCCTCCGAAGCGGAGGGTGTGCTTGCCGACCGACATTGGCTTTACCATCGCAAAGTAACCGTCGCTGACCGCAGGGCTGGTCGAGCCCTGAGCGGCGCCCAGCACGTTGTTCTCCGGTAGCGGACCGATCGAAAAGAGCGGTGATTCGACCCGATACCGCTCCGGATTCGTCACCGGTTTCCCATCAATTTCGAGGAAGACGCTCGATGGGATGATGAAGTCGCCGAAGAAGTTGGCGCACTCGCGTAGCACCGCCTCGGTTTCGCCGTTTCCTTCGATCTCCGAGCATTCGGCGGCGACCATCGGGAGGAAGAGGGCCGTGCCCGAGGGGATCTTGCACGTCCGATCGGCCTTCCCGAGGATGACGCCGGGCTCGATCTCGCTCGTGCTGAACGTCCCGCCGAGGAACCAGACCTTGCCCGATTGGCCCGTGCTACAGTCCGCGCTGTCGAATAAGGGATGATGATCGACCGGCAGCGAGAACAGCCACTGCCATTGCCGGGCGCTCCACTCGGCGTAGCTCAGTCCATGAGGATTCGAACAAGGCGGAAAGACTTTCGAGTTCGCGTTTTCGGCCCCTGAGGCGGGCGACGTAGCATTCAGGGCCGTAATCCAGAGGACCGCTAGGGTATTGCGGGCGAATGGCCCAGGTCTCATCGATAGCATCGTTCTCCCCCCTTGGATAGACGTTCTCCGGATAGAAACATCTGTTAAGATTGTCCTCGGTGTTATCATCGATATTGGATCCGACAATTAACTTTGAAATTCTGCGATGTCAATAATAAAGACTCGCGTTGTTGTAATTTGATCTCGGACGGATCGATGGCGACAAGAGGACTATTTCGCTCCCGGGCGCGATCGGGCCTCGGATCGGGCAGAGATCCCGGACGGCCTGGATTCCCGAGTGAACACGATTGGCGAAATTGCCAGGTCGGGCCGGCTCCTTTTCACGAGGCCGGCGTCGGAGCCGTGGCAGGCCCTTGTCTCTCGGCGGGCCGAAGTCGAGTCGGTTCGTGAGGGCTGGTTGGCTTGTGCGGCCCCGATTTGTCGGACGAACGTCAAGACCCGGATTGGTGGGCGGGACGGGGTCGTTCTCGGGGGGGAGTCGGCACATGGCCTGCTCTGGGTCGGGAGATCGTCACCGATCGGCTCCGGCCGATCGGGATTTCGATCGACCCTATCTCCGATGGAGTAGGCCATGCTTCACACCGTCGCGACGGAAGGTTGGAATCCTGGATCCCCCTTGCCCGCCATCGACACGATGGCCGGCCTTTATCGAACGCGCCGCGAGGCCGAATCGATCGCCCACGGACGAAGGCTGCTGGCGGTCTCGGTCCGTTTCGACGCCGGTCGAGGGATGGTCGTCTCGACCGCCCCGACCGACTCCGGACCGGACGGCGAGTGGACTTCTCCGGCGATCGTGGGAAACTCGGGCGGGGTCACGGTCCTTGGTGCCATCCCATCCTCCCTGGTCCGCCTGATCGGATCTCCCTCGATCCACCTTCACCCGGGGCACGACGCTCTCGCAATTCCTGCCCATTCCCGGAGAGATCGGACTCGGGTTCGATGTGCCGCCGGCTGAGGAGAGAACGCGAAGTTCCCGGTCTCGTCGGGGACGTGCCGTTCCGGGTAAAGTGGCCCGGGCGGAATCTCCAGGAGGATTCGATGACGAGACGTTGGGCACCTCTGGGGGGCTTTGGCCTGTTCCTGCTCGTTTCGGCGAGCCTCGGGGACGAGCCGAGGCCGGTGGTCTCGATCCGGGCGGTCCATCCCGACCGGCAACTCCGAGAGGTCCTCGACCTGTTTCGAGGGGCGAAGGCCCCCCACCCGGCCGCGGCCCTGGCGGCCTGGAAGCGGGCCAGCCAGGAGCCGGACCGGCTCGGCAAGCCCCTGGAGGCGCTGATTGCCGCCTTCAATCCGTCGATGGTCGGGGAGTTGCGGACCCTGGATCGGGCCGAGGTTTCGCTCTGGTTCGATCCCGAGGATGGGCAACTGGCCTGGGGGATATCCCTCCCCGCCGATGACGGGACGTTTCAGGCCCTGGCCTCGTCGATGGTCCTGAGCGGGGGGCATCGTGAGACCTCGCCGACCGACCCTCCGGCCGATCGGCTGGGCAAGCCGGGATCTCCCCTGGTGTCCCGAGGGTCTCATGGTCCGCTGATCGCCGGGTCGTTCGAGGATCTCCGGCTGGTCCGCGAGCGGGCCGATCGAGCGATCGAGCAGGCCGAACCGGACGGGATCCGGCTGGAGGTCGAGCCCGGTGTACTCGATGGATCGAGCTCGGTGAACGTTCGAAGAATGGCCGAGGCCTTGCGAACCTCCCGAGGGTCGATGGCCGGACGGCTCGCCCTGGAGGGCGACGCCTTCACGGCGACCCTGAATCTCACCTTGCCCGAACCGGTCCGCGTTCCGGAGATCGACCCGACCTGGTTGGATTGGGTCCCGTCGGAGCGGGCCGTGGCCGGATTCGCGCTCGCGATCGATCCGGCCGCGAAAACCTGGGATGCCGCGTTCCGGCTGGCCGATCAGGTCGAGAAGGTCGATCCAGCTCGCGCGGGCCTGGCCCCGATCCGGCTCCGGCTCGACCTCCTGGCCCGGTCGGTCGGGGTCCGAACCGAGGCCGACCTGATCCCCAAACTCCGAGGGATCTCGGGCTGGGTCGGTTCCGACGGCCCGGGGATCGACTCCGGCCTGATCGCGCTCCACCTGATCGACGAGAATGCCGCCCGGCAACTGGAAGGTCGCCTCAAACCGAGGCCGGAGGGTGGTCCGAACCGGATCGGCGATTTCCTGGGTCGGACGATCGAACTGGCCCGGATCGGGTCGTCCGTGGCCATCGGATGGGGTCCGGACGCGCTCGCGGTTTCTGCGGCCGCCGTCGCCGAACCCGAACGATCGGCCGGGTGGATTCTCCGGGATGGCTGGGGCCAGGTCTCCCCCGCATTCTCCGGCGGGCTCTGGCCCGGACGGATTCCCGATCTGGTCCCGGGGGATTCGCCGCTGTGCCGATCCCTCCTGGAAGCTCCCCCGATCCGCTGGTCGGGCTTCCTGGCCGAGCCGACACGATTCGAGATCCTCGTCCGATGGAAGGAACTCGATACGCTCGTGGCTCGATTCCTGGGGCAAATCCCGCTCGATCCGCCGCCGGATCGTTGAGCTTGCAAAAAAAACCATATCGGATTCGGCTCAGATTTTGCGGTACAGTGCGAATCCTTGATGGCCGGTCCAGCGAGGGGATTGCCTTCGCGACCCGGCTTTTCCGAATTGCTCCGAGAGGAACCGCAAGATGATGACTTTCAAGAAACTTGGCCTGGCCGCTTTCTGCCTGTCCGCCACCCTGGCGATGGTCGGCTGCGAAGAGAAGGGCCCCGCCGAGAAGGCCGGTGAAGGCGTCGACGCTGCTGCCAAGGATCTCAAGGACGCCGTCGATCCTCGCGGCCCGGCCGAGAAGGTCGGCGACAAGGTCGACGAGGCCATTGGCAAGTAAGCCCAGGCTTGACCAGCTCGCGTCCGATCGTCGATCATCGCCCGATGACCGGCGGTCGGACGCCGCCGGCACCTCGAACCGGGCTGGTCCTTCATGCGCCTCATCGATCTTCACGTGGACTGGCTCCTCCAGTATGCCGGCGAGACCGTTGTCTTCGACCCCAGGCTTTACCCCGGAGTCGAAGGCCGGATCGGCCAGTCCGAGGGGTATTTGCAGGCGACTCGCGCGGCGATCGTGTCCTGCTACCGGAGGCTTGACGACTGGTCGAGTCAGGCCGATCCCTGGGCCGCGCTCGGCGATCTGATCACGCGAATCGAGGCGGAGTTCGCGGGCCGTCTCCTGATCGGTCCCGACGATTTCGACCGATGGCAGGACGATCCCGAGGGGCTGGCCTGGGCCATGATCGGCGTCGAAGGTTTCGACGCCCTGATCCGCTCGGAGGCGGACCTTCCTAAGCTCGCTCGCCTCTTCGAGCGGGGCGTGAGGTTGTTTCAGCCGGTCTACAACCAGTCGAGCCTCCTGGGGGGCTCCTCCAGCCCCGGCGATGATCGTGGGCTCACCGATCTCGGGCGATCGTTCCTGGATGCACTCCTGGATCTGGCACCCGAAGGCCCGGGGCCTCGCCCCGTGCTCGACCTCGCCCACATGAATCATGCGGCCTCGTCCGAAGTCCTCGACTGGTTCGAGGCCGACCCGGCCCGCCCCTCGAACCTCATCCCGGCCTACAGCCACGGGACCCTGCTCCACGATGACTTTCCCTCGCAACGATCGTTGCCGATCGGCCATGCGGCCCGCCTCCGGGCCATGGGCGGCGTGATCGGGATCGGGGTGAGCCCGCCATTTTTCCTGTCGATCGATCAGGTCGAGGCCGCGATCCGGGCCATCGCCGCCACCCCGTTTCGAGGTCGCGAGGGGTTTGAAGGGATCGCGATCGGGACCGACTTCCTGGGGGGCGGCGCCACCTTGCCGGGTCTCGGGAATGCCGACGAGGTCATCGCCTGGATCCAGAAGTCCTTCGACCGGCCGACCGCTCGGGCTCTGCTCCTGGATAATGGCCGGGATCTGATCGCCCGGGCTGTGGGAGCCTCGAAATAGCGGGTGCCCGGTCACAGGGTTGAGGACCTTTCCCGATTTGCCCGGGCGTGGTCCGCCGTGCCCTGGCTGGCTCGCGCGGTTTGGCGTGCCCGAACGCATCGTTCCAGGATGGAACGAGGTGGGCTGCCGATTTGGCAGGGCATTCGACCGGGTCACCTCGATCGGCAGAGTGACGACGCGGTTCGGGAGCTGAGTGTTTGTCGTAAGTCGTTTTTGGGCAGAGGGAAGCGGCGCGATTTTGTTCAGGGCACGGTGCTTGCATAGGATCGAGGCGTGACGGGAGGCCGAAGCGGATTCGGACATCTGGCCTCCCGAAGTTCCGGGCTCATTGAAGACGAGGATAGCGATGAACTTGAAGCCTCTGGGCGATCGCGTCGTGGTGGAGCGGGAAGAAGCCAAGGCGACGACGGCGGGCGGGATCGTCCTGCCGGACACCGCCAAGGACAAGCCCCAGAAGGGGAAGGTCCTGGCCGTGGGCGAGGGTCGGATCACCAAGGATGGCAAGAAGCGCGAACTCCAGGTCAAGGTGGGTGACGCCGTCCTGTTCACCTCCTATGCCGGCGACGAATTCAAGATCGACGGCGAGAAGAAGGTCCTCCTGATGCGCGAGGACGACATCCTCGCGGTGGTCGAGTGATCCACGCCGGCCGTCGAGAGTCGGCCGGATTCGCATACGATCTTCCATCGAACCCAGAACAGCCATCCCACGGAGCGATTTGATTCATGGCCGCCAAGATGATCGCGTTTGATCAGGAAGCCCGCCAGGCGATGCAGCGCGGGGTTGCCAAGCTCGCCCGGGCCGTCAAGGTGACCCTCGGCCCTCGCGGCCGGAACGTCATCATCCAGAAGTCGTTCGGCTCGCCCACGGTCACCAAGGACGGCGTGACCGTCGCCAAGGAGATCGAGCTCGAGGACAAGTACGAAGACATGGGCGCCAAGATGGTCAAGGAGGTCGCCAGCAAGACCTCCGACGTCGCCGGCGACGGGACCACCACCGCCACGGTGATGGCCGAGGCCATCTACAACGAGGGGCTCCGGGCCGTCGTCGCCGGGGTCAACCCGATGCTGATGAAGCGCGGGATGGACAAGGCGGTCGCCGACATCGTCGAGCAGCTCAAGGCGATGAGCACCAAGATCTCCGACAAGAAGGAGACCGAGCAGGTCGCCACCGTCGCCTCGAACTTCGACACCGAAGTGGGCAAGATGATCGCCGAGGCCACCGAGAAGGTCGGCAAGGACGGCGTGATCACGGTCGAAGAAGGCAAGGCCCTCAAGACCGAGGTCGAGTGGGTCGAAGGCATGCAGTTCGACCGGGGCTACCTCAGCCCGTACTTCGTGACCGACCCGGCCACGATGGAAGCGGTCCTGGAAGACGCCTACATCCTGATCTATGAGAAGAAGATCTCGTCGGTCAAGGACATGGTGCCGGTCCTGGAGAAGGTCGCGCAGTCGGGCAAGCCGCTGCTGATCATCGCCGAGGACATCGACGGCGAGGCCCTGGCCACCCTGGTCATCAACAAGCTCCGCGGGACCTTCCGCTGTGCCGCGGTGAAGGCCCCCGGCTACGGTGATCGCCGCAAGGCCATGCTCGAAGATATCGCCGTCCTGACCGGCGGCAAGCCGATCTTCGAGGCCCTCGGGATCGACCTGGAGAACGTCGGGCTGGAAGACCTTGGCCATGCCAAGAAGATCCAGATCGACAAGGACAACACCACGATCATCGAAGGTGCCGGCAAGACCGACGCCATCCAGGGCCGGATCGAGGCCATCCGCCGCGAGATCGCCGACACCAAGAGCGACTACGACCGCGAGAAGCTCGAAGAGCGGCTCGCCAAGCTCGCCGGCGGCGTGGCCAAGATCAACGTCGGTGCCGCCACCGAGAGCGAGATGAAGGAGAAGAAGGCCCGAGTCGAGGACGCCCTGCACGCCACCCGCGCGGCCCTCGAAGAAGGCATCCTCCCCGGCGGCGGCGTCGCCCTGCTCCGCGCCTCGACCCTGGTCAAGCCGACCGGACTGACCGCCGACGAGACCACCGGCTTCAACATCATCATCCGCGCCTGCTCGGCCCCGATCCACCAGATCGCCGAGAACGCCGGCCAGGATGGCGGAGTGGTCGTCTCCAAGGTCGCCGAGGGGAAGGGTAACTTCGGCTACGACGCCCTCAACGACGCCTATGTCGACATGGTCAAGACCGGGATCATCGACCCGACCAAGGTTACCCGCTCGGCCCTCCAGAACGCCGCCAGCGTCAGCACCCTCCTGCTGACCTCCGACGCCCTGATCGCCGACGCCCCCAAGGGCGACGAGAAGCCCGCCGGCGGTGGCGGCTACGACGACATGTATTGATCCCGACCGGATCGAACCGAGATCCGCGACGAGGCCGGGCTAGTCCCGGCCTCGTCGCGTTTCGAAATGGTGGGAATTTGTTGCTCCCGACTGGATCGGCTGGGATGATCCTGTCGAGAATCCTAGTACCAATGGCAATCCTCACAGAGGTGGATTTCATGCGGGGAATTACTCCGGGGATGATCCTGCTCCTGACCACGGGCTTGGTCGCCGAAACTCCGAGCGGGTGGGTCGAGTTGAAATCGAAGGATGGTGCCGTGAGCTTCGCGATGCCTATCCAACCTACCGAGAAGACGACGACCCAGCGAATTTCAGGAGGTCCGATCGAGGTGCTCGAATATTCCTGCACCTCGGGCGGGTGTCTCTACCGCCTGGAAAAGTCCCCGATGCCGATCAAGATCCCCGAGGACAGGCTCGCCGGTGCGTTGAAGGCGGCCCGCGACTCGATCGCGCGAAAGTACGAGATCCAGGACGAACGTGAGGCGACTGTGGCGGGCTGGCCGGCACTCGAGTTTCAGATCGAGGCGCCCCTCAAGGCGGGGGCCGCCCCTTCGAAAATCCGAATGCTCGTGTTTTACGCCGGGGACGAGTTCTACCAGGTCCGGGTCTTCGCCCTCGGACCTGGTCGGGAGCCGAGGCGATTTCGCGAATTTTTCGATTCCGTCAAGCCAGCCGAAGCGATGCAGTCCCCCTCGCCGAGGTGATGAATCCGTGCCGCCGATCGTTGTGGATATCGATCTGGCCCTCCCCGTACTATCGAGTCACCCATGAAAATCCGCCGAATCGCCGCCTACCGTGTCGACCTCCCGCTCCATGAAGGCTCGTACAAGTGGTCCGGCGGCAAGTCGGTCGACGTGTTCGATAGCACCATCGTCGAGGTCGAGGCCGACGACGGGACCGTCGGCCACGGCGAGGTCTGCCCGCTCGGCTCGGCCTACCTGGCCAGCTATGCCGCCGGGGTCCGCGCGGGGATCGCCGAGTTGGCCCCTCGCCTGATCGGGGAAGATCCCACCCAGCTGGGCAAGCTGAACCGGATCATGGACGCGGCGATGAAGGGGCATCCGTACGTCAAGTCGGGGATCGACATCGCCTGCTGGGACATCCTGGGGAAGACGGCCGGTCTGCCCGTCTGCGTCCTGCTGGGGGGGCGTTACGGCGAGGATTTCGTCCTCTATCGGGCGATCTCGCAGCAGTCGCCGGAGGCGATGGCGGCCAACGTGGCGGGTTATCGGGCGGAGGGCTATCGCAAGTTCCAGCTCAAGGTGGGGGGCGACCCCGATACCGACATTGCGCGGATCAAGGCGGTCGCCGCCGTCCTGGAACCGGGGGACCGATTGATCGCCGACGCCAACACGGGCTGGCTGATGCACGAGGCCGCACGCGTGGTTCGAGGGGTCCGCGATGTCGACGTCTATATCGAGCAGCCCTGCTATGGCTACGAGGAGTGCTTGGCCATCCGGCGACGGACCGACCATCCGTTCGTGATGGACGAGTCGATCGACGGGATCGAGAGCCTGCTCCGAGGGTTCGGCGACGGCGCGATGGATGTCGTGAACCTCAAGATCAGCAAGTTCGGCGGCCTGACCAAGATCCGCCAGGCCCGCGACCTCTGCATCTCGCTGGGGATCGCGATGACGATCGAGGACACCTGGGGCGGCGATATCGCCACGGCGGCGATCGCCCACCTGGCCCACTCCACCCCTCCCGAGTTGCTGTTCAGCTCGACCGACTTCAATAGCTACGTGACGCTCAGCACCGCCGAAGGGGCGCCGATCCGCCAGAATGGTCGGCTCGCCGCGCCCGAGCGGCCCGGCCTGGGGTTCACGGTCCGGCGTGAGGTCCTGGGCACTCCCCTGGTCGAAGGGGTGTAACCAGTTCCTCTGGTGGTGAGTCGCTCGACCTGGCAAATTGGGTCATTCCCCCGACGCGACCCCACGGAGGCCCACGATGGCACGTAAGACGATCACCCTGGAGATCGACGGCGAGGACGAGGACCTGATCCGGGGCTACGCCGACTTCGTCGGCGAGATGAAGGACCTGGCCGCCTCGGCCCCCGACGGCTCGGTCCTCGAGGCCTGCGAGGACGCCGTCATCGAGAAGGGCCGCGAGCAGCAACGCCTGGTCCTCCAGCGCGTCGCCCAGGCCCGCCTGGACGCCGCCGAGAAAAAGGGGCGACCCTGAGGACCTGTCCGTGTGGACAGGGTCGCGAGAATCGCGGGGTCGCCACACGGGAGGTCTTCACCTGCCTGGGCCGGATCGGGTTGCGGCGACGCTGGTGGGGCTCGCGATGCCCTTGCCAGCCCGGCGGATATCACGCCGATTCCGCCCTCGGTCTCGATGGCGGCCTCAGCCCGCGGCTGCAACGCAAGGCCGGCCGTCTGGCCGCCGACCTCTCCTTCGCCCGGACGCGCGAGCACCTCGTGGAACTGCTCGGGGTCTCGCCGGCGGCCGAGACGCTCCGCGTGGCCTGCGAACGCCAGGCCGGCCGGATCGCGAGCTGGCAGGGCCGGGAGACGGCCTCGGCCGAGGCCTTCCGGGAGGCCGAGGGGGGCTGGGAATTCGCCGTCGACGCCGGCAAGGTCAACACCCGCGAGAAGGGCTGGCGCGACCTGAAGATCGCCGTGGCCCAGCGGAGGCCCACGGCCGAGTCGGCCACGCCGGCCCAGTGGGAGTCGCGCGAGTTGCCCGAGGCCACGGCTCGCGTGATGTGGGCCGACATCTCGGCGGCGAGGCGGTTCCGGCGGTCGTGGTGGGGCCGGCTGAGGCGGCTGGGCCTGCCCTCGATGGCCCGACTCCACGTGCTGGGCGACGGGGCCTCGTGGATCTGGAAGGCGGCCGGGAGGGCCCTCACCGGGTGCGCCCAGACGCTGGACATCTACCACGCTAGCCAGCACATCGCCGCCGCCGGCAAGCGACTGCACGGCGAGGGCACCGCCGAGGCCAAGGCGTTCCACGAGCACGGCCGCGAGTTGCTGCTGAAGGAGGGCTGGGTCGGGGTCTGTCGACAGATCGGCGAGGAGCTCGAACGCGAGGACACACCGGCTCGGCGGGAGGCCCTGGGGAGGCTGCTGAACTACTTCCTGCCGCACCTGGGGCGGATCGACTATGCGGGACGCCTGGCGGCCGGCGATGCGATCGGAAGCGGCGTGGTGGAGGGCGCGGCCAAGACGCTGGGCCTGAGGCTCAAGGCCCGGGGCGCCCGCTGGAGGCACAAGAACGCCCGCGCGATGGCGGCGCTGATCTGCTGCCGCCACACCGACCAATGGGACCTGTTCTGGAACCGAGCCGCATGAAACCCAAGATTCCCTGGTTACACCCTGGTCGAAGTCTCCTGAGTCGGGCCCTTCCGTCGCGGGCCTCCGGGGCTTAGATTGGATGCCTGGAGGTTCGATCCATGCAGGGCGGAGATACCTGGGTGCTCTCTTGGTTCTTCGTCGTCCTGGCCGTCCTCTTCTGTTACGCCCTGATCCGGGGGGCGGTGAAGTCGCTGGCCTGGATCACCGGGAGCCGTTACCGCGCCTATCGCCAACTTGCCGTCCGCTATCGAGGCCGATACGAGAATCGGGGGCTTTCCGATCCCCCCACGGTGAGCTTCGGCCACAAAGGGGCCACGGTCCGGGTTGGCCTGGCCCCTCAGGTCCCCGGCCAGCCGACCTTCCCCCGGACCCGCGTGGTGATCCGGTTCGCTCGCGGCCTGCCGTTCCGCCTGGAGTTGGCCCCCTATTCTCGGCCCTCGCCGGCCCAGCCGCCCAAGGGGACTCGCCCGGTCCGCGTGGGCGACGCGGATTTCGATCGCGCGATCAGCATCCAGGCCAATGACCCCGAGATGGCCCGCGACTTCCTGACCGCGCCGGTCCGGTGGGCGGTGGGGGTCCTCCAGATGCTCGGCCCGCCCGGGGGGATGCTGGTCTCGATCAACCCCGAGCGGATGCTCGTGCAGGTCGATCGGAACCTCGGCCTCTCCACCGAGGCCCTGGCCTCGGCGGTCCAGGAAGCCCTGACGATCCATGACGGCCTGATGGACGGGGTGGCTCGACGACTGAGCGAGGGGGTCTCGATCGTCGAGGCGGGTCCGGCCTCGATCGAGGACGCCGGTCCGGCGATCTGCAAGGTCTGCGGCGAGCCGATCGGGGACGCCCCGAAGGTCCGATGCGCCACCTGCAAGACGCCCCACCACCGAGACTGCTGGGAGTTCATCGGAGGCTGCTCGATCTTCGGCTGCAAGGGGAAGACCGCTCACAATCTCTGAGCGGCCTGAATCAACATCGCCGGACGAAATCGTTCGGATGGGAAGCGTGGGGCATTCCGGAGCGGCTCCATCGCTGGTATCCTGAACAGCATGGAGAGCGGGGTTCCGGGCGATTTGGTCCGGTCCGCCCCTAATAATGGGCCCCGTCCCGCGAATTGGGGAGAGGAGGTACCCGATCATGTCATATGGCGGCAGCGAAAACCCGAGGGGCATCCAGGTCACATTCCTGGACCAGACCGGGGCCAAGTCCGTGAAGGCCGAGATCGCATTCAGCGTCCCGGTGAGCCGGATTTTACCGAACATCATCACCAAGATGAATTTGCCAACAACAAGCCCCGATGGTCAGCCGATGAGCTATTCGCTCGACCATAAAGAAGGCGGCCGTCGACTGGTCGAGAGCAGCACGCTGGTCGAGGCCGGGGTTCAGAACGGCGACCACCTGATCGTCTATCCCGAAGTCGTCGCCGGTCGCCCCTGAGCCGGCCTCGCGAATCTGGTGAACACCCCCCGGCCTTCCAGGGTTCCGGCCGGGCTTCCGACCGCCCCTGGGGATCGCCGACCGATGGCCGCTTACGAATCTCCCCGGCTCCGCCGCCTCCGCTCGGATCTCGTCGCGCTGGAACGTCTCCGCGACGAGAGTTCCGTCTTCGCCTTCCGACCCTCGGGAAAGCCCCCGTTGAATTACATCGTGGCCTTCCTGGGCCAGAGCCTGGCCCGCGACAAGGGAAAGGTGGTGATCCGGGAGCGTCACGAGGTCGAGATCAAGCTCGGGGCCTCATACCCACGGACGATGCCCGAGATCCGCTGGCTGACCCCGATCTATCACCCCAATATCTCCGAGATCGGCATGGTCTGCCTGGGAGCCTACGGGACCCACTGGGTTCCCAGCCTGGCCCTCGACGAGCTTTGCGTGATGCTCTGGGACATGGCCCGGTTCCAGAACTACGACATTCGGAGCCCCTACAACCGGGAAGCCGCCCAGTGGTCGGCCAACCAGACCACGTTCCGATTCCCGATCGACGGCCGGCCCCTCCGGGATTCCCGGGCGGCCCTGGGGCGGATCGAGTCCCCGAAACCCGACGTCGCCGAGCCCTCGAAGAGGTTTCCCGAGCCGGGCGAGTCGATCACGATCCTCGACCTGGAGATCGACCTGAGCCGGGCTTCCGGACCACCGACCCCGCCTCGACCGGCTCCTCAGGAGGAAGTGATCTTCCTGGACTGATCGTCGAGGACGAGTGACGAATGGTCGCCGAGAGCAAGGCTCATTGATCAAGGTTAGTCATACTCATTCTTGTTCGCATGCGAGCGGAACAATTCTACGGATGTCCGTCGCGACTCCTCTCGGGTCACCGGAATCGCTCAGGAAATCATCCCATGCTCCTCGCAAGAATGAAGACCGCGATCTTGCTGGTGATCGGGACCAGCTTCGCGATGTCACCGGTTCGAGCACTGTCGGAGCTAGGATCGAAAGCTTCTCGTGATGACCATCCTGAGACCAAAAAAAGGCATGCGAATTCGCCCGGTCGCTTGCTCGTGCTCCGGATCGGCGCCAGCCAGAAGCATGACGCCGAAGCCATCCTAAAGGCCCAGGCCCCTGAGGGCCTGAAACATCCGCCCGAGGGGTATGAATGGGTTCGGTTCGACTCCAAGCTCCGTAATCGTGAGGGCCTGGTGCTCCGCAAGAGCGAAGGAGAAGCTCCCGATGGTTTGGAGTTCCTGCTCGTCAAACTCGATACGAATGACGTGACCGAGCGGGACTTACTCGCCGTCGAGGAGGCGAAGGGGGACCACGGCGAGCCGGCCATCAACTTCCGCCTCAACCCTCCAGGCGCCAAGAAACTGGGTACATTGACGAGAACCCATATCCCCGAGGAGGAAGGGGCCTTCAAGCATCGACTGGCCATGATCGTCGATGGGGTCGCGATCTACGTTCCGGCCCTCGTGATGGAAATCAGCAGTGGCCAGGTATTGCTCGAGCTCGGGCGGGATGCGGATCAGTCGGAGGTGGCTCGAATCTTCGCGGGCCTTTCGGCTGCGGTCCAGAAGGGCCAGAAGTAACGATCCCTGCTCACCACCGACCGCCTGGCGGATCGGTGGTGAGTCTTGTATCGGACCCAGGGCATCCCGATCGGTCCGAGGAGCAGGAGTCGCCCCACGCTTCGGGGAGTCTCATCTCCCTTGAATCAGTCCCGCTGTCGAACGACCGAGGAGCCGATGGACGATTCGCCAGTGACCTTCCTCGATGATGACTCTGCATCGTCCGGTGATTCCGACTCCGCCGGCCCCCTCGACGAGTCCCCCCTGATCATCGACGAATCCGACCGCTACGGCCGGCTCCGCCTGATCCCCTGGTGGCGTCAGGAGCGGCTGGCCGAGGCTCGGGTGCTGGTGGTCGGGGCCGGCGCCTTGGGGAATGAGGTCCTCAAGAACCTGGCGTTGCTGGGCGTGGGCACGGTCATCGTCATCGACCTCGACGCGGTCGAGCCTTCCAACCTCTCGCGGTCGGTCCTGTTCCGCCTCGAAGATGGCGGTCGTTCCAAGGCTGAGGTCGCCGCGCAGCGATCGAGCGAGATCAATCCCGAGGTCACCTTCCACCCGATCCGGGGGGACGTGATCACCGACCTGGGGCTCGGCCTGTTCGCCGATGTCGACGTGGTGATCGGCTGCCTCGACAACCGCGAGGCCCGGCTCTGGGTCAACCGCCAGTGCTGGAAGGTAGGCACGCCCTGGGTCGATTCGGGGATCCAGGAGATTCAGGGGGTCGTCAAGGTCTTCGTCCCGCCCGACTCGGCCTGTTATGAGTGCGCGATGACGGCTCGGGATTATCAGCTCCTGAACGTCCGGTACTCCTGCCCCCTGCTCCGCCGCGACCAGATCCTCGAAGGCAAGGTGCCCACAGCCCCGACGATCGCCTCGATGATGGCCGCCCTGGAGGTGCAAGAAGCCCTCAAGATCCTCCACGGGATGCCGGTCGCGGCCGGTTCGGCGATGGTCTTCAATGGGGTCACGAACCAGTTCTACACGACCCAGCTCCCGCGCCGGGACGACTGCCTGAGCCACGAAACCTATCCCGAGCCGACCTCGCTCAAGCTGGGCCACAAGGCGACGGTCGCCGAACTCTTCGCCGAGGCCGGCAAGACGCTGGGAGGTTCCTTGAGCCTGGCCCTGGAACGCGACCTGGTCACGTCGATCCATTGCCCTCGATGCGAGACTCGGGTCGAGATCCTCCGCCCCCGGACCAAGGTGGGGATGTCCGAGGCCCTCTGCCCCACCTGCAGCGAGCCCGGCCGACCCGAGATCGTCAGCGAAGTCCTCGAGGATTCCCCCCTGGCGCGCCTCCCGCTGGCGAAGGTCGGCATTCCGCCTTACGATATCGTGAGGGTCGACGGCCCCGAAGAGTCCGGCTTCTTCCTGCTGGATGGAGACCGGACGTCGAGCTTCGGCCGGGTCACGAGGGAGGGGTGAGAGCATGTCGACCTCCACGACCAAGAACAGCTCGACTCATTCGATCGAGACTGTTCCTCCCCTTCGAAATGGCGATCATCTCTCGGCGGACGAATTCCTTCGTCGCTACGAAGCGATGCCGGATCTGAAGAAAGCGGAGTTGATCGACGGCCGGGTCTACATCCCCTCTGTCGACGCCTATCTATCGGCTCGGAGTCATTCCTCGATGTCCTCGCTGGTCTCATTCGAGAATCACTCCGCCCCCCACTTTGATCTCATCACCTGGCTCGGGATTTATCGAGCGTCCACGATCGGAGTTCGAGGAGGCGACAACGGGACCGTCCGACTCGAACCGAGATCCGTGCCTCAACCCGACGCATTCCTTCTGATCCTCCCTGACCTCGGCGGGAGGACCGCGCTCGGAGAAGACGGCTACATTCAGGGAGCGCCCGAACTTGTTGCCGAGGTCTCCTTCAGTAGCGTGAGCTATGATCTCCACGAAAAACTCGATGCCTATCAGCGCAGTGGAACTCTCGAATATGTTGTCTGGCGGGTCGAAGAAGGAAAGATTGATTGGTTCGTCGCTCGGGAAGGCCGATTCGAGCGATTGAACCCAGGCCCGGACGGTCTCTTGAAAAGCGAGGTCTTCCCCGGCCTCTGGCTCGACGTCGAGGCCCTGATCCGGGGGGACCTGTCGGCGGTCTTCGGGGCGGTCCAGCGGGGCCTGGCGACCGTCGAGCATGCGGACTTCGTCGGACGCCTCCGCCGGGCGGACGCGGAATCATGACCGGGGGCGAGCGGCCTTGAGCACCGACGACATGGTCTTCGAAGAGGTCCGGTACCGCGAGCCCCGGAAGGCCCGCCGGCCCGACCGCGACCGGAAGTTCGCCTGCGTGGCCTACGAGGTCCCGGGGTCGGCCGACCTGCCGATCTTCCTGGATCTCCAGCCCGCCGACGCGATCGAGCGCCACGCCCTGCGCGATACCTCGGTCGAGCTGGGGGGCATCCTCCTGGGGCTGGAATGCCTCGACGACCAGACCGGCGAGCCGTTCGTCTGGATCACCCGATCGCTGGAAGCCAAGCATTACGAGAACACCCAGGCCAGCTTCACTTATACGCATGATTCGTGGGAAGAAATCACCCGCGAGCGAGACCGGTTGTATCCCGACCTCGATATCGTGGGGTGGTATCATACTCATCCGGATTTCGGGATCTTCCTGTCCAGCCACGACCTGTTCATCCACCGGAACTTCTTCGCCCAGCCCTTGCAACTGGCCTACGTGGTCGACCCGATCCGCCAGACTCGCGGGTTCTTCCGCCTGAGGGACGGGGGGCTCGACCAGGTGGGGGGCTTCTACCTGTCGAGCGACCGGAACGATCGCGTGGCGCTGGCCCGATTCGCCAACAACCTGGAATCCATCCCCAACGCCGAGTCGGGCGGTGGGGGCCTCTCCCCCCGACTGGAGGCCGAGCTGATCGCCATGCTCTCACGTCCCCACCAGTCCGCGACCTCATCCCAGGCCGATCGGGCCCAGGCCGCCGCATTCTTCGCCATGATGGGCCTGTTCGCCGGCGTCCTCCTGGTGGTCGCCGGTTCCTGGCTCTACACGCTGACCCAGCAGATCACCGCCCAGACGACCACCCTGGAGAAGCTCGCGAAGTCGGTCGACCAGACCGACAACGCCCAGCAGCTCGCGATCCAGACGCTCCTCGATCGCGAGGGGAACACGCGCGACCCTCGGAAGTTCGTCGACGACTACGCCCGATCTCGCAAGGAGCTGGACGACGCCCGGGCCAGTGCCGAGGCCCAGGCCCGCCTCGCGAATGTGGCCGCGGCCGAGAATCGTCGGCTCGAACGCGAGTTCGAGAAGCTCAAGAAGGCCGAGGCCGAGGCCGAGGCGCGGGCCAAGTCGGAGAGCGAAGACGCCGAGAAGCAGCGCGAAGAGTTCAAGAAGCTGACCGCCGAGCTGGAAGGTATCTACAAGACGCCGCAGGGAGAGCTTTCCAGGAACTTCACGATCGCCCTTTACTCGGCGATCGGCGGTTGGGTCGTGGCCTTGCTGGCCGGCCTGGGGCTGGTGGCACTCTGGGCGTCGAGGAGCCCGATCACCGACGAGCCCGCGCCCGCCCCCGCGGCCCCGCCCCAGGAGCCCCCCCATCAGATCGTCTAGAGCTTTCCTGATCGCGGTGGTGTTGATCCCCCTGGCGATCGCGATACCCGCGGAGTGGTCGGTGGCGGACGAGGGAAATACGGCACCGCCCCCCGAAGTCGGGGCCGTGGCCCACGACCCGGTCCCCGTCCCGGTGCCGTCCGACCAGGCCCTTCGATTCTACCGGACCGGGTTCTGGCTCTGGGGCCTGGGCCGGATCTGGGGGATCGCGGTGCCCGCGTTGATCCTGTTCTCGGGCTTCTCGGGCCGGATCCGAAGGCTTGCCGAGGGGCGCGGGCGGCCCTGGGTGGTGACGATCGGCCTCTACGCGGTGATCTATCTGCTGGTCGAATATCTGATCGACTTCCCCCTGCGATACTACTCGGGATTCGTCCGGCTCCACGAGTACGGGCTCTCGGTCGAGTCGTTCGGCCGGTGGCTTGGCGACTCGCTCAAGGGGCTGGGGGTGCAAATGGCGGGGGCGGTCCTGTTCCTCTGGATCCCGTATCTATTGATCGCGCGTCGCCCTCGCCGATGGTGGATCTCGGTGGGCGTATTTGTGATGATCTTCGCCGCGTTCTCGGCCTTCCTCGCGCCCATCGTCATCGACCCGATTTTCAACGAATTCGGCCCGATGAAGGATGCCCGGCTGGAGTCGAAGATCGAGGCCCTGGCCCGTCGGTCCGGGATCGAGGGGGGGAAGATCTTCGAGGTCGACAAGAGCCGCGAGACGACCACCGTGAACGCTTACGTCACGGGCCTCTTCGGGACCAAGCGGATCGTCCTCTGGGACACGCTCCTGGCGAAGCTCGATGAGGACGAGGTCCTGGCCGTCATGGGGCACGAGATGGGCCACTATGCCCTGAACCACGTCGCCATGGGGCTGGCCCTCTCGTCGTTCGGGACCTTCTTCGCCCTCTTCCTGATCTCCCGGGCGGCCCACTGGTTGATCGGCAAGTACCACCGGAGATTCGGCTTCGACCGACTCTCCGACGTGGCCTCGGTCCCCCTGATCCTGATGCTGGCCCAGGTCACGATGCTGCTCGGCTCGCCGGTCATCAACGCCTTCAGCCGCGGGATCGAGCACGAGGCCGATCGTTTCGCCCTGGAGATCACCCGGAACAACCACGCCGCCGCCTCGGCCTTCGCCAAGCTCCAGCGCGACAATCTCTCGATCCCCTATCCCGACGCGTTCTCGAAATTCTGGCGATCGAGCCACCCCCCGATCGGCGAGCGGATCGAGTTCTGCAACGACTACCGACCCTGGGAAACCGGCGAGCCGCTCCGGTATGGTGGCCTGTTCCGCGAGCCCTGAGTTGCCGCGGACTGGACGCAAATATCGGCGGGTTATGCTAGAATTTGCGGTCCCAGGATTCGGCTGGGCATTTGCAAGACGACCGGATCGTGACCGGACGGATCGCCACCCTCGGACGGAAGGTCGAGGGCGGGGGAGTGGAGCACCCGTTGATGATCGACACCTTGCGGGCGGTGGTGACCCGGCACCCCGGACGGATCGTCGGATTCTGGGTGGTCCTGGCCGTCTCGGTCGGGCTGGCGGCCCCCGACCTCACCCGACTGGCCGCCGAGGGCCAGGCCCACCTGATCGACGAGGACTCCGAGAGCGCCCGGGGCGGAGCCCTGATCCGCGACGCCTGGCCTGATCAGTCGTTCGAGTCTCAGGTGGTGGTCGCTCTGCACCGGCCCGCCGGGCTGACGGTCGAGGATCGGGCCTATGCCCGGAGGCTCGCCGACCGCTTCGAGCACGGGCCCGGCCGCGCCCAGGACATCCTCCGGGTCATCGGGCCCGGATCGAGGCCCGAGATCGCCGCCCGACTGCTCAGCCAGGATGGCACGCTCGAACTGATCGCGGTCCCCCTCTCGACCTCCTTCGTGGCCCCCACGGCCGAGGTCGCCGTCGACTGGCTCCAGGCCCAGGCGGCCCGGCCCGGCCTCTCGGCACCGTCGGGACTGGAAGTCCGCTGGACCGGCGACGCGGCGATCGGTCGCGACTACATGGCGAATGTCCAGACCTCGCTCGATCGGGCGGCGCTGGCGACGGTCGTCCTCCTCCTGGGCGTCTTACTCTTCGTCTATCGGTCGATCTGGCTGGCGCTGGTGCCCCTGATCACGATCGGGATGTGCCTGATCATCTCTCGGTCGATCCTGGCCTGGATGGCGGGCGCGGGGTGGGAGATCTCTCCGCTGGTGGAGCTCTTCCTGATCGTCCTGCTGTTCGGGACGGGGACCGACTTCTGCCTGTTCGTCTCCTGGAGATTCGGGGAGCACTGGGACGCCCGGAACCCCGGCGCCGCCATGCGGATCACGCTCCGTCGCGGGGGCCGGGCCCTGGTCACCAGCGCGGGGACGGTCTTCGTCGGCCTGATGCTGATGGGGACCACCAAGTTCAAGCTCTTTTCCAGCACCGGCCCGAGCGTGGCGATGGGGCTGGTCGTCACCCTCTGCGCGAGCCTCACGCTGGCCCCGGCGCTCCTGGTCTTGCTGGCCCGGTGGCGTCCCGGGGCGTTCGCGGGGATGACCGGGCCTTCCTCGGGCTTCTGGGATCGGTTCGCCCACCGGGCCCTCTCCCGGCCGATCCTGAGCTGGGCCGGGGCGATCGCCCTGATGGCCCCGCTGGCCTGGCTGGGGACCCGGACCGAATTCACCCAGGACACGCTCCTGGAACTCCCCTCGGGGACCGACTCGGCCGAGGCGCTACGCCTGGTTGCTCAAAAGTTCGGGCCGGGCCTGGCGGCCCCCTTGACCGTGGTGGTCGAGTCGAAAGACGACCTCCGGAAGTCGGAGGGCCTGGCCCTGATCGACGAGCTGAGCCGGATGCTCTCGCGTCAGAAGCAACTGGCCGAGGTCCGATCGGCCACCCAGCCGCTGGGGTCGCCCGAGCCCCTGGACCCCGCCCGGCTCTCGGCCCGGCTGGCGGCGGTCAACCAAGGATTCGGGCAGATCGAGGCCGGGGCCGATCAGCTCCGGGCAGGGCTCGAAGAGAACCTGAACAAGATCCGGGCCGCCCGATGGCTGATCGAGCGGACCGGCCTGCCCGTCCCCCGCCCCGACGCCCCGGCCGCCGCCGACGCCAAGGCCAGCCGCGAGGCCATCGCGAAGGGATTCCGCACGGCCGGCTCGCTCCTGGTGAATCCCGGACGGATCGCCGACCTCACCGGGGGGCGCTCGAAGCCTTCGGAGGCCGCCGAGCCCCCCCGCCCCCTCAAGCCGGACGCGACCACCGAGCAACTCGCGCGAGCCGTCGAAGGGGCCGGGCTGATCGCCGACGGGATCCGCCGGGCCTCGGATGAGATCGGCACCATCCTCGAAGACCCCGTGGGCCGCCAGGCCCTCGACCGGCTCCTGATCACGCCCGGGACGGTCCGCGACCACCCCGAGCTTCGCGAGAGCTTCGACACCTACATCACGCCCGATGGCAAGGCCGCGCGGATCGACGTGACCCAGACGGCCCGGATCTTCTCGGCCGAGGCGATGGACGGAGTCCTCGCCCTCCGGAGGAAGATCGACGACCGGCTCGACGAGCAGGACAACGCGATCCAGGCCCGGGCCCTGGTGGCCGGCCCGAATGCCGAGTCGGCCGACATCCGCGCCCTGACCCGGTCCGACCAGGTCCAGAGCTGGTTCGTGGTCCCCATCGGCGTCTTCATCGTGCTGATTCTCGCCCTCCGCGACCCGGTGGCCTGCATGAACCTGGTGGCGACCATGCTCCTGACGTACCTGTTCGCGCTCGGGGCCACGCATCTCCTGTTCATCACCATCCTGGGGTCGGAGGGGCTGGACTGGAAGGTCCCTTATTTCCTCTTCGTCCTCCTGGTGGCCGTGGGGGTGGACTACAACGTCTTCCTGATGGCCCGGCTCCGCGAGGAAGTGGGGACGCTCGGCCTCAGGGCCGGGATCTGCCGGGCCGTGGCCCAGACCGGCGGCCTGATCTCGTCGGCGGCCGCGATCACCGCGATCAGCTTCGCCTCGCTCCTGTTCAGCCCGCTCAGCTCGCTCCGACAACTGGGCTTCGCCCTGGTGATCGGGATCACCGTCGACGCCCTGCTGGTCCGCCCCCTGCTGGTCCCGTGCGGGCACTGGCTCCTGAACCGCCGGTCGGAGTCGAACCGGGTCTCACAACTCCTCTCGCCGAGGACCGAGATGGTCACCCGGGCACGGAATTGACCGCTCGAGGGAAGCGGGCCGGGACTCTTCCGAAAAGCTAGGTCGACTTCGCGAGCAGGCAGGCCCCGAGGCCGAGGACCACCGGCCCGTCCACCGTGTCCGTCGATCGGGGTATCCATCCCCGACTCCTCCGATCCTCGACCAGCTCGGCCTCGGTCGGGGCGTGGTCCCAGATGGCGACCGCCATCACGGCGCCCAGTCAGGTCGAATCGAAGACGGCGTAGAGTTCGGGCGTGATCCGGAGGACCACATCATTCGTGAACTCGTCCATCCCGACGACCTGGACGAATTCGGCGGCGTGGGTCCTGGCCTGGGCCCACTTCAGGACGTCTCCCAGCGACTTCAACGCGGAGAGTGACTCGTGGATGGTTCGAGGTTCGATCATGCCGCTGGATCTCCCCGGTCGGTGAGGGCCGCCTCCGAGGAATGCGATCTCCGAGGGCTCGCGTGACGCGCGAAATCGACAAGGAGGTGTGTTACGATACTCTCGCGGCGGTCCCCCCTGCGTGGTCCGGAGTCGGAGTGGATGGGCATGAACTGGCTTCGCGGGCCGGTCCGGGTCGCCGGGCTTGGCCTCTTGATGGTGCTGGCCCTCTTGCCGATGACCCCCTGGATTGCGTCGGCGATCGATCGGGGGCCGGGCGGTTCGGCCCGGCTCTCGGCGTTCCCGATCGCCCTGGCCCTCTTCGATCCGTTCATCCTCGAGTGCTCGCTCCATAGCGTGATCGTGGCCCTGCTGGTCGCGGCGGGCTCGATGATCCTGGGGGGCGGGCTGGCGCACCTCTCGGGACCACGAAGCTTCTGGGGCCGGGCTCCCCTGGCGATCCTGGCGAGGTCTCCGTTGGCGTCCGGCCCGCTCCTGATCGCCCCCGGGGTCTTCCTGCTGATGGGAGGCCCCGAGGGCTGGGAATGGCTGGCGGCACGCTCGATCCTGGGGTGGTCGGCCGAGGACGTGGCCCGGTGGTCGGCCCTGGTCTGGGTCGGCCTGGCCTGGGGCTCGCCGATCGTCGCCTCGATGGTCGAGTCGGCCTACCCTCACATCGAGCCCTCGTGGATCGAATCGGCGAGGGCCGCGGGGGCCTCCCCGGCTCGCGCCTGGCGCGACGTGGCCTGGCCGATCCTCCGACCCGAGGCGGCCCGAGGCGCGGGGCTGGTCTTCACCCTGGCCCTGGTCGAGCCCGCCGGGCCGATCCTCCTGGGACTCCGGAGGACCCTGGCCGTCGCGATCCTGGGGGCGGCGCACCGGCTGGACCAGCCCACCCGGGCGGCGACCCTGGCGGTCCTGGGGCTCCTGATCGCGGTCGCCGGGCGATGGCTGATCCTCCGGTGGGGCGGCCCCTCGTACCCCCGGCCGGGCTTCGGCCGGGAGGTCTCGCCCACCCCCGCCGGCCGGCTCCGATCGCTGGCGTCGATCCTGCTGCTGGGGGCCTGGTCGGCGATCTCGGCCGGTCCTGTCCTGACGCTCCTCTGGCACCTGGCCGGTACGACCCGAGCGGGCCTCATCGGGTCGTGGTCGGGACTCCTGATCGGGTGGCTGGCCGACCCCGAGATTCGAGGGTTCGCGACCAACGCGGCATCGGCCGGATTGTTCGCGATCGCGCTCGACCTGCTGATCCTCCGGGCGATCTCGTTCGGGGACCGGGGATTCCTGAACTCGGCCGCCCGGCGACTCGTGGACGTCTTCGAGGTCGTCCCGCCGCTCTCGCTGGCCGTCGGGGCAATGGCCCTTCCCTGGCTCCTCGGGGTCCTGGCCGATCAGTCCGGCGAGTCGGTCGGGCCCCGGATTCGGGCGATCGCCCGCGAGCTGAGCCCCGCCCGATGGCCCGGATTCCTGCTGATCGCGGCCCTCGCCGCCGGCCGACTGCCCACGCTGGTCCGGGCCGCCGACCGGGCCATCGACCGATCGCGGCCGGTCCTGGCCGACGCGGCGTTGCTGATGGGAGCCTCGAAGCGCAGGGCTCGCCGGGCGGGCCAGAATCGATGGCTCGGGATCGTGCCCGCGCGTCCGATGATCCTCTCGATCGCCCTCGCCTCGACCGCGCTGGCCCCTGCCCTGCTGCTCGCACCCGGCACCGAACGCCGGACCCTGGCCCCCGCCGTGCTGATGTCGCTCGGGGAATCGGGGCAGCTCTCACCGGAATGGCTCGGGCCGATCGCGGCGATTTTGCTGATCAACCTGGTCGGGTTCGGCCTGGCCTCGGGAGGGCGGTCGGGGTTGCTCGGCGGTTGGTTCCGAGGATGAGTCGGACCTGATCTCATCGAGCAGCGGGAAGTCAACCGGCACCGATCATTCCTGGAACTGGAATTTCCCTTCGGGTTTGCCCGGCGAATCCCCCAGGTGTTCGGGGATCGGCACACCCTGTCGACTCTTCGGTCGCTCGCGGGGAGGATTCAGCAGCCAGTCCTCCGACACCCGGTCGAATTTCCGATCGAACACCCGTGTGGTCGCCCTCAACAAGAATAGGGCGCCACCCATGGCCGCCAGGTCCCAGAACGCGATCCATTGCAGGACGCCCCTGGTGTCCACCCACCTGTTCGTGAGGCTCTCGATGATCTGGATCGCCGCGAAGACGGGGCTGCTCGCCAGGATCGGGGCAATCGCCGAGAACGGCCCATTTCCGCTCGGGCCGGCCAGCACGATGGCGGCGACCGGCATCCCGATCGCATAAAGCACGTAGACGGTCGCCACGACCGCGATCGCCCGGCTCTCGCGGCGAATCCAGACCGAGAGGGCCAGGCCCAGGCTCGCCATCCATGCCCCGTGGGCCAGGATCGTCAACGGCATCAGGAAGGCGGCGAAAGCCCGATCGGAACCGTTGAGCGGCTGGGTTCGAGCCGCTGCGGGCAACGTCGCCGTATATTGGCTCAGGTCGTCCAGGGCGAATGCCCCGCAGAGGAGCGCCGGCCCGATCGCCAGGAGTGGGAGGATCCGGAATGTGGCGAACCATTTGCCCCGGACGATCGAGCGGGTCGACAGAGGCGTCGAGAGCAGGACGTCGAGGCTGCCCCTCCGCCGCTCCTCGGAGAACGCGAGCGAGGCGAACACGGCGATCACGAGGAGCCCGAAGACCGTCTGGATCAGCATGGCCATGACGCCAGCGATGCCGACCCTCGGGTGGAAGCCTTCCGTCAGGATCTCCCAGGCCCCGTGACAACAGGCGATGGTGCTCGCCAGGAGGAGGGCCGTCATCACGATTCGCATCGGCCTCGACGAACGGGTGCGGTTCCACTCGCGCCAGAGGACAGGATTGCCGTCGAGCGAAGGTCCGGGGAGCCGCCGGGTGATTCGACCGACCAGGCTGAGGCCCCGGGTCACCCGGGACTTCCGCCTCGGTCGGGCCTCGCCGAGCGGATTCACGCGGACCCCGAGGATCGAAACGACGAGGCTCAGGGCCGAAAGTCCGAGCGCCACCCCGAAGAAGCAGCCGTATTCCCAGAGCCCGTTCTTCCCCGGCTCGATGTAGGGGGCGAAGGCCAGCCAGAAGGGGTTGGCCGTGAGCATCCATCGCTTGGCGAACCACCCCCCGAAGGTGAAGGAAAGGCTGTAGCCGATCGGATAGGCGAGAAGAATCATGCCCCAGAAGGTATAGACGGCCATCAGGACCTCGTGGACGGTCTTCGCCCAGGTCGAGAAGGCCAGGGCGAGCGAGCAGCCCAGGATGCCGACGGCCAGGGTGATGGCGAACGCCATCGTCAGGTCATCGGGGTTGATCCCGCCCAGGAGCGTCCCCAGGGCCGCGACCGGCCAGGCGCAGGCGATGAGGGCGAAGGTCGGCAGGAGCCTCGCCACCAGCTTCCCCAGGATGATCTCCCGGGAGGTCAGGTCGGTGACCAGCATGTGGGCCAGCGACCCCCGGGACCGCTCGACGCAGACCGCGCCCGCCGTGGCCGCCGGGGCCACGATCATCGTCAGCGCGAGCTGGACGCCGACCATCGCGTAGAAATACGCCTCGCCGATCTTCGCCTGATTCTGGAGCCCGACCGACCACTGGGCGTCGAGATACGACCACCAGATCGACGTCATGCCGATCAGGAGGCAGACGACGAACAGGGCCCGCCCCGCATAGACCTGCCAGCGGCGCGAGCTGATTTTCATCTCGGTGTCGAAGACCGGCCCCAGCCTCGACGACATGGCGTGCCTCCCCCGAAGCCTTGCAAACGATATCCTTCGGAGTCTGACAGGTTGGCGAGGCCCTGTCCAGGAGGGGAGGAAGGTTTCCGCGTCATGGGGTGTCCCCATGGTATCCGGGAATCGTCAGGAGGATCGGCTGCCGCTGGCTCCCGGAGCCTGCTCCGGGCTCGAAAGCGTAAGCAAGCTTCCGCAGTCCAGGGCGGCTTCGCCGCTGGGCGGAACACTTCGAGCCTCAAGGTCTGCCGGAGGCTTTGGAGTGCGGAAGCTTGCTTACGCTTTGCTCGGGCGGAGCTTGCTCCGCCAAAATAAGCTTCGGAATCTGAGAGGCAAGAGGCTCTCCTGGTAGCTCATGAGTATTTTCGAGTAATTATACGTTGGCGACGAGGGTGGCGAGCTCTCGCCACCCGTCCCACCTCGGGTCGATACTCGTCATCGATTGATCAAGGTGGGGAAAGGTAAGCAGATTGCGGCGGGGTCGGGAAATCCTGAGGGCGTCGGACCAGGGCCTCGGCCTCGCACGACATCGGATCCAACCAGAGCGGTCTCGGATAATAGCCTGGGTCGCAGAGCGAGTTCTTCCGGATCAGCCATTCGTCGACCGCGATCCGATGCCTGAGGACGTGAATCCGACGAGAGTCCCGCTCGACGGCGGCCGAGTTACCCCGCTCGGCATCGCGCCCGAGCTTCGCCCGGAAGTGATCGAGCCGTCGCAAGGCCTTCGCCTGATTCACGATATCGTACTGCACCCCGGTGAGGACGTTGTTCACCAGGCCCCCCGGCTCTCGGGGCGGGCCCGGGTCCGTGCCCAATTGGGCGGCGGCGGGCCTCGGGCAGAGCAAGCCGATCATGACAGCCGCCAGGGCGATCGAACCTCGGCATAGAAGCGTGGACATCCCTACCTCCACGATCGAGTCCTTTCGAAATGACACGTGTAATTTATCACACGATTTGGGTGTAGGGATGGAATTGGGAGGGGTTAAGGGAAAGGAGACGCTCTGTGAGTAGGACGATCTCCTCCCTAAAATAGAATTTCCCTTTCGAGGCCCTCTGATCGGGTTTGGCGTGGCTTCGCAAGATAGATCTGGGCGGTTGTGCGAGCGGTATCGCGTTTGAGTGCACGAGAACGAATTTCGATTGGTGCTGGTGGGAGGGATATCATGAACTCACACCAGATATCCTTGAATTGAAAGGAGTTATCGGGCGATGTCATTCGGCCAGATCAAGTGCCGGTCAAACTTGCGTGATGAATTTCAGTAATTTTTCTTGGATCCGTTCCAGGAACTTCCGCGGATTTAGTCCCTCTTCGACCCGCATCAAAAAGGCGGCCGGGTTGGCTCGCTCTGCTTCACGAGCCTTTCGCTGCGAGTTCTGGAGGACGGGGATGATGCCCACCGCAAGACCCGCACCCACACCGAGGACGGGATTAATGGTCAGGCCAGCCGTGCCCAACCCCGACAACAGCGCCGGAACTGCGATCTTGATGTTGAAGATGCCGGTCATGGTCTCGATACCTACGCTGCGAAGGTTGCGATGAAGCTCCTGGACCTTGGGAGTGATGTACTTCTGCGCGACGACCTCTAGGTGGCTGTCGAGACTCTTCTGGCTCGCGCGTTCAAGAGAACCCAACTCGGCCGTGAGCTCCGATATCCAGCTCTGGAAGACCGCGCGTTGTTCAGGATAACGATCCCGCAGTTTGAGGATCGTATCGACTTCGATGGCACCAGGGTCGCGTGGTACGAAGGTCTGTATCGCGATCGAAGCAAGCCGCTGCTCGACCTCTTCATCGGGGTTTTGCGGCGTGGGCGGGAGCACTGTCTCGTTATGTCTCCCCAGCAGGCCGTAAGCCAGTCGCTCTACGGTCCAGCCACCCGTAGCGACGTGATCTAGCGTCTCGTCGGTTACAGGATGCAGGTGCTCCGCGGCGGCGACCTCGTCGGTCAGCACCATCATGTAGATCTGTGCGAGGCTCGGGTGCATGCCGAACCATGCCGGATCGTCGTTGTCGGTTCGCACGAGAAGGTGAGCCTCCTCGAGGCTTCGTGCCAAGGGGATATCCATCTTGGAGGAGTGAATATAGCTGAGGCTTGCGGGTCCGGTCGGAGGTCGACCCATGCATGTGACCAAGGCGTCACCCCATGCTGCCCTGGCTCGTACGTCGTAACGGGCCGATAGGGCCTCGGCATGCCTCTCGAGAACGGTGATAAAGCGAGCGGCTAACGTGACGGGTTGTCCGGCATCGTCCACCGGCCGCGTCGGCGAATTCGCCGCGCTTTCCGGGCTGAAGTTTGTTATGTATTTGCACTCTTTCAGGACTTCCACCGTGTCCGACTCGCGGCCCATTGGGTAGCTCTCCGGGACGATACGCCCCATCTTGTCCCAGTAGAGGGCCGAGAGCTTGAGCCAGCCATCATCCTTGAAATGGATGAGGGGATAATAAAGACCAATTTTGCTGATCGTTCCCATCGCGCGGCCCTCGCATTCGTGGATGATTCGGAGCCATGGTGGTCGGAATCACGTTATCACCTGAAGTGTAAGAGAGGCCATGAGAAACCCGGGGAAGATTGCCGAGACATCCGAAGATGTTTGGTATCACAATCCGTTGACCTTCGGGATCAAAAAGACCTTGTGGCCCCGAAACCCTTTTGTATCTGCTGCGAAACCCTTTCGAGCCCGCTTATCCCGGATGAGACTTTCAGGGTCAAAAGATCGAAACCCGGAAATTCGGCGGAAATTCGGTGCGGGAAATTCGGTGTCAGAGACCTACCCGCTGATCCTCGCTGTTTACCGCACTGGCTTTACGGCGACTACGTAGCCCAAGGTAGATTGCGGCAGGAATCGCGATCAGAGTCGCGACCTTGAACCATGCCGGGT
Source organism: Tundrisphaera lichenicola (assembly GCF_051175385.1). Lineage (GTDB taxonomy): Bacteria > Planctomycetota > Planctomycetia > Isosphaerales > Isosphaeraceae > Tundrisphaera > Tundrisphaera lichenicola. Next base: position 6,220,828 of record NZ_CP195106.1, on the reverse strand, counting down.
AGGGAAGCTTGGCGACGTTGTAAACGACGCCCGCCAGCAGGATCAATCCGACGACGGCACTGCTTCCCCTCCCGCCGATGCGACCGGCCAGCCACATGCTCGCGAAGGTGGTGGCCGCCCAGGCCGGAACCACGAGGGCTAAAAACCACTGCGGATACCGTTCCACATGCCGACACATTTCCTCCATCGTTCCGCCGAAATCCGTGGGTACGGGATGAACCACGGCGCTGACCATCTCGACGGCGATGACCAGCACCAGAGCGAGAGCCAACCCGGCCAGGATCGAACCGACCGTGCGAAGAGTGGCGACCATCGTGAGTCATTCTCCGTTCGGATTCCCCGAGGGGATAGGAAAGGGTGAACGTCGGTATCCTCTATCTCTTCGGCCTTCCTGGTCCAAATCGAGAGTCCTTCGTCCGGTTCCTCGCCGGGCTTCCGATCCTCTCCCGGACTCCGCTTCCCTATCCTATGGTCGGCTACCCCGGGACGAGCCACCGATTCACGAACGAGGGGCGTTTCCCTGGGCTGGTCGGGGCTCCTCGGTCCCCCGGCCCCCCGGCCCTTGGAAGAAGTGTGATTCCAACTCGCCGATTCCACGATCCTCTCCAGGAACGGCCACGAGTGGGATCCTGGCGGTTGACCGGGGTCAAGCCCCAAGCGAGGGCGGCGTTCCTGGTTCTTCGACCGGCTGGAACAAACCCATTCCCCTTGTCCAGAACGAACCCACCATGGCGCGAATCGAACCCACTTTTGCCGTTCGACGACGGATCGAAGCCACTTTTTGGTCGGATCGAACCCATTCTGGGTCGGATTTGTCGGATCGAAGCCACTTTGGGGGCAGATCGAAGCCATTCTTGGCGTCGGAACAAACCCAATGATCCGGTTGGCCGACCCCGGGAGAAATCGTAGGCTTGATTCGACTGGTGGCATCGTGGTCCGGGCGGATAGACTATTCAGGCCTTCTTCGGGACGAGATGTCGGCCGGGGCCGGGGTTGAGGTGGGGCGGGTTCTTCAGCGACAAACACTCATCATGGATATTGCCAAGCTCGCGCTGGAAGACGGTTCGGTGTTCACGGGTCGGGCGTTCGGGGCCAGGGGCGAGGTTGACGGCGAGGTCGTCTTCAACACGAGCATGACCGGCTATCAGGAGATCCTGACCGACCCTTCGTACCACGGCCAGATCGTCGCGATGACGTACCCGATGATCGGCAACTACGGCGTGAACGCCGAGGACGCCGAGAGTGCCCGGCCCTGGGTCCGCGCCTTCGTGGTCCGCGAACTGAGCCGACTGGCGAGCAACCAGCGGTCGAGCGGGACCCTGGACGCCTACCTGACCCAGCACGGAGTCCTCGGGATCGAGGGGATCGACACCCGGGCCCTGGTCCGCCTGACCCGCGAGCATGGGGCGATGAAAGGCATCGTCTCGACGACCGACCTGGACGATGCCCGGCTGGTCGAGCGGGCCAAGGCGAGCCCCGGCCTGATCGGTCGCGACCTGACCGCCGAGGTCATGGGGGCCGAGGCCGTGACCTGGGAACCGGGGTTCACCCCGGGCTTCGAATCGGCGACCCACGCCCCGTACAAGCCCGACGGGAAACGTCGGCCGCACGTGGTGGCCCTCGACTTCGGGATGAAATGGAACATCCCCCGGCACCTGGTCGAGACCGGCTGCCGGGTCACCGTGGTCCCCGGGGCCAGCTCGGCCCGCGCGATCCTGGAGCATCAGCCCGACGGGATCTTCCTGTCCAACGGACCGGGGGACCCCTCGGCCCTGGGGGGGGCCGTGGCCACGATCCGGACCCTGATCAAGGACGCCGCCGAGTCGAGCGGGACCCCGATCTTCGGGATCTGCCTGGGGCACCAACTGCTCGGCCAGGCGTTCGGCGGCAAGACGTACAAGCTCAAGTTCGGCCACCGGGGGGCGAACCACCCGGTCCGGAACGAGCGGACGGGCAAGGTCGAGATCACCACCCAGAACCACGGGTTCGCCGTCGATCCGACCAGCCTCCCGGCCGATGTCGAGCCCAGCCACATCAACCTGAACGACCAGACGCTCGAAGGGCTCCGCCACTCGCGGTTGCCGGTCACGGCCGTCCAGTATCATCCCGAAGCCTCGGCCGGGCCTCATGATAGCAATTATCTGTTCGCCGAGTTCCGGGAGCAGATCGGCGAGTAGACGTCCCGGATTTTGTCGATTATGGGATTTCGTGCCTCCAGGCCAATTGACGGACCTGGGCGAGATCGGTACTTTGGTCTTTGCATTGCAAAGGCAACCGTTTGAATCGGAGATTAGCCGCCGTGCCATCGACCTGCGTCGTCGGACTTCAGTGGGGCGATGAGGCCAAGGGGAAGATCGTGGACTGGCTCTGCGACCGGCACGACGTGGTCGTCCGGTATCAGGGCGGGGCGAACGCGGGGCACACGGTAGTCGCCGACGGGGTGACCTACAAGCTCTCGCTGGTCCCGACGGGACTCCTCCGGCCGACGATCGACTGCGTGATCGGCAACGGCGTGGTGATCCACCCCCCCGCGCTGCTCAAGGAGGTCGAGACCCTGACCTCGCAGGGGGTCCAGGCCGAGGGCCGGCTCCTGATCAGCGACCGGGCCCACGTGATCCTCCCCTACCACATCGAGGAAGAGCGGCTGACCGAGGAGTCGGTCTCGGCCGCCGATCACCTGGGGACGACCCGCCGGGGGATTGGCCCCTGCTACAAGGACAAGGTCGGTCGGGTCCACGGGGTCCGGGTCGGCGACCTCTACCATCCGAAGCAGTTCGCCGAGCATGTCGGGCGAATCGTCGCCTATAAGAATCGGCTGCTCTCGGCGATGCTGCCCGACTTCGTCCCGATGGACGCCGGCGAGGTGACCCGCGAGTATCTCGGCTATGCCGAGCGGCTCCGCCCCTACGTCCGGGACACGACGGCCTGGCTCCACGGCGCCCTGGCCGGCGGCAAGCGGCTCCTGTTCGAGGGGGCCCAGGGGTCGCTCCTGGATATCGACCACGGGACCTATCCCTACGTGACCAGCTCGAACAGCAGCGCCGCGGGGATCGCGGCGGGCTCGGGCGTGCCGACCCGGCATATCGACCGATGGTTGGGGATAGTCAAGGCCTACACCACCCGCGTGGGCGGGGGCCCGTTCCCGACCGAGCTGGACAACGAGATCGGCGAGCGGATCCGGCGGGTCGGCAAGGAGTACGGGACGGTGACGGGCCGACCTCGCCGATGCGGCTGGTTCGACGCGGTGGCGGTCCGCCACTCGGCCCGGGTCAGCGGCTCGACCGAGATCGCGGTGATGCTCCTGGACGTCCTGAGCGGCCTGGACACCTTGCAGGTGGCCGTGGCCTACGAGGACGAGGAGGGGCGTCGGGTCGAGGATTTCCCCGGCCACCTGGCCGACCTGGAGCGTTGCCGACCGGTCTTCGAGGCCATGCCCGGCTGGCAGGAGGACGTGACCGGGGCCCGAAGCTGGGATGACCTCCCGGCGGCGGCCCGCAAGTACGTCGATTTTCTTGAAGTTCAGATTGGCGTGCCGATTGCGATCGTCTCGGTCGGTCCCGACCGGAAACAGACCATCGCCCGGCCGATGCGCGGGTCCCTGGCCGGGGCTCTCTGAGGTCACCGATCGTGGGGAGTCGTTCCTGATGCAAGCAGCGACGAAGATCGAGACGGCGGGGGCGGCCCCCGTCCCGGCGTTCGGCCCCGAGGCCCTGGCCATCGGTCCCGAAGGGCTCGCGCGGCTCTCCCCGCTGGGGCTCCGGCCCGAGCAACTCCCCCGACACGTCGCGATCATCATGGACGGCAACGGCCGATGGGCGCAGAACCGGGGCCAGCCCCGGATCTTCGGGCACCGCCAGGGGATCCGGAGCGTCCGATCGGTGGTCGAGGAAGGGTGCCGGATCGGGCTCGACCAGCTCACGCTCTACTGCCTCTCGGTCGAGAACTGGAAGCGGCCCCCTCGCGAGCTGAAGTTCCTCCTGCGGCTCCTTCGGCACTTCCTGGTCGTGGAGCTGGAAGAGTTGATGGAGCAGAAGGTCCGACTGACCATGATCGGCCGGCGCGAGGGACTTCCGCCCGACGTCCTCCGCGAGCTGGACCGATCCGTCGAGGCGACGGCCGAGAATCCCGGGATGACCCTCTGCCTGGCGATCAACTACGGGGGCCGGACCGAGATCGCCGAGGCCGCCCGGAAGATCGCCCGGGACGCGCGGTCGGGCCTACTGGACCCCGACTCTGTAGACGAGGCGACCTTCGCCGGTTATCTTTCGACGTCCGGGATGCCCGACCCCGACCTCCTGATCCGGACCGCCGGCGAGATGCGCGTGAGCAACTACCTGCTCTGGCAGATCTCCTACGCCGAACTCTGGGTGACGCAGCTGCTCTGGCCCGACTTCCGGGGCGACCACCTCCTGGAAGCCTGCGTGGCCTACTCGAAGCGTCGGCGGAAATTCGGGGCCCTGATCGACCCGGTACCCTGAGCTGAACTGGCCCCTTCACCCCGACCGCCGAGGCCCTCCCCACCCATGCTCGCCACCCGGCTGGCGACCGGCCTGACGCTGGTCGCGGCCCTCCTCGCGGTCCTGATTCTCGACGAGCGGCTCGCCCCCTGGTTCCCGCTCTGGTTCCTCACCTCGACGGTCATGATGGCCCTGGCCTCGATGGAACTGGTGGGGCTCCTGGGAGCCACCAGCGTCAAGCCATCGGGCAATACCGTCCTGGGCGGGACGATGGCGCTGGTCGTGGCCAACTGGGCCCCGCACCTCGTCCGCCAGCTCAACATCGACCCCGAACGGCCGATCCCGGTGGACTTCGACCCGTCGGCGATGATCGACGTGATGGCCTGGCCGCTCTGGACCTTCGTGGCCGTGATGATGGCCGCCTTCTTCTCGCAGAGCCTCCAGTTCCGAAGGCCTGGCCAGACGATGGCGACGCTCGCCGGGACGATCCTGGCCATCGCCTACGTCGGGCTCCTGGGCGGCTTCATCATCCAGATCCGATGGTTCGACGGCCCCTACCACGGCCTGATCCCGCTGACCTATCTGGTGGCGACCGCCAAGGGCTCGGACACCGGGGCCTACACGATGGGCCGGATCGCCGGCCGCCACAAGCTCTGGCCCAGCCTGAGCCCGAACAAGACCATCGAAGGGGCCATCGGCGGACTGGCCTTCGGCGTCGGGGCCGCCCTGATCGTCACTTCGGTGGCGAAGTACGCGCTCGACGCCCCCGGGCTCGAGTGGGGCGAGTCGGTCGGCTTCGGCCTGATCGTCGCCGCGACAGCCCAACTCGGCGACCTGATGGAATCGATGATCAAGCGGGACTGCGAGCGGAAGGACGCCTCCTCGGCCGTCCCCGGTTTCGGCGGGATCCTGGACGTCCTGGATTCGCTCCTCTTCGCCGCCCCGGTCGCCTACGGCTTCTGGAATTGGTTCGGTCCTTGAAGGTCAAAGCCAAGCTCTCCCCGGATGCTGGGGAAAACCCTGGCGATACTCCACCCTCCACACCTCCTTCGGGGGGGCGTCACCCGATCTACCTACTCGATGGGCTATTCCAAAAGCGAGGCCTGATCCGGAGGGCGGTGCTCACCCTGCAAGTCTGACCCCTGAGGCTCTAGAAACCAAAAAACAAGTCTGACCTTGCGCCAAGAAGCTCGGGAGAGGGGGACGGCTTTCACAAGCTCGAAACCTCTCATCGGAACCCTGCGGGTAGCCAATCCCGCCCGGCAGAGCTGGGCCAGCAGCCGGAAGCGAGTCTTGCGTGGTGGGTGGGTGACTGCCCCTGCGAAGCGTAGACAGCGAGATCAAACGCCGTGCGATTGAGCCCCGAAATTTCGTCGCGTCGAGCCCTCGTCCTTGTCAGACGCGGGGGCCGCGTCGGGCAGGCTAACCCTTGGTCCCGCAGAGCCTGTCCGGTCACGCCGGGGTCGGAGAACAGGGCGAATGGTCACCAGGGTTCCCCGGGAACTTGGGAGACCCCGCCGTCTCCATCGACCTGCCGGTGGGAGACCCGGCTTACCAACTCCAGGATGATCCACGGCCTCGTGTGCCGGGCCGCTGGGGACGAATCACGGGACACGACGATGGTATCGCCAAGCGAAGGAAACGAAGTGCGGCGAGACGGGCGGCGGGGAGTCGGAGCGTCTCGTAGTACCGTCGAGCCGGGGGAACCGTCCCGAGGGACCCCGGGGAGGGAAGGAGACGCCGTCTCATGAACCGTTGGAGGGAAACATGACAGGGACGCCGAGCCCTGAGACCGTGTCCACGAAACGACAACGGATCGCGGAACTCGCCAGGGACGCCCCGGACATGGCGTTCACCAACCTGGCGCATCACATCGACATCGACTGGCTTCTGATGGCGTATCTCCAGACCCGCAAGGACGGGGCGGTCGGCGTGGACGGACAGACAGCGGCCGATTACGAGGCCAACCTGATGGGCAACCTTCAGGCCCTCCTCGACCGCGCCAAGTCCGGCACGTACGTGGCCCCGCCGGTGCGACGTGTGCATATTCCCAAGGCGGGCTCGCCCGGCGAGACTCGCCCCTTGGGGATACCGACGTTCGAGGACAAGCTCCTCCAACGCGCGGTGCTGATGGTGCTGGAACCGGTGTACGAGGCGGACTTCCTGGAGGTCTCGCACGGATTCCGACCCGGACGCGGTGCTCACGGGGCTTTGGATTCGCTCTGGAAACGGGCGATGAACCTGGGATGTTGCTGGATCGTGGATGTCGATCTTCGGAGGTTCTTCGACTCGATCGACCACGGCCATTTGCGGGAGTTCCTCAGGCGTCGGGTGCGCGACGGTGTGATCTTGCGACTGATCGGCAAATGGCTCAACGCGGGCGTGCTGGAGGACGGGGCCGTCACGACCCCCGAGGCCGGCACCCCTCAAGGCGGCGTGATCAGCCCCCTGCTGGCCAATATCGTCCTGCACTACGTGCTCGACGAATGGTTCGAGAAGGAGGTTCGTCCTCGCCTGAAAGGAGAGGCGTTCCTGACCCGTTATGCGGACGACTTCGTGATCGGGCTGGCCCGAGAAGACGACGCCCGGCGGATCATGGAGGTCTTGCCCAAGCGGATGAGCAAGTACGGACTGACGGTCCACCCGGAGAAGACCCGACTGGTGCGGTTCGAACCGCCCGAGCCGGACGACTCCGACACCGAGGATCGGGGACGAACCGAGCCCCGGACATTCGACTTCCTGGGTTTCACCCATTACTGGGGCCGGACCCAAGCCGGAGGATGGGTGATCAAGCGTCAGACGGCGAAGAGCCGACTCAGGCGGGCGTTGCAAGCGTTATCGGCCTGGTGCCGGGCCAACCGGCACGAGGCGATCGAGGAACAACACCGGACCCTCAAGCAGAAGCTGCACGGACATTTTGGGTATTACGGGATTACGGGGAACTACTTCAGCCTCCAGGTGTTCCTGGAGGGCTCGCGTCGGATCTGGCGGCAATGGCTCTCGCGTCGCCGTCGAGGAGGGCCACTATCGTGGTTCGACTTCGTTCGCCTGGAGAAGCGTTACCCACTCCCGCGTGCGCGAGTGGTCCATAGCCTGATGAGCCACGCAGCGAAGTCATGAGATGACGAGCCGGATGCCTTGAAGGGCCAGTCCGGATCTGTGGGAGCCCGGGGAGAGCAATCTCCCCGGGCGACCCGGCCCCTGAGGCTAGACCCCCTGAGGCTAGACCTTTCCGGGGAAAAGCACAGGAGCCGGAGGTGGACCTCTTTATCCTGAGGTGCAGGCGGCTTACGATCTTACCCCTGAACCCCTCCGGCGCGGTTTTCATTGCAAGTGCGCCGAGGGAAGGTCGGTTTCCGCTGCGTTGTATGAGGGAGTAGACCCCAGGGGAGGGGTCATTGACACGAGAACCATCGGTGGACCTCGACATGGTAACCCCAAACCACCTTGCGGTTCGTGCAAACATATGATTGATCATTTTTTTATTAAAAATACAAATGAATAATTTATCAGACAAAGCAAGAGAAATCATCGTTAAATCAGGTTGGTTTGAAGGACGTGATGTCAATTTTTCATTGAAATTGACTCAACTCGAGGTTTTCCCGGCAGCCTTGGAGATACTCAAAGAATTTTATGGACTTCACATCGGTGAGTGTGGTGCCGGCATTGACATGGCTACCTGCGATATATTGATAAATCCAAATTTTGCTATACATTTACAGCAAGAGTTGGAAGCATATGCCAAACTACACCAGAAAAGATTTTTCCCTTTGGGTGAGGTTCACCGAGACGACGGCTATATGATCATTGATGATTCAGGTATAATATATTTGCTTTCAGATATCCTTGAGCCATTTGCTTCTAATTTCTATATAGCACTGGAGCTGCTGTTGCTCGGGCGAAAACCGAGCACAAAAGACCTCGACGAGATTGCATTTCCTGAGGGACCTGTCGCTTGATACTTGACCATCTCCTCTCAAAAGGCTCGCCTAGGCCAGCTCAAGACCGAGTAACTCGGGAAGCTCCCGATTTGTTCCAGTCTCCTATTTCTTCTCAGAAGAAGTCCACTCATCTGGGTCGATCAGCTCCTTCAGCTCGTAGCCTACCCCAATCCACTTCCGGGCCGTTCCACGCCGCCTCAGGTTCTGTCGCACCAACTGCTTCGCCTCCGCCTCAAGGAACCTTGGGAAAATCGGTGTCAGCCCCCATGCCGCCCTTCGGGCGGCACCCGAACCGATGAAAATCGGGCGGGCGGTCGCTACAGTGAAGTCGTCCCCTCGCACGGCTTGACGCCGATATGAAACTGGTGCTTCGAGCCCGCGTGTCAGCCTGGCGCAAAGGCATCGCGCGTACCCAAACCTGTCGCCCGAGCTTACCACTCGGAGCACGTCGAGCAGAGTGCTTTCCTCCCCGCGATGTCCCCCGTGCGAGGGGCTACTCTGGGGAGACCCGTCGATGGACGTGTTGCATGACTGCTGCGCCGGCCTGGATGTCCACAAGAAGACCGTCGTCGCCTGCGTCCGGAGGGTCCACCCCGCGGGCAAGGTCTCCAAGACCATCAAGACCTTCGCCACCATGACCGGCGACCTCCTCGCCCTGGGCGACTGGCTCGGGGCTCAAGGGGTCGCCACGATCGCGATGGAGTCCACCGGGTCCTACTGGAAACCCGTCTTCAATATCCTGGAGTCGCGGTTCACCGTAATCCTGGTCAACGCCCATCACATCAAGCAGGTCCCGGGCCGGAAGACCGATGTCAAGGACAGTGAGTGGATCGCTCAATTGCTACAACCTGGATTGTTGCGTCCCAGTTTCATCCCGCCCCAATCGACCCGGCAACTCCGAGACCTGACCCGCCAGCGGACCCAGTTGGTCGGTCAGAAGACCGCCGTCGCCAATCGGATCGCCAAGGTCCTGGAAGATGCCAACATCAAGCTCGGCTCGGTCGCCTCGGAAGTCCTGGGCGTCTCGGGCCGGGCCATGATCGAGGCGATCATCCGAGGCGAATACGACCCGGTCAAGCTGGCGGACCTGGCCCGACGCCGGCTCCGAGGTAAGATCCCGCAACTCCAACTGGCGTTGCGGGGGTCGGTGACCGAACACCACCGGTTCTTGCTCCGGACCCAGATGGATCACCTGCTTCACCTCGAAGCGATAATCCGACGCTATGAGGAGCGGATCGAGGAGACGCTCCCCCCGGCGGGGGAGCTGGTAGCCCGTCTGATGACGATCCCGGGCGTTGACGTCCGGGTCGCTCAGGTGATCCTGGCGGAGATCGGCCAGGACATGGACCAGTTTCCCTCGGCGGGGCACCTCTCGTCGTGGGCGGGTCTGGCCAGCGGCAACCACGAGAGCGCCGGAAAACGTCAGAGCGGGCGGACCACACCGGGCAACCGCTGGTTGAAGACGGCTCTGGTCCAGGCGGCCTGGGCGGCGTCGCGGGCCAGGAAGACGCACCTGGCCAGGAAATTCTCCCGGATCGCGAGAAGCCGGGGCCAGAAGCGAGCCGCCATCGCGGTGGCTCATACGCTCCTGGTGATCATCTACCACTTGCTCAAGGAGAAGACGACGTACCGGGAGATCGTCGATCAGAACGAAGCGGCCTGACCATCCAGCCGAACTCCCGAGCTACCCGAGGTCGCAAACGCCCCCCCAAGCGAGCCGACCCCGATCGCCGTCCGTCTGGTGATTGCGAACGTCAATCGAAATTTTCTGAGCAGTTCGTCAATTCCCTTTCCTCTCAAGAAGTCGAAATGATGAACTGCTCAGAAAATTCCGTTCGGCGTTCTCGACCACCAGACGGCCGACGAACGCGGTCGGCCATCGGCGACTTTAAGGGCAGCCCAGGTCGAGTCAATTCTTGAGGTGGTTCTCCTGAAGTTGAACCGTTGTGGACGTCATCGCTCTCGATTGAAGGCAAGAACCCGAAGGTCGATACGGAAGCACCCGGATCGGGATCAAGCTTCCGGAACGGGATCAACCCGGAGGTTGTCCCAAAGGAGCCCCTCGCACGGGGGACATCGCGGGGAGGAAAGCACTCTGCTCGACGTGCTCCGAGTGGTAAGCTCGGGCGACAGGTTTGGGTACGCGCGATGCCTTTGCGCCAGGCTGACACGCGGGCTCGAAGCACCAGTTTCATATCGGCGTCAAGCCGTGCGAGGGGACGGCTTCACTATAGCGACCGCCCGCCCCATTTTCATCGGTTTGGGTGCCGCCCGAAGGGCGGCATGTGGGCTGACACCGATTTTCCACCCGGGCGAGCCAGTCGATCGAGAGGACGCGGCCGAGAATGAGGCCGGGGTCGAGGACGAGCGATCGGAACAGGTGTCGGAATTGTGCGGGCGGCCCGCCCCGGCTATGATCGGACATGATAGGCCGTCCTTGTCGGTCGAGAGTGGTCAGATACCCTCGATTAATGACGGGAGGGCCTATCTTGTACATGTCCCTGGCAAGATGGAGGTTGCGACTCCGTCAGTGCCATTCGTGTAGAGATTACTTTCGACAGTCACCCACTCATTCCAGAGCCGGGAGGCGTTCCTTGATCAGCACACTCGTGGTTGTCCTGCTCGCGGGACTGCCCCTCGCCGATGGGCCGGCGGAGGAACTCGGCCGCTTCCAGGGCAGGTGGAAGCTCGTCAGGGAGCATATCGCCAAGAAGGACACGCAAGGAGTCGATGGCGAGTGGCTCATCGAGGGCGATAAGCTGACGGAGACCAGGAGGTTTACCGGCAGGGGGAAGTTGACGCTCGATCCTTCCACGAAGCCCGCCCGGTTCGAGATGACGTTCGCGGCAGACCCAAAGCTACGGGGCAGAGGGATCTACCGATTCGAGGGCGACAAATTCCTCACCTATATACAGCTCCGGCCACCGACCCCTGAGCCCACCGACTTCCCCGAGGGCCCGGACCGACGCTACCTCGTGGAGATCTGGAAGCGGACTGGCGGGCCGGTCGGGGAAGTGATCGATGGCGAGTGGGAATTGTTGGAGCGCGTCCAGGGCGAGCAGAGGACCAAACTCAAGAATCACTTGATGAAGGTGGTGGAGGGCGAATGGACCAAGGACTATAAGAGCGTGACTCATTATTCGATCCGCTTGAACCCGACAGCGACCCTCAAGCATCTGGACCTGAAGATCTTCGACACGGATTCGCCGGTCTCGCGGACCTTCCTGGACGTCTACTCATTGGATGGGGACCGCCTGACCGTCTGGGGAGAGGACCTCTCCAGCGCCTCGGGCAATCCTGTTCGACGGGACTCGGTCTCCGAGGCGCCGGATAGCGACAACTATTTCCGGGTGTACGAGCGTGTGAAGCCAAGCCCACCGGTCGGGCCCGATACGCCAGAATGAATCCCTTCGTGCGGTCGGGTAGGCCGGGGCGGTTGCCCGCCTCGGGGATAAGGAAGGGGTCATTCTGGCTTTTCCTTGCTCATTCAACACAGGGGGTCAGGGGGGCAGACTTGGTTTTTGGTTCTTCGATCGCTTTTCGCAAGAGACCCAGGGCCGGGTTGCCCGGGGAGATCGCTCTCCACGGGCTTCCACAGATCCGGAGGGCGGTGCTCACGCATCCGGTCGGGGCACCCGGTTCGGATGGAACCGGGTGCGGCGTGGCGCCCGGGGTCAATTGCAGGTCATGCAGGTCGGGACGACGACCGGGACCATCGTGCACTGCTGGACGGCCATGGTCCGGGCGAGGGTCCTGGGCACAAGCTGGTTCACGGTGACGGGGACCTGCTCGGCCACGGTGACGGGCACCTGTCGCATGGCGGTCTCGGCGACCATCTTGCAGGTCGTGACCGGGACGTTCTCGACGTGCTCCTCGGCGACCATCTGGCAGGTGGTGACGGGGACCTGCTCGACCCTCTCCTCGGCGACCATCTGGCAGGTCCGGATCTCGTAGGGCTGGACGCGTTCCTCGGCGACCATCTGGCAGGTGGTGACCGGGATGTTCTCGACGCGCTCCTCGTTGACCATGGTGCAGGTCCGGACCTCGTAGGGCTGGACGCGTTCCTCGGCGACCATCTGGCAGGTGGTGACCGGGATGTTCTCGACGCGCTCCTCGTTGACCATGGTGCAGGTCCGGACCTCGTAGGGCTGGACGCGTTCCTCGGCGACCATCTGGCAGGTGGTGACGGGGACGTTCTCGACCCGCTCCTCGGCGACCATCTGGCAGGTGGTGACGGGGACCTGGCGATACTGGGTCTCGGTGACGTAGCGGGTCTGGGTGATCTGCTGGGTCACGGGGTTCGAGACGAAGACCCGCTCGCGGATGGTCCGGGGCGGTCGCTGGACGGCGACGGTGGCGACGGCGAAGTCGCGTCGCTTGTGGAGGAAGCAATGCTTCTTGACCGGCTCGCACCCGCAGGGCTCGATCGGGACCCGGACCTGACGCTCGACGATCGGGCCGGGGACGGTGGTGAGCTGGGTCTCGAACCGGCCGCATTCGCGGACGACCTCGGAGACGGTCGTGACCGGCTTGCAGACCGTGTAGGGCTGGGTGACCATCTGAGTCGAGGTGACCGGCTTCATGACGGTATAGCGTTTCTGCACGGTGCTGGTCTGATAGACCGGCTTCATCACCGTATACTTCCGCTCCATCTTCTGCGTCGTGTAGACGGGCTTGCTGACGGTGTATCGTTTCTGGACGGAGCTGGTCTGGTAGACCGGTTTCATCACCGTGTACTTCCGCTCCATCTTCTGCGTCGTGTAGACGGGCTTGCAGACGGTGTAGCGTTTCTGGACGGAGCTGGTCTGATAGACCGGCTTCATCACCGTGTACTTCCGCTCCATCTTCTGCGTGGCGTAGACGGGCTTCATGACCGTGTACTTGCGCTCGACGGAGCTGGTCTGATAGACCGGCTTCATCACCGTGTACTTGCGCTGGACGTAGGACGTCTCGGTCACCGGACGCATCACGGTGTAGGGCTCGGCCTTGAGGGCCGTCCGATAGCGAGTCTCGAGCGCCGTGGTTTGCTGGTTCTCGTAGACCGTCTCGTAGACGGTCTGATTGACGGTCTGGCATTGCGGGGCCAGCGCGACCATGGTCGTCTGGACGACCGCCACCGGGGCACATCGATGACAGGCTCCCCCGCCGTAGGTGGCCCAGCCGGGACTCGCCCAGCTCAGGACCGCCAGAACCCCGCCCGCTCCCAGGCGAGCCCCGCTCATGAACCTCGACATGCGTAGCTCCTCGAAAACTAAACGGGCGTTCCTGTTGCGATCGCCTAGGTGTTTCACGGCCCGGAGGAGAACAACGCCTCGTCCTTGAGGTCCCTCCGTCCCTCCCATCACCACCCATCCGGAAGCTCGACGCCGGCCCGAGAGGAGGACCGACCCCTGCGTTCCCTAAAACATAACATGGGCAAGATAGGAATTTCGCGAATTCGAACTTTTTCTTAATGAGTCAGGTCGTCCGAACCGATCCTTTGGAATCTTCGATCGCCACGGGCCGAGAATGCCTTGCGAGCAAACGAGATACCGGGGACTTGTTTGGCCAGGGCGTCAGTTTGTAAGTTCTTAATCTGTAGAGCATTGCGTTTGTGGCATGGTGGAAGCTCTCGCTGGCCACCCATCGGTCCCTGGAAAGATCGACCAGGTTTCTCGACTTTTCTTCAAGTTCCTTCGAAGTCGAATTGCACCTCGCCCCCGTCCAGCTTGAGGCGGGCATCGAATTTCTTCCCGGCCTTCGAAGAGAAGCCCTTGATGAGGGGGGTACGACCGGACTTCAGCAGGGCCTGGGCCTGCTTGAAACCGATCCGCTTGCCGGCGATCTTCTTCCAGATCGTGAACTTGCAACCTTGCTTCCAGCCGCCGCATCCGAACGATTTCGGTTGCTCGGCGACCTCGGAGCCGCAGAGGGGGCAGGCCCCCAGGACGACCCCGGCGAAACCCTCGGCCGGAGGGGTGGCCTCCGGATCGGACTCGGTAGGGCTCGACTTCCGCTGGCGGGCTCCCGAGGTCTTTCGGGGGGGGGATGCTCGACGACTCGACTTGCCGGGCGGGGACCACGGCTCGGCGGCGGGGATCGGGATCTCGGACAGTTCGCCGCTCGCCAGGAGTTGGAGGACCGGCCTTCCCTCCGGCCAGAGGAAGCCCCCCTGGAGGAGCTGGCGGGCCTCGTCATCGGTCAGGGTCTTCCCGGCCGACTCCCGCCAGAGGACGAACGGGCAGCCCTCGCGCCAGCCCGAGCAGCCGAACCCCCGCTTCCCCTCGATCACCGGTCGCCCGCACTTCGGGCAGTCGCCGAGCCGAGCAGGGTCGAAGGTCGGGGCATCTTCGGACCGGATCACCTCGCCGGTGTATCGGACGATCTCGTCCATGAATTGGCGGGCTTCCAGCCGCCCGCGTTCGACCTCGCGGAGTTTCGCCTCCCAGTCGCCGGTCAACTCGGGCGACTTGAGATTCCGGTCGCGGATGATCGCGATCAGATAGCGCCCGAGGTCGGTCGCGGTCAGGTTCTTGGCGTCCCGGGCGATATAACCGCGAGACAGGAGGGTCTCGATGATCGAGGCCCGGGTCGCCGGGGTGCCGAGCCCTCGCTCCTTGAGGGCTTCGCGGAGGGCCTCGTCCTCGACCATCTTGCCCGCCGTCTCCATCGAGCCGAGGAGAGTCCCCTCGGTGTAGGGCTTGGGGGGCGAGGTCTCCCCTCGGCGGATCGAGGGCTCGTGGGGGCCGGATTCTCCGACGCGGAACTCGGGAAGCTCCTGCTCCTCCTCCTTCGCCTTGGGGTCGGGCTTTCGGGGGTAGAGCACGGTCCATCCGGGATCGACCACCCGGACCCCTCTGGCCCGGAACGGGACCCCGGCCGACTCCCCTTCGACGGTCGTGACCTCCTTGACGCAACTCGGATAGAAGGCCGCGATCAGCCGGACGACCACGGCGTCGAAGACCTTCTGGGTACCGGGGGCCAGATTCCCGGGCTTCTTGCCGGTGGGGATGATCGCGTGGTGGTCGCCCACCTTCGCGTCGTCGACGATCCGGCCGCTGAACGGGAGCCGGTCGAGGTCGAGCTTGCCGATCTCGTTGGGTTTGAAGGACTTCAGGTCGGCCAGGATCCCGGGGAGCTTCCCCATGAGGTCCTTGCCGAGGTGGCGAGAGTCGGTCCTCGGATAGCTGATCAGCTTCGACTCGTAGAGCGACTGGGCGGCCTTCAGGGTCGAGTCGGCCGACATCCCGTATCGTCGGTTCATCTCGCGCTGGAGGTCGGTCAGGTCGTGAAGCTGCGGGGGCAATGATCGCTCGGGCCTCCGGTCGACTCCCCCGATCACGAAAGGCTGATCGCGGACCCGATCGAGCAGCGCGATCGCCTCGTCTTCCTTCTTGAATCGCTCCTTCGCGTACTTGAAAGTGACCGCGCGATACTGGGTGAGCAACTCCCAGAACGGCTCGGGCTTGAAGCCTCGGATCTCATCATCCCGACGGGCGATCATCGCCAGGACGGGCGTCTGGACCCGGCCGACGCTCCAGAGATGACGTCCGGTCCGGTAGCGGACCGTGTAGTATCGGGTGGCGTTGAGCCCGACCACCCAGTCGGCCTCGCTCCGGCATCGAGCGGCCTGGTAAAGCGTGTCGTAATCGGAGAGGGGGCGGAGCTTGCCGAAGGCGTCGCGGATCGCCGACTCGGTCAGGGAGCTGAGCCAGAGCCGACGGGCGGGCTTGCCGACGGCCCCGGCCAGCTCCTGGATGTAGCGGAAGATCAGCTCCCCCTCACGCCCGGCGTCGGTGGCGCAGATCAGTTCCTCGGCGTCGCGGAAGAGGCGCTGGACCACCCCGAACTGCTGGCGATAGCGGCCATCTTCGATGATCTTGAGCCCGAATCGATCGGGGACGAACGGGAGCGAGGCCAGCGACCATTTTTTGAGGGCGGGGTCGTAGTCCTGCGGCTCCTTCAACGTGACCAGGTGCCCCAGGGCCCAGGTCACCCGATAGCCTCGACCCTCCAGATACCCCTCGTGGCGGCTCGACGCCCCGAGGAACGAGGCCAGCTCGCGGGCGACCGACGGTTTCTCCGCGAGCACGACCTTCAAGGCGTGGCCCTCCCTTGATCCGAATCTATTCTATTGTACACATCGCAAGCCTCCGGGCGAAGGGCCGATTTCACCGCTTCCGCGAGACGTGGGGATTGCCGAGGATCGAGAATCGGAGCGGCTTCGAGGCCCACTCCCCGGAAAAATCGACCCCGACCCTCGGCCCGGCGACGACCTCGATCGGCCCTCGGTCCGGGGGCTCGGCGAAGAAGAGGTCATCGCCCAGGAGGTCGAGGCCGTTGCAGGACCGGTCGATCTCCAGGCTCCGGCAGAGGAGGCCCGGGCCTCGGGTGTTCCCCTCGATGTTCTCGACCGGCTCCAGGGCCCGGATCAGGACGGCCGAGGCGTGATGGCCCGGCCCGGTCACGGCGTTGAGGCAGTGGTGGATCCCGTAGATCAGGTAGACGTAAGCATGACCGGGCGGGCCGAACATCACCTCGGTCCGGCGAGTCCGCCCCTTCGAGGAGTGTGCCGCGAGGTCGTGCGGGCCGAGATAGGCCTCGGCCTCGACCACCCGCCCGACCCGGAGGAGGCCCTCGACCCGGTGAGCCAGGAGCATGCCGAGCAAGTCGGGGGCGACCTCCTCGGCCGGTCGATCGTAGAACTCGCGAGGGAGTGGGTGCATCCCGCGAGTATAATGGATCTCGGTGGCCTGATTCCCGATTGTTGGTCGGCGAGGTTCGTTCATGGAGATTTACATCGATGGCGATGCCTGCCCCGTCAAGGACGAGGTCTACAAGGTCGCCGCTCGCTACGGCTTGAAGGTCTTCTTGGTTACCAATCAAGCGATCTTCGTGCCGGATCGCCTCGACATCGAGCGGGTGGTCGTGAAGGGGGGCCTCGACGTGGCCGACGACTGGATCGCCGAGAAGATCGGTCCGGACGACATCGCGATCACCGCCGACATCCCGCTCGCCCATCGCTGCCTGGAGAAAGGGGCCCGGGTGATCGGCCCGAAAGGGGTCGTCTTCACCGATGCCACGATCGGCGAGGCGCTGGCCACTCGCGAGTTGCTGGACACCCTCCGCCAGTCGGGAGTCATGGGAGGAGGGCCCGCCCCTTATGCCCCGAAAGATCGCTCGCGGTTCCTCGCCAAGCTCGACGAGACGATCCATGCAATCCGACGGAAACGACCCTCGTGAGGCCGGAGGCGGGCGGGAGATTCAACCTTCGCGTCCCTTGACCAGACGGCCGAAGATCGCCGCCAGCCGGTTGGGCGAGTGCCCCGGCGTCTCGAGCGTGCAGACCCGGAACAGATCTTCCAGGGCTCGCTTGTAACCCCAGTCGTCGCTCAGCCGGTTCAGGCGGTCGAATTCGGCCTTGCACATGAATCCGCGAAACCAGAGACGCTTCCGGTCGGCATCGTGGCCGATCCGGTCGGACAGCTCGGGAGGGAAGGTCAGGCCATCCGGGAGTCGCACGAGTTCGACGTGGTGATCCATCAGGGTCCCCCAATCGCGGCGAGCGCGAGAGGATGTCGGTCGGTCTCCGAGGTGAGAGGGTTTACTCGATCATATACCGGGAAATCTCGGGAGCAAGCCTCAGGGCCGATTTGCCATTCAGGCCCCGAAATCCCCGGCCGGTTCTGGCAATTCCCGAGGGATCTCGGCCCTCCGATAGCCGAAACCGGGACCGGCGATCGTGGAGAGATCCACCTTCCCCTGGCGACGCCGATAGAGCCCCGGGTGGACCTGGGCCTCCGGCTTCGAAGCGTCGGGGTAGAACTGCATGCCGTTGGTCTCGACCCCCATGATCGTCCCGGCGTGGGCCGAGAGCAGGACGTGGGGGATCTGGGCCAGCATGGGGTTGGTTAGGTCCTGGACCATCAGGGCCATCCCATGGGCCTTGGCCCAGCAGAGGGACAGCAGGGCCCCCGTCTGGGTCTTGCAGGTCTTGAGGGCGACTCCGGTCCAGCCCAGCGCCCGTCCCAGCCGGATCAGTCGCCAGTCGTGGGCACTCTCGTCGAGGAAGAGCGGTTTCAGAGACGATACGCTCCGGACGTCGATCGGGTGGGCTTCCAGATCGTAGGGGAAAGGCTGCTCGACGTAAAGTAGTTTTTCGTACGCCCAGGGGTGTTCCGAGGCCGTCCTGCGGAGGATCTCGACCACGTAAGCCGGGTCGGTCACCGTGCAGTTGAAGTCGGCGGTCAGCCACTCGACGCCTTCCTCGCGGGCGATCCGACCGACCTTGGCGAGGCGGTCGAAATCCCAGTCGGGGTCGTCGCCCCGGAGCTTGACCTTCAGGCAGGTCAGGCCATCGGCCTTGATCCAGTCGCGGAGGAGGACCGGGTAGCCGTCTTTGGGTTCCTCGCCGGTCAGCTCGTCCGGGTCGATCGGGTCCTTGCCGCCGACCAGATGCCAGGCGGGCAAGGTCGTCGGCGGGTCCTGGACGAGGAATTCCGCCGGATATCGGCCCTCGAACGAGACGCCCGAGCCCTCGGCCGGCTCCAGGAACGCGGCGAGGTCGCCATTCATGTACTGTTCGGTATAAGTTTCGTAGGAGGGGCGGCCGTGGAGGACCCCGTAGGCGTCGTGCAGGGCCAGGTCGAACGCCGAGCAGGCCACCAGGGCCGCGAGCCACGGCATCGGCTCGGCCCCCCGCCCTCGCTCCGCGTTGATCTCGGCGAGGAGTCCGGGGAGGGCCAGGTGTTGGAACGCCTCGCCGACCTCGATCGGGTGTCCCGCGACCTCGAACCGGGACCAGGCCCCGGCCAGTCGGAGGCAGAAGTCCTGGAGGATCTCGTGCCGGGCCTCGTAGGAGAGCGAACTGGGCCAGACCCACTGGACGCTCAGGGGGGTCTCTCCCCAACCTTCGGCGGTCCTCCCCTGGGCGTCGGTCACGACCAGCCGGGCCCGGGCGCAGGTGACGCGGGTGGTCACTTCCGGGCCGAACTTCAAAGGCATCCGGGTCGCGATCGGGAGGAAGTAGAGCGTGGAGGCGATGACTCGGACGTCGGTCGGCTTGGGCATGTCTGGACCTTCAAGGGACGTGTCGGACCGTCGTCAGCTCGGGCCGATCTCGGCTCCGATGCCGGCGGCTCGGGCTTCGTCGGCCCGTCTCCGGTTTTCGTCGACCACCGGGGCATAGCGCGCGGCCCACTCGTGGAGGCCGGCCAGGGCGGGGATCAGGGTCGAGCCCAGGTCGGTCAGGCGATACTCGACCCGAGGGGGGACCTCTGCGAATATGGCGCGCGAGACCAACCCCGACCGCTCCAGCTCGCGGAGCCGCTTGGTCAGCTCCTTCTGGGTGATCGGCCGGACGAGCCTCTGGAGCTGCCGGAACCGGACCGGCCCCCCCGCGACCTGGAGTTGGTGCAGGATCGTCACCGTCCACTTGTGCGCGACCAGGTCGAGGACCCGGGTCGCCGGGCAGACAAGGTGGGTCTCCTCGGGGTCCGACGATCGGTCTGGGTCGGCCATGGATGATCCCCTGGTATCCAATCGGTG